>DASWML010000001.1:0-126199 GCA_036399795.1 Flavobacterium sp.
CGGGTTGATGATGCCGAGAATGATCACGAAAAATGTTTCCGTGAGAACACGCTCGGTGCCGAACTGCTGGCCAAAAGCTGCAACAGATATGGGATTCCGTTTATGACATTCTCATCCGATTTGGTCTTTGATGGAAAAAAAGCTGCACCATATGTTGAATCCGACGCAGTTAATCCATTGAATATCTATGGTAAAAGCAAGGTGGCAGCGGAAAGCGCGGTGCTTGCGGCGCATGAGCAAAGCCTGGTTATCAGAACAAGCGCTTTCTTTGGCCCGTGGGACAATTACAACTTTGTAAATGCCGTTCTTGATACACTGGAACAAGGCAGCGTTTTCCGAGCAACAACCGATACTATTTCGCCAACCTATGTTCCGCACCTCGTAAATGCTGCGCTTGATCTTATAATCGATGGCGAAACCGGAATCTGGCATCTTGCCAACCAGGGTGAAATAACGTGGTTTGATCTTGCTGTGGAAGTCGCCCGACGTGCCGGCATGGATGTTTCCCTTATCGAGAAGCACGATCCTGTACTTCCAGCCTCAAGACCCGGATATACAGCATTGCGAAGTGAAAAAGGGATCCTGATGCCAACCCTGAATGACGGGCTGGAGGCTTATTTTTCAGAAGTGATGTCAGGCGGTAAAAAGGTAGTGCATATTTAGGTTCGTCACGTGTTTTGCATAGTCCGGCGGTCATTACAAATGCCTACCTTTGCAAAATATTCCAGACTATGGCCCGCAGAACCGAAAACGACTTACCTAAAGCCAAACTTAACGCCTCTTCACTTAACAAAGCCCTGTTGATTTTCCGTTATGCGGGAAATCATCGATGGAATTTTATGTCGGCCTCATATTCCTGCTGCTCACCGGAGCGACAGCACTTGCGTTTCCTAAATTGATGGGAATCCTCGTTGATACTGTCAACAACAGGGATATCGGTGAAGCCAACAACATAGCACTCGGACTACTGGCGATATTGTTCCTGCAGTCTTTCTTTTCATTTTTCAGGCTGTCGCTTTTTATAAATTTCACCGAAAATACCTTGGGCAATCTTCGGCTGGCTTTATACGGAAACCTCGTGCGCCTGCCGATGTCGTTCTTCTCACAGAAGCGCGTCGGGGAACTTAACAGTCGCATCAGCGCAGATATCTCCCAGATACAGGATACATTGACCACGACCATTGCCGAGTTCCTGAGACAGTTCATCCTGATTATTGGCGGTGTCGCGCTTCTGGCAAGCGAGAGCATAAAACTGACGCTGATGATGCTGCTCATTGTGCCATTGGTAGCAGTCGCTGCTGTAATTTTTGGCCGGTTTATCCGGAGGTATTCTAAAATAGTCCAGGATAATGTTGCCGAAAGCCAGGTAATCGTGGAGGAAACACTTCAGGGAATCAGCAATGTAAAGGCGTTTGCAAACGAATGGTATGAGATCGCGCGTTATACAGCTAAGATCAATGATATTGTGAAAATTGCCATTAAAGGCGGACAATACCGTGGCTACTTTGCTTCCTTTATCATCTTCTGCCTCTTCGGTTCGATTGTCGCGGTCGTATGGTATGGCGTTACTTTAAGTATCCATGGGGAAATAAGTGTGGGCCAGTTGATTTCATTTGTTTTGTATTCCACTTTTGTGGGCGCTTCTTTTGGTGGCATTGCCGAACTTTATGCGCAGATACAGAAGGCAATTGGCGCAACGGAACGCGTATTTGAACTGCTTGAAGAAACTCCTGAAAAAATTGGAAGCCAGCAGAATTCAGTTGTGAAGCTCAACGGGGATGTCGCCTTCAGGAATGTTGCTTTCAGTTATCCGTCACGCAAAGAAATTACGGTACTGAATGATGTGAGTTTTAATGCCTCATTCGGACAAAAAATCGCGCTCGTAGGTCCGAGTGGCGCCGGGAAGTCTACTATTGCCTCGCTCCTGCTGCGCTTTTACGATATCGGTGGCGGGCAAATCCTGATTGACGGAAAGAAAATAGCTGATTACAGACTTGAAGACCTTCGCGGAAATATGGCTATCGTGCCACAGGATGTGATTCTATTCGGCGGCAGCATACGCGAAAATATTGCTTATGGAAAGCCCGAAGCCACTGAGGAAGAAATCATTCTTGCAGCGCGGCAAGCCAATGCTTACGATTTCATTAACAGTTTTCCCGAAAAGTTCACGACGCTTGTAGGCGAACGCGGCATCAAGCTTTCAGGCGGACAGCGCCAACGGATTGCCATTGCCCGTGCGTTACTCAAAAATCCGGTGATATTGATTTTGGATGAGGCAACTTCCTCATTGGACAGTGAAAGTGAAAAGTTGGTTCAGGAAGCGTTGGAGACGTTGATGAAAGGCCGGACGAGCATTATTATTGCACACCGCCTGTCAACCATCAGGAGTGCCGACAAGATTCTGGTACTCGACAAAGGCCGTATTGCAGAACAGGGCACACATCAGGAACTTCTTGAGATTGAGAATGGTATTTACCGCAATCTTAGCACATTACAATTTTATGGAAATTGATATAATTCGGATAATCCGGTTTATCTTCGAATCGCTTTCCTCCTGTTTCTTTCGGTACTGATCAGCATCAGTTCGCGGCTGGTCTGGCCTTCTACGGAAGTATTTTCTTCGGCGCGGCGGATCAGGTATGGCATCACATCGCGCACCGGCCCAAACGGAAGGTATTTGGCAACATTATAGCCATCGGCAGCAAGATTAAAACTGATGTTGTCGCTCATACCATATAATTGTCCGAACCAAAGTCGCTTATCGTTTGTGGGAATATTTTTCTGCGCCATCAGTTCCATCAGCTTGTATGAACTTTCTTCATTATGGGTTCCGGCGAAAATGGCCATTTTGTCCAAATGACTCATCATATATTCAACGGCAGTGTCGTAGTTTTTATCAGTGGCTTCCTTCGATGGGCAAATCGGGGTCGGATAACCCATTTCCTGGGCGCGTTTGTGTTCTTTTTCCATGTACGCGCCGCGAACAAGCTTCATCCCGATATGGAAACCTTCAATTTCAGCTTGCCGGTGCAGTTTTTTAAGGTATTCCATCCGGTCATGGCGGTACATTTGGAGCGTATTGAAAATGACTGACTTCTCTTTGTTGTATTTCCGCATCATTTCCATGACAAGATCGTCTGCCGCATCCTGCATCCAGCTTTCCTCCCCATCAATCAACACAGCAATATCATTTCGGTGTGCTGTTTTACAAACAACCTCAAAGCGCGCTACTACCCGATTCCATTCCTCTTTTTCTGCCTCGGTAAGTTCTTTTCCTTCACCAATTTTCTGATACAAGGCGAACCGTCCGAAGCCCGTGGGTTTGAAAACAGCAAACGGGAGCGCTTTTCTTTCTTTGGCGAATTCGATGATCTTCAATGTAATATTCATCGCATCATCAAAATGCGCCTCATCTTCCTTTCCTTCAACAGAATAATCCAACACAGACGAAACACCTTTTGAATACATTTTGTCAACCACCGGCAGGCAGTCTGCTTCAGTAGTTCCTCCGCAGAAATGATCAAAAACCGTGGCCCTGATAATCCCTTCAACCGGCAGATGCAGTTTCAGGGCAAAGTGCGTCAGCGATGTGCCGATTTTCACAAGGCTGCGGTTCTGGATCATTTTAAACAGAAAATAAGCCCTTTCCAGTTCCCTATCGCTCTTTAACGAAAATGCTGCTGCCGTATTATTGAATGTTCTGTTCATGGAGTTGTAAATGTTGTGCAAATATAAACAGTGTGGTCTTATCTGACTCCAATCAGTCATAAAAAAGCCCCGCCTGGAGATCATCAGGCAGGGCAAAGTTCAAATGGATTCAGAATAATTGTCGGCAGCAGTTTGCCACTGACGGATTGGCTTTTGCATTGTAAAGTTCGTGCAGCACCTGAAAAAATGTATTATATAATTTAGGTGATTATTTTTAATATTACTATAGTATTTGCCACGTTTCCAATGAGTTAAATTAATTTCGGAATAAAATTTCGATTCAATCATATTTCGCCTTTATTTTGCCTTATGAAAATCGAAAGCCTTCCCTTTTTCCTGCAACCGCTCATTTCGGGGAATTATTCTGTCTGCTTTAGCGAATATGGCTATCAGGCGTTGAATTTGCTCATCTCGGCAAAAAAATATTCATCGATATTTATTATTTCAGATGTCAATACCAACGAATATTGTTCTCCAAAATTATTATCTTCCATCGCTACTGATTCCCGTATTGAAATTATAGAACTGGAAGCCGGCGAGACTGTAAAGAATATTGAAACCTGTATTGAAATCTGGAACATCCTTATCGACCTTGGCGCCGACCGTAAAAGCCTCATCATTAATCTTGGCGGCGGCGTTATCAGCGATCTTGGCGGATTCGCGGCTTCAACTTTTAAGCGCGGCATCGATTTTATAAATATCCCGACAACTTTACTCGGAATGGTCGACGCTTCTATCGGTGGGAAAAACGGGATCGATTTCGGGAACCTCAAGAATCAGATCGGCACGATCACTAATCCGCAGATGGTAATTATTGATGCCGCGTTTCTTGATACGCTTCCGCAGAATGAAATGCGGTCGGGCTTGGCTGAAATGATGAAGCACGGACTCATTGCCGACAAACAATATTGGGATAAATTCACCGCGATAGAGCAGCTTGACACTGACGATCTTGACCTGCTGATTCATGGCTCGGTTAAAATCAAAAATGATATTGTAATGCAGGATCCGACGGAAAACGGCATCAGGAAGTCGCTAAATTTCGGACATACGCTAGGACATGCGATCGAAGGTTATTTTATGGAAAATGCCGAGAAAGAAACACTTCTGCACGGTGAGGCCGTCGCCGCGGGAATGATCCTTGAAAGTTACATCTCAATGGAAAAAAAACTTTTGTCAGCCGATGACTACAACCACATCAAAAAAAACATTAAAAAAATATTTGCCGACATAATATTTGAACAAATCGACGTTAAGGCCATACTCGAGTTCCTGATACACGACAAGAAGAACGAATACGGCAAGGTTAACTTCGTGCTTCTCAGTGGGATCGGACAGGTTGAAATTGATCAGCAGGTCGAAAACGACATGATATCGAGGGCATTTGAAGACTATAAATTATAGCTTTTTTTCGAGAAAAATTATTGCAGTGCGCTTATATTATTTTTTACATTTGCGACGTGAAAAAACTTATTGAATCCGCGGGAAACAACACCATTTTTGGCAGGACTGCCGCGGGTATTTCAAGGCTGGTACAGATTGTTTTAGGAGTGAACGAAAACTTTGCCTCCGAAGCATGCCGGGTACTGAATGCCAACATCAAAAATAAACTTCCTATAATCTACGCTAATATTCGGGTTTGAATCAGATTAAAAACTATTGACCATATTTTTTAATCCCTAAGCCCATAAATTAATGAATACAAAATATTTCGACTTAATAAACCAGACCTATTATTTCCCTCAGGAAGAATTCACCCTGAACAAAGATAACCTCCAGTTCCACAACATCGACCTGATGAAGCTCGTGGAGCAATACGGTACACCGCTGAAGTTTACTTACCTTCCGCAAATCTCGAAAAGCATCCAGCGCGCCAAAGGTTGGTTTCGCAAAGCAATCGAGAAAAATAAGTATGAAGGTCGGTATTACTACTGCTACTGTACCAAAAGCTCACATTTCGAGTACATCATGAACGAAGCCTTTAAGAACGATATCCACATCGAGACTTCATCGGCTTTTGACATCGACATCGTGGAGCGGCTTATCTCATCGGGAAAAGTCACCAAAAATACTTTTATCGTCTGCAACGGCTTTAAAAGAGACCTTTATGTAACCAATATCGCACGGCTTATCAACAACGGCTATAACAGGACAATTCCGATCATAGACAATTATGAAGAACTTGACCTGCTGCAGGCTGAAATCAAAGGAAAGTTCAAGATCGGTATCAGGATTGCTGCCGAAGAAGAACCGAAATTCGAATTCTACACCAGCCGTCTCGGCATCGGATACAAGAATATCGTACCTTTTTACAAGAAACAAATCCAGGACAACAAGAACCTCGAGCTTAAAATGCTCCACTTCTTCATCAATACCGGGATCATGGATACCGCGTATTACTGGAACGAGCTTGTAAAATGTATTAAAGTATATATTTCGCTTAAGCGCGAATGCCCGTCACTCGACAGCCTGAACATTGGCGGTGGTTTCCCTATAAAGAATTCCCTTGCCTTTGATTACGACTATCAGTATATGGTGGATGAAATCATCAACCAGATCAAGATCGCATGTGAGGAAGCAGAAGTCGACGTTCCGCACATTTTTACCGAATTCGGTTCCTATACTGTAGGCGAAAGCGGCGGCGCGATCTATCAGGTGCTATACCAGAAGCAACAAAACGACAGGGAGAAATGGAACATGATCGATTCGTCTTTCATTACCACATTGCCCGACACCTGGGCGATCAACAAGCGTTTCGTAATGCTGGCCGTAAACCGCTGGAATGATACGTATGAACGCGTCTTGCTTGGCGGACTCACCTGTGACAGCGACGATTATTACAACTCGGAACAGAACATGAACGCGATTTACCTTCCGAAATACAGTAAGGAAAAACCCCTTTACATCGGGTTCTTCAATACGGGAGCTTACCAGGAAACTGTTGGCGGCTTCGGCGGACTGCATCACTGCCTGATTCCGCAGCCGAAGCACATCCTGATAGACAGGGATGAAAATGGCATTCTGGCCACGGAAGTTTTCTCGGAACAGCAAAATGCCGATCAAGTGCTAAAAATCTTGGGATACGATAAAAAATAAATTATTTTTGAATTAGTAAAAATTGCCAGAAAAAGAAAAGATGAATAAAGGACCTATCAGCCAGTTTATTGAAAAGTATTACCTGCATTTCAATTCGGCTACCGTAGTTGACGCTGCAAAAGCTTACGAGCAGCAGCTCAATAATGGGGCGAAAATGCTCGTGACACTGGCCGGTGCGATGAGTACTGCCGAAGTCGGGAAGATTTTTGCCGAAATGATCCGTCGCGACAAGGTACAGATTATTTCATGTACGGGCGCCAACCTTGAGGAAGACATCATGAACCTCGTTGCCCATTCACACTATGAAAGGGTTCCGAACTATCGTGACCTGACACCGCAGGAAGAATGGGATTTGCTCGAACGCGGACTTAATCGCGTAACCGACACCTGTATTCCGGAGCACGAAGCTTTCCGCCGCCTGCAAAAGCATATCCACAAAATCTGGAAAGATGCTGAAGACAAGGGCGAAAGGTATTTTCCGCACGAATTCATGTACAAAATGCTCCTTTCGGGTGTTCTTGAGGAATATTATGAAATTGACCTGAAAGACAGTTGGATGTACGCTGCCGCAGAAGCAAATCTTCCGATGGTTGTGCCGGGTTGGGAAGATTCGACGATGGGTAACATTTTCGCATCATACGTCATTAAAGGCGAACTGAAGGCATCAACCATGAAATCCGGAATTGAATACATGGCTTACCTGGCCGACTGGTACAGGAACAATTGCCAGGGCGGAATCGGGTTTTTCCAGATCGGTGGCGGTATTGCCGGGGATTTTCCAATTTGCGTTGTACCGATGCTTTATCAGGACATGGAAATGCATGATGTGCCTTTCTGGAGCTATTTCTGCCAGATTTCCGACTCGACAACCAGCTATGGCTCTTATTCCGGCGCTGTTCCAAACGAAAAAATCACATGGGGAAAACTTGATATCACAACCCCGAAATTTGTTATAGAATCCGATGCAACTATAGTAGCCCCGCTTATATTTGCATACCTACTCGACTATTAAAAAACTATGAAAAGAATTATTGTAGACTATTCAAAACTGACCAACGAAATCCTCAACCTGCTGGTTGAAAAGTTTCCTGACGGGTATGATGACTCTAACATTGTCCGTTTCAGGAATGCGCAGAATGAGCTGATTGAAGCTGTTGAAGTACGCACCGAAGACACAATTTATCTTGTTAAAGTCAGCACCAAACTTGCAAGCCGTCTCGAAAAATTTGATGAGGATGATGATCTCGACGAAATTGTTGAACCAATTGATGGCATTAAAGACATTGACGATGAAGATGCTGTCGATGAGGATGAAGAGGATGAAGTCGACATCACGAAAGATCCGGGTGGAGATGGTGACGACGACGACGACGATGATGACGACGACGACGATCATGATCAGGCCACTGATGATGATGACGAAGACGAAGAAGACTAAATTGAAGGAGCTGAAAAGCTCCTTTTTTGTTTATCTTTAAAAAAAGAAAAGATGAAACCGGAAGGCAATTATCTTGAAATCAACAGGAGATCCTGGAACAACAGGGTCGATTTGCATGTCGCATCAGATTTCTACGATCAGAAAAGTTTCCTCGAAGGGAAGTCGACACTCAATGATATTGAGATGAAGATATTAGGTAACGTTTCCGGTAAAAGCATCCTTCACCTGCAATGCCACTTCGGACAGGATACAATTTCACTAGCGCGACTCGGGGCTTCAGTTACAGGTGTTGATCTGTCAGATAAAGCTGTGGAAACTGCCTCGTCATTGGCAAAACAGCTTGACGCGGATGCCCAGTTTATTTGCTGCGACATTTACAGCCTTGCTGAACACCTTGACAAACAGTTTGATGTAGTTTTTACAAGCTACGGTACGATCGGATGGCTTCCTGACCTTCAGAAATGGGCAAATATCATCCACCGGTTCCTTAAGCCGGGCGGACGTTTTGTCTTTGCTGAATTTCATCCTGTAGTATGGATTTTCGACAATAAGTTCAGGGAAATTCAATACACGTATTTTAAAAGTGATGCCATTGTTGAAGTTTTTAATGGAACCTATGCCAACCGTCAGGCGGAAATAGAGTTGCAGGATGTTTCCTGGAACCACAGCCTGAGTGAAGTCATAGGAAGCTTGCTCAACGCGGGGCTGTTGCTTACTTCATTTGATGAATATGATTATTCTCCCTACAATTGTTTTGACGAAACCCGGGAAGTCGAGCCAGGAAAGTTCCGCATAAAGCATCTCGATAATAAGATCCCGATGGTTTACACACTCTCTGCCGTAAAGCAATAATTTTAAAGATATCGTTCCGCGAACACACGCTGATGGTGTTTTATATGACCGATGATGATAAAGCCAATGGCGCGAACTGAAATTTCATTGTCGGAAGCAATACCGGTTTCGGCGAGATTTTCCTCTGAAAAACTTTTAAAAAGCAGCAGCGTAGATTCGCGCAGTGCCGATAATTCCGTCAGCAGTGACTGGAGCGAACGAGCGTTGGCGCTGGCCTGGTCTGCATAATCATTTTCTTCAAAGGAAGGAAGCGGTGTTCTGTCTTTTCTGGAAATCCGCAGGGCGCGGTAAGTAAAAATACGCTCGGTATCGATCAAATGCTGGATAATGTCCTTAATGGTCCATTTGCCTTCGGCATACCGGTAGTCATGCTTTCCCATCGGAATATCCCTAACGAACCTGATGAAGTCGTGCAGTGAAATTTCGAGTTCTTCAAACAGATCCACTCCGGTGAGCGCCGCAATGTAAGTGGCATAATACGGGGCATATTCTGATGTAGGCAAATCGTTTGAATTCATAGTTCAGGTATAAAAAAAGCCCCAATGGGGCAATTACATATTTTTGAAGATGGTGTGCATCAGTCTTTTTTTGTCGTTGATGCTTTCTTCCAGCGATATCATCGTTTCTGTACGATATACACCTTCAATATCATCTATCATAAAAATGACATCCTTGGCGTGCTTGGTATCTTTTGCCCGGATTTTACAGAAAATATTGAACTTTCCTGTTGTTACATGGGCAACGGTCACATACGGAATTTCATTGATGCGCTCGAGAACAAATTTGGTTTGCGATGTATTGTTCAGGAAAACCCCGACATAAGCGATAAAGGAATAACCCAGTTTTTCGTAATCAAGCGTAAGCGACGATCCGGTGATGATGCCGGCATCTTCCATTTTTTTCACCCTAACATGAACCGTTCCCGCGGAAATTAGGAGTTTTTTGGCAATATCTGTAAAAGGAATCCTCGTGTTGTCAATCAGCATATCAAGAATCTGGTGATCCACTTCATCTAAACGAAACTTACTCATATGTGTTCTATTGGTTTATTGTGTTATAATACTGCCGCTCCGTTGATAAATTCTTTGCTGCCAAGAAAAAAATCAGCACGTTCTCCGGGTTTAGGCGTTCTCCCGTCTGAAAAATCCCTAAAAGCTGCCCCTTGTGCATCATAAGCGGTATGTCCGAAAAAGCCTTCAGGCAGACCGGCGTCAGCAATATGTGCGGTAAAAATCACTTTACCATTTATTGCTTCTTCAGTGTATTGCGCTGCAAAAGTCGTAATTATTTCATTACCGTCATAATAAATTTTGACATTTCGGTACACAAAATCATAAAATACCATCATATTTTGAGGAATGTTTAAATAATCCTCTAATCTGTTGTTAACTATAACGTTTTCGGAAATAACTTTAAAACTCGTGAACAACGCGATAAAAATATATTTTCTGGAGAGTTCGCGTTCATAATCGTGTGGTGCATGACCTGCTTCAAAAAGAATGGTGGGAACGCCTGCTGATTGAAACGAATCGCCGGCACAATTGGGATTATAAGAATCGTCAAAACGGCCTACCTGATCAGGAATAACTTCCTGTAACGCATCGTTCATGGCAGCAATCACATTGATTGCTTTCAGCCGCGTTTCGTTAACATCCGTTTCTTCGTTATAAGCAGGCGCAAGGAACGAAACAGTTGCGGGCTTCCCGTCGTTGCCTGCGCCGTATAATGTGCGCTGATCGTGGAGATTGTAGCAGAAATCAGGTTCGAAATCTGTGAAAGCCTCTAAAAGTAACCTACTTTCAGGTTGGGACAGTGAGATAAAATCCCGGTTCAGGTCGATCCCGTTTGCATTTTCCCTGGTATAGAGAAGCGCGCCATCCGGATTTAATACCGGAAAAGCCAGAATAGTAAACTCAGCCAAAATTTGAAGCGCCCGTTCGTTTGGGGTTTGCAGCATCGAAAGAAAATCAAGCAACGCTTTCGTGGTTGTACTTTCATTTCCGTGCATTTGCGACCAAAGCAGCATTTTTGTTTTTCCATTGCCGATCCTAAAAGAATATATCGGCTGTCCCTGAACCGATTCCCCGGCAACAGCGAGTGTTCCGACGGAGAAATTATTCAGGACAACCGCAACGTGATCGGCCGTAATGAAGCGGCCTGAAATGGTTGTGACACGACACGTACTATAGATTTCGTCCAGCATAATTAGGTTTTATCAAATATAGGCACTTTTGCGGTTCCTGATATTATAACTTGTCAGTGCCGACGTTGCCGACTTTCTATCGGAAGGTATTTTCACGAGAAACGACCTTAAGTTACTATTTAAGGCTTATTTTTGAAAAAAGTCGAAATGCTTAAAAAGCTGCTGAGTTATTTCATCCCAATTAATATTTATAAGAAGCGGTCGGCCGTCAGTAGGTCTATCGAAATTACGTGGAACAATGGAGAACTGGTTCTTGATTCGGAAAACACAAATTATTCATTTGGCAGTCTTCAGCGTATATTGAGGAAAGGATTGTTTGCCATTGGGCCAAATACCATCCGGGATATGAACGAAATTTTAATTTTGGGTGTCGCGGCCGGCAGTGTGATCCACACCTTGATGAAAGAACTCAAATTTACAGGAAAGATTACCGGTGTGGAAATCGATCCCGAAATCATAGAAATTGCCAACCAGTATTTTCACTTGGACAAGATGCGCAATGTCGAAATCATCCTTGACGATGCCTTCGAATTTGTGTTGAAGACCAATAAAAAATATGACCTTATTATTGTCGATATCTTTCAGGACATAAAAATGCCATCTTTTTTATTTGAGGATTATTTTGCAAAAAGGCTCTGCTTCCTTTTGACGGATGGCGGTTTTCTCCTGTTCAATACCATGATTTTGTGTGATGCTGATAACGAGAGGAACAAACAATACCTCACGTATTTCGATGCCGTTGATTATGATGTGTGGGCACTGCCGCGGGTTGAGCAGCATAACGAATTGATTATTGTTAAAAAGCAGCTTAAAAGTAACGCTTCCGCTTAAAATAAATAACCATAACAATTGCAATTGCGAACATGACTGCAAGGACAATAAAGTATCCGTTTTCCGTCCTGAGCTCAGGCATGTTGTCGAAATTCATCCCGTAAACCCCAACGATGAATGTCAGCGGCATAAAAATCACGGAAAAGATCGTCAGCGTTTTCATGATTTGGTTCATCCGCTGGTTTTGCGAGGAAAAAAAGATGTTTGAAGCGCTTTCGAGTGAGTTGTTGGCAAATTCTATCTGCTCCAGAAGCTCAAGCGTTTTTTGGTGAAGCCTCGCAAAAAAAGGATAATTCCTCTCCTCTATTCCATTGTAATCATCTTTGTGGATAACATTTTTCAGGTTATACAACGCATCGCGCAACGGAACAATCGAACGCCTGAGGAAATGAAGGTTTTCGTGGTGCTTTCCGATATGTTCCAGAAATGCCGGCTGTATATTTGTCTTTGCCTGGGCATTGACCCTTTCAATTTTTTCCTCATAATTCTCCAAAGTGATAAAAAAATTGTCCATCACCGCATCCAGCAGCAGGTAAAGCAGGTAATCGTTTTTCTTCTTGCGGATGATTCCTATATGTTGCCTGATCCTTTCGCGGATATGGGTAAAGAAATCACTTTTTTTCTCTTGGAACGACACCAGCAGGTTGCCTTTCATCAGAAACGTAATCTGCTCAACCTGAAGGCTGTCATCGGGATCTTCTTCAAGCATCGATTTAATGCTGAAGAAAAGAAAATTATCCATTTCATCCATCCGCGGCCGACGCTGTGTATTCAGGATATCTGCAAGGACATATTCCTCAACGCCAAGCAGTGAAACCACCTCGCGTATGAGTTGGGCATCATGGAGTCCGTGAATATTCAGCCACAGCACATCATCTGACTGCTCTTCGTCTAATATCTCCTTTCTGACCTTTGACAGGTGTACATTCGGATATTCCTCAAATCCTTCATCATTGTAAACAAAGAGCTGCATCCGGACTGGCTCAGTGCGGTAAATTCCTGTATATTCAGTTGTCGGGCCGGTACTTGCCCGTATATATTTAATTCTTTTCACAAACGTTTATTTCAGATAAAGATAACAGTTTTGTTTTTAGGATTACTTTTGAAGTCAAATCGATAACGAAATGCTCATTACAAATATCAGAGAATTGCTGCAGGTAAGGGATAGAAATGTAAGTAAGGTCTGCGGAAGCGAAATGGCTGAACTGCCTTTAATAAATAATGCCTACCTGCTGATTGAAAATGATAAGATTGCTGCTTTCGGCCCCATGGCTGATTGTCCCGCAACCGACACTGAAACAATCGACGCTTCGGGAAAATTTGTCTTGCCTGCCTGGTGTGACAGCCATACGCATATTGTGTACGCCGGAAACCGTGAGCAGGAGTTTGTTGACAGGATCAACGGCCTTACTTACGAGGAAATTGCTGCCCGTGGCGGCGGAATCCTGAATTCAGTCAGGAAATTAAATGAGACTTCCGAAGAAGATTTGTACAACCAGTCCGGGGCAAGGCTTGAAGAAATGATGGCGCTAGGCACCGGTGCCGTTGAAATTAAGTCGGGATACGGACTTTCTGTGGAAGGTGAACTCAAAATGCTGCGCGTTATACGAAAACTCAAAGAGAACTATAAACTTCCGATTAAGGCGACTTTTTTGGGCGCACACGCTTTTCCTGAAGCTTTTAAAAATGATCACGACGGCTATATCAGAATGATCATTGAGCAAATGCTGCCGCGCATTGCAGATGAAAACCTGGCCGATTATATTGACGTTTTTTGTGAATCAGGTTATTTTTCGGTGGCACAGACCGAAATGATTATGGAAGCAGGAGCAAAACACGGCCTGATTCCGAAAATTCACGTCAACCAGTTCAATGCGATTGGCGGTGTTGGTGCGTCAGTAAGGCATAACGCCTTATCTGTCGATCATCTTGAATTGATAATGCCTGAAGATATTGCAGTCTTAAAAAGTTCCGAAACCATGCCTGTTGCCTTACCTGCCTGTTCTTATTTTCTGGGGATTCCATATACGCCGGCTCGCGAAATCCTTGATGCAGGATTGCCTTTGGCGCTTGCAACCGATTTTAATCCGGGATCTTCACCTTCGGGAAACATGAATTTCGTGGTATCGGCTGCGTGCATCAAAATGAAGATGACACCGGAAGAAGCAATCAATGCTGCGACGATAAATGGCGCCTACGCAATGGGATTGTCTGAAACCCACGGCAGCATCACAATAGGAAAAATGGCGAACCTCATCCTGACGAAGGAGCTTTCATCCTGGTATCAGATTCCGTATGCGTTCGGCAGTAACCCGATTCACTGCGTAATGCTCAATGGAAAGTTTATAAAATAAAAAAGTCCCGTGAAGGGACTTTTTTATTTAGTCAAGATCGTTTATCTCAGCACGAAACTCGTTTTTGAAACCAGTTCGCCATTGTCGAAAATATTAACGAAGTAAGTTCCTTTAGTAAAGTCTTTCCCCGGAAGGTCTTCAGAAACCTGAACCGATTTGTTTTCGTAATTGACAGTTTTTGTAAAGCTGTAGGTTAACGATTGATCACCAAAGCTTTCAGTTTTCTTATCGCCAAGAACGTTATTCTTGCTGTCGATCACCTGTACAAAATAGGTCTTGTCGCCTGATTTTGCAATTTGATTTTCAGCGATTGTGAATTCAACTTTCAGCATATCGGCACGGCTTGCTTTATCAGTTGCAATCTGCTTGCCAGAGCTTTTGAGTTTGTAAGCTGCTGTTTTTAGGTTGAGTACAGAAAGTTTAGATCCTTTTTCAACAGTTTTTGTAAGTTCTTCGTTTTGCCCCACAAGAACCTGATTGTATTTTTTAGATTCATCAAGAACTACAATTGTACTGTCGCGTTCTGTCGTAAGCTTAGTGTTTTGTACCTTAAGTTCCTCTACCTGGGCAACCATTGATTTCATTTGCTTCTCCAGTGAGAAGTACCTGTTTCTATATTTCTGGAGTGATGCTGCATCGCCTTTTGATTTTTCAAGCTCTGCCATCAGTTTTACAACTTTTTCCCTTTCCGCTATCAGTTCGTCTGACATTGAAGTGTTTTCTGCAATAGCTTTGTCATAAGTAGCTTTGAGGTTTGACAAATCGTTCATCACCGACGTTTTTTCATCGACCAATAAAGATTGTGTGGCTTTTGCCTCGCTGCTCATCTTATACATGTAGCCTAAACTTCCCAAAAGAAGAATAGCTAAAACTACAATAATTGCCTTGAGATTGGAGTTGTTCCGTTGATTTTCCATAGTTTTTTAATAAATTTTACACAAAAATAATAAATAAAAGTTTGGCTCTAACATATGTTAAAATTAATATTAACGCATTTTGCTTATTTATAGTATTTTTGAAAAAAGAATTGGATGGAAAAGCTTATTCCTTTTACCGCCGGCGACCTTGCCAAAATCACCAACCACCGCAGTGGTGAAATAAAATTTGGCGAAAAAATGCTTACGGTTCCCAGAGACGCGGATATACCAGCTTATCTGGCTTCTTCCGATGTGCGTTTCGTATTGTTTGGGATTCCGGAAGATGTAGGCGTTCGGGCCAATGCGGGCCGTCCCGGTACGGCATCTGCCTGGGAAAGTGCCATCAAAAGCATCGCGAACATTCAGCACAACAGGTTCTGTAAAGGAAATTGCCTGTTGGTCCTCGGCCAGCTTGACATTGCAATGGAAATGGAAGCTGTACAACATCTTAACTTTCAAAATTTCACCGACAGGAAGCAAATGAGTGCGCTGGTCGAACGCATTGATAAGGAAGTTGCCCACATTGTTTCGGTGATCGTCAAAGCAGGAAAAATACCGATTGTCATCGGCGGCGGCCACAACAACGCCTACGGGAATATTAAAGGAACAGCCCTGGGCAAGGCCCGACAGGTGAATGCTGTCAATCTTGATGCGCATTCTGATTTCCGGATCCTTGAAGGAAGACACAGCGGCAACGGCTTTTCTTACGCTTTTGAAGAAGATTTTCTGAAAAAATATTTTATTTTCGGGCTCCACGAAAGCTATACCGCGAAAAAAGTCCTCTCAACGCTAAAAAAGCTTGAAGACCGTGTGCGCTTTAATACATATGATGAAATCGCCATACGCCGTGAAAAATTTTTTGAAAAGGAACTCAGGGAAGCGATGGAGTTTGTAGGTGAGGATTTCTTCGGAATTGAAATAGATCTCGATTCACTTCCCGGAATTGCTAGCAGCGCCATGACGCTCAGCGGATTTTCGGTGGAAGAAGCACGCAGGTTCGTGTCGTTCTTCGGCAAGAGCGAAAATGCGGCATATCTTCACATCTGCGAAGGCGCGCCTGATCTTGGTGACACCAAAAACACCTCGCTCATAGGAAAATTGATCGGCTATCTCGTGACCGATTTTATGAAAGCAAATACCGATATGAGTATAAAGCAAGAGGTTGAAGATGCCGGTAAAATTACCAAATTAAAATAATGTATCTTTGCCGCGCCCTTTAAACATCGGGGTAGTTTATTATGTTATTCGAAGATTTATCGCTCTCAAAAAGTATTCTCACGGCAGTGTCCGAAGAAGGATACACCAATCCGACACCTATTCAGGAACAGGCGATCCCAATCGTGCTTGACGGGCAGGATTTAATTGGCTGTGCCCAAACCGGGACAGGAAAAACCGCTGCTTTTGCAATTCCCATTATACATAACCTTCACCGCATGGTCGGCTCGACCAAAAAGACAAAACAAATTCGTGCGTTGGTTGTAACGCCAACACGTGAACTCGCTGTACAGATCGGAGAGAGTTTCGACACTTACGGAAAATACACAAACCTGCGACAATTGACGATTTTCGGCGGCGTTTCACAGGTTCCGCAGGTCGACGTGCTCAGAAAAGGCGTTGATATTCTTATTGCAACACCCGGAAGGCTTCTTGACCTTCACAAACAAGGCTTTATCGATCTTGACCACCTGCATACGCTGGTGCTTGACGAAGCCGACCAGATGCTGGACATGGGCTTTATCAATGATGTAAAGAAAATTGTGAAGCTTACGCCAAACAACCGCCAGACATTGCTTTTTTCTGCAACAATGCCGATTGCGATTCGTGAACTGGCTGAAATGTTCCTTAAAAATCCTGCTAAAGTTGAAGTCACTCCAGTGTCATCTACCGCAGAAACTGTCGAACAACGGGTATATTTCGTTGATAAAGGCGACAAGCGAAAACTCCTGTATCACTTGATCCGCAATGAGCATATTTCTGATGTGCTTGTTTTTTCACGGACAAAACATGGGGCTGATAATGTTGTAAAAGCTTTAAGAAAACAAGGTGTTGCAGCCGAAGCAATTCATGGCGACAAATCGCAGACATCCCGTCAGCGTGTACTTGAAAGCTTTAAGAATAAAGAAGTTGGCGTGTTGGTGGCTACAGATATCGCCGCACGCGGAATCGATATTGACCAGTTGCCGTATGTTATAAATTTTGACCTGCCGAACATTCCGGAGACGTATGTTCACCGTATCGGACGGACGGGCCGCGCCGGAAATGGAGGTATCGCAATTTCATTCTGTGGAAAAGATGAAGCGCCTTACTGGAAAGATATACAGAAGCTTATAAAAGTAAATGTCACCGAAATTAAGGATCATCCCTATCCATGGACAAACGGTGCTGAAGAACCCGAAGCGCCAAAGAGCAATTCAAACCGAAGCGGCGAAGGACATAAGTCGAGAAAATCGGATAATTCGAAAAAGAACAAAAAGCGCTGGTATTAAATTACGGCGCTTTTTTGCTTATTGATCTGGTTGCTGATCACGCGGAACAGTGTCATTGGCTCGAAAGGCTTGATGATCACATCACTCATTCCTGACGATATCGCTTCTTCGGCAATTTCATCCTTTCCGAAAGCCGTGAGCGCAATAACCGGTATCGTGATGCCTTTTTCACGGATCATCCTGGTGGTTTCGAAACCATTAATGCCCGGCATGTTGATATCCATCAGGACAATATCAAATTCGGCCTTCTGAAGTATCTCGATCGCTGCATAACCATCATCAACAACATAACAGGTGTAATTGTTGTTCTCAATGATTTTTTTGGTTACCATCTGATTGATCTTGTTGTCCTCGACCACCAGGACCGAAAAGATTTGTCCCGATGTAAGATCGACTTCAATATTATTTATGATTTCCGCGGTTTTGTCCGGATCGACCTCAAATCCAATGGTAAATGTGAATGAAGTTCCCTTCCTTTCACGGCTCTCCAATTGGATTTCGCTGCCAAATAACGAAATCAGCCTTTTGACAATCGACAATCCAAGGCCGGTTCCCTGATAGTCGTCATTTTTTCTCTCGATCTGGACGAATTTTTCAAAAATCTTCTGCTGGTCGCTTTCTGCAATTCCAATCCCGGTGTCTTTCACCATAAATTTGATAAAGTGCAGCTTCCCTTCTATCCGTTCCAGATTTGCCGAAATGAGCACTTCGCCGTTTTTGGTAAATTTCAGGGCATTGCTTACCAGGTTCATGAAGATTTGTGAAAGCCGAAGTTTGTCGCCTATGACAAATTCAGGAATATCGGTATCGATTTCAGCTATCAGGGCATTATTGTTCCTGTTGGCGATGAACTGAAGCGAGTTCTTGATGGTGTTGATCTCGTCGGAAACATTAAAAGTCAGGTTTTCCAGCACAAGCCTGTTCTCTTCTATTTTATTGATCTGCAAAATGTCGTTTACAAGTGACAGCAGATATTTCGCGGAAAACTTCAGTGAGTTCAGGTGTGTACTTCCGGCGAGTTCCTTGTGTTCATCAAGGATCATATTGGTGATTCCGACAACCCCATACAAAGGTGTCCGCAATTCATGGCTGATTGTGGAAACGAACTGTGACTTGAGTTGGGAAGCTTCCTCCGCCTTTTCCTTTGCGGCTTTGAGTTCTTCATTGGCCTCGGTAAGTTCAAGGTTCATCTTCTTTTTGAAGTTATAATTTTTAAAGACCGTGTAAAGCAATATCAGAAGAACGGCGGCCACAATAATAAACAGCGCCATAATCGTGCGGGATTTCTTTAGTTTCAGGCTTTGGATCTGCTTCTCGGTTTCGATTTTGTCGAGTGCCCGCTTGTATTCGTCGAGTTCGATGTGTAGGCCTTGGACATCAGCTTTTTTCAGCTTCTGCGTGTCGTAAATTTCGTCGTTCAGCTTGTCGTGAAGCGCCAGGTAATGATAGGCGTTTTGGAAATCGCCATTCTTAAAAAGGAACTTTGAATATTCATCATAGCTGTACGACAAATCCATGTCCATCTTATGCTTCTTCCCGGCAGCTACTGCCGCTTGAAAATAAGAATCTGCTTCTTTTTCATTTCCTGCGGATGAATTGTACATGCCGTTCAGCATGTTTAGGATAACAGTTGTATCAGCGCTGCCGAATTTTCTGTGATAAGTATTGATGAACTTCAGATGCGGATAACCTTCCGGGTATTTTCCTTCCTCAAAAAACGCCCAGGCCAGGTTTAGGTTTGTAAGTACGAGTCGGGAGGTGTCTTTTGTTTTTTCAGCATATTCCAATGCTTTTTCGTAGTATCCAATTCCTTTCGCATATTGTTTTTTTTCAAAATAATACGTGTTGCCCAAGTTGTTGTTGAGCCAGCCAATCATTGTGTCGTTCTTGATCCTGGTGGCATATACAAGCGCTTTTTTGTAGTTTGCTATGGCTTTATCGTATTCGGAAAGCTCTTCAAAATTGCCTGCAATGGTATTGTATGCCGTGGCAATAAGATAGTCATTCTTGATAAAGATGGCCTGTTTCAGCGCTTCACGCGAATAAAGCAGGGATTCCCGAAATTTGAGTTCGGTAAGATAATCATCGGCTTTCTCCGTAAGAAGAATGATGTCTTTTTTGTTGTAGGTAACGCTTTGTGCTGAAACAAAACTCTGAACTAAGATTATTAGTAGTAAGGCTCTTCCTGGTAGGGGCATGAATAGCTGAATTATGGGCCAAAGATACATTTTTTGATATACCTTAAAATGAAAATCCCGGAAATATCCGGGACTTTATTAATAAATATATTGACAATTAGCTTCTTATCAGCTTGCGGTATTTGATGCGTTTTGGGGTAATATCGCCGCCTAGTCGTTTCTTCTTGTTTTCTTCATATTCGCTAAAGCTGCCTTCGAAGAAATATACTTCTGAATTTCCTTCAAACGCAAGGATATGGGTGCAAATCCTGTCTAGAAACCACCTGTCGTGCGAGATGATTACAGCACAGCCTGCAAAGTTTTCAAGCCCTTCTTCAAGTGCCCGGAGTGTATTGATATCAAGGTCGTTCGTAGGCTCATCCAAAAGCAGTACGTTTCCTTCTTCCTTGAGTGTCATCGCCAGGTGAAGCCGGTTTCTTTCTCCTCCTGAAAGCATTGAAACTTTTTTATTCTGGTCGCTTCCGCCGAAATTAAACCTACTGAGATACGCGCGTGAATTTACCTGTCTTCCGCCCATCATGATGAGTTCCTGTCCGTCACAAAAATTCTCCCAGATCGATTTCTCAGGATTGATGTTTGAGTGCGCCTGGTCGACATAAGCGATTTTTACGGTATCGCCCACTTTAAACTCGCCACCATCGGGGGTTTCCTCATTCATGATCATCCTGAAGATCGTTGTCTTACCAGCGCCATTCGGACCAATAATACCAACAATTCCTGCCTGAGGCAACGTAAAGTTCAGGTTGTCATAAAGTAGTTTATCGCCGAAAGCTTTTGCAACGCCATTGGCTTCTATGACATTTGTTCCAAGTCGTGGCCCGTTCGGGATATAGATTTCGAGTTTCTCGTCGAGTTGTTTCTGGTCTTCATTTAAAAGTTTGTCATAATTCTGAAGACGCGCTTTCTGCTTTGTCTGGCGGCCTTTTGCACCCTGGCGCACCCAATCCAGCTCGCGCTCGAGTGTTTTCCGGCGCTTGGAAGCGACTTTTTCTTCCATTGCCATGCGTTGTGATTTCTGGTCGAGCCACGAAGAATAATTTCCTTTCCATGGAATCCCTTCGCCCCTGTCGAGTTCGAGGATCCAGCCCGCAACATTATCAAGGAAATAACGGTCGTGTGTAACCGCGATCACGGTTCCTGCATACTGCGCCAAATGCTGTTCAAGCCAAAGTACGCTTTCGGCATCAAGGTGGTTTGTAGGCTCATCCAGTAAAAGGACATCGGGTTGTTGCAGCAAAAGCCTGCAAAGGGCAACACGACGTTTTTCACCACCTGAGAGAACATTTATCGGCGTGTCTGGATCTGCGGTGCGAAGCGCATCCATGGCAATTTCAAGCTTGGTATCGATTTCCCATGCGCCCATTGCATCGATTTTGTCCTGAAGTTCTGCCTGGCGGTCCATGAGCTTCTGCATCTTGTCGGGATTCTCATAAACTTCCGGCAGTCCGAACTGATCATTGATTTTGTTGAATTCATCCAATACGGCCATCGTCGCGGCGACACCTTCACGCACTACTTCGATTACCGTCTTATTTTCATCCAACTGCGGCTCCTGCTCGAGATAGCCAACAGTATAACCCGGGGCAAAGACCACATCGCCCTGATAATTTTTATCAACACCGGCAATGATTTTCAATAATGAGGATTTACCCGAACCGTTGAGTCCGAGAATCCCAATCTTGGCACCGTAGAAAAAACTCAGGTAGATATCTTTGAGAACCTGCTTGTTGCTTGCCGAATACGTCTTGCTGACGCGCGACATGGAGAATATTACTTTCTTATCGTCTGACATGTTGGTTTAATTAAGAATGCAAAGATATAATTTACGCGGCTAAGGGCAACAAAAAGTATAACAATCAGTGGAGCGCGATCACGAAGACAAAACCATGGGATCGTCCGTCAGAGTATGGAAGCAACAGGCTTGTCTTTGTTCCATCCTGCTTTTTTGAAAAGAGAAAATCGTTAACTAAAGGGAAAACCCAATACGCAAGCCTTGTGCTCAAAATCCCGATTCCGGCACCTGCGGCAACATCGGTCAGCCAGTGGCGATCATTGGCAATCCGCATGAATCCCGCTCCCGCAGCGATGACATACCCTGTGATCCCGTACCATGGCGAGGAATCTCCATATTCCTCACGCAGCAACTCGGCACCTGCGAAAGCTGTTGCGGTATGTCCGGATGGAAACGAATCTGATGTGCTTCCGTCGGGCCGTCTGACATTGGTTGATGTTTTGATCAACGAGACTGCAGAATACATGACCGTAGAAGCTGTGGCGAAAATGACAGTACGTTCCCTGAAATTATGCTTTCCCTTGATCCCGACAGCGTTCAGTCCGTAAACAGCGGCAGCGGGAACAAAGATGGTGACATCATCAACTGAAGAATGCTCAAAACGGCCCGCCAGAAAATTACGTACATCGTGATTAAAATCCCGGATTGCATTATCCTCGAGCCCGATGAGGCCATAAGTGACAAGTGCAGCAGGCAGGATCAGATGTTTTAATTTGGTTTTATCAGAATGAAGTGTGTCTGCCTGTGGTTGATGCTGCGCACTGGCTGAGATAAATCCGAAAGAAAGCAGAACAAGAATTTTTCGCATTTGTAATCACAGCCAGCTTATATTTTATACCCTTCCTTTGAGTGAGCTGAAAACCCAGGCATTTGCGAGAAATCCGACACCAACAGCGCCAAATCCCCAGCCTGCAACATCATCATAACGGAACGCACCCAATCCGATGAGCAACAACCCCATAATGATCATGATGAGTGTTGCCCATCCTAAAATTGTATTTTTATTTATAGACATTTTTATTTTTTTGGAACGCGAATATAACGAATTTCGGCCAATGCTTACTCAAAAAATGTCTCTGAAACCAGTTATCTCATCGCATCGATAACCTTTTCCTCATGTGTGATCTGTGACAGGCTGACCGCCGTTTCAATAATGGCAAGGTGCGAATATGCCTGGGGAAAATTTCCTAAAAGTCTTTTAGTTTTAAAATCTATGTCTTCACTGAATAATCCCAAATGGTTGCCATAAGATAAAAGCTGCTTGAACAGCGATTCCGCTCTCCTGCATTCCCCTATCCTGAACAGGCTGTTGATGAACCACAAGGTGCAAATGGTGAATGACGATGAAGGAAGCCCGAAGTCGTCCTTATTCTTGTAACGATACAGCAAACCGTCGTTACTAAGTTCTTTTTCAATGGCTTTCACGGTACTTACAAAGCGCGGATCCATAGCTTCAATGATTCCGTATGATTCCATCAGCAATACGGAAGCATCAAGGTCGGGCGAACCATAAGATTGGGTAAAAGCCTGAACTTGTTCATTCCATGCATTGTCCATAATGTCTTTTTTGATGGCCTGCTCGAGCGGCTTCCATTTCTCGGCTTTCGAATGCTTGCCGAGGATTTCCGCAACTTTTATGGCGCGGTCAATAGCAGTCCAGCATAATACTTTCGAGAAAGTAAAATGCCGTTCTTCGGTGCGGAATTCCCAAATGCCTTTATCTCGTTCCTGCCAGTGTTGCTGGACAACCCATGCGATTCCTTTGGTAATGTTCCACATTTCTTCCCCGTTCTCTTTATCTGTGCTGAAATGCATGAATTGCTGGTGGATTACATCCATCAGGATACCATAAATATCGTTCTGTTTTTGAGTGAATGCGGCATTTCCGATACGTACCGGACGGGAACCGTGATAGCCTTCAAGATGTTCGAGAAACTCTTCGGTGAGGTTCTTTTCCTTGTTTATACCATACATGATCTGCAGCTTCTCGTCCTTGTCAGGTATGATGTCGATTATAAACTGAAGGTAGCTTTTTGCCATATTTTTATGGCCGAGGTTTGCCAAAACTTTTACCACCATCGATGCGTCGCGTACCCAGCAAAACCGGTAATCCCAATTTCGTACCTCACCGATCGTTTCCGGAAGCGATGTTGTTACTGCCGCAAGCACAGCGCCCGTTTTTTCGTATGTAAGGAGTTTCAGGGTAATGACACTGCGGCTGATCTGTTGATTGTATTGCTGGTATGACGGGGTTTTTTCTGACCAGTTCAGCCAGTATACTTTTGTCCGTTCATAATCAATATGAATTTTGTCAAGCGTAGGCTGAAAGAGTTTTTCGTTGTAGCTCGTCAGGAAAAAGCCATCACCCGTTAAAAGTATCGGCTTCCCGTTTGCCACCGCATCCAGCGAAAAATTGCTGTACAAGTATTGCGTATCGAACTTTCGCGTATTGGTAAGGCTTACGATGTAGTCTTTCTTTACATAATTAATCGTTTCGTCCTGGGCATATTCAAGCTTCGGGTCGTACTTGACCGTAAACTCAGGCTTTCCGGATTTGATTCGAATATACCTGATGATTTCCGGTGGTGTATAGGGCGAGCCTTCCGGTTTGATATATCGCGGCATAAAATCGTGGACTTCAAAAATATCGTTGCCATTGCTGAAAGTAGTGATGAGGATGCTTGTATTTTCGAGGTAGCGCTGCGTGATCTTGTAATCGTGGCCGACATTGATTTCAAAGCTGCCGCCAATTTTTGTATCGAGTATTTTCGCAAAGATCGAGGACGAGTCGAATTCAGGCAAACAACACCAGTCAATTGAACCTGTTTTTGAAATCAAAGCGGCACTCCTGCAGTTCCCGATTATGCCGTAATCCAGATCGTTCATAAGGTTTTCTTTAACAGGTTAAGGGGCTTTATTTCTATAAATTTACGAAAAGCGCTTCACTATCCAAAGCCAAAATCACATGAATAAAACCATTCTTGTTTCCAATCGTTTGCCCTTTGAAGTGAAGCTTTCCGGAAGCCGGATCGATATGAAGCCGAGTGTTGGCGGGCTCGCAACCGGACTCAAATCGGTACATGCCGCAAATAACAGCCTCTGGATCGGGTGGTCTGGATTAAAGCAAGAGCAAGTGCCTGAAGAAATGGAAACTGCTGTCAGCAAAGCCATGGCCAATGAGCGTTGTGCCACCGTTCCGCTCAGCGGTAAAGATGTCGATAATTTTTATTTCGGGTTCAGCAACAAGGCGCTTTGGCCGCTTTTCCATTACTTCCTTGAATACACGCGATATGATCCGCACCAATGGAAAACTTATACTGAGGTGAACCAAAAGTTTGCTGATGTTATACTTGAACATGCTTCAGAAGGCGATACGATCTGGATACATGATTACCAGCTTTTGCTACTCCCGCAGATGCTTCGCGAGAAATGTCCGTCACTGACCATTGGTTTTTTTCTCCATATCCCGTTTCCAGCGTTTGAAATCTTCCGGACATTCCCATGGCGGGAAGCGCTTTTGCACGGCATGCTTGGCGCCAGCCTGATCGGCTTCCATACTTACGATTATGTGCAGCATTTCCTGAATTCGGTACGCCGGATCCTCGGATCTTCCGTAAGGTTCAACGAAATCACTCATGACGGCAGGAATATCAGAGTCGATTCATTCCCAATGGGTATCGATTATAAACAATTCAATAATGCTGCACTTGAACATGAGCGCCGTGCAGATGCCGAAAAACCAGAATTGATGCGCCGGCTTCACGGCCATTTGCACTCCTATCCCGAAAGTAAGCTTATACTTTCCATCGACCGGATGGATTATACCAAAGGCATTCCGTACCGCATCCGGGCTTTTGAATATTTTCTTGATAAATATCCACAGTTTCGTGAAAAAGTACGCCTGGTGATGCTGGTTGTGCCATCGCGTACGAACGTGCCGCAATACCGTAGCCTGAAGCGTGAAACCGATGAGCTCGTGGGACGGATTAATGGAAAGTTCGCCACAATCGACTGGACTCCGGTGTGGTATTTTTATCGGACCATGCCATTCGACGACCTGATCGATCTCTACACCTTATCCCATATCGCACTTATAACGCCGCTGCGCGACGGGATGAATCTTGTTGCCAAAGAATATGTAGCCACGCGCGTGAACCAGGACGGCGTGCTTATATTAAGTGAAATGGCCGGAGCCGCCAGCGAAATGCACGAGGCGATCATTATCAATCCTACTAATGTAGAACAGCTTGCCGATTCATTGAAACACGCGCTTGAAATGCCTGCCGAGGAACAAAAGAACCGTTTTACAGCTTTGCAGAAAAGGCTTTCCCGATATAATGTAGACAAATGGGCA
The DNA here is from genome assembly GCA_036399795.1 of Flavobacterium sp. Taxonomy (GTDB): domain Bacteria; phylum Bacteroidota; class Bacteroidia; order Flavobacteriales; family Flavobacteriaceae; genus Flavobacterium. Next base: position 26,230 of record DASWML010000001.1, read on the forward strand.
TCGGATTTTATGAGATCGCTTGAGGCCACTACGCAAATTTCCAACGAAGGCTATATCTGCAGGCGGATGAATGAACCGTTGCGCAGGCAAATATTAAAAGAATACGGTGATGCGGAAAAAAGGCTTCTGCTGCTAGATTACGACGGCACACTGGTCGGATTGCGGAACAATCCGCAGGATGCCCGTCCCGATGACAGGTTGCTTGAGCTTCTCGACAAAATAAATAATCCGATTACCGAAGTTGCTTTGATCAGTGGACGCGGCCGGGATTCCCTTGATGAATGGTTCGCACATAAAAACTATACTTTGGTTTCCGATCACGGTGTATCGATAAAACGACATGGGAATGATTGGGAGCAAACGGAATATCTTAAAAATGACTGGAAAGAAAGTATCAGGCCGGTTATGGAAAGTTTCGTCGATCGTACTCCGGGCGCTTTTATTGAGGAAAAAGGTTACTCTCTCGCATGGCATTACCGCCGTGCCGACCCAGACATGTCGGAAATCAGGAAACGCGAACTTACCATGGTTTTAACGACGTTTGTTGCCGACAACAGCCTCTCGGTTCTTGAAGGTGATAAAGTGCTGGAGGTGAAAAGCAGTCTGGTTAGTAAAGGCCGCGCCGCAACAAAACTGCTTACGGGCCATCAATTTGACTTTATTCTTGCCATCGGCGATGACCGCACGGATGAATATATGTTTGAGGAATTGCCTGAAACTGCCCATACGGTAAGGGTCGGCACCCCGGAAACAAAAGCGCGGTACTACGTCCAGGATGTTGAAGAGGTACGAAGACTGCTGGAAAAATTTATTCCCTGAAGTTTTGTCACAGCAAAAAAAAGGACTGCCTAAACAGTCCTCTGATTTGTATTTTTAACAGTAACGGGTAAGTACTGCATTTTATCGTTTCCGACAAAGCGTCTTTTTCGCCATTCGTTTGCGCTGCAATGTGAAGCGCACGAGGTGATAACAGATGCAAGAGCTAAAGCTAATACGATGATCCTGGCTTTCATGATATTGTGTTTCAGAAGCTAACGATCAATATCAGACTTTATTTCATTTTCGGAAATTTAAAATTGTTGCCAGTGCTGTTACCCCTATTCATCAGATATATTATACGCCCTGAAGCTTCCTTCACTGATGGTATAAGTGGCATCGGTTTCGGAATCGGTCATGACGAATGAAAAAGTACCGGTTACAAATTCATCATTTACATCGGTAATCGTTATGGTTCCGTCTGTAGCGTATGCGACTACATCTTCACCGATGGTGTATCTTGCGCCATAAGCAGTTTCATCGAATAAATCGTTCTCAACCTCGTGGGTTCCTTCCGTTGGATTAAACGGAATGAAAAGCACCATTCTGCGCAGATCATTCCCTGATCCTGTGTCACCATTGATAGCCATGTTGAACGAACCTGCCGTCAACGGGTCGTCCATGTCATAATCAATATTGTTCTGTGTAAACCTTACGTAAAGGTCGTCATTGTCGTTGTTGTCATTGTCATCGTCTGAACAGGAGAATGTCGCTGCCGCGATAATCACCAGGATAAGGCTCGCAAATTTTTTCATAGGTATAGGATTTTTTGACGCGTTCTGCGTCGGGTTATCCTACAAAATTCAACAATACATGCTTGTTAAAGTTACAAACTGTTAGATAAATATTACATAATTACATGAAGCACAGTGAGAAAACACATTATACGAGCTTTGTCAGTACAAATGCCGAAAGAAAGCCGGCCGCGCAAATCATGCCTGTTAGTCCGTGGCCTTCCTCAAAAGCTTCCGGAATCATTGTATCGGCAACCATTGTCAGAATCCCGCCGGCAGCTACTGCAATGGTCGCAGCGATAATATCGGGAGATAAATCCCTGAAGATTGTATATCCGCAGAGCGAAGCTAGGGCCGACATAATTGCGATTCCGCACCAGATACTAAAAATATAACCGGCGCTTCTGCCCGATTTTTTCATTCCTGATGTACTTGAAAGGCTTTCCGGTACATTCGATAAAAAAATAGCAATGACCGTTGCGATACTAACGGCACTGCCTTCGATCATGCTTACACCTATTGCTATTGATTCCGGAATTCCATCCATGAGTGAGCCGATGGCAATCGCGAGTCCGCTGCCGCCATCTTCTTTCTCTGAAGGCTGTTGCGATCCTGACCGCTTCCGGTGCCTCGCCCCGCTTCTGGCGAGAAGAAAATTGGCAAGTGTATAAATAAAGGCGCCACTGATGAATCCTGTTGCCGCAGCATCGAAACCGCCGCGTTCGTAAGCTTCGTCCATCAGGTCGAAAGAAAGCGCCGAGATGAGTACGCCGCTGCCGAAAGCCATAACCGATCCGATAACCTTCTTCGGCACTTTAAAAAAATATGCCAGCACGGCACCGAGAAGCAGCGCTGATCCCGAAAGAAGTCCCCATAAAGCGGCCTCAAGCCATAATGGTATTGCAGGCATAGATTGTTTTTATTAATACGACAGTACTTATTTAAGACAGACTATTATTCCTTCACCGATACGACAGATTTATAGCCTGAATTGATCAGGTATACGCCAAAAAGCGTCACAGCAAGCGCCAATACTGTGATCCAGGTAATTTTTTCATTCAGGATCGCAACACCGAGCAAAATCGCTATGACAGGATTAACGTATGCGTATGTCGACACCACTACGATCGGAAGATGCCGGATCGCGTAGAGGTAGCTCATGTAAGCAAGCAGCGACCCGATCAATGTGAGATACACCAGTGACCAAAGGCTTTCGGGAGTAATATTCTGAAGCTGGGCATAATCATCAAATAAGAGTGAAAATAGAAAAAGGCCGACACCGCCGCTGGTAAACTGTATAGCAGCGTTTGAGTAAGCGCTGGTGCGGAAAGTGCTGTTTTTCATATAAATGCTTCCGATGGCCCAAAAAAAGCAGGCTGCAAAGGAAGCAACGATTCCCCATAGATATTCAGGCCGGCCGAGATCGGCAAGATTGTCGCGAAAAATGAGCACAATTCCTACGCATCCGAGGACGAAACCGGCAACTGTTTGAAGTCTCATTGGCTCCCGCGCCTTTACAGCGATGAGATTGATGATGACAACATAGACCGGCATGACACATACGATCAACGCTGCGAGTCCGCTTGGAATATAGAGTTCGGCCCAGCCGATGATCCCGTTGCCCAGGGTTATCAGAAGAAAACCCGGAATTGACTGTCGTAAAATGTCGGTCCACGATAACTTTTCCAGTTTGTTGAAGATAAACATCCAGGTGAACAACAGCAATCCTGCGCTAAACTGTCGTATGGCAGAAAAAAGAAAAGGCGGAAAATCCTTAACGCCAATGCGGAGTGCGAGATAAGTCGTTCCCCAAAAAATGCATACTATGGCAAGGGCAATGTAGGCTTTTGTGTCTTGTTTCACGTGATCGGATTTTGCCGCAAATTTAAAACTTATATCTGAAGCGGCTATGGCCGATGGTTGGAAGTGAGTATCTTTTGGTCGTGAAGGTCTTCTGTTAACCGTGACAGCAGCGATTTGAACCTGCTAATGTGTTTACTGAGGTCATCAAGCCGCCGCTGATAAGCATCAGCTACCCTTGTATCTCCGGTTTTTTTCTCCCGGTTTGCCATCAGCATCAGCAAATTGTACTTTTCTTCCAGCATCCTGATGCATACCCAAACCGATTCCTCAATATTTTCATCCTGAAGGTCCTGGAGGAGTTTTTCATTGAATACATGCCCGGTATGGCATCTGTATCGGTGCGTGGGATCGTCTTTGACGGCCCATAAGCCGCCTCCGCAATCGGGGCAGATAAAATCGCTTTGGTCAGCTATTGCCTTAAGTTGGTTGATATCACTCATCATTCTTTCCGTTAAATCAGCCTCTATTTTCAATTCATACGGAACGGGTTTATCAGGAGGAAGCGGCTTGTCCAATATTTCATTTACAAGCGCTGGAATATCGGCTACCGGTGCCAGATGATCCACGTCCATTTTATTTATTACACTACGCGGCATATCGGGAAATTGGGCTTCCGAAGGATCCTGTACAATGCAGATCCCGCCGCTTCGTTTGATTGCCCACATGCCGGAAGTTCCGTCATCGAGCATACCGGTCAATATAATTCCGACCACACGGTTTCTATAATTTACGGCCGCAGACCGGAACAGCACATCAATGGATGGGCGATACCTGTTTTCATGCGGACCCTGATTTATTCGGATGGTATCATCTTTTACCATCATCTGGTGTTCGGGAGGCGCGATATAAAGATAACCTTTGCGCAGTTCCATGCCTTCAGAGCCCACAACGCAAGTGAGCGGAGTATGCTTCCGCAGGCCCGAGGCAATAATCTCTGAATTAGAATTTCGTGATAAATGAAGTACGACCAGTACAGCAGCATCATCAGCTTTTAGTCCGCTGACAACTTCTTTAAGAGCAGGTATGCCACCCGCTGACGCACCGATAACAATAATATTTCTGAGGTCAGACATTTAAATTGTTTTAAGATGATGTAAACCTTATGTATTTAAAGTTACGACATCAACGACAAGTGAAATTACCTGGTCGCCATAAAGTTTTCCTAAATGTCCGAAACTGAAAAAAATGGTTTGCCTTCTGCATCGGTGCGAAAACCAAAAATGTGAAAAGAAGCAAAAACATAAAGCCCCACAATTGCGGGGCTAGTTGGTTTATCTGCAGGTATTAAATTCTTTGACGATGTTGACAAGATTGTCTTCAAGCTTCAGGTCGAACGCACCGTTCCTTATTTCTTTGGAAAGCGCAGGGCAAGCCGCAAGATATTCTGAAAGTTCTCCTGACAAGGATTTGTTGTTTCGCTTGTCGATCATCTGCCCTACTTCACTCGATTTGAGCTTTATTACAAAACGATCGGACTCTACCGGATCGACTAGTAGCGTATTTCCGTTTTCGCTGTATAAGGTACGGTAAAAGTATGCATTGTTAAAACCTAAAGACATGGCGTTTGAAAGTTTCTTTGCAGCATCGCCTTTTACTTTCATGCCTTCGTATGCAGTTTCGGAACCATCCGCATTGCGGACAAAGAATTTGACATTGTCTTTTGCCGCCAGGGTAATGGAGCGCTCATTGCCTTTTTCGTTTCGGTATTTGATGGTGACATTTTTCCCGTATTTATCGATTGCGTCGACGACTTCGGTATTCCCGGTCTGGTTTACGTCGAGCATCTCAAACTGTGCCGTGATAATGCCGTCATACTTTACGCCTTTACCATCAACAGCATAACCTCTTACATTATAGATGTTGCGGCTGCGTTCCTTGGCCAATTTTGTTTTTTCAGCAAGCAGGGCTTTTTGGTATTCCTTTGCCTGATGGCCAAGTGTAATGTCGCGCGCTACAAGTTCGCCTACCAGTTCAGTAAAAAAGCTGACATTGGTTGGGCCTGAATAACGGTGTGCAGCCCTATAAGTGAAGTCGGTATCATTGAACAATGTCACAATAACCTCGTTATCTGCATTACCAGTAATTTTGGCATTGGCAACCATCATCCCATCGAGGTCATGGATGCTCGCAGTGTTGTTGCTGCCAAAAGGCGTATACGGTGAGCCGATGGCCTTTCCGGCAATGCGTGTACCGGCATTCCCCCCAAACATGATAGTGCCATCGTTCTTGACAAGTGGCTGGTAACGGGAGATCTTTTCCTTTTTCTCGCGTCCTTCGGTTTGTGCCACTACCTTTGCCTGTAATGATTTGTCGCTGATGCTCTCTCTTTCGGCTGCAAAGAATTCATCTATTTTTTGCTTGTTGAAGCCATTGGCATCAAGCAGGTTGTATTTGGCTGAAAGAAGGTGCAGGATAATCTTGGTCGGACTAAAAGAAGTGATGAGCACTTCATATGGAATTTCGGTTGTTTTACCTTCCTGCGATGTTACGGCAAGCCATTGATTGATGATCACATCGCCTTCGCTCATGCCTTTGTACTCAATAGTAAGCATTTTTGTTCCGGCAAGATCGGAAAGGATGTACTGATCCCGAACCTTATCATTCAGGATGGCGACTTCTTTTTCATCAATGAGGACACGGTCTTTCTTCGTCTTAATCTTTTGCGCAACGGCCATAACAGGCAGCAGGAGCGCCAACAGTAGCATTTTTTTCATAAACATTTAGAGGTTAAGCTTTTATAAGAGCGCGCAAAGGTATCTTTTTAAGTGAAGTACCAATGTTTTTTACTGACTTTAACATTGCTACAAATTGCTTCTCCACTAACTTTTCCAGGTTTGTAGGTGCAAGAAAACCAGTAGTTTATCGGGAAAAACGTTTTTGTATCGGCGATGTTATTGAAATCTGAAGCAGGATATTACTTTTATCCACGCCGGAAAATTCCTATGTACTAAAGCTTTGGGATGTAACCGGAAAACGTTGGATATCAAAACAAAGAAAATGGAAAACAAGGATTTTGAAACACACTCCATCCCTGAACCTTCAGTGGAAAACAATACTCCGAAAACCGGTGAAAAGAAAGCGCCCGAAAAGGATTTCGATCCTTATGGCTTCTTTCCTGATTTCAGTTTTTAGGCCAACTGAATAATGAGATGTCTTCATATTTATGGAAGATGCTCTCTGCTTAAATCCTGATCCTTTACCTTATATATTATTTCAGCATCGCTTCGCCCTGCAGCGTGGGATGTTTTTATATTTTAATTCGCAACATGCAGGTTCATTTAATTATAAAACATCTTCTCTAAAGTGTAAATTCCTTTGCGGATATCTTCAATCAGGCGTCCGATCCAGTTTTCTGCCTTTACACGGGCTATCCGTCCGCGCCAATGTCTCGGGCCAACGGCGCCGGCAGAATCTATAAGGGCCGACATCAGGTTCCTGCGTTGGTCGACCTCGTCTTCCGGAAGCGGTATCCCAACCCATTCGCACGCCGTTTGGCACAGTACCTTTTCGGCTTCATAAAAAAGCACAACCTCATCTTGTTTTGCCCAATCAGAAAGCGCCTGCGCCCAATATTTGGTAAACAATTCCTCGATACGTGTAATCGATTCCGGGCCCATAATTTCCATAAACATGGCTTTCTGTGCAGGTGTTCGGCATTGTCAGTAACCTGTACGCCGCCTTCTCCGACAAGGGTTTTCTGGAATCTCTTTGGCATCGCCCCTTTACGTTGGAACCTGTCATGATCATAAAACAGTTTGGCTGCCTCTTCGCCGCGCATGGCAATGGCTTGCATAAATGGCATTTTAAGCTGCAGGATATCTTTGTCCCGTTTCCTGAATCGCTTAAGAAAATGCGGGTATCCGTCGAAGAAGAGGTTAATGATGTTGCCCATGGGAACTTTTTAGTGATTTCTTGAAGTTACCCCGAATCGACCGGTAATGCTGTTAAGGGAAAATTAAACTTTGGAAAGTTGTGAACCATAAAGATTTCCACATTGCTTGGAAGTCCGGTTTATTTATATAATTTTGGCGCGTTAACAAAAAATTAACCAAAATTTATTTACGTCTATGAGAAACACTACCTTGTTATTGCTGGCAGTAAGTTCATTTATCCTTCTTAATTGTGAGAAGCATGAGCCCACTTGTTATTTGCCTGCCCCGTCTTTCACGGTTAATGGACAGGCAGCGTCCGGAGAAACGATTGAGCTGGAACTGCTCGACAACGGCAGCATTCTTCTTTCCGCACCACAGTCAGAAGGCTCAGTTTATCATTGGTCTGGACCGAACGGCTTTGAGTCTGCTTCAGCCAGTCCGGAAATTCCCGATGCCACAAACGCGATGTCGGGAGAATACACACTGATGGTCAGCAAAGGCATCTGCACAGGATCATCATCGGTAATGTCAATATCAACGCAGTAAGCCTTCCGTGTACACCGGTAAACAACAGGCTTACATTTTCGAACTCCGGTCTTTCATCGGTAAATTTCAACTCGATCTTAACTTCTGACAATTCAGGTGTCTTCGAAATTATGGCAAACGGCTCAAACGGAGACCTTACCATTGAATTTGCCAGTGAGGCCGAGCCTGCAACAGGCGTTTATACCATCAGCACTGATTGTCCGACGTCTTTCCTGGAAGCGAATGAAGTTTGCATGTCATTGGTTTATGCCAATAATTACTGTAGTGCCGATTCAGGGGAAATCTATATCACACGGCTCGACAACGGAAAATATATTGCGGTCTTCTGTGATGTACAATTCAACCCGAGCAATGACTTTCCGGTAGAGATCGTTGGTTCGGCTAAAATAATTGAACCATAGATGCGAAAAATCCTTATTCTTCTTTGCTGCATCATTGGCTATGCGGCAACTGCGCAAAACTCCTATTTTGTTGATAAAAAAGGCACCAAGACCATCGTGCGCGACGATGCTATCGAGATTATCGTTATCGACAAAAGGGTTTCATATAAACAGGTCGGGAAAACCTGGGAAAAATACATCACCTATAAAGATCTTGATTATGTGATCATGGGACCTTATGTCTTTAAAACATTCCGCTTCGGGAAAAGCAAAAAAGATGAAGGCTTTTTTATACGGGCCGAAACTGCGGAAAAAAAGCTTCTTACGGTCGCCGTTACGGTCACAACGACAAGTTCAAGCGGCCGCATGTCTTCTTCAATCACACATTATAGGGCAGTGGTTGCCGATAACAATAATACGATTCTTGATGAAGTGAAATTTACATCAAGCAGGTCTGACGACGAAGGCCGGGCAATGGCAGTTCCCATGGTAATGAAACATTTCAGCGATTGCCCATCAGTGGTAGCTCAGATGACACCGCACACTTACTCGCCTGAAACCGTTTCACAATTTTTTGATTCACCGATGTACATCAACTGTAAATAATAAAAATCACATGAAAAATATAACTTTCTTTTCCATAATTCTTTTTTCGTTCTGTTTGCAGGCTCAGGCACCTCGGGGATTTTCGATTTCTGCCGGACTTAATCAGACGATGCTCGACTCTGATGATCTTTTGGCCGATCCGGGAGTGGGTTTTAAAGGCGGGCTTGTATTCAACTGGGGATACCACGAAACCTACAACTACCAAATTGAGGTGATGTACAACCACGGCAGCATAAATTTGCTTACCGTTGATGAGAATTTCGAATCTTCCGGAACCTCAAAAACCACTTTCAATACTATTGATGTCGGGTTCTACTTCAACTATTATATCATTAAGCCTGATGAAGGCAAGTTCTACCTCGGGCCGCAGATCGGGGCTACATTTGCCGTTGCGCCGCAGTTTACTCCATCAGGAGGCGGTGATGAATATTACCAGCCGTACCTTATTCAGGAAAATGAGCTTACGAATATTCCAAAAGTGATTTATGGGGCAGGCCTCGGGCTCACGGGCGGCTACAATAACTTCAGGTTCGATTTGCGTTATACCCTCGGGCTGAATAATGTCCTTGCCGATGTTCAGACCAACGATTATGATGAATTTAACCGATATACCGGCCCGAAATTCGAAGGAAAAATCAATATGGTCAGTTTCACAGTAAGTTACCGGCTGGCCAAATTGTTAGGCGGTGAATAATTAAAGCTCCCGACAAGGGAGTTTTTTTTGCTGTTACCAAAAGCTTGGGATGTACAACTGTTAAAACATTTGTGGGCTCTTGGAAGTAATTGATAAGTTGGCGTAACTTTAGGTTTTGAACGAAATTACGCATGACCCACCATATTGAACTTTACATCACCATCAGTAATTCTGGCGACCCATATAAATGTGATATTATTAATAAAAAGAGTGTTTGGAAATGTACCCTTTACCAGGAGAACTTTCGATACGAAGTTATTAAAGACTCCAACCTTACCGGATGCTTTGAGAAGATCGCCGCATACCTTGATTCCCTCGGCTATGTAACGAAGATTGAAGGAAACCACAAGGCTGATATGTATATTGCCATCCTCCAGTCGCACCTCATGATTATCAGGTCTAACCGCACGCTCAATAAAAATCACGGGCAGGACGGTGTGGCTTAAATGATTATAAATTTTTGCTCAGGATAATGTTTGACCTGCCAATGCGCAGGTATGTCCGCAATATAAAGGTGTCTACGGAATGTTCGTCTGAAGAAGTCACTGATACTATATTTCCCACTGTCGATAAAAATGCCGCAATTTCCTTATAGCATTTTTTAGATGAAGATTCGCTGACTTTCTTGATTATTAAATCATCACGATCCCTGACTTCACATTGATAATTCCCATTGACGTATTCGTACACACATTGCAGCACATACTTTCCATCGTCATTTTCAATATTAATCGTAAAAATATTCATAACTCGCAATTGACGTTAAGATAAGAACTTGATTATGATACAACTTACATATAATCAATGTGTTATTATGAAATTTACATGTCTGAACCTAAACTCAGCTATATCTGAGGCGAAATCGCGTAAATCTTTATAGAAGTCATATAATCTCTTTGATATCAAGGCTTTGTAATTTCACGATCTGGAAATTATGCTATGGAAACAATTACCCTTACACTGGTCATTAATGGTGTTGAATCTGAAGTTGTGTGTGAAATTCTAGCACGGGGTGGAATTTGGCAGGCGGCCATTATACAAGACAGACAGATTTTAGAAATGATAAATGCAACGTCGCTCATGGATTGCTTTGCAAATCTTGTAAAGGAGCTTAATAAGCTGGGAGAAGTTGTTAATATCACTGGAAGTACCAAGCCGCACTATCCGTTGCTTCTGGAATCTCATCTCCGGCTATTGCGAAGTGATATTTTACTCAGGAAGCCTATTAAAAAGAAAAGCAGCTAGGAAAATGCCACAGGAAGAATTTCACGTCATTTATTAACATGCTGCTATGCCTGAATAAAAAAATTATCGTCAGTTGCCTGAAAATTTGTCCAGTCAATGCTCGTCACTTTTTTGAGCATGTTCCTGAGCTTATCCATGCTGTTAGGTTTTCGCAAATAAAGGCATGCGCCAAGATCGCGGCATCTTTTTATGGTCTTAGGATCGTTGGAGGTTGAAAATGCCACTACATGCAGTTCCCTGAGCTCTTCCGTCTGATTAATTTCTTCGATAACATCAAAACCTGTTTTGATTGCCATATTCAAATCTACAAATACAATCGAAGCCTCCTGAGGCGCATTGTGCAGCGCAGTAAGAATAGCCGCCGCAGAATCAAAAGTCGATACGGGAAAGCCAAGCTCATTCATGGCATGGTTGAAAATCATCAGGTCGTCCGCATCATCATCAACATAAAGTAGTTTTTCAAGCATGATCTTAAGGTTAGGTGAAGTAAAGATATAGCGTATTTTTTTTTCGATTCAATACACAACACATTAATTTACCGATGTTTAACATTTTAATCGCATCAATATTATAATTCTTACAATCAAACATTATCAATAGGGGTAGCTTTTTGATGTACCTTCAGCTTCAGAAATAATGGTAATAATAAAAAACAAATTTTCAATTATATAATAGATTCCACTGATCTTACATCAACTTTACTAAACCACACCTTTACAGGAAAGGTTATTCACCAACCATTAAAATCACAACTATGCAAGACGATTCAGAAGCTGCAGAAGAATTCGGTATGGATATTCCGACCGACATGTACATCGAAACCGATTCAGGCATCAGCCTTTACATCAAGGACTATGGTGAAGGCCCGCCGGTAATCCTGATCCATGGATGGCCACTTTCAGGCGAAATGTGGGAATACCAGGTCGAGACGCTGGTGAACGGCGGGTTTAGGGTGATTACTTATGACCGCCGCGGGTTTGGTCAGTCATCAAAACCCTGGTTCGGCTATGATTACGACAGCCTGGCCGATGATCTTAAAGAAATTATTGATGAACTGGAACTCGATAATATCACTTTGGTTGGCTTTTCCATGGGCGGAGGAGAAGTGGTGCGATATTTCAGCCGCCATGGAGGTAAAGGTGTGACCAAAGCAGTATTGGTCGGTTCGATTACGCCGTTTCTGCTCAAAACAGATGACAATCCTGATGGTACGCCAAAGGAGGAATTTGATGAAATGGCCCGACAACTTCGAAAAGACCGGATGGAATTTCTTGAATCCTTCGGGAAGATGTTCTACGGAGTCAATATGGTGAATCATCCGGTAAGCCAGGCATATCTGCAGCATGATCTCATGGTTGCCGGATGCGCATCGCCACGGGCAACACTGGAATGCTTGAATTCCTTTTCAACAACCGACTTCCGGAATGAAATGGCTTTGCTCAACGTACCGGTATTGCTGATTCATGGTGATGCCGACAAAACCGTACCTATCGCGTCTTCCGGTGAAAAGGCTGCCAAACTTCTACCCAATTGCCGGTATCTTGTTTATGATGGCGCACCGCACGGGCTGTTTTACACCGAAAAGGAAAAATTCAACAAAGACCTGCTGGATTTCCTAAAAACATAATAATTTAAATAGTCCGGCATGTCCGGATTTTTTTTATCTGAAAAAGTACAACGACATCGATTATTTTATCACCAGATCATACTTATGAAGCAGTCCGCTCAAGCCTGCTTCTGCGAATTTACCTTCCGGAGTTTGTTTTTTTCAGGATCGATCGAGAAGTTATAGCTCGTAGAAAAGTCGGCTTTGTCGGCAACCGTATTTATAAATATACTTTTGTGAAGGTTGCAGTTGTCAAAAAAACGGCATCTGTCAGGTCGCTTTCCATAAAATCTGCTGCGGTAATGCTGCAGTTGCAGAACAATGTACCTTTAAGTTTAAGCGTATAGAACTTCGCATAATCAAGCACACAGTTGGTAAAATTTACGCCAAAGATCAGCTTGTCGACCATTACGAAGTTCACACCTGTGAAATTACAATCGGTAAAAGACACATCCCTGAAGGCAACGTAATTGATTCGCGATTCATTAAAGTTACACGAGATGAAAATGCAGTCTATAAAGCTGGTCCCGGTAAAATCGCATGTTGTAAAATCACAATGCTCAAAAGTACACCGTTCAAAATCGCTGTACATGATATCATGAACGTCATATATGATTTGCGTCGCCTTCTGGTCAATGATGTAATTGATGGACATCGGCTAAAGTTTCGCCAAAGATAATGTTTAGATCATCTGCCTGACAAGCCAATCCGATTTTGCTAGAAGCCTCAGGTGAAGTTTAAGCTGCGGAAGCATAAATTTCCTGTACCATTTCTGATAAAAAGTGATCTCTGTAAAAAGTGGCTAACTGGAAAAGGGCATCTGCGGTATTCTTTTCAGGCTGCTCAACATATTTTTTCATCTGCAGGATAAATTGCCTCTGCAGAACGATTTCAAGTTGTTCCCCGTTATTGATATGTGCTTCGATGAGGTTCCTGATTTCTGTAGCGATCCTGCTGCGGTGCAATTGTGATTCGGAGATAATAAGGTTTAGTACGAGTGTGGTAATATTTGTGCTCATTGTTTTATTTTTTGTGCTGCTAAATTAACGCTGTACAGGCGCATGAAAACCCGTCACCCCCAAAGGCTCCATTCTGGAAACTTTCAGCCTTTACCGCGGCACCAATACAAAGCTAATGGATACAAAGATTGCTGCGGTAGAAGTCATAAATCTTGTTCGTCCCATCGTTGCCATTACACGTTATATTATTTTTTCGGCACATGCCCTGCATGAACATCCGGAATACCGGCAGAAACTCAGGAATAACGACAGCCTGTATGAGCTTTTTATCCACGAAGTCAGGCGCTTCTATCCTTTCTTCCCATTTACATCGGCGAAAGTCAGGAAAACCTTTGACTGGAACGGAGTGAACTTCCCTAAAGGCAGTATGGTGCTGCTTGATATCTACGGAACAAATCACGACGAGAAAACATGGACAGATCCCGGAAAATTCATAGCCGAACGTTTCTCCGACTGGAATGGAAGTCCGTACAATTTTATTCCGCAAGGCGGCGGCAGCCATAACCTGAACCATCGTTGTCCCGGGGAATGGATTACCATTAAACTTTCTAAAATTGCCTTGAGATTCCTCGTGAAAAAAATGGATTATACGGTTCCTGAACAAGACCTGCGCATCGATCTTGGACGGATACCTGCCATACCTGAAAGCCGTTTCCGGATCGCGATGGTCAAAAAACGTTGATTCGCACTGTTGTTTCGGCTATTATCCTTAAATTTAAGTTGTTCGTAATCTTATCAAATGCAAATTTCAAAAACAGTCGAAACAAAACCCGCATTTCCACAGGCAGTTGTCATTGGCGCATCCGCCGGAGGCTTAAAAGCGCTGGTGGCACTGATTGCCCAGCTCGGGGATGATTTTCCAATTCCGATTTTAATGGTTCAGCATATATCAGTCGATGCCACGGGCAGTGTACTTCTTGAGGCGCTGCAACGCAACTCGAAACTTGTCTGCCGGCATGGCAAAAACGGGGAAACCCTGAAGAAAGGACACGTTTACCTCGCTCCTTCAGGCCATCACCTGATGGTTGATGAAAACGCTAAAATCCTGATTACTAAAGGCGCACATGAGAATCGGTCACGGCCTGCCATTGATCCGCTTTTCCGCTCTGCGGCAGTAACTTTCGGAAACAGGCTTATTGCAATCCTTCTTACTGGTTATCTCGATGACGGAACGGCAGGAATGGAAATGATTAAAAGATGTGGCGGCGCCTGCATCGTGCAGGATCCGGAAGATGCCGATTATCCTCAGATGCCGCAGCACGCCATTGAGAATGTTGCTGTTGATTATGTAGTTCCGGTTCAGGAAATGGGCGGACTCCTCTACAAGCTTATCGGTGAGAAACTTCCGAAGTCAAAACCCCTGCCCAAAGAAGTGCTCATTGAAGCCGACATTGCCAAACGCGTATTAAGCGACCTGCCATCGGTAAATACACTGGGACGGCAGGTTCCTTTCAACTGTCCCGGCTGCGGCGGGAATCTTTGGGTGATGGAAAAAGCAGCAACGGTGCGTTTCCGTTGCCATACCGGACATGCGTATACGGCCGACATCCTGCTTGCAGAACAGACCGACAAGATCGAGGAAACCATGTGGACCGCATTGCGGATGTTTGAAGAAAGAAAAAACCTGCTCACCACGATGATGGAAAAGCAAAATGGGAGTATCGCCAAAATCTCCCAGGAACGGATTAATCAGTCACAAGTCCATATTGAAAGGATCCGCCAGATACTTCAGGCAGGCGATAAAGGGTTTCAGGAGGATATGCCGGTGTAACGCCTGTAGAATCCAATCTGCATCACTTTTCAAATTCATGAACAATATGTATTTTCGTAAAAAATTTAACATGAAAATACTCGGAATAGGCTCACGCATCAGCCATCCTGACTATGGTAAAGGCGTTGTGACCAATGTTTCGCCTAAAGAATATTGGGTTACTTTTATTGATAACGGATTGGAAACCATCCCGCTCGAAAGCACTTTCGACGTGATCGAATCAGTAGAAAACGAAGTAGACACCATCAGCCTTTATGATGTCGAGAAAACCCTTAAGGGAATCCTCCAGCGCTGGTCGGATATTTCACCGGCCGTACCGATTGCCGACAAATGGAAAGGCGGAAAACTTGTCATGGATCCCGGGCAGCCGGGCGTATTAGGGAAAGAAGTTCCAATTGATGCGTTCTTCCATAAAATTGTGATGGTACGCGACCGGGTGCGTGTAATGGAGCAGAAAATCAATGCGAGTAAACTAGAGGAGATTGAGAAAGTCGAGCTGCAGCAATACATCACCAGGATTTACGGCAGTCTTACTACATTCAATGTGCTTTTTAAGTCTGCCTCAGATTATTTTGTGGGCGAAAAAACGAAATAAAAAAAAGACATCCGTTTCTGAATGTCTTTTTATTTAACCCGGTTGTCTGACTGTTCAAGCAATCAACGGGAGTTTTTAGCCGATCAGGATATCCTGTTCGTAATTTATATACCTATAGTACCCAATACATTCAATAACTGAAGCTGATTCATCACGTTAGGATTGCGGGCATAGAGGTCAATTGCGGTTTTTACCTTAGGCTTTGCTTCCTGGCCATTAAGGAAAATTTCAGGTGTTTCTTCAAGAAGGTCTTTCAGGCTATCAGCCAGTCTTGCTTTCCGCCATTCATCAGTCTCAGTAATCAAGGCATTTAGTCGGGTGCAAACCTGTTTCATAATGGTATGTTTTTATATGACAAATTTATATCGGCAGGCTTCGATCAATTTTATTCAATTACAATGACTTTTTATATCAAGCCCACCATATTATTTCTGCCGATTTATGTAAGGTTTGCTTTAAATCTTATAACAGCAAACACTGTACTGTGACTGAAATTTGAGAATCACTAAAATAGATTAAACCACGCCCTATTATGGACATACAAAAACTGCAGATACTGCGCGGCCCCAATATCTGGAGCATTGAAAAGAAGAACTTGGTCCAATTGCGCCTCGATTTAAATACAGCTGGCGAACTAATTCAGGGAAGTGTATCAGCCATCGACTTTGCGGCTGAATTGGTGCCTTCGCTTAAACAACAAACTCCCTCAGCCACGTTGCCGGAGCTAGTCATGAACATTGCACTGTCTCTTCAGCAGGCATCAGGCATGGACGTTGCATTTGGTATGACAAAGCCAACCATAACACCTGGAATTTATCAGGTTGTTTTCGAATATATCGATGAAAAAGCCGGAATATACGCTGCGCAAGCGGCTGTTCGCATCGCCCATGCGTCTATAAGTAATGAAGCTTATGATATCTCCAGCGACATCAGGGAACTGAAAAGGAAGTGCGAGTATAATTGTCTTGGCCCAAGCACACAAAGTATTGTTGATGAAGCTGTAAAGCGCGACATTCCCTGGATCAGGCTTAGCGATGATTCGACAATCCAGTTAGGTTACGGAAAATGCCAGAGACGTTTTCAGGCAACAACAACGTGTATGACCAGCTCAATGGCCGCCAACACCGCATCCAACAAAGAAAAAACAAAACAACTTCTTGAGGATTCTTATTTACCGATAGCTGCCGGAGGAAGTTGTTATACTGAAGCCGGACTGCAGGATATCATTGACGACATTGGGTACCCGATTGTCATAAAACCTCACAACGGCAACCATGGAAAAGGTGTCACCGTGAACATCAACACTTGGGAAGATGCTGTTTTGGGACTTGCGACCGCGAAGGAATTTGGCAGACGGGTTATTGTTGAGCGCTATGTCACCGGAAATGACTTCCGTGTCCTGGTCATCAATAATCGTTTTGTAGCTGCTACCAAGCGTGTGCCTGCAAATGTAACCGGTGATGGAAGCAGTACCATTGAAGCGCTTATTTCCCATGTAAATACAGATTCACGCCGAGGAAACGGCCATGAAAAAACACTTACGAAGATCAAGATCGACCGGGAAACGATCGAGTTGCTGCTCAAAAAAGGCTATACTCCTGACTCAATTCCTGCGAAAGGCGAGATAGTTTATGTAAAATCTACCGCAAACCTCAGTACCGGCGGCTCGGCAATAGATGTGACCGATGAGGTTCATCCCTTGAATATTGCGATGGCTGAAACCGCAGCAGGCGTCATCGGACTTGACATTTGCGGCATCGATATCATGGCTGAGAACCTTTCGCAACCTTTGCTGGAAACCGGAGGCGTAATTCTGGAGATTAATGCGGCGCCAGGCTTCAGAATGCATCTTGCGCCTTCCGAAGGCCAACCTCGAAATGTTGCAAAGCCTGTGGTAGACATGCTCTTTCCGCCAGAAAAGGCAAGCCGTATTCCGATCATTTCGATTACTGGAACAAATGGAAAAACAACCACAACAAGGCTATTGGCGCACATCGTGAAACAAAGCGGCTACAGAACCGGATATACAACCACAGACGGAATTTATATTGATGATGTCCTTCATAAAAAAGGCGATACTACAGGTCCGGCCAGCGCAGGATATATTCTCAGAAATCCGACTGTAGAGTTTGCAGTGCTTGAATCGGCGCGAGGCGGCTTGCTCCGTTCCGGACTCGGATTCGATAAATGTGATGTTGGCGTGATCACTAATATAAAGGAAGATCACCTCGGACTTAGTGATATTGAAACTCTGGAAGACCTTGCGCACGTTAAAAGTGTCATTGTGAGAAGCGTAAAAAAGAGTGGCTGGGCCGTGCTCAATGCAGACGATGCGCATTGTATGAGAATAGCGGAAACATTAGAATGCAATGTAGCATTTTTCAGCCTTGATCCGCAGAGCGAATTTATGCAAAGGATGGTGGCTGAAGGAAGAACATCAGCCGTGCCCGAAGATGGTTTTATAACGATCCGTAGTGGTGGCGAAACCATCAGGATTGAGTCTGTTTCTAATATCCCGTTGACCCTCGGCGGCAAACTTAAATTCATGACTGCCAATGCACTTGCAGCATCGTTGGCGGCTTTTCTTTCCGGCATAACAACCGACAGGATATCTTTGGGATTGCGTTCTTTCATTGCAGATTATGAGCATGCACCGGGAAGAATGAATATTTTCGATCTTGGAAAGATTAATATCCTGGTAGATTACGCACACAACGCACACGGTGCCGCTGCTATTGAGGAATATGTACGGGAAACGGCAGCACCGCGCAAAATCGGAATCATTTCAGGGGTTGGTGATCGCCGTGATGAGGACATTCGTGAATTTGGAACCATTGCCGGGCGGATGTTCGATCATGTCATCATCAGATCAAAACAAAACCTGCGCGGAAACACACAGGAAAATATTAACAAGCTGTTACTCGAAGGACTGTACTCAGGAGGCCGGAATTTGACTTATGAATTTATGGGTGAAGAGACCGAAGCCGTGCGTCACGCCATAGATATTGCCGAAGAAGGTGACTTTGTTATTGCCCTGACAGACCAGATACCGGCAGTTGTTGCAATAATCCGAGAATATCAGGAACGTACAGAACGTGACCATGATTACAGCAAATCTGCTTAAAGTGTTCGAAATACAGCAAAAAAAAAGCACCTTTCGGTGCAATATATTTTTTATAAACTTATTTAGTCCAGTTTCAATACCAGCTTAGCGGCAAGAACGAGGCATTTTTTTAAATCCCTTTCTGGGCAGTGATAGGCTTCCAGAAATGCTTTTGAAAGTTCATCAGCGGGGTGTTTTCTGGCGATACGTTCAGCCGAAAACAAAAGGTCGTCATCAGTCATCATCTTATTTAATTTTCAGGGATTTAACCTGTCATTCCAATTTGCATACCGTTTTTAGTTAAAGAATAATTTTGAAGCTGAATGGGCGAACTGAAATTAAATAATGCCGCTGTTTGAACGGGATAGCAGTAACTTTGTTACAAATCTTTTTTCTGATACAACCTATGCCCGATATCAATATATCTGTTCTCGACCTTGCAATGGTTCCTCAGGGTAGCACGCCATCCAATGCGTTTGCCAATGGTGCTGATCTTGCCCGGCATACAGAGCAATGGGGTTTCACCCGTTACTG
Organism: Flavobacterium sp.; assembly: GCA_036399795.1. Taxonomy (GTDB): domain Bacteria; phylum Bacteroidota; class Bacteroidia; order Flavobacteriales; family Flavobacteriaceae; genus Flavobacterium. The sequence continues at coordinate 45,614 of DASWML010000001.1, forward strand.
GCTTGCCGAACATCATAACATGGAAGGTGTTGCCAGTACGGCGACATCGGTACTTATCGGATACATTGCGTCACAAACATCATCTATTCGTGTTGGCTCGGGAGGAATTATGTTGCCAAATCATGCGCCGTTAATAGTGGCTGAACAATTTGGTACCCTGGCCACATTATATCCGGAACGGATTGATCTTGGGCTCGGTCGTGCACCGGGTACAGATCAGATGACAGCACAAGCTTTGCGTCGGGACCAACGTGCCGTACTTTCATTTGATGAAAATGTAAAAGAATTGCAACGGTATCTTTCAGCCACCAACAAAAGCAGTCCGGTACGCGCCATTCCCGGTGAAGGATTAAATATTCCGGTGTGGATTCTGGGCTCCAGTACCGACAGCGCCTATATTGCAGCATCGCTCGGATTGCCATACGCTTTTGCCAGTCATTTTGCGCCCGCGCAATTATTTGAAGCTATTGCGATATATCGGAAAAACTTTAAACCTTCGGCACAGTGTGAAAAACCCTATGTGATGCCATGCGTGAATGTGATTGCCGCTGAAACAGATGCCGCTGCTGCGAGGCTTGCCACATCATTCAAGAAGCTGTTCCTGGGAATTCTTACCGGCAACAGGCAAAAGCTGGGTCCGCCGGTTGATCCGGGTGAAGGTTTCATGGATCCGCTGGAAGAAGCCGCACTTCAGCAGATGATAAGGTATTCGTTTATTGGCGGCCATGAAAAGGTCAGGTCTGAAATGGAGGAATTTATCAGCCGCACCGGCGCCAATGAGCTGATGATCACCACGCCGGTATATGAGCATGCGGCAAGACTCAGGTCGTATGAGATTGTTTCGACAATTTTCGGGAAATAATTACTTTCCTATTCGGAACAATACACCTTCATCGGTTACAGCATACAAAGCACCGTCTTTTCCCTGTGCAACATCACGAAAACGTGTGCCTTCATTAGCCAAAAGTCTTTCCTCGCCTGTTACTTTATTATTTTCGATGACCAGCCTTACAATGTGTGTGCTGTTGAGTCCGCCAATAAAAAGGTTGTTTTTCCATTCGGCGATCATGTCACCGCTGTAGAATGTCATTCCACTTGGCGAAGTCACAGGATCCCAATAATATACAGGTTGCTCCATTCCCGATCTCTGAGTCGCACCGCCGCTGATGCTGGCGCCGCTGTATTCCAGTCCGTAAGTTATGTTTGGCCAGCCGTAGTTCTTCCCGGGCCTGATCAGGTTAACCTCATCACCGCCTTTCGGCCCCATTTCACTTAACCAAATATCTCCTGTAGCAGGATGAATTGCCAGGCCTTGCGGGTTTCTGTGTCCGTAAGAATAAAATTCCGGCCGCGCATCGGAACTGTCTTTAAAGGGATTGTCAGCAGCAGGCTTTCCGTCTGTAGTTATTCGTATCACCTTGCCAAGTGCAGATTTTAGTGATTGCGCCTGCGGTCTTGTCTGCAGGTCGGAACGTTCCCCCGTACATACAATCAAGTGGCCTGTCCTGTCAAAGACAATCCTGCCACCATAATGCAGTGTGCCATCATAGGCGGGTGTTGCACGGTAAATGATTGATGGGTTTTCGATCTTTTTATCGTCTGCTGAAAGTTTTCCTTTTGCGACGGCGGTAAGATTCCCTGTCGGAGTAATATCCGAAAACACCCAATAAACCATCCGGTTCCTGGCAAAATCAGGGTCGAGGCAAATACCAAGGAGTCCGCCCTGCCCTTGCGGATTTACTTTAGGAATTCCTGTAATACGTTCACTTAGTTTTCCTGAAGCCTCGGCAATTACCATGGTTCCCGCTTTTTCGGTAATCAGCAGGCGCCCGTCAGGAAGCGGTGCAATTCCCCAGGGATTCCGCAGTTCATCCGTAACCCGCGTGACATTATATGCTGTTTTTGTTTTCACACCAGCAATTCGGGTCTGGCCTTCAAAAGCAGGTTTATAATTTGAATTGGGTTTCCGGGTTTCAACCGGGGGAAGCTTTGCCGAAGCGTTAGTAGTTGCCACCGGGGCGCCGGTTTGTGCATTCACATCAGTGGATTTGTTGCCGCAGGCTGAAATCAGCAGTGCAAAAAGTATCGCCGAAGCGGAAGATTTTTTGTTCATGGCTGCAATATTAGGTTCTTTTAAAGATACTAAAACACGCGCAACCCAACAAGGCTATTTGATTTGTTTACAATATGTTTATGATAAGTTTTGCTGAGACGCAGCCAGAACCACGACAAATTCGGCGCCCGCGCCTTCCGTTCCGTTGGCGAAAATCAGCCCATGATGGTTTTCAGCAATTTTTTTGCACATTGCCAGTCCGATCCCGGTTCCTTCATACTCCGTTTTTCCGTGCAGGCGCTGAAAAATATTGAAGATTCGCGAGGCATATTCCTGTGGAAAACCGATACCATTGTCGGTGAATATAATTTTATAATAACCTCCGGATTTCTTTGCCAACTCCAGTTCAGAGGCTTCTTCTTCGGTGACAACCATGCTGCTGATGGTAATATGCGGTGGAACGTCCAGCCTGCTGTATTTTAATGAATTTGATATAAGATTGCTGAAGAGCTGTGTCATCTGCAGCGGAATTGTATCAATTACCGGCAATCCCGAATGCTCAATAACCGCTTGTTTCTCTTCCACAATAACATCAAAGTCGCTGATAATATCGTTGAATACATCTTCGAGGTTGGTGGCAACAAAAACCTCATTCTTGCGTGACAATTGCGAATAGCCGAGAATATCACGGATCAGGTTCATCATCCTGTTGACGGCATTGGTGATGCGCGCCATCTGAAACTTTGACTTGTCGTCGATTTCGCCCAGGGAGCTTTCCAGTATCTGTGTGAATAAACTGATCTTCCTTAGTGGTTCCTGTAAATCGTGTGAAGCGATATAAGCAAACTGTTCCAGTTCGGCATTGGATTTCTGCAGGCGCTCGTTGGCATGCTCGAGTTCTTTTGTACGTTCCTTCACGACCTGTTCAATTTTCCGCCTTGCAATCACCTGTGGCGTGACATCTACAGAAATGGCAAGCACACCTAAAATCTGACCTTCGCCATCGCGATATGCTTCATAAACAAAATTTTGGTAAAGGGTTTGTTTTTGCCCGAAGCGGATGAGTTCCACGGGGCGTTCGTTAGCGGTAAAAGTTTCGCCGGTAGTATAAACTTTCTGCAGAAGTTCTTCAAGTCCCTGTTCCCGTGCATCGGGCAAACCTACAAAAAGGGGCTTGTTCATCACATCAACATAAGATTTCCCCCATAAATTAATGATCAGGTCATTCGCTATTTCCACTGTATGCTCGGGACCGCGGAGCAGGCACATGGCTACCGGCGCCTGAAGTATGATGTTCCTGAAATTGCGTTCGCTTTCCTCAAGTGCTTTTTTGGCCACGACGAGATCGGTGACATTTGCGGCAGTATTCATAACACCATAAACTTTACCCATTGCATCAAAAAGCGGGGTAAAACTATAATTGAAGTAAAACGACTGCAGCCTTCCGCCTACTAAAAGCTTAACATGCTGGTTATGCGCATGGAAAGCCACACCGGTGGTGTAAACGCGGTCGAGTTGCTCAATCGGTCCCTGGCCTTCCAATTCCGGCAGCACTTCGGCATATCGCTTTCCGATGACACTGCTGTCGCGGTCCCAAGTGTCAAGGATTGATTGGTTTGCCATTTCGATACGCATTTCACGCCCGATATAAACACCGATCGGAAAAGGCGCGCTGTCGATGACGCTCCTGAGCCGTTGCGCACTTTGCTCAATTGCAAATTTCGAATGGATGCTCGCGCTGATGTCCTGGATGATGCACGACACGGTCACTGCTTCGCCATCTTCATCCTGAACCTGTCCGATGGAACGCAAATGTTGTAATTGCCGCGTTTGTGGGTGAGGCACACGGAAAATAATATCGTGTTTTCCTGATGAGCCTTCACGTGTCACACCTGTAAAAGTATCCCGAACTAGTGCGTAATCCTCCTGATAAACCTTTTTCAGAAGTTCTGGCAACGGTATATTGAGGCGTGTTACCCCGAACCATTCCATAATCTGGGGCGAATAGCTGACGGTATTGCTGCGCAGGTCGATGTTAAAAACTCCCATACCGCCGATTTCCTCTGCAAGTTCAAGGCTTCGCTCCTTTTGTACAAGCGCTTTGCGATCGTTGTGCAGTTGGGTAACCTCGTTTGCCATAGCGACGACTCCGGTGACCGCTGCCTTTCCGTTTTCATAATAAGGCTGTAATACAAAATTAAAATATAATATTTCTTCTTTTCCGTGACGGATTAGGGTTACCGGAGCTTCATGAGCCTGGTAGGGCATACCTGTACGTCGAACCGTGTCGATGATCTCGATATATCTCTGGGATGCCAGCTCCGGAAGGACTTCCCTGAGCGGCTTACCTATAACGGAAGCATCCTTATCCCAAAGCCGGAGCGTCGGCTCATTGGCCAGCTCAATGATGAGATCCGGCCCTTTAAAGATATGAATTGCCATGGCAGACTGCCGGAAAAGATTATGGGCAGGTTCCAGCGACTTGATTTTTTCATCCTTGATATTGGCCTGCATGCGATCAGTAACGTTGACCGCAGTATGGATTATAAATTCAATTTCGCGGTTTTCATTAAATATCGGAGTATGGATGACGGTCCAGTACATTTCGTTAAAAGTACCATCGGGCTGAACAATATCATAACGCTGCACTTCGAGTTCATTCTTCCGTTTTTCCCTGATGCAAATCGCCAGCGAAGCCCGTATATCATTGGATACATTCGGTGCGTCGGGATTGTCGGGAAAGTGTGTAAACAGACTTTTGCCAATAAGATCGTCCTTTGGCGCACCTGCGAAAGCGGCAAACTCATCGGTTGAGCCAACAACGGTAAAAACAGGGCTGTCAGGAAGGATCAATCCGCTGGCGCCTGGCATGGCATTAAAAACAGTCCGGTAATCTGTGGGTGAAGAATATTCCAAATCTGCAACGGGAATTAAAACTATAAAGATACAAATTCGTCCTTGAATGAAAACAGCAAAAGAATGGCTTCCGACGAAAACTTGCTGAAATATTCAAGCCTGGCCTCAGGATCAGTACTTTCGTGAAGTCTTTATTTCAGCCGCTTCCTTCCATTCTTTTCCTGTCGCGGAAAGTAATTCAGAATAATTCCACGTATTGAAATCTGCCGCCTTGGTATCTTTAATTGCAATGTATGTTTCTTCTTCAGGTATCACATCGGTGCAAAACCCGCATGTGCGTAGCATGGACAATATTGCCTGATGATTTGGTGCCCACCAGTTTGTGGGATCGCCACCAAGGCGTTTTTCGATAAATGCCATTACCGGATAACCGGATTGAAGCATAATTTCGCGTTTGTGGAATTCAATATCATCGGGAATCTCCATTTCTGCTTTGTCCGGCATGGAAAGCGTCTGGAAGACCATCATGTTCTTTACTTTCTCGGAAATGATATCCAATGCCAACATCGGATAACGCAGATGATAAAAAACGCCCATAAACCAGACGATGTCGAATTTCTCATCGAGTTTTGCCAGGTCATATACCTGCATCTGCTTGAAAGTTATCCGGTCGTCAAAGCCAAATTGCCCCGCTACCCATTTCGCCTGCTTAAGATAATGCACATCAAGATCTATGGCGAGCACTTCGGCACCACGTTTAGCCAGTTCAATAGAATAAAAGCCAGCATTGCAGCCGATATCCAACGCTTTCCATCCGGTGAGGTCTTCCGGGATCCGCTCTTTTATTTTCTCCCATTTGAACGACGGAAAATCTCCCAGGAAATGTTCTGGTGCGGTTTGCGTTCCATCGGGTAGATGGATATTGTGAAACCACGGCTGCAAAGCCTCTATTTCTTTTTTTACTGACATGCTGATCATTTTAAACCGACTGCATAACCTGCAGGATGTATTCTTCAAGTTCTTTAGCGCGCGCTTTTGCTGTATGAGTGTGAAGGACTTTTGCGCGGGCGCTTTCACCAATTTTTTTTCTTTCTTCTTCAGATGTTTCCTTCATAAAGCGCACAACATCATGCGATGAGCGTGCAATCAGGATTTCTTCTCCTTCAGTAAAGAGCGACGTAAGTCCGTCCCAATAATCAGAAATCACAGGCACGCCGCACGCCGCAGCCTCAAACAGGCGGACGCTTGGGGAATAACCGGCTTCGATCATATCTGCGCGGGTAACATTCAGCGTATAACATTGCGAATTGTAAAACCTGCGGTGTTTTGATGGTGGCAGGTGTTCGATCCGCTCAACATTAACAGGCCAATTAATTTCTGCAGGATATTGCGGACCTGCAACAACAAATTTCCGGCTGATGAATTCTTCTGCGGTTTTGCAAAGCAATTCATTAACAGTAGGTTGCCGGTCGGTACTAAAAGTGCCGAGATAACCCAGATCCCATTTTCTTACGCTATCGTTTTCCGGATAATATAATTCCGGGTCAACAGAACAATACAGTGCTTTTGCGGCTGGCGATCCATAGCATTCCTCGATGTGCTTCAGGATCGGTCCGCCGGAAAATGACAGGTAAAGATCGTATTTGCCGATAAGTTCAGGCGTGATATATTCGTAGTCGTTCCGTCTTAGTTTTGCCAATGTAACCGGTGTGTCGATATCATAAAATGCTTTGATTCCTTTTGCGGTATCAATAACCCAGTTTCCGACTTCAACGCCCTGTTGAACATACGATCCAACAATCACACAATCGGCCTGACTAACATCCGAAGCATAATCTTCCATGAGTTCCTCATTGCTTTTGTAGAGTCCGAGCCGACAGAAATCCGGCTGCGGCATATCACGGTTTGCCGCATAATAAGGCACATCTTTTTCAAGGAACAATATTTCATGGCCAAGATTCGCCATTTCCTTAAGCAAAGCCCGGTAAGTTGTGGCGTGGCCATTTCCCCAGGAGGAAGTGACTGATAACCCGATACAGACAATTTTCATATGATGTTGTTTTTAATCCTGAACCTGTTGGACTTTTGAAAGCGATTTCTGAAAAACAGATTGCAACAATCCTGCGCGATGGTCGTAAGTATGCGCTGCCAACACTTTCTTATAGGCTGCGCGACCGATTTTCCATGCTTTTTCGATGGTAAGGCCTTCAAGAATTTTTATTACCTCTTCCCCATCGCGTGCTACAATAATCTCTTTGCCCGGCTCAAAAAAGTGATCAATTCCTTCCCAATAATCAGTGATGATACAGGCTCCGGCTCCGGCGGCTTCAAAAACCCTTGTTGCCGGTGAAAAGCCATATTTGGCCATGCTGTCGCGGCTGATGTTGAGTACGGCGCGTGGTGTCGCGTTAAGTGCATTATGGTCTTTCGTATAAACATGCCCGATGTATTCAACGTTATCGCTCATCGGCTTGTCGGCCCATCCGCTTCCGCCCAGTATAAATTTGTATTGTGGGAGTGCCGCTGCGGGTTTCAGAAAAAACTCTTCGACACGTTGTTCACGATCAGGAAGTCGGTTTCCGAGAAATGCGAGGACACAATCAAAGGAAGACTGGGGTTTCTCCGGAAAATGCGTATCGGTATCAAGGGCATTGTAAACCGGGATACATTTTTTTGCGCCTTTCTTTTCATAAGCATCTATCACCGGTTGTCCGCCGCCATAAGTCAGGATGAAGTCGTATAACGGGATCAGCTTGTTGAACTGGTCCTCAGGATGCTGATCAATACGATCCAAGGTTGCCGGCGCATCGACATCCCAGAAAATAATAAGATTATCTTCGCGTTTCAGCATGGTAACTTCCCTTTCCAGCAATTCATCAAACGCTCCGACACCGCTGGCCTTAATGATGACATCGGCAGACGAGGCCTCGAGAAGATGGTGTCTTACAATTTCAGGATCATCCTCATAGACCACAACGCGGCACCATTCAGGATTGTCTATGTCGCGGTGTTTCTGGCGCTCATAAATATCCGGTTCATAAAAGGTGACTTCATGGCTCATTTTGTTCAACGCTTTTACAATTCCCCTGTAATAAGTAGCCGCGCCATTCCAGTATGCCGAAACGATACTGGATCCGAAGAAAGCTATTTTAAGCTGCTGATCTTTCATATTTGTATGGTTTTATTCTTTAATGAGTTGACATTGTCTTTTATACCAAGTGCGGCAGCAACATTCTCCAGTTCGTCAACACGGTGCGCACAGGTATGCCTTGCCAGAATAGTTTTCCGGCCGTGTGCTGCTAATTTATTTGCTGCTTCAGTATCTGAAAGAAGATACTTTATGCTTTCAGTCATTTCACGACCATTCTTTACGGATAAATAATCTTTCCCTGTAGTAAAAAGGTTTTCGGTGTCGGCCCACGGCGCAGAAATAAGCGGAATTCCACATGCCATCGCCTCGAAAGGACGGATTGTCGGAATTCCAGGAAGCATCTTTACATATGGGCCGCGTGGTACATGAATGGTGAGTTTATATTCAGAAAAAACTTCAGGAACTTTATAATTTGGAAGCCATCCGCCATATTCAATGCCAGCGTTTTTCAATGCTTTAAGCGCTTCATCAGGATAACGTACGCCATAGACTTTTGCTTTCAGTCCAAGCTCCTTTACAGGTTTTATCAGGAATTCGTTAAGTTCGTCCTTTCGCTCATTATCACCCCAATTGCCAATCCATACCAAGTCACCTTTCTTTTCGCCATTTATCGGGTGGAAAAGATCGGCATCTGCAGCTTCGTGCCAGGTCCAGACTTTAGAGATCCATTTTTTTTGCTGATAGATCTTCTGGATTATATCGCCAAAAACAAGCGCTCCGTCATAGTTTGAAAAATCATATTTTGCAATTCCGGCTTCATCCGACACCGCGCGATGATGCGTATCGTGGAATATCAGCTTAAAACTGTACTTGATCTTGATCCTGCCGATTTGCGACACCAGCGCGTGATCGTTCCATTCGTGCACAAGGACAAGGTCGGCACCAATGAAAACATCTTCTTCTATAGGTTTGGTCGGATTATAAGAAACAGATTTTAACCCGGGGTAATATTTCTCAAATTCCTTAAGAGGCTGTTTGCCATGATCCTTAACCAGATTCTCTAGGCTCCAGCTATTTTGAGGTTCAAAAACCGTTACATCATGACCGCGTGACAGCAGTTCTTTTACCGTACCGCGAAGAAAATGTGCGTTGCCATGATTCCAGTCGGACAACAGTGAGTGATAAAATAAAAGTATTTTCATAAAGTTTGGGATATAGCTTTATATTTTGCGGCCTTTTTGTAGAGCGACATGTATTGGTTTGCCATCAGTTTTGTATCATACCGTACAGCACGCTCTTTTGCTTTTAGAGAAAGCCGTTGTCGCAGGTTTTTATCTGAAACCAGTCTTGAAAGTGCCTGTAATGCCTCGTCTTCCTTGTGCGGATCGAAGTACACGGCTGAGTCGTTCCATATTTCCAATAAAGTATCAATTCCCGACAGCGCCAGCGCACAGCCTGCTTTTGCGGCTTCCAGTACCGACAGACCAAAAGGCTCATACTTCGCCGGATTGATGTAAATTGATGCTTTTGCCATCCATTGACGGATTTCATCCGGATTGAGTGTACCAAGAAGCACAATATTTTGATAAGTTTCAGTTGCATCTCCGTTATCTCCGGCTATAAAAAGCGGCCATGGAAGCCTGCCTGCAATTCGCGAGAGCATGTGTATATTTTTGGCTTCGTCCCAAATCCTGCCTGCGCAAAAGATAAAAGGTTCCTTGGGAATACCGCTGGGAATATTAATGTTCCGGGCGTTGTTGATAATTGAAGTGTTTTCAATCTTTCCGTAAAAGCACTCAGCCTGCAGTTTTATTGCTTCTGTCGGAAATACAACTGCATCCGAATTGGCCAGCGCCGAAGCGACCAATGCGCCATAACGTTCCCAGGCAGCGGGCGCATTTTCGTTTTTAACTGCTTGCCACCATGTAAGCACGCAGGAATGGAAAACAGTGATTACGGGACAATCCCAATCGTAATTGACCTGTCCGTAGTTATTAAAGTGCATCATATCGGGCTTTATATCTTCATAAATTGAAACCAGCCAATCCTGTGCGAGATCCACATCTTCCCAGGGTTCATGCATCCATTCAAGTTTGAATGTACTTTGATGCAAGGTTACATTCGGAAGCTGTTCCGCCTGTTTCCGCTGATGGCTGTCTGGATATTTCCCCATCACAGCCAAATGCACTTCAACATCATAGGGAAGCAACGCCCTGCAGAGGTCGATGCAGTACGTCCATACGCCGCCAATACTGTCGGCGGTCATTAAAATCTTAAGACTGCCTTCCATATATACGGTCGATTATACGTGCTGTTTTTATAAATTCGGATGCCGATTGCGCGTCGTAACCCTGGCCTGCGAGCAAAGCTTCTGCCCATACAATACCGGCGCGGCCACTCCAGTTGTCTTCACCTGAAAAAAGAATTTCCGTTTGCGTCCCCGTGTATTTTTCGGCAGTGAAATCATAAAAAGAGCCGTTGATGTTTTTGAACGCGACGCCGCCGCCTGTTCCGTAAAAACGTGCTTCAATCACGGCGTCTTTCCCTGCAGAAATATTCCAGGAGCATTGCAGGTTTATCGTCACATCGTTTTCGGTAGTCATCATCACCGACGCGAAATCTTCAGCGGTTTCTTCCGGATTTTCAATTATTTTTCCCTGATGGTATAGTCGGCTTCGTACCTGCGCGATTTCTGGAAAGCCAAGACACCATAATGCAGTATCGACCAAGTGGATACCAAGATCCATAACACAACCGCCACCGGATTGCTTTACATCATAAAACCAGGATTTGTCGGGACCATAAGCATTATGGAAGATCAGTTCGGCGGCGTATATTTTGCCGATTTCGCCTGAAGAGACCATTTCATGTACTGCGCGCATCGCTTTTGTATGCCGGTACGAAAGGTCGACAGCCAGAAACTTTCCGGCTTTTGCCGACGCTTCGGTGATGGCTTTTACTTCTGCTGCTGTCCGCCCGAGTGGCTTTTGGCAAAAAACGTGTTTTCCGGCATCAAGCGCTTTTAATGATTGTTCCGCATGTAACGCACTTGGTGTTGCGATGACAATGCCATCAATATCTTCGTTGGCAACAGCTTCTTCAGGTGAGTTTGCAACAGTTGCTTCGGGAACGGATAAAAGGGCCTGCGCCGCATTTTCGGCTGAAGGTTCAGAAATCACTGCTGCGGTTGCCAAACCGGAATTTATGAGGACTTCCATGCGGTTCCTGCCGATCCATCCAACACCGATAAATCCTAACGATAGTACTTTTTTTTCTTCTGCTGTTACTGTGCTCATGAATTGATAATTAACGCTTTTATGAATCCGTCGGGGCGGTTTTTTAGATAATCGAATGCCTGCTGCGCCTCATCCAGCGAAAAAGTATGGGTGAAGAATGGGAACGGATCCATCTTTCCCGCTTCAATCGCCGCGACCGCATCGCAGATTCCCTTTATATATTGCTGCGGATCACGCTCATGTGCGCTGATCAGGTCGATACCGCGCCAGTTCAGCATTTGCATGTTTACATTCCGCATTCCGTCCTGATGGAAACCGGCCACGATGAGCCTGCCACGTTCTTTTGTGAGTTCGATGGAAAGATTCAATGGCCATTCTTTACCGGTAGCTTCAATTACTTTATCGCAAAAGTTGCCGTTGGTAAGTTGCCTGACTTTTTCAATTATTTTATAATGGTCCTCCATCGGAACCAGATGATCGGCCCCGGCATCGTTTGCCGCTTCGAGTGAGGCGTTTCTTTGTGAGATGGCAATTACTTCTGCACCCGCCGACTTTACCAATTGTATCAGTAAAAGGCCGAGGAAACCGGCACCTACAATGGCTACGGTGTCACCTGCTTTAATTTCGCTTCGGTTAAAAATGTTCATCGCACAACCCAAAGGTTCACCGGGGAAAGGCTGACTTTGCAGAAATTCGGGTAGCTTTACGGCGTGATCAGCTTTTGTAATGTCATATTCTGCATAAGCGTTGTATGAAAGACATGAAACTCTGTCTCCTATCTGAAATCCGGAAACCGAATTGCCAATCTTATCGACAATTCCCCAGCCTTCATGTCCCGGATTTCCCGGCGCAACGGGATAAGAAAACCATTCCCTGCCTTCCCAAACCGGAATGTTTGAAGCGCAAACACCTGAACCTTCAATACGGATGCGGATCTCACCTTCAGACGGCTCCGGAATCGGCAGATCTTTTATTTCAATAGTTCCGGGTGCTGCAATCACAGCGGCTTTCATGGTTTTTACGTCTTTTAAAATGGAAGCTTTGAGCGTCCCCGAAATTGTAGCGCCGTTCATATTGCCACGGCTTTAGGGGTTTTGTCTTTCTCGGGCAATTCGATTCCGCGGGATTCACAGAGCCATTGCATCAGCGCTTCAATCCCTGTGTCGACCGAATATTTTTGTTTCCAACCGGTCGCTTTTCTGAATTTCGAGGTGTCGGAAACATAATATTGCTGATCGCCGGTGCGCCATCCTTCGAATGAAATATCCATTTTCCGGTCGGTTTTTTCCTTGATGATATCGAGGATCTCAATCAGGCTGATGGTATTTTTCGGGCCTCCGCCGATATTGAATACATTTCCGGAAACTTTATCCATATTGGTTGAAGCAAGGATGAATGCGTCAACCAGGTCTTCAACAAACAGAATATCGCGAACCTGCTTTCCGCTGCCATATATCACAACAGGTTTGCCTTCGAGCGCACGGATGAGGAAATGTGCTACCCAACCCTGGTCTTCAGTCCCGAACTGATGCGGCCCGTAGATGCAGCTCATCCGGAAAACCGCGGTTTTGAGTCCGTATGAACGAGCGTAATCCAGAATATATTGGTCGGCTGCGCCTTTGGAACATCCGTACGGACTGTGGAAATCCAGCGGGCGGGATTCATTTATCCCATTATTCCTGAAGTATTCATTCTCAGGATAATAACGTGTATCACTTGCTTTCAGGCTTAAATCTTCAAGATCGCCATAAACCTTATTGGTCGATGTGAAGATAAGCTGTGGTTTGTGCCTGGTTTTTCGAATGGCTTCGAGCAGATTGAAAGTACCTTCCATATTTACCCTGAAATCGTGATCAGGATTTGTAAGGGATGAAGTCACGGCAACCTGTGCAGAAAAATGGAAGATCTGCACGGCATTTTTGACGCATTCCTCAAGCACTCTTTTTTCGCGGATGTCGGCAATCTGGATGATCAGGTTTTTTCCGAATTCACTCTTGAGCCACTGTAGGTTTTGTTCAACCCCGGCGCGGGAAAGGTTGTCATAGATCATGACTTTCTTGCCTTGTCCGAGCAATCGTGCCGCAAGGTTGGTTCCGATAAATCCGGCGCCACCGGTAATTAAAGTATATTTTTCCTCATTTTCGTCAAACGTGTATCGTTTTGAAATGTAATCATGTTTGCGGATGTTCTTGATTCCTTCCCGCTCGAGAAGATTGTAGAGCAGTTTCGGGGTTCCATCGTGCTTCTTTAGTCCGAAATAATAATCACGTTCGTCGAGATGGAATCCGCCGACGGTCGGGATGGCCGGATCAAGATCGTTCATGCTGTACCAATAAACCCTGTCGGCGTTGGCGCTGATGACTTTTTTGAATTCTTCATACTGCTTGACTTCGTCATTCTGCCATGTCGAAAATCCGGCTTCAGAAATCCATATTTCCTTTTTCAGATTGTTCCTGTCGAGCACATCGCGGACTTTCTCAAGGTTCTCTTCCCAACTTGTCCATTGCTGGTCATAAACATCAGGAAAACCATGAATACCGATGGCATCTATATATTCGAGGACACCTTTATCGTGCATGGTCTGCAACCAGTTCGGGTCAATCGGGCTCATTCCGCCAAGCAATGTCTTTTTCCCCTTCACCCTGGCCCAATTTGCTGCCATTCCGACCATTGACGCAAATTTGGTCCATGAATAATCGAGCGTATAATCATATTCAATGATATTGTTTGGCTCGTTCCACAATTCGACCCATTCAAAGTGGTCTCCATAACGTGTGATGATGACATCGATGAAATCGGCATAGGCTTTCGGGTCTTTCGGCGGCGCGGAGATTTTGTCCGCTTCGGCAATGGAAGGCGGCGTATAAAGAAAACATGGAAGGATTTCGAAATGTTTGCTCAGTTCAGGGAACAGCCAGTCGTACCATTCTTCAGTGTTTCTCTGATGCCAGTCGGCCCACGAAATTCCGGTGCGGACATGACGGAAACCTGCCTTTTTAATATCTTCAATTGCCTGTTTAACCTGCTCATAATGACCGGGCCTGAACCATTCCAATATTCCTACTACAGGTTCATCTGCTTTGTGTATCGTTTTCATGTTTCCGAATTTAGACCGTTAAACCTCTCAATGCCAGCTCCTGGTTTGCCTGACTCACGCTGTCAACAGCAATCTGGCCTTCAAGCCATCCGGCAAGTTCCCTGAGTCCGTCCTCGAATTTGATCCGAGGTTCAAAACCCAGCACTTCCCTTGCTTTTGTGAGATCGGCGAAGCAATGACGGATGTCGCCTACGCGGTACTTTCCGCTGACTTCAGGAGCAATGTCTTTTTGCATTACATTGGCAAGTTTGTCGGCAATTTCACTAACAGTATATTGGTTTCCGCTTCCGATGTTGAAGACTTCCCCATTAGCCTTTTGAGATTCAAGTGCAAGGCGGCAGGCGCGGGCAACATCTTTTACATGAACAAAATCGCGTTTCTGGTTTCCATCCTCAAACAGGATCGGCGGGTTATTGTTGAGCAGCCTGGAGGCAAATATCGCCAGAACGCCGGTGTATGGATTGGATAGTGCTTGGCGTGTTCCGTAAACATTGAAGAATCGCAATGCAGTGGTTGGAATGTTATAGGCTGAGCCGGTGATAAGACAAAGGCGCTCCTGATCATATTTCGAAAGTGCATAGACAGAAGACAGATTGGGCTTTTTCTCTTCGGGCGTGGGCTGTGGCGTCAGCATCCGGCCTTCATCAGCAAGTTCCCACTGATGGTTTTTCAAATCAGCAAGATTCCGGCTGCATTCCTGTATTTTTCTGCCGGTTCCATCGGTATAAAGTCCCTCACCATAAATACTCATGCTCGATGCCACAACAAGTTTCTTCACGGGATTTTCAATAAGTGCTTCCAGCAGCACAGCCGTACCAAGATTGTTCACATCGGTATAATCGCAGATCTGGTACATGCTCTGGCCTACGCCGACCATAGCCGCAAAATGGAAAACGGCATCAATTCCCTCAAGTGAGCGCTTGACCGCATTTTTGTCCCGGATGTCCCCGATGATGAGTTCGGCTTCTGGATTAAGGTATTCCGGGCGAGAAGCATCGGGACCGTGTACCTGTTCGGAAAGGTTGTCAAGGATCCTGACGTTGTAGCCGCTCCGTAGCAATTCGTCGGCAAGGTGAGAACCGATAAAACCGGCTCCGCCTGTAATTAGGATGTTTTTCATAGTTATTGGTTTGTTTAAGCCGAATATTCTGTCATCCCGGAGAGCTTGGTGCAAAAAAAATGGTACAGACATCTGTAGAAGCAGATTCTGTAAACGCCTTTTTTTGCTGGAGCAGGAACAACAAAATGTTCTATTACAAACTTAAAAACAAGAAAAAACCCACATGTTATACGATTTCATGAGTATAATTATAATATTTCCACTACAAATTTTTTTTGTATAACTGTGATGATTTATTGTTATTCAATTGACATAGAGTTGGTTAAATTTAAAAGCGCTTTCTACTTGAGAAACGAGGTTTAATTACAGGCAATTAAAGTTTCCTTTATATATTTACCCCCTGAATTGTATGAAAAGCATAATTGATGGAGCACGGATCAGAAGGAAATAAATTAACTGCCTGGCTGCTGGCAAGGCCGGTATTGAGCGGCATTTTATTTTCATGTATATTATTTGTGGCTGTTGCATGTGTGATCGGGCAGCGTTATTTTCTTTTAAAAGAAAACGACAGGCGGGAAATGACCAATCTCCTTCATGTTGTACGCCAGAACATGGATCAGTCCCTTCAAAATTCCTTCACCTCTGCCCTTACACTTGCCCTCACGATAAACGATGAAGGAAAGCCTGAGAACTTTGAAAAAATAGGAAAACAGCTTACCGGATCCAATCCTGCAATTGACGGCGTACAACTTGTTCCGGGCGGCGTAATAAAATATGTTTATCCGCTAAAAGAAAACGCCGCAGCGCTCAACCTGGACATCCTTCACGATCCGTATACAATGGCTGAGGCAAATGAAGCGATACGTTTGAAGAAAATGTATTTTGCGGGGCCGTTAAAGCTGCGTCAGGGCGGAATAGGAATCATCGGCCGCCTTCCGGTATACCAGAACGATACGTTTTGGGGTTTTTCAGCCGTTGTTATCAAGTTGGAAACATTGCTCAACGTATCAGGCATCACTTCGATCGATGCGACGAAATATTATTTTCAACTATCGAAAATCAATCCCGTCACGGGAAAGGAAGACTTTTTTATTCCGGGCGATACCGATCTCGGGAACAGTTATTATGAAGCTGCCACATTGGGCGACAGCGACATGAAGCTCTATATCGTCACCAAAAGCGGTTACGGTGCCTACTCGCAGTTGCTGCCGTTATCACTCTTGGGCATTCTCTATATCGTATTGTTCGGATTCCTTATTACGCTGCTGCTCCGGAAGCCTGCCGAACTACAGATCACAGTAAATTCACAAGCAGATAAACTTCAGCGCAGCGAAACTAAATTCCGCACTTTATTTGAATACGCTCCAATCGGCATTGGCCGTGTGGATACGGAAACAGGCCACATTATAGATGTAAATAGTCACCATTGTAAAATCACAGGTTATTCCGCTAGTGAACTGGTTGGTCTAAATTTTGGCCTGCTGGTCCATCCCGACGACCTCGGTGAAACTACAGATAAAATGAACGCTTTGAAAAATGGGTTGATCAGCGAATTTTCACAGGAAAAACTTCTCAAGACCAAAGACGGTCAGTACAAGTGGGTCAACCTCACTGTTTCGCCATTATGGAAACCCGGAGAGAAACCAACAAGCCACATTGCTATTATCGAGGACATATCGAGCGAAAAAGAAGCAAAGGAACAGATCAGCAAAAGCGAGGCGCGGTTCAAAAGCTTATTCGAGGATTCGCCTATCGCGCTTTGGGAAGAAGATTTTTCCCGCGTAAAGAAATATCTTTCCAGCCTGGGTCTGATCGGTGAAAAACCAAAAACAGTCCTCTCCTACTTCAATGCAAATCCTGAAGCGCTGGAAACTTGTATTGAACTGGTTAAAATTATTGATGTCAACAACGAATGCATCAAGCTTCATGGCCTGAAATCAAAGGAGGAACTTCTTTATGGCGCACTAAATCACATCCTTGATGAGGAATCTATAAAAGCGTTCACCAAACAACTCATCGCCATTACGTCAAATTCGCTACAGATCAGCATGGAAACGCGGGTTGCACGCAATACTGAGGTGTCTGATATACATCTTCGGTGGAATGTTATGCGGGGTTATGAAGACACGCTGGAACGGGTAATCATCTCCACGGAAGACATCACGGCGCAGAAAAATGCAGAACGAATGCTGCTGAAGTCGCGTCAGGAAATGGAAAGCCTGATCGACACCATCGATGGAATTGTTTGGGAAAGCGATTATGAATCATACGAATTCACTTTCGTTAACAAACGTGCTGAAGTCATCACGGGATATCCTGTGGAAGAATGGCTGAACGACGCGACATTTTGGGGTAAAACAATCCATCCAGACGATAAAGACTGGGCGATAAATTTTTGTGCAGTTAATTCGCAGGAAAAGCGCAGGTATGACTTTGAGTACAGGATGATTTCCAAAAATGGTGAAGTTCTTTGGATGCGGGATATTGTTAATGTGGTGTATGAAGGCGGAAAACCTTTGAAATTAAGGGGAATTATGATCGACATCACCAAGCAGAAGGAAGCAGAAAAAGACCTTCAGGATTCTTTTGAGCTGGTGACGGAACAAAATAAGCGCCTTCACAATTTTTCCTTTATTGTTTCACACAACCTGCGCTCGCATACGGCAAACATACAGTCGATCACTAATCTGATCGAGCTTGCCGACAGTGATGAGGAAAGGAATGAGCTTGTCCAGATGATGAAAACCGTTTCAGGCACGCTCAACGATACGATGCTGCACCTGAACGACTTGCTGAACATCCAGTCGAAAGTCGCATTGGTCTCAGATAATCTTGATCTCAATCATTATGTCGACAACACGCTGAAAATCCTATCCGAACAAATTTCAACGAAGCGGGTTCAGGTTATCCAAAACATACCTTCCGGAGTGACTGTCGATTATAACCCGGCTTATTTAGACAGTATCCTGTTGAACCTGCTGTCAAATGCTGTCAGATACAGCGATTCCTCACGCGAACCTGAGATTACGATTGAATGGGTTGAGGAAGAAGACAACCGGATGCTGAAAATCTCTGATAACGGCATCGGGATCGATCTTAAGAAAAACGGCGATAAGCTTTTCGGCATGTACCGTACTTTCAACGGAAATGCTGATGCCAGGGGAATTGGGCTGTTCATTACCCGCAACCAGATTGAAGCCATGGGCGGTTCAATCAGCGTCAGCAGCCTTCCTGGCAAAGGCACGACATTCACAATCACTTTTCGGTAATCCTTGCTGTTGCTGGCATCCTGCAAAATGTTATAACAATTTTAAAAAATTATATAAGTGTTTCAGCTTCAAAGATGATGAACTTTGAAAATGAGCTCCAGATGTTTCTGTGGCTTCCGCCAAATCACCATACAAAATAATATGCAGCTAAACATCACCACTCCGGGTTCGGTTGAAGAAGTAAAAAAGCTCCGTACGCTCTTCGAAGATTATCTGAAAATGGTTTACTGGACCGAAAAAGCATTGATTCCTGTGATTTCCTTCATCATTAAATCAGTGAACTCAAAGGATTTTGCCAGGATACTGACGCTCCATCTTGCAAAAACACATATTCATCGTGACAGGATCGAGAAAATCTTCGAAAGCATCGGCATCAGGGCTGAAGATAAAAAATTCGACCCTATTTCAAGCCTGATCCATGAAATTGAAGTTACGGTTACCCAAACAGATTCAGGTGTTGTACGTGATGCTGCGATCATTGCGCTTGTGCAACATATCATCCATAGCGAAATCGCTTCATACGGCACGTTGAAATCTTTTGCCATTACACTCAGGGAAGAAGATGTTGTTGAACTGCTCGAGAAGAATCTTGTGGATGAGAAAGAACTCGACTACAGCCTCTCGGTACTTGCCGAAGCATACATCAACGACGAAGCTGCCAATAAGGAGGTATAATTTAAATATAGTTTGTATGGCCAAAGCGAAAACATTTCCGAAACAAAAACAGGAACTTCCGGGTGAGGAATCTAAAATGAAACCGGAACCTGAAATCATCCGCGAAGACTACCGTGGTTCAGGCAAACTCGAAGGGAAAACAGCATTAATTACGGGAGGTGACAGCGGGATCGGAAGAAGTGTCGCAGTACATTTTGCCCGCGAGGGCGCCAATGTAGCCATTGCATACCTCAACGAAGACGAAGATGCGAAGGAAACCAAAAGGCTTGTCGAAGAGGAAGGAAAGAAATGCCTGTTGCTTAAAGGTGACCTGAAGAAAGAATCTTTTGCAAAAAATATAGTGGCAAAAACGGTAGATAAACTGGGCGCCCTCAATATATTGGTAAACAATGCGGCCATGCAGATTCCGGAAGAAAACATTGAAGATATTTCAGTAGCCAATCTCAGGACCACGTTCGAAACAAACATTTTCCCTTTCTTTTATACGGTACAGGCGGCCATGCAGCATCTAAAAGAAGGTGACGTAATTATAAATACGACATCGGTCACGGCTTATCGCGGCAGCGAACACCTTCTTGATTATTCAAGTACGAAAGGTGCGATCGTGACTTTTACGAGATCACTGGCATCATCGGTGGTAGATAAAGGAATCCGTGTGAACGGTGTTGCGCCCGGACCAATTTGGACACCGCTTATTCCGGCAAGTTTTGATGCAGACCAGGTGGCAGAATTTGGTGCCGATGTGCCGATGAAACGCGCCGGTCAACCGTCAGAAATCGGGCCGGCTTATGTTTACCTGGCCAGCCGCGACAGTTCTTATATGACCGGCCAGATATTGCATATCAACGGCGGCGAAATAGTTGGAGGATAACCAAAACACAATAAAAACATGAGCAAAAAATTAATTATAGGCGTCGCAGCGGGAGTTGCAGCCTGTGTAGTCGTAGGACTGCTGTCAAAAAGGACCGGATTGCTGGACTCACTTATGGGGAAACTCCGGAAACTCAATGATACGGTCGACAATCAATTCCCGGATTTCGATGAAATCGGTATGAACGACACCATTCCAAGAGGTGAAGACAAAAATATCACCCGGCCGATGAAGCCTTAAGCCATAAAAAAACCTGCAATTGCAGGTTTTTTTATTTTATGACGACTTTTCTAACGCTTGTTTTTCCGTCGGCGGTAATTTTAGCAATATATATTCCCGAGGCCAGATTGAGATCAATCCTGGTTTCTCCGTTAAAACTTCCATTATATAATTTTGCCCCGCTAAGGCTGAAGATACTGATTTCCCCTTGGGTTGCCGGCGTTGAAACAATGATGTAGCCTGAAGCAGGATTAGGATAAATGTTTATTGCCTGCTGTTGGTTTTCGGCTGTTGAAAGTGTTGGAAACCACGCCTGCCCTGCATTCGCTCCCCAAATGTAATCGGCCAGGTCAGGATAATCAATAAAAGGATTCCTGTTAAGTTGCCATGTATAAATGATATTGTTCCTGTTCATTTCAAAGTCGTCTGACGGATCCTGATGATTCCATGCAAGAAGGCTGGCAAGATCGCCCAACTGACCAACAGTGGTATCAGGTGGATTTCCGTTTACCACACTCAGAGCATTATAACGTACAGCCATATAAAAAACGGCACGCGCCACATCGCCTTTCCAGCTTCCCTGATTCCCGTTGGGCCCGTTATAATCGCTTCCATAATCGCGGTTGCTTCTTAATGTATTCTCCGGACCGTCTTCCGCCCTGATATGGTGTGCATCGGCATGGCCGGCAAGAATATCATCGGCATTGGTTGGCAGAAAAATATTTATTCCGTCCGGCGTTGAGTCGGTTCCTTCAGCAAAACCTCCGCGCGACTGCGGGTAAATATGTTCACGGTTCCATGATCCGACGTTACTGGCGGTAGTTTGAAATTTATATTTTGCACGCGGCTGCTCAACATACATCAGCCATACCTGATTGCTGTTAAGCGGATTCTCGTCGGCCTGTTTAAGGATGATTTCGGCGTCCCCGTAATTATGTGCCCGAACAACATCAGGATTTGCAATAACCTCCTGAATGGCCTGCTTCAGTTCATCACCTGCCTTTCCCGTGAGTGAAGCATAATATCCGTCAGGCATAGTGTTTTCTACCATTCCATAGGTCGGATTTAGCGGCGTTCCCCAGGATGCAACTGTGAAATCGTTGTCAATAACACGAATTTCAATATTGTCATTCAGCCTGTTGTAGCCCGATGGCAGATCGCCAAAAGTGATTACTGCAAGTTCGTCCCCATCATCATTGGAATCGTCAGTTAAGGTGATGGTTGTTGTAAAAGAAGTTGAACCTGAAGGAATCTGTACATTGGTATTTCCCGTGAAATCAGAAGTATTGAAGCTTCCGTTATTAAGCGTAAAGCTAAACTGAAGACCTGAAGTCACTGGTGTTTGTGTTGTAAACGTAATTGTCAAGGCATCGCCTTCATTATATAGGTTTCCATTCACCGATATCGTGATGCCGTTGAAGATAACACCGCTGCCGTCATTATGAGCTCCGGGCGTCGGGGCTTTGACTTCATATGTTCCGTCATTTTTTCTCTGGATCGACTGCGTGGTTCCGAGGTTATTGATATTCTCATCAACCTGAACGGTAACACCCAATAAATCCATAAGCTGTGTGGCGTTTGGATCGCTTGTTCCGTAGATGAGCGCATCAATAAGATTGACAGAAGTTGCGACAGTGTCATTCGGGAAATCCGATGAGCTTCCGGAATAAATTGCAACGCCGTCTGCCCCATTCTGGAAAATGCTGATGGGGAAATACTTTTCAGGAACCGGTGAAACATTATTATTTCCGATAAGGATCAGCCCGTTAATATCGGTTGAATAACCGTCAAGGTCAATCACGTAGTAGCTTCTATTGTTATTGGTGGCACCATTAAAAAGAACCAGCACATATCCGTCCAGCGGAAAATTTGGTGTTTCGGAGCGTAGCTCAATAAATTCACGATCATCGGTACTCGGGTTATCAGAATCAAGTTCATTGATTACGACCTGCCCATAGCCTGCACAGCCGACAAGCATCAGCAGTGCATAAAAAATATTTTTCACAATCTTGGGGATTTTATCCCGCAAAGTTAATGAATAATAGCTTCAGCGAAGTGGTGTCTTGGAAATCAGTATGTTAAATTACGGCTGCTGAAGGATTGTAAACAGGAAGTAATAGCATTCGGGTCACAATCATGTAAGTTTAACAATAAAATCTTTCTGTCATTATTTAATGTCACAGAAGGTTTGCGCACTGTGTCACGATCATCAGTAGTAGTCCGTACAGCAAGACCTAAGCAGTATCAAAGAAGAATCCATACATGGAACTTACGTCGGTAAATTATGTGGCTTGAATAATCCGGATTAAGAAAAGCCTGGTTTTTAAAGGTATTTTACCTATCGTGATACTGTTAACGCCTTGCAAATTAAAGGCAGAGTCCTTCCCCATATCGGTAAATTTGTTATAAATCAATCCTGAAGTCAATGAAACAGCATTTAACCGACCGGCTTAATGAAATCATACCCTGGCTGCTCCACAGTGGAATAGCAATATTTCTGATCCTTCTCATCGCATACCTGCTGAATAGGATAGCGTGCGGATTTATTTCCCGTACCGTAAGGATCGCTGTTCGGTCAAAATATTTTCAAACCGAAGCAGCCGAAAGACAACGTGAAAATACACTTACACATATTTTTTCGTGGACTACAACCATCCTGATTATGGTTGTGGCCCTGCTTATGGTGCTGGAACAATTGGGTATTGCCATTGGACCGGTGTTGGCCAGTGTTGGAATTGTCGGACTTGCCCTGGGGTTTGGCGGACAGTATCTGATCAGGGATATTATTTCAGGTCTTTTTATCATCCTTGAAAACCAGTACAGAATCGGCGACTGGGTGGCTTTTGACGGTACGGAAGGCGAAGTGACCGACATCACACTGCGTATGACTACTTTGCGAGATATGGACGGCACGGCTCATCATGTTCCGCATGGCGAAATCAAGAAAGTCTCGAACATGAGTAAAGATTATGCGAAAATAA
This sequence comes from Flavobacterium sp., assembly GCA_036399795.1. Taxonomy (GTDB): domain Bacteria; phylum Bacteroidota; class Bacteroidia; order Flavobacteriales; family Flavobacteriaceae; genus Flavobacterium. Next base: position 69,022 of record DASWML010000001.1, read on the forward strand.
ACCTTGATGTAAGGATTGCCTACGAGAGTGATCTTGAAAAAGTAATTGATGTCGTAAACAATATCGGTAAAGCCATTGCCGAAGACCCTGAATGGAAGCAGCACATTATCAATCCGCCTGAATTTCTGCGTGTCAGTGATTTCGAAGATTCGGCTATGGTTATAAAAATTGTTGGGGATACGCAGCCTCTGCAACAATGGGCTATTACGGGAGAACTGCGAAAAAGGATCAAAATTCAGTTCGACAATTCAGGAATTATCATACCATATCCCCAACGCGTGATACACCAGCGGAATCATAATGATCGAGGCAAGGAATGCACATAGGAAAAATACTAATTTGAATTAGTACTTTTCCTATGCGGAGCGATGTTTTTTTTGTGATCTTGGCAATAATTCCAAACCCTAACTAAAAGAATTATGAAGACAACAGAAAATGCTCCGACCACTATCAATCCTATGGTTATTGACCTGAATACCATTCCTTCAAATGAATTGCCTAACTGGCTTAGGGTAAACGGAAGATATTTTTGCTTCGCGGAATGTTATGCGTCTATTGAGGAAACCCATCGTATTAAAGACATGGCACTGATTGATTCTATTGAAAGTGGCTATCCCGTCTACAACGGCATTACGCTTGAAAACCTTAAAACCAAGATTGACACGGCACAGGGCGATTATAATACTTATACTTACGATTATTATATGTTGATGTACTTTGATGCCATCGGACAAATCCAGGTTACGATGACCGACAGGTTTGATGCCGGCAGGTCTTGTTATTCTGTTCCCTTGCTACGGGCAGTTGTTGGGATCAACCGTTTGGATAATAGCAGTATATTTGAATTTGCAACGGTCAGGATTCATGCTGTTGATACTATTATTTTTCGCGTAAAAGCAGCCGGACATTCAACTTATACTTATTATGATTTTTCAAACGAGCCAAAATAACAACCTCTAGTAGCTGATGGAGGATTTTTTTCAGTATGTTAACCCAATCAAGATTTCCGTGCTGCTTACGATGCTGTACGCGTTTTCGGGTTTTCATCCTAATAAAACCAACCATCGTTATCTTTTGGCGATTTTAATAATTAGTTTCCTTAATGAGGTTTCAAATTCCATCCTGCTGTTAGCAGAATTTCATACAGGAACATTAACCACCATCAGCGTTGTCATCCACCACTGCGCCTGGTTGCTGCTGTTGGGACAAAATGTAAGGCTCAAAAAATTGTCTGTCGCCGCACTGGCGTGCTTTGTGTCGGCGGCAGTCATTAATTTCCTCTTTATCGAAGGTCCGGTCCACTTTAATTACTACACCTTTGTGACCGGGGCATTCCTATATCTCTGCATCTTCATTGCCGAAAGCTTTTTAAGGCTGAAAGAAGAGGATTTCTCCTTTTTTTTGTCAAACGATTACCTTCTGCTGCTTGCCCCCGTTTTGTTTTTCTTCGGAATGAGCCTGATGTTCGGGTTTAAGAGCAGGACCGTAACTTCGACAGTGGTTTTCGGAAGCATAAAACTTTACGCCATCGTAAGCTACTTTGTGAACATCCTTTATTATTTGTTCATTAACCTTTATATTTATCACGAAAAAAAGCTCCAGAATGCTGTATGACGTTGCCTTTGGTATCATCATCGTCCTGATTTTTATCAGTTTGGTCGTACTCTTTTGTGTGCTTCTCGGCAAGCTCTACATTCATAAGATAAAGAATTATACACGGCTGATTTACCAAAAAGATATCGATTTCCAGAAGGTACTCAATACTACCATTATGGAAACCCAGGAACAGGTGCTGAATAATATTTCTCAGGATCTTCATGACGATACCGGCCAGCAGATTACCTATATCAATTTCCAGATCGAGAATCTCAGGCTTGATTCTGCCGTGCTTTATGAGGCATTGGAACCGCTTTCCCAGTCGGTGCAACAGCTTTCGTCTTCAATACGCAGCATCAGTCATTCCCTGAACAATCAAATGGTTTTGCAGCAGGATCTCATCAAAGCAATTAAGACCGAAACAGAACGACTGGAGAAAAATGGCCGTCTTGAAATCGAATTTCTATGTACAGAAGGACGCGGAAAGTTCAGCACTGAAGAAAAAATACTAATTTACCGCATATTTCAGGAGATCATCAGCAATGTCCTGAAGCATTCGAAAGCCACAAAGATCAATATTGACATCAGTTTTCTGCCTTTGTTCCGGATGGAAATACGGGATAACGGCAAAGGATTCGACCCAAAAGCAATATCTGGAAATGTATCGCTCGGACTAAAAGGAATGCAGGAACGCGCAGCGATAATCAATTATGACCTTACAGTGGACTCTACTATCGGAAAAGGCACCGTGGTAACCATTAGTGAAAAACAATTAGTATGAAGGAGACTACAATCGGAATTATCGACGATCACAAGATTGTCAGGAACGGCCTGAAGGAGTTACTGCAAAAGATCAGCAATTATAGGGTTATCGCAGAATTTGACAGTGGTGAAGAGTTTCTTGAGTCGCTTCCACTGAAGAATAAGCCCGATCTTTTTATCCTTGATTATTCGATGCGGCAAATGAATGGCATTGATGTCCTGAAAGCGCTCGAAGCGATGAAAGGAGAAGAATTCAAGGTCATTCTGCTGACACAACACTTCGATGAAAGCATTATTGATGCAGCCTATTCCCATGGTGCGCGCGCCTTTCTTCATAAAAATTGTACAGCCGCCGAAATGAAGGCAGCGATAGACAATGTGATCAGCATCGGTTACAATAATATTACGGATATCCTGAAAAGAGTGCGGAATTATGATGAAACATCAAAAGCCCCCAAAGAAAAAATTACGCTGACCGAAAGGGAAAATGAATTTCTCAAACTGGTATGTGACGAAAGGGAACTGACTTATCAGGAAATGGCGCAGATGATGGGCGTGTCATCAAAATCTATTGATGTTTACCGGACATCGCTGTTTGACCGCTACAAGATCAAATCTAAAGTTGGCCTTGTGCTTTTCGCCCATAAATATAAGCTGGCGGAGCCATTCTTATAAAAAATAGAAAGGGCAGCCAAAAAAGCTGCCCTTCCCAACTAACTAAGTAACCAATCAAACATGAAATCTCATGCATGCATAAAACTTCTTGAGATATAGTAACGAAGATTAGTATTGTAAAGATATAATCTTTAACATTCATTTGGTGATAAAATAATCTTAAAATTTAAGTTAGGCTGAAAATCTTTATAAGCATCTCTTTCAGGAGGTCGGCCTGAGAAAGCGAATTGGCTCCGACACCTTTGCTTTTAACATCCACATCGCGCAGCGCGGAAACAATACTACTGACTTTCCGCATCGGATAATTTTTGGCGGCCACAGCGTAATCATTTACAAAATAAGGATTCACTTTCAGCACTGAAGCCACATTTTTAGAAGATTTGTCTTTTAATCCATGGTATTGCAGCAACTGCACAAAAAAGCGGAAAACCTGGCTTGTCGTAACCACCAATGGATTGTCTTTAGGGTTATCGGCAAAATATTGCGCAATCTGATAAGACCTCAACTGGCTGCGTTCGCCAAGTGCCTTGATCAATTCGAAATTATTGAAATCCTTACTGAAGCCGATGTTCTCCTCAATGACTTTTGCTGTAATTGCACTTCCTTTCGGGAGTACGATCTGCAGTTTCTCCAGTTCATTGTTGATTTTACTGAGATCTGTTCCGAGAAATTCGACGAGCATCGCGGCAGCTTTGGGTTCAATTGTGTAACCTTTACCCGAAAGAACCCTTTTAATCCAGTCGCCAACCTGATTTTCATAAAGCTTCTTGCTTTCAAATACGATCCCACTTTTCTCGAGAAGCTTTGTCAGCTTTTTTCGCTTGTCGAGTGTTTTATATTTATAACAGAATACCAACACCGTGCTCGGCATAGGATGTTCGGCGTAATTTTCAAGCTTGTCAATGGAGCGTGCGAGTTCCTGCGCTTCTTTCACGATAACCACCTGGCGCTCTGCCATCATCGGATAGCGTTTTGCCGTGGAAATGATATCTTCGATGGAAACATCGCGCCCGTAAAGGACAGTCTGATTAAAGCCCTTTTCCTCTTCCAGCAGGACATTCTGCTCAATATAATCCGTAAGTCGGTCGATGTAGTACGGCTCCTCGCCCATCAGGAAATATACAGGCCTGATGTTTCCGCCTTTAATGTCGCCTACAATTTTTGCTGCTTCGTCCAAATGTTTTAGCTGAAAGTGTTGATACATTTCACGGATGAGTTGTAAAGAGCATTGCAAAATTTCTATTTTTGCCCCATGCAGCCTCTGAACTTTCCCCCGTGTGAATTCCGTTTCAAAAATAGCGAAAATAAAACTGCTGTTTTCGATGCCATCCGTAAAAAGTTCGTCATTCTTACCCCCGAAGAATGGGTGCGCCAACACGTGGTCACATTCCTGATGCGCGACAAAAAGTATCCGCTTTCACTGATAAATGTTGAAAAACTGCTGCGCATAAACGGACTCACGAAACGTTATGATGTTGTTGTTTTTAATCCCGATGGTTCGGTGCTGGTCCTTGTTGAATGCAAAGCGCCGGAAATCCGCATTTCCCAAAGTACTTTTGATCAGATTGCGCGTTACAATATGACGCTCGAGGCAAAATTCCTGATGGTAACCAATGGCCTCAATCACTATTTCTGCATGATGGACCATCAGCAGGGAAAGTATAATTTTCTTGAAGACCTTCCTGAATATAAACAGGAAACCCTAAACCAACTTCAGGACAACCCGTGAGAAAGGCGGCTGTTGTCATACTCAACTGGAACGGAAGACAGCTTCTGGAGCAATTCCTGCCGATCGTGGTGCGCTACTCGCAGGAAGCGACCGTATATGTTGCAGACAATGCTTCCGATGACGATTCCGTAGCTTTTGTGGAAGCAAATTTTCCGACCGTCAGAATCATTCAAAACCCAATCAATACCGGTTTTGCAAAAGGCTATAATGATGCCCTGCGCTTTGTAGAAGAGGAAATCTATGTGTTGCTGAATTCCGATGTTGAAGTTACCGAAAACTGGCTGAAACCCGCATTGGAAATTTTTGCACGAGAGCCGCAAACTGCAGTTATTCAGCCCAAAATATTGTCCTATCGCCAAAAGGACTATTTCGAGTATGCCGGAGCCGGCGGCGGTTTTTTAGATAAATACGGCTATCCTTTTTGCCGTGGGCGGATTTTCGGCAACCTTGAAAAAGACACTGGGCAATATAACGATACCACAGAAATATTCTGGGCCTCAGGAGCCTGTTTTTTTATCAGGAAAGACGTTTTCCGCGAACTTAAATGCTTTGATCCCTCGTATTTTGCACACCAGGAAGAAATAGACCTTTGCTGGCGCGCCATCAACCACCATTATAAAATTAAATATTGTGGGCAATCGACTGTTTACCATGTCGGCGGCGCAACGCTTAACAGCCAGGATCCGCAAAAGACCTACCTTAACTTCAGGAACTCGCTTTTCACGCTCATTAAGAACCTTCCCAGCAGAAAACTCGTGCCTGTAATCCTTTCCAGGCTTGTTCTTGATGGAATTGCTGCAATGGATTTTCTAATAAAAGGGAAATTCTCCCATATCTGGGCCATCTTAAAAGCGCACCTCGCCTTCTACTTCATGTTTTTCCATTTTTATGAGAAACGGACTATGTTTCAGCAGAAGAAATATTTCCGCGTTAAAAGCGTCGTTTATGCCTATTTTGTCAGGAAGAAGCGAACATTTTCATCCCTCTTTTAACAATAGTTTAAGTGGAGTTGAATTGTCCCGCCTATAAAAAATGTTAAATTTGCCATTCTAACTAAAATTATCCTATATGAAAAGAGTCATTTTAGCTTTATCCGTCCTTGCTGTCCTCAGCACTTCCTGCGGAACGAAGAAAAAACTCGCCGCTTCTGAAGCAAGAAACAAGGAGCTTCAGGACCTGCTGAATACGGCTACAGTAAAATTGAATACATGCCTTTCAGAAAAAGATGCCCTCTCCGGCCAAATTGACTTCCTGAAAAAGAACAATTCCGATCTCATCAACAATATGGGCAACATGACCACGCTTTCTGCAAAAGGTGCTGAAAACATCGAGAAAGCGCTGGAAAGCATGAAAGAAAAAGACCTGAAGATCACTCGCCTCCAGGATGCGCTTACCAAGAAAGACAGCGTTACCCTTGCCCTTGTCACCAGCCTCAAAGGTGCTGTGGGCATCAGTGATCCCGACATCCAGATCAATGTTGAGAAAGGTGTCGTGTTTATTTCAATTGCCGACAAGCTCCTGTTCAAAAGCGGAAGCTACATCGTGAGCGACCGTGCCCGTGAAATCCTTGCAAAAGTGGCGAAAGTCGTTAACAGCAAACCTGATTTCGAATGTATGGTTGAAGGCCACACCGATAACGTACCGTTTAAAAGCGGGATATTGCTCGATAACTGGGACCTGAGCGTGAAGCGCTCTACTTCCATCATCCGCGTGTTGCAGGATTTGAACGTTCCGCCAAAACAGCTTATCGCGGCCGGCCGTGCTGAATACGTTCCGCTGGTTGAGAACAATTCTGCCGAAAACCGCCAGGTCAACCGTCGTACAAGAATCGTAGTGATGCCAAAAATCGACCAGTTCTACGACATGATCGAAACCGAAATGAAAAGAATGACAGGAAAATAATTTCTTCCATAAAATTGAAACGCCTCCATAACGGGGGCGTTTTTTATTTGAAGCCATTCCTGCTGTACGCTGTATCTTTTTAAATTTCACGCTGCGCGGCAATTTAAAAAGGATGCCGCTTCCATCAGGGCTATGGCATGCGCATTGCCGGAAAATGCTACCTTGGTTGGCATTGCGTTAATCCAGTGTTACTGCAGTTGCTTTATTCACGTAATAAATCCCTTCCGCCTTTCAAAATGAGTGTCCCTCTTTGATACTTTGTCAGACTATCACGATTTGGATTTTCAGAATACTTTTTAATTACATCAGGATGAATTAACGCGGGATTTAAATCCACTCTGTCTCGATAGTTCTCCCCTAAGAAATCCACAATTTTGAAGTTATATTTCTCCGCTAATTCGAGATAATACAAATACGATAATCTGTTTGTATATGCAATGGAATTTCCTGTCCATGATTCCCAATACTTATCTGAATATTTTAAAAAATTAAATTCCGAAATAGATTTATCCTGAAACAATCCTGGATTTGCAAAGTGGTCTATGAAATTTATTGTATGTACGCAATAACCGTCCTTATCTATCCAATGTTTTGTTTTTTTGAAAAGGGTGTCTAAAATATCAGGAGAAACATGTTCTAACACCACTTGCGAAGTAATATAGTCAAATTCGGCAGATACTTTTTCTATATCATCAAAGCTGTAAGGTGCGATATAGTTTATATTTAATAATTCAAACAATTCCGCAAGAGACGAAACCTTGCGTATCCGTCCTATCTTGCTACGTAATTCCGATTGCGAAAACTTTGAGTGGGTTAAAATGCTATTCACGAATATTTCTTCATCAAGATACTTGCTTTGTTTCTGGAAAGAAGAAAAAGTAACGTCTTTGGTTATGTCAACCGTTATGATCTTTTCAAAACCTACTAATGCCAATGAAATGGCAGAGACCAATGAATATCCGGTACCAATCTCCAACGCGACTAAATTGTTGGAAAGGTCAAGTTTTGAATAGCTAAATTTCCGTAATGCTTCATGACTTTGATATGTAACTACATTTTTATGATAATTCTTATTTAAAGTGATCAGATGATGATTCATTTTATCGCCAAATCTTGATACTGCTAAAACTTTTTGAATAAATGCCTTTATATGCCAATCCATTATGTATTGTTAGATGTATTTATGTTCCCCTGGTGCTATTGCAGTTAGCTGTATCGCATTTACCATTTGCCGGAAATGCTATCTGTTGTTGCTAATGTAGTTCAAAATATGATTCACCTGAGTAGTTTCTGCAAGGACAGAAGCAGGCTGTGCCTGAATGCAGGCCGCCCGAAGTACTACTGAAACCGTTACATGCTGCCTTTCTTTTCGATAGTTATGAATAAGTAATCACCAAGAATGTTTTCATATTCATTTTTAATTTTTTCGAAAGCGCGATTGTCTATGTCGTTTCTAAGTTTTGCCAGTCCTTCTTTTACCTCTTCACTATTCGCTAATGATGAGAAAGACGAAATGCCGTGTCGAATCTGGTCATCAAAATAGCATTCGGGCCTGTTCTTCCCAACATAGAGAAAACAGTCCTGAAGATCATCGTGGATAAAATACTTTTCAATACCACTAATTATAAGACCTGCTTCTTCGGTTGCTTCTCTTATAACGTCAATCGAAGGCATTTGAACAATGGAAGAATGAAGCATTTTCGGAAAGTAATGGTTAAGCCAATAGCCTTTCATTTGTTCAGGTGTTGAAGTGAATAGTACAAGTTTTCCTTTGTCAGACAGTACTCTGCTGATTTCGCCGAATGCCTTTTTGATGTTCGACCAATGGTGTATTGACAATGTTGCGATAATTCCATCAACAACCTTATCATCCATAGGTATATGTTCCGCAGTTCCTTTCAGCCAAGTCACGTTTTGGTTTCGAGCCTTAGCTTCGGCAAGCATTTTTTCCGATGGATCTATTCCAATAAATTTTAGTCCGTTGTCCGCTAACACACTGGTATAATTTCCCGTTCCGCAACCGAGGTCAAGATAGCGTTTGCCGTTTTGTGTTCGCAACAAGAAAAGAATTCTTGCCGTCAAATATGGGTCGGCTTTTCTGGTAGAATTATATCCTGTACCTATCTTGTCATATTTTACATCCATTGTAATTGTATTTAAGGTTCTGCGAATAGGCAGCACAACGGGAATGGCATTTTCGCAACCGGAGCTAAAGAATGTCCAGGCTTCCTTTTCCTTCCCTGATGACTTCAGGCTCATTTCCTGAAAGGTCAATTATGGTCGACGGAATATTATCGCCATACCCGCCGTCAATCACTATGTCGACGAGATTCTGCCATTTTTCAAATATCAGTTCAGGATCGGTGGAATATTCCAAAACCTCATCATCATCATAGATTGAAGTTGAAACAATAGGATTGCCAAGCTGGCGTACAATTTCAAGTGCGATGTTATTGGCGGGAACCCGGATGCCGACCGTCGTCTTCTTCTTGAATTCCTTTGGCAGGTTGTTGTTCCCCGGAAGAATAAAAGTATATGGTCCCGGCAATGCCTTTTTCAACAGTTTGAAAGTCGACGTGTCGATTTGCTTCACATAATCAGAAAGATTGCTCAGGCTGTCGCAAACAAAGGAAAAATTGGCCTTTTCAAGCTTTATTCCCTTGATCCTGGCGATTTTCTCCAGCGCACGGCTGTTGGTAATGTCGCAGCCCAGTCCGTAAACGGTATCTGTCGGATAAATAACAAGTCCGCCATCACGCAATGCTTTTACGACTTTTGCGATCGCGGCCTCATTAGGCTTGTCTTCGTATATTTTTATGAACTGCGCCATGGGTTTTATAACATTATTATCAGCCGATAACATCAAGTTTCGCGAAACGCAACAGGAGTTTCTTGATGCCGCCGACTTCAAATTTTATTTCTGCTTTTTTATCGCCGCCACTACCTTCAACACTCAATATCTCGCCTTTCCCGAACCGTTCGTGCATCACGATGTTGCCAACTGAAAGGGATTTGCTGTCGAAAAGGTCGCCGCTACTGCCTGGACGGCTGCTGACAGGCTTCAGTTTTCTTATTACAGATGTAGGTTCTTCACCGTATTTCTTCGGTGGCGTTCCGTTGACGGGTTTTGCCAGCCTTAATTTCGATTTATCGACATCGCCAAAAATATCATTGTCGATCATCGGCTTGTAACGATAATTCGTTTCTTCAGGTGTGATGTATTCAAGATACTGGCCGTCGATCTCATTGATAAATCGAGAAGGCTCACTGTCTGTCAGTTTTCCCCAACGGTAACGCGACTGCGCATAAGTAAGATAAGCCTGGTGTTCGGCGCGGGTCAGGGCAACGTAAAACAGCCTGCGTTCTTCCTCAAGTTCACTCCGCGTGCTCATGCTCATCGCACTCGGGAAAAGGTCTTCTTCCATCCCGACGACAAATACATACGGAAATTCGAGTCCTTTCGCCAGGTGAATTGTCATCATCGCCACGCGGTCGTCGTCGCCGGTATCTTTATCGAGATCGGTTGCGAGCGCCACATCTTCCAAAAACTCAGAAAGTGAGCCCCGGGCATCGACAACTTCTTTTTGACCTTCAGTAAAGTCGCGGATACCATTCAACAATTCCTCTATATTTTCTATACGCGCAATTCCTTCAGGTGTCGCGTCTTTCTTCAGTTCCTGTACAAGCCCGGTTTTCTTGGTGACATAATCGGCAATGTAAAAAGCATCATGGTTTTCATTGATCACCTGGAAACTTTTGATCATCGTCACAAAATCCTTGAGTTTGTTCCGCGTGGGCGCATTCAGCTTCAGGTCGATGTTATCGATGTGTTCCATCACTTCAAAAATGGAACGCTTATAATGATGGGCAGCGATGTTCAGTTTATCGACCGTCGTATCCCCGATGCCCCGCGCCGGATAATTGATCACACGAATCAGCGCTTCCTCATCTTTCGGGTTGATTACAAGCCTGAGATAACAAAGCACATCCTTGATCTCTTTGCGTTGGTAGAATGAGAGTCCGCCATAAATCCTATAGGGAATATCGCGTTTCCGCAAAGCATCTTCCATCGCCCGTGATTGCGCGTTGGTCCGATAGAGAATTGCGAAATCGCCGTTCTTCATCTGGTTGCGCATCTTTTCTTCCCAGATGGTGCCGGCCACAAAACGTCCTTCTTCGGCATCGGTGATGCTTCTGTTGATTTTAATCCGCGGACCGTCATCATTGGCCGTCCATACGACTTTATCCAGTTTGGTTTTATTCTTTTCGATAATTGAATTCGCCGCTTCAACAATATTTTTTGTCGAACGGTAATTCTGCTCCAGCCGGTACATCTGCACGTTATCGTAATCTTTCTGGAAGTTCAGGATGTTGTTGATGTTGGCACCGCGAAAAGCATATATACTCTGCGCATCGTCGCCTACCACACAAATATTCTGAAACCTGTCAGACAATGCGCGGACAATCAAATACTGTGAATGATTGGTATCCTGGTACTCATCGACCAGAATGTATTTAAAACGGTGCTGGTATTTTGCAAGTACGTCAGGAAAGCGGTTAAGCAGCTCGTTGGTCTTCAGCAAAAGGTCGTCAAAATCCATTGCCCCGGCCTTGAAACAACGATCAACGTAATTCGCGTAAATTTCGCCCAGACGCGGTTTTTTCGACATTGCGTCGGCTTCCTGCAATTCAGGATCGTTGAAATAAGCTTTGACGGTAATGAGGTTGTTCTTGTAGGACGAAATACGCCCGAATACCTGTTTGGGTTTATAAACGTCCTTGTCGAGCTGCATTTCCTTGATGATAGCAGAAATAAGCCTGACAGAATCCTGCGTATCGTAAATGGTAAAGTTGGAAGGATAGCCCAGTTTATCGGCTTCTGCGCGAAGAATCCTTGCAAAGACGGAGTGGAAAGTTCCCATCCAGAGGTTTTTAGCTTCTGTCGAACCAACGATGTCGGATATCCGGTTTTTCATTTCCCGCGCTGCCTTGTTGGTAAATGTCAGCGCAAGGATATTAAACGGATCCACGCCCTGGCTCATGAGATAAGCGATGCGGATGGTTAAAACGCGGGTTTTGCCTGAACCTGCGCCGGCAATGATGATCATCGGCCCGTCTTTCTGCAGAACCGGTTTCTGCTGCGCGTCATTTAACTGGCTGATATATTTTTGCATACGAATTTCTGAAACGCCAAAAGTACGTATTTCACAAGGAAGTTTAAAGCTATTTTTAGTTAATGCTGAAGTGCATTTTACGCGCATTTGTCAATTGGTTGCAGCAGGCGCAGGCGCTTCGGCCGACTCCTTTTCGAGGTTTTTGATGACATTTTCCTCTTCATCAGTAAGAACCATCGCATTGCTGTTTTTCCAGAACGGCGCGCTGTAGTGATTGCCGCGGCCATAAAGGCTTTTCTCTTTATAAACCTTCGACTTGTCATACGGCGATCCGCTGCTGTAATTGTTCACTACCAGGTCGTATTTTGATTCGATTAAATCATCGAGCCCGCGCCGCCTGTTGAAAATTTTGATTGCAACCGAGGCTTTATTGTAAAATGCGACATAGTTGTTTCCCTGCATCCGGTATGATGCCTTCATTGATTGCTCAAGGAACGAAATCTTAAAACCGAACAAGCTCATTGTGAATGCATATTTCATGTGTGACTGCGCCGAGGCAACAACGATATCGTAAATGAGGTTGCTTGCCGGATCGTATACAACGCTTCCGCTAAACAGCGGCTTTTCTACATCGGCCTTAGGATTGAACCCGATAACGTACATTTCTTTACCTGCGGCATTCTTTTTTGACTTCAGGGTGATGTCATAATACTTATAGTTTTTTCCTTTCAACAATATAGCGCTGAGGTAAGTAAAGTCGTAATTCCGCGTGATTCTTTCCCGCACATCGAGAAATGAATCGGGATCGAAATCTTCGTTTTCCATCGCAATGCGGGCGGCGCGGCTTTCACGGACGATCAGGTCGGTTTTGGTTTTCTTTGTGGTTCCCGTAGTGTGGTAGTCGAGCAGCCCGTCAGAGAATTTGGTGTACTTGCCGTTCTGTTTTACGAACTCGCGGTAGTATGTGTTCAGGACAATCGGTTTGTTGAACCTAGCCTTTGACGTGTTGATGATTTTTTCAATCGTTTTTTCTATCGGAATGTTGGTGACTATTACTTCTTCGATCTCAAGCTCGTCCGGTTGCATGCTGATGTTCCTGACCGCACCTGAAAAATCAGAAACCGGCAAAACTATTTTTTTATATCCAGGCAGTATATGGCGATGTTTTGGTTCTTATCGGCGACAAGCTGGAAATCGCCTTCTTCATTTGCGACAGTGCCAACGGCCGTATTCAAAACCGCAATCGATGCTGCGTATACGGGTTCTTTGGTGGCGGCATCTTCAAGATGACCCAGAACGGTCACCTGTTGCGCAAAAGAGTTCACAGAGAGCAGGACGAAAAGCAGGAAAAATTTTTTCATAAGGCTGTAAGTTGCAGCCAATTTAACAGAAATAGCGTACAATGCTGATGTTTTTTTAGATAAATATTATGTGTACGCTGTTTTCCTGTATAAGTTTTAAATCTAATTTTGCAAAAAAAATATATGGATACCGACAAAATTCTCGAACTGCTTTTCTATACGCTGCCTGCATTGGTCACAGGAGCCGTTGCTTTCTCTTTTTTTCAATCGTTCGTACAGAATGAAGACAGCCGGAGAAAATTCCTCCTGATGAAGGAGAACCAGAAGATTGCCTTACCATTGCGGTTGCAGGCCTATGAACGCATGACACTTTTCCTCGAACGCATAGACCCAACAAAACTGCTTACCAGGCTTGCGCCCTATTCTCACGACAAGCACGAATATGAAAATTATATCATTGGGCAGATCGAGCAGGAATTCGAACACAATTATTCACAGCAGATCTATATGAGCCATGAATGCTGGAGCATTATTATGACGGCAAAAAATGCAACCATACAAATGATCAGGAAGGCCAATATGAATGAAAAGATCGAATCTGCCGACAGGTTGCGCGAAACCATACTAGGCGAATTGTTTGATAAGTCTACGCCCAGCAGCGCCGCACTGGCTTACGTAAAAAATGAAGTAAAAGATTTTCTATAAAAAAAAGCCTCCATTGGAGGCTTTTTTTTAATTATCGCGTATTGCGTGTACCGTCCCCGTTATGGTATGTGTGCCGGTAGGATCACTATACGTTCCGCTGAAGGTCATATCAACATACTCGCCAACATCGCCATAGTTGATGATGACAAATTGAACATCATTCTGAATATTTCCGCCTACCCAAATGCCGCTTCCTTCGATAGTAAAGGCAGGCGTTGCATAGGTGCCGGGCGTATTTTCGGTGCCGCCCACATAAAGAGCTTGCTGTTCTTGATTGACGGCAAAGGCATAAAGCCCGGTTCCATCTTCTGAAGAGACGCCAACGTTGGCGAACAAGGTCACCACCGGCTGATCATCAAGTTGATAACTGATATTCATCGACCGCTGTACATGCAGGCAGGTTGCCTACAAACACTTCCGGTGAATCATATTGGTACGAAATGCTGTCAGTTACCTGCAGGTTTTCGAAATCAACGCCCTGAAGCGTAAAAGTTGCGTTCGGACTACAACTTAAAGCTGAAAAGGAAAATGAGCCGTTGGTGACTTCTGCAACTTGAAAATCCGCTCCTGAAATCAGGGAAACATATCCATTGGTCACGCCTGAATTGTCACATTGTACAAGAGTGCCACTAATCGTAGTGCTAAAAACCGGGCCTGAAGGAGATACGACAATATCCGGTAATGTAGTGTTGGCTGAAAAAGGGCCGATCTGCATTGTGTGTAAAATGGTTCCTGAACACACACCTGTTCCCAAAACGTTAAGCGTAAGCGTTACATTTGAAGGAACCATGCCTGATACGAAGCCGTCTAAGTTTGTCCATCCGCTTAATCCGTTCATCGTGTAACTCGTAAGCTGCACGATCATGTTCGACAAGGGGTTTCCGTTGGTATCCATAAGATGAACAGTCAGTGAAACCGTTGGAAACGGCGCGTCGCAGTTCCACCAAGAAAAATGCGAAACTTCCCCAACGTACTTATTTCCTGTTTTTGTAGCCATCCCGTCTTCTTTCCAATAGCCTGATTGTTCGTCGAAGTGCCAGAGCGGAATTGTTGATGGAGATGATGCCATTTGTGAGGGATCGATCAACATTTCAATTTCAGCCGTATGGCCTTGCGCAATCTGAAGTTTTTGTCCGCCGCTGCCACGTAATTCCACATTCATCATTCCAAAAGTCTGGAGAATGCGTTCGTTGTTGTCTTGATCAGCGGCATAGAGCATTCCGGGCATTAGTTCGGATAAATTGGCATTTGAAGGTAAAAGGTGAAACATTGAAACAGCGACATTGCCTGAATATGCGTTTCCGTTCTCATCTTCGAATGCACCGTCAAAAACGACTTTCGTTCCTGAAGGCAGCGAAACTTCACTTGAAGCTCCGGAGGCTATTGTCGCAATCGGAGTTGATGGTATCATCATGATCCTGACCTGGTTGCGTCCGGATGTCGGAACCATTGCGCGCGATCCGTCAATGAACCCGGCTTTAGTGGCTGTGATGTACGCAAATCGCTGATAAACATTGGCGCCATCGATCATAAATACGCCGTTTGCATCGGTCGTAGCGGTTGAAGTGCCGATTTTGATGTTCACGCCCTGAAGCGCATCGCCATTGATATCGACTACCCGGCCCATAAAGTCACGGGAAACTTCACTGCCAAAATTCTCCTGAAAATTGTCGTTGTTGTTGTTATTGTTGTTGTCATTGTCATTCGGGTCGCAGCTTGTGAAAGCCAGGAATAACAGAAGTAATGTAAGAAAATGTAACTTTTTCATGTGATTAGTTTTATTTATTGTTAGCGACTATACTAATTGAAGCATGGACACAACCGGAATATGATATAATTTGAAGCATTTCCGGATACATACATCCCTTTCCTATTATTTTAAAAGATGAAGATAATATTAATTTAGCTCTAAAGCTATATCAACGAGAATCTTACGGAGATCAATTAGAATTCGCTTGTTTGAACCATACTTTTCAGCGTCAGACGACTATAAAGAATTAAGAAAGCAATAGAACTTACACCGTTCAACATACCTGAAAAATAACGTAGTTTGCTTTTACTTTTCAGTAAGCAAGCGCTCGAGTTGTGTTTTTTCAGCTTCAGGCAGTGTGACAGCCAGCTTCACGTAAAATTCGCGATGCACGGGCTTTTTAATCAGATCGCGAATCTTCTCCCGGGCAAATTTCGAAAACTGCCACTTGTGGTGTGTAAGCGGACTCACCAGCAGCGGAAGCACATTCGTATCGTTGGAATTGATGTATAAAAGATTTTCCAGCGCATTCTGCCGAATCGAAGCCTCATACCGAGGTGAAGCATATTGTAAAAGTTCATCGTAAAACTTTACTTTATCGGAAGGCCGGTAATCTTTTGTGATCAAGGCAAGTGTAAGCCATTGAAGCCTCAAGTTCAGGTCGTTGAAGCCACGAGCCTGCTGCATTTTATCAAGTAATTCATGTTGGTTTTCGGGAAATTGCTGCCATAAATTCCCCAATGCCATTTCCTGTGTGATGTATGAGTTGTCGTCAAGCAGCGACTTGTAAATTCCATAGAATGACGCAGGAATTTTTGGCA
Source organism: Flavobacterium sp. (assembly GCA_036399795.1). Classification (GTDB taxonomy): domain Bacteria; phylum Bacteroidota; class Bacteroidia; order Flavobacteriales; family Flavobacteriaceae; genus Flavobacterium. The sequence continues at coordinate 85,377 of DASWML010000001.1, forward strand.
CCGACTGTGCCACGGCCTGCCGCACCATTACATCATTGGTGTTCATTGCTAGCTTTAGCAACGCTTCTTTTTCTTCAAACGCTGTATTCCTGGTCTGATAAATAATTTCTTCCTTAATCGGATAATAAACATCCGAAACGAGAAGTCTTGAAAATGCTTCCTGTTTTTGCGACAGCGGCTGCTTTTCCATATCAAGTACATCGAGATATTGCTTCATAAACGGATTTTTCTTCAGCATTGTCAGTGCTTCATGTACCTCAAATCCGGGTTTTTCAAGCCATCTTTGGCGGAAAGAATCAATGTCGTAATCGGATACTTTTTTAACTTCTGCCAGGAAATCTTCAGTTGTGACATTCCTGAATCCATATTTCTGAAGATAATTTTTCACCATGACACGAAATTTTTCAGCTCCAACGCCTTCACGAAGCACATGAAGCGCCCAGGCTCCTTTCTGGTAGAATGTGAGCGCACTCGCTTTTTCATTCAGCACTGCAACAGAATCGGTTTTCGCCGCCTGCTGCAGGTTTCCCGCCATTTCATACAACTTCCAGTTGAAATGATCTTCACCAAAAATCTCTTTTTCAGCAAGTAGCGCATAATAGGTTGCAAAGCCTTCCTGCAGCCAGTGATGTTTCCCCGAAGCAGCAGTAACCATATCGCCGAACCATTGGTGTGCGAGTTCATGCGCATTCACGTTGATGTAATTTTTGTCGGTAAATCCGATTTCATCAACAACAAAATCCTGGGCAAAAATGGTGGCTGTGGTATTTTCCATCCCTGCATAAAGAAAATCCTGCACCGGAACCTGTTTGTATATTTCCCACGGATAATTGACACCAATTTCCCTTTCAAGAAAGTCAAAGATTCTTTTTGAATGTTTGTATGTTGTGGCAAATTTGGCTTCATCTTCCGGGCGGTAATACATCTGAAGCGGAATTCCCGAAGCTGCTTTTTCTGTTTTACTGCTGAATTTCCCAATGGCAAGCATCACGAGATAGGAACTCATCGGTTTTTTCATCTCGTATTTCCACAATGCATTTTCACCTGAAGTTTTTTTGCTTTGCAGTCGTCCGTTTGAGATCACATCAAAATCTTTATCGAACGTGGCCGAAATATTAAAAACCACCTTCTCATTTACATCATTGAAACTCGGCAGCCAATAACTTGTATTCTTGCCCTGACCTTGTGTCCATATTTGAAGACTCTCACCGCTTCCTGTAAAATACATTGTTTGTTTTGGTTTTGCCGAATAAGTAAAAGCCAGTGTATTTTTGCCTTTACGGAAACCTTCAAAAAGCTTTAATTCAACAGCAGTTGTCACAAATTTCACATTCTTGCCATTTATAGTTACGTCAGAAAACGTCATATTTATCGCGTCGACTTTGATCGTATCAATAGATTTGGCAACTTCAAACTCATAGATTGCCTTTCCGCTGACGGTCTTTGTTGAAGGATCAATCATAATTGACGCATCAGCTTTTTTAAAATCTACCAATGCGATACTTTGCGGAAAAGCAACTGAAGACAGGAAAAAAGTAATAAGAGGTATAAATTTCATGCGTTTTGCGGATTTTTCCAAAGTTACACGCTCGCTTAAGATTTTTGCTTTAAAAAATTTAAAAATATTATCTTCGGACACCTAAAATATTATGGATCGCCTGCTGCAAACATCGATAGAATTCCTGAAAGGCGTCGGCCCCAACCGCGGCGAGCTGTTGCGCAAAGAACTCGGCATCAGGACTTATGGCGATTTGCTGAATTTTTATCCCAACCGGTATATCGACCGTACGCGATATTATAAAATCAACGAGCTGCAGAACGCGGCGGCCGAAGTTCAGATTATAGGTAAGATTCTCAATGTCCGGACTGTCGACCAAAAGCGCGGCAGCCGGCTTGTGGCAACATTCCATGATGAAACCGGACAAATGGAACTTGTGTGGTTCCATGGAATCAAATGGATTCGCGAAAGCCTGAAAATTAATGTTCCGGTTGTCATTTTCGGAAAATGCACATCCTTTAATGGCGTATTCAATTTGCCCCATCCGGAGATTGAACCACTTGCGGAACATCGGGAAAGCCTGCGTTCGGCGATGCAACCGGTTTATCCATCAACAGAAACGCTTTCAAACCGCGGGATCAGCAACCGTGTCGTCAGCAGGATGATTCAGCAATTGTTTCAGGAAACACAGGCGCGCTTTGCTGAAACCCTTCCGGCAGCGCTGATGGAAGAATTGAAGCTGATCCCTAAAAATGCCGCGCTTTTCAATATTCATTTCCCGACAAATGCTGAAAACCTTTCACTGGCACGCTTCCGGCTGAAGTTTGAAGAGTTGTTTTTCATCCAACTGCAACTGATCTCGAAGAACATCATCCGGAAACAGAAAATCAGAGGTCATGCATTTGATAAAGTTGGTGATTATTTCAATTCTTTTTATAAAAACCACCTTCCGTTTGAGCTGACCAACGCACAGAAAAAGGTCTTGAAAGAGATCCGCAATGATATGGGCTGCCCGGCGCAAATGAACCGCCTGCTTCAGGGAGATGTTGGCTCGGGGAAGACAATCGTTGCATTGATGAGCATGTTGCTCGCCCTTGACAATGGATTTCAGACATGCCTGATGGCACCAACAGAAATACTTGCATCCCAACATTTTAATGGTCTCACTGAGCTTGCTAAAGACTTAAATATCAATATTAAACTGCTGACAGGTTCAACAAAGACTTCAGAACGATCGATAATCCATGAGGAGCTCGAAAATGGTACACTTCACATTATTATAGGAACGCACGCTTTACTTGAGGATAAAGTCCGATTTAAAAATCTCGGACTTGCAATCATTGATGAGCAACACCGTTTCGGAGTGGAACAGCGCTCCAGACTCTGGAAAAAAAATACCATTCCGCCGCATGTTCTGGTGATGACCGCCACACCGATACCGCGTACCCTGGCGATGAGCCTTTATGGAGATCTTGATGTTTCTGTGATCGACGAACTTCCCCCGGGACGGAAGCCGATCCAGACTGTTCATCGTTTCGACTCAAACCGGCTCAAAGTGTGGAAATTCATCCGGGATGAAATCGCAAAAGGCAGGCAGATTTACATCGTTTATCCGCTGATCCAGGAAAGCGAAAAGCTGGATTACAAAGACCTGATGGATGGTTATGAAAGCATTTCACGGGATTTTCCGCTTCCGCAGTATTCCGTTTCTATTGTACATGGAAAAATGAAACCGGCCGAAAAAGATGCCGAAATGAAGCGTTTCTCCCAGGGAAAAACCAATATTATGGTTGCAACCACCGTAATTGAAGTTGGCGTTAACGTACCTAATGCCAGTGTCATGATCATTGAAAGCGCCGAGCGTTTCGGATTGTCGCAACTGCATCAGCTTCGGGGTCGCGTCGGGCGTGGCGCCGAACAAAGTTATTGCATCCTGATGACCGGACACAAACTCAGCAACGACAGCAAGACACGAATGGAAACAATGGTCAGGACCAACGACGGGTTTGAAATTGCTGAAGTAGACCTCAGGCTTCGCGGCCCGGGCGATTTGATGGGAACGCAGCAAAGCGGCGTACTGAACCTGCAGATAGCCGACATTGTACGCGATCGTGATATCCTTCAGTTGGCAAGAATCCACGCGATACAGCTTCTAAAGGAAGATCCGGCGATGGCAAAACCTGAAAATTCGGCACTTCGAAATGCCTACCTTAACCTGTCGCAGAAGAAGAATATCTGGAACTATATCAGCTAAAAAAAAACTGCCGCTAAGGGCAGTTTATGATTACAAATTCTTGAAAACCGACTTAATAAAGCCTTCTTCCCCATCTTTGCCCATCATTTGTGCCTGTTGGGCAAATCCATCGGGATGCGGTGGCCCAAGGACCGGTTTATCGCCAAATGGCATCGCTTTTTCAAAAGTGAACTCCCCTTTTTTGTCGATTGATTGTCCGGTTGCCCATCTTCCCTGATGCGAATTATTATCGTCATTCACTTCAGTTGCAATGTTTGTTGATAAAAATGTATACGCAAATTTATGATTTTCTTCTGTTTGCGGGAATGTGTTCGGAATTGGGATGTTGCCTTCAAATCCTCCAATTTCTTCAAGTACTGCCAACCATTGGTTTTGGTGCATGGTATCGCGTGCGATCAGGAAAGACAGCATGTCCTTCATTCCTTTATCATTTGTAGAATTCCACAAACGTGTTGCAAGGACGCGTCCGGTCGATTCGGCCATTACGTTTGCATACATATCAGCCGCTAAATTTCCGCTGCCTACTACCCATGAACCATTGAACGGAACACCGTTAGAGTCAGCAGCAAGGGCAGCCATACCTGCAGAAAGGTAATGTCTTGGATCGGCCCCGCCCATAATCGCTTCAAGAATCGGGCTGTCTGCCACCATTTCATCCTTAAACGCACTTGACGCTGGCTCGAGGTTTAATGCTACCGCCGTGGCAAGCATCTCAATATGCGCAATTTCTTCGGTACCTGTTTCCATCAGCATGTCGCGGTATTTTACTGGTCCGCGTGAACCCCATGCCTGAAAAAGATATTGCAGGCAAACACGGATTTCACCTTCGATCCCGCCAATTGCCTGTTGCAGCAGCTTGGCGAACATCGGGTCGGGTTTGTCAACTTTTACTTCATACTGAAGCTTTGAATCGTGGTAAAACATAGTCAATCATTTTAGTTAATAATAATAGTCTGCAGGTCATTGTCTGATTTGTAAAGAGACAAAATCATTCGAAGAACTAATTATATGATTTACCTGTTTATTTGCAGGATTTCAGCATGTTATGAATCAAATTTGACATTTGTATGCACAGATGTTAAATAAATTTAAAGGTCAAAAACATTATCGATTATTAAAAGTAGCTTTGCTCCTCACTACAACAGCAGCCAAAAACTGCACATTTTACAGCCTTTTATGAAGATCAAGCACATTGTCTATGCCTTATTGATTATAGGATTGGGAGCCTTTATTTTTTACCGCATCAGCGAAAATAAAAGCGGTGAAAATGATGCAAAGGAAAAAGGTGGCGGCGAAATGAATAAAAAACCTTCTGTTATTTCCGGGATTGTACTGCAGCCGCGTGAATTTGCCGACAATCTTGCTTTATCAGGATCTATCGAAGCAAATGAACAGGTGGATATTCGCAGTGAAGTTTCAGGAGTTGTCGAAAGCATCAACTTCAGCGAAGGATCCACAGTTTCTAAAGGACAGGTTCTTTTCCGGGTAAACGATACGGAATTGCGCGCCCAACTGGCACAAGCCAAAACAAGGCAGAACCTTGCCTCCGAAAATGAACGCCGCGCCAACCTCCTGCTGCAAAAGGAAGCGATCAGCCGGGAAGAATATGATATCGCAAGCGCTGATTTTAAAACCGCACAGGCACAAACGCAACTCATCAATGCCCAATTATCAAAAACTTCGATACGTGCGCCATTTTCAGGAAAAATTGGGTTACGGTCAATTTCAAGGGGAACTTATGTGACACCTGAAACCGTCGTGGCGAAGCTCGTCAATATGAACCAGGTGAAAATAACTTTTTCAATTCCGGAAAAATATGCCGCGCAAATGAAAACCGGAAATGCACTCTCCTTCACAACTGCCGGTTCCCGCGAAGAATTCAAGGCGCGCATTTATGCCATTGAGCCAGAAGTTGAAATTGAAACGCGCACACTGCGCCTGCGTGCCATTGCCGAAAATCCGGAAGGAAAGCTGCTCCCCGGGACTTTCGCAAACGTAATCCTGCCGCTTGACCGGATCAGCGATGCGCTGCTTGTTCCTACCGAAGCCCTCATTCCGATCCAGAATGGCAAAAAGATCTTCATTTCTGAAAACGGCAAAGCCAAAGAAGTGATCGTGGAAACAGGTGCAAGAACCGAAAAAGACATTCTCGTCACATCCGGACTGAAGGCCGGCGACACCGTTCTTACAACAGGTGTGATGACATTAAAAGACGGCGCTCCGGTTAAAGTCAGGATCGCACAATAAATTATCCGCATGAGTTTATCAACATTAAGCATAAAACGTCCGGTACTTACCATTGTAATGAATCTCGCACTGATTCTCTTTGGTATCATCGGCTACACATATTTAGGGATACGGGAATTTCCTTCAATCGATCCAGCACAAATTTCTGTCAGAACGAATTACGCCGGCGCGAATGCCGACATCATCGAATCCCAGATTACCGAACCGTTGGAGAAAGCAATCAATTCAATCGACGGAATCCGGAACATTACTTCCTCCAGCAACCAGGGATCGAGCAATATCACGATAGAATTCAACCTCGATAAAAACCTGGAAGAGGCGGCGAATGACGTTCGTGACAAAGTATCGCAGGCTGTAAGAAGCCTTCCGCAGGATATTGATGCGCCGCCGGTGGTTTCAAAAGCGGATGCCGATTCAGAAGCGATCATTGCAATGACCTTGCAGAGCGACAACAAAAACGTACTTGAACTGTCAGATTATGCAGAAAATGTCATCGCACAACGACTGCAGACGATTCCCGGCGTGAGCAGCGTGCAAATCTGGGGTCAGCGGAAATATGCCATGCGGCTCTGGATCGACCCGGTCCGGCTGGCATCATACGGACTGACAGTTTCCGATGTCCGTGAAGCGCTGGAAGCACAGAATGTAGAACTTCCTTCCGGAAAGTTAACCGGCGCAAATACTGAACTGACAGTCAAAACCCTGGGAAACCTTTCTTCAGAAGAAGAATTCAACAACATCATCATTCTCGCCCAGGGTGAAAAAATTGTGCGCCTGAGCGATATCGGAAAAGCCTCGCTTGAAGCGGAAAATCTCGAGACAAAACTCAGCGAATCCGGTCAGCCTATGGTCGGACTCGGGATTATCCCACAACCGGGAACAAATTATCTTGACATTGCCGACAGTTTTTATGCGCAATATGAGCAGATGCAAAGGGATTTGCCAAAAGATTATAAAATAAACGTTGCCATCGACAATACGGTTTTCGTTAAAAAAGCCGTGACTGAAGTTGTTGAAACCCTGGCCATATCGGTCATATTGGTAATCCTTATCATTTATCTTTTCTTCAGGAACTGGGCAATCGCTTTCAGGCCGCTCATCGATATTCCGGTTTCCCTGATTGCGACGTTTTTCATCATGTGGATGATGGGCTTTTCGGTTAACGTACTGACTTTGCTCGCCATTGTACTGGCAACAGGATTGGTGGTTGATGACGGAATCGTTGTCACAGAAAATATCTTTAAAAAGGTCGAGGAAGGCATGTCGCCCATTGAAGCAGCAATTAAGGGCTCGAATGAAATATTTTTTGCTGTCATCTCGATTTCCATAACACTTGCCGCCGTTTTCCTTCCGGTAATTTTCCTTGAAGGATTTGTAGGCCGTCTTTTCAGGGAATTCGGTGTGGTCATTGGCGCAGCGGTATTGATATCGGCATTTGTTTCCCTGACGCTGACACCGATGCTGAACGCTTACCTGATGAAAAGCGGAGAACAGAAACGCTCCAAATTCTATGATTTTACCGAGCCTTATTTCGTCAGGCTGAACCAGGGATATGCAAATTCGCTTAAAAAATTCATGAATCGGAAATGGCTCAGCTTCCCGATCATCCTGGTATGTCTTGGATTGATATTTCTATTTTTCAGCACCATACAAAAAGAAACCGCGCCATACGATGACAGGAGTTTCGTAAGCGTAAATGCCACGGCTCCGGAAGGCGCTTCTTACGAATACATGGACCGTTTCATGCAGGAACTGTCGCAGCTTGTAAACGATTCCATTCCGGAAAAAAAGGTGGCGCTGATCATTACTTCGCCGGGATTTGGTTCGGCATCAGTAAACAGCGGCCGTGCAAGGATCGCGCTTGTTGAACCTGAAGATCGGGAACGTTCGCAAAAAGAAATTGCCGATAAACTCACAAAACTTACAAAACGTTATCCTGAAGCCAGAACCAATGTTTCTGAAACGCCTACCATTGCAGTAAACCGCCGTGGTGGACTTCCTATACAATACATTATCCAAGCTCCGAATTTTGCGAAACTCCAGGAAAAAATTCCGCAGTTTATGGAAGAAGCCGCGCAGGATCCGACATTCTCAAATACCGATGTCAATCTTAAATTTAACAAGCCTGAGATTTATGTCACCATCGACCGTGAGAAAGCCCAAAGTCTCGGTGTTTCTGTAATTGATGTAGCCCAAACACTGCAGCTTTCTCTCAGCGGACAACGGTTTGGCTATTTTATGATGAACGGAAAACAATACCAGGTCATGGGCCAGTTCGATAAGAAAGACCGTGACGCGCCAATGGATTTGACTTCGATGTTTGTAAAAAACGACCAGGGCCAGTTGATCCAGCTTGACAATCTTGTGACCATCGAAGAACAAAGCAGCCCGCCGCAGCTTTACCACAACAACAGATATATGTCGGCTACCGTTTCGGCAGGCCTTGCGCCGGGAAAAAGTATCAGTGACGGAATTGAAGCGATGGAACGCATTAAAGAAAAAGTCCTTGATGAAAGTTTCACGACAGACCTTGCCGGTGAATCGCGCGACTTTGCTGAAAGCAATTCAAACACTGCTTTTGCTTTCGGGCTTGCTTTGCTGTTGATCTTCCTGATTCTTGCAGCCCAGTTTGAAAGTTTCATCGATCCGTTCATCATCATTCTGACTGTCCCGATGGCGGTAGCCGGAGCATTGTTTTCGCTCTGGCTGTTTGACCAGACATGGAATATCTTCAGTCAGATTGGAACAATTATGCTTATCGGGCTCGTAACGAAAAACGGAATCCTGATCGTGGAATTTGCCAACCAGCTCCGCGAGCAGGGAAAATCGAAATACGATGCGATTGTCGAGGCCTCGGAAGCGCGTTTGCGCCCGATCCTGATGACAAGCCTTGCCATTGCACTCGGCGCATTGCCTATTGCATTGTCACTGGGAGCGGCATCCACAAGCCGGATCGGAATGGGTGTTGTTATCGTTGGCGGAACTTTATTTTCGCTGATCCTGACGCTATTCGTAATCCCGGCGATCTACATGATGTGGTCACGGGAAAGAAAACACCGGCCGGAATTTGAACATGCAGAACAATATGAAAAAGAAGCAGCAGCCCATGGAATGTAAAACAATTTTAAAAATTGTCTTGTTTTTTGTCGGCTTTCACCTGCAGGCGCAGGAATTGCTTACCGTTGAGGATGCTGTAAAAATCGCACTCGAAAACAATTACGACATTAGGCTGTCGAGGAATGACCTGCGGATAGACCAGGAAAACGTAACCTTGGGAAATGCGGGAATTCTTCCTACGGTCGATGCCACGATTACCGACAATAATAATATCCAGAACAGTTCCCAAACCCGAAGCGACGGCACGACCACAAGTCTTGACAATGCGCGCAACAACAGCCTGAACTACGGCGTAAACCTCGGCTGGACTATTTTTGACGGATTCAGGATGTTTGCGCGTTATGATCAGCTTAAAGAACTTCGGAAATTGGGTGAGGCCGAACTGCAATTGACTGTCCTGACCAAAGTTGGCGACGTGATGTCGGCCTATTTCGACCTGGTCCAGCAACAGCAACAGCTTACCGCTCTTGACACGACGATTGTAATTTCGCAGCAGCGTGTGAATACGGCGCAGAACCGCTTCACCATTGGGAAGGCTGCGAGGCTTGAAGTCCTAAACGCACAGGTCGATCTTAATACCGATACAACCAATTTGCTTCGCCAGCAGGAATTGTATGCGAATTCTAAAGTCCGCCTTAATGAAATCATGGCACGTGATGTTAAAACTGATTTCCGTGTTGCAGATTCACTTGAAGTGGATTCGGCGCTTCTTCTTCCCGAACTGACGGCATTGGCCGAAAAGCAAAATCCGCAACTCCAGGCGCAAATCATTAACCGTCGGATTGCAGAGCTGCAATTGAAGCAGGTCAAAGCAGGAAGATTTCCGACTTTGAGTGTCAATACCGGATATAATTTCTCCGAATCTGAATCGAGCCTCGGCTTTACTTCGGCATCTTCTGCACGAGGTTTTAACTATGGCTTCAGCGCTTCGATGAATATCTTTGACGGCTTCAACCAGAGAAGGAACGAAAGGGTTGCGCGCCTCCAGATCGACAATTCTAAAATTTTAATCGAACAGCAGTCACAAGCGCTGTATTCACAATTGTCAACCGCATATCAGACTTATCTGACCAACATCAGGCTTATTGATCTTGAGGAAAAAAATCAGGCGCTTGCCCGGCAGAATCTCGATATTACGTTGGAAAAATACCGCATCGGAACCATCACCACACTGGAATTCAGGACTGCACAACTAAACTATGTCAATGCCACCGTCCGGTACAGCAATGCGCAGTTTCAGGCTAAGCTTTCAGAAATTGCCCTTAAAGAACTTGCGGGCAACCTGACGTTTTAACTTCAGGTTTGTTAATTTTGCGCAAAGCTTTACGATGATCTCTTACAATACCAAAGACTGGTTCACATTCATTTTCCGTTTTCACAGGGCTGACACCTTCAGGACATTGCTTCCGCTGATGGCAGCCATCGGTTTTTATTCTGCGGCAATCGCATTTCTTGAAATGGAAGTCTGGCAGCTCGGCGAAAGCAGTCATGTGAAGAACATTACCATCATGCACGGAATGTTGGGCTTTGTGATCTCGCTGCTTTTGGTTTTCCGGACAAATACTGCGTACGACCGTTGGTGGGAAGGGCGAAAAATGTGGGGCGGACTCGTAAACAGCAGCCGCAACCTCGCGCTTAAGATCAGCGCAATGGCTACCGACGCCGCTGACCGAGATTTCTTCAGAAAGACCATTCCGCAATATGCATTTATTCTTCATCACCATCTGAACGACAGCGATACGGCGATGCAGCTTTCTGAGGATTATCCTGATATAGATCATGAAAAACACAAGCCGAACCAGGTCGCGCGGCTTATCTACGAACAAATCAATACAATGTATTCGCAAGGGAAAATCTCCGACAGCCAATTGCTGATCCTGAACAACGAATTTCAGTCGCTGACCGATATTTGCGGCGCCTGTGAGCGGATCAAGAATACGCCTATTCCCTACTCTTACAGTGCTTTCCTGAAGAAATTCATTTTCTTTTACGTGATGACACTTCCCTTCGGATATGTTTTCAATCTCGGTTACTATGTGATTCCGGTTGTTGTTTTCATTTTTTACGTGTTGGCCAGCCTGGAGCTGATTGCCGAGGAAATTGAGGATCCGTTCGGGAACGATGCCAATGATCTTCCGACAGAAAAAATAGCTTCGAACATCAAAAGGCACATCGAGGAAATCATATAAAAAAAGGGACTTAATAGTCCCCGTTTACCATTCCTTTCTTCGCGTTAATGCTTTGTCTTTCCCTTTCCGATGCCGGATGTTTGGTTTGGCTGCGGCCATCCTTATCACTCGGTGCCATTTGTTTGGACATTGTTTTCGCAATCATACTGTCGGGCATAAGTGTATTCATGGCTTCCTGCGCCTTGTTCTTGAACCCAGGAATTACCACAGCATCGCCGTCCATGAGTCCGTCATAACCGGCTTGGGCGACTTCTTCCGCAGTATACATTGAAGATTCTTTATATACTTTTGTGTTTTCAGCTCTGGCTTTGTGGAAGAAATCCGTGTCGGTTGCATCCGGCCGCAGGACCGTAAGTGTTACGTTTGTTTCTTTCATTTCTTCTATCAGCGCTTCAGTAAACGAAAGCACGAAAGCTTTTGTGGCCGCGTATACCGCAAAATAGGGTGACGGCGCTTTGGAAACCGCTGATGCCAATTGAAGGATTTTGCCGCTGTTCCGGTCTTCCATTTCTTTCAGATAATACTTCGTGAGGCTCATGAGCGAGATGATGTTCAACTGTACAAGATCGCGCTCCCGTTGAAGTGCGGTTTCGGTAAACCTGCCCCATTCGCCTTGGCCGGCATCATTAACGAGGACATCGATCGTGATATTCTGGTCGCGCGTCCAACTGTAAATCTTTTCAGGTGCGCCGGGTTCAAAAAGATCGATGGCGAAAGTATGTGTATGGATTTGGTTTGAGATCGCTTCCATTTCCCTAGCAGTTTCCTTAAGGTTATCTTCATTTCTTGCCACCAGCACAAGATTATAGCCATCTTTGGCAAAAAGTTTGGCAAGTTCATAACCAATACCGCTGGTTGCGCCGGTAATCAATGCATGTTTTTGTTGTTGGTTTTCCATGGTTTGTGATATTTGTTTAGCTCAAAGGTGTCGAAATGCCGTAAATTTTCACTTACATTTTCAGGAGAAATAGTTATAGGATTAGCTGCTATTTGTGCCGATAAAATCTGTTTTTGCGATATAATTATTCGCAGTTCAATAGTTTCAATTAGTATCTTTGCACGCGTAATTTTTTTTGAGGATGAAAATATCATATAACTGGCTGAAGCAATTTATCAAAACGGATCTGAAATCATCAGAAACTGCCGCACTCCTTACCGATCTCGGGCTTGAGGTCGAAGTTGTCGAAAAATACCAATCGGTAAAAGGCGGACTTGAGGGTATTGTCGTCGGGCATGTGCTTTCCTGTGTTCAGCATCCTAATGCCGACAGGCTGAAGATAACCAAGGTCGACCTTGGCGACGGAACGCCCGTTCAAATTGTTTGCGGCGCCTCGAATGTTGAAGCTGGCCAGAAAGTGCCGGTTGCAACTGTCGGAACTACCTTATATGATAAAGACGAACAACCGTTCCAGATCAAGAAAGGGAAGATACGCGATGAGGAAAGCCACGGGATGATATGTGCTGAAGATGAAATCGGACTCGGAACAAGCCATGACGGAATTATGGTACTCGATCCTGCGCTGGCTCCCGGAACACCTGCCGCAAAGGTGTTCAATATTGAAAATGATGAAGTTTTTGAAATCGGACTTACACCGAACCGTGCTGATGCAATGAGCCATATGGGCGTTGCACGTGATTTACGCGCGGGATTGCTTCAGAAAAATGTGCATGCCGAATTGATTACGCCGTCGGTCAGTAAATTTAAGGTTGAAAAACGTACCCTTAAAATTGATGTCGACGTAAAAGACGGAAAGCTGGCGCCAAGATATTGCGGCGTAACGATATCCGGGATCAAAGTGAAACCTTCACCTGAATGGCTTCAGAACAGGCTAAGGTCAATCGGGCTGACACCAAAAAACAACATTGTCGATGTGACAAATTATGTCCTTCATGAACTCGGGCAGCCGCTTCATGCCTTTGATGCCTCGAAAATTACCGGTAAAATTGTTGTAAAGACTGTTGCTGCCGGAACTAAATTCACAACGCTCGACGATACCGAAAGAACACTTCATGAGGAAGACCTGATGATTTGTGATGATAAAGGGCCGCTTTGTATTGCAGGGGTTTTTGGCGGAAAGAATTCTGCCGTAAGCGAAACTACCAATGCTATTTTTCTTGAAAGCGCTTATTTTAATCCTGTTTCCATCCGTAAAACAGCGAAAAGACACGGGTTAAGTACTGATGCTTCATTTCGTTTTGAAAGAGGAATAGATCCTACAATCACCGAATATGCGCTGAAACGTGCCGCGCTGCTGATCCAGGAAGTGGCCGGCGGGGAAATGACTTCAGATGTGGTCGACATTTATCCGAAGAAAATTGAAGATTGGACCATCTTCCTGAATTTCAATAAAGCCGCAAAAATCATTGGTCAGGAACTTCCGAAGGAAACCATCAAAAAAATACTGGCATCTCTTGATATTAAAGTCAACAGTATGTCGGATGCCGGACTCGGACTTGTAATTCCAGCCTACCGCGTTGATGTTCAGCGTGAAATTGATGTCATTGAAGAAATCCTTCGGGTTTACGGATATAACAATATCAGTTTTACCAAGAAATTCCATGCGACGGTATCGTATTCGCCACGTACGGAAGACTATAAAGTACAAAATATCATCGCAGCGCAATTAACATCATTGGGTTTTAATGAAATGATGGCCAATTCGTTGACAACACCTGATTATGTTGGTCTTTCGCAAAGCCTTAGCGAAGAACACAGCGTTCGGATGCTGAATCCGCTGAGCCACGACCTTTCTGCCATGAGGCAATCGATGTTGTTTTGCGGACTGGAAGCTGTGGCCTACAACATCAACAGGCGAAGCCTCGACCTGAAGTTCTTTGAATTTGGCAAGACCTATCATAATTTTTCTGAAGGTTTTGAGGAGAAAAAACACCTCGCACTCTATATTTCCGGCAGCCGCGTCAAGGAAAGCTGGGCAAAGCCGCGTAAAAACACTGATTTTTTTCTTTTTAAGGGATACGTAAATTCGGTGCTCCAGCGTCTTGGGATCGATAAAGTGCAAAACCAGCCGGTAGCATCGGATATTTTCGCCGAAGGCATTGCCATAGTATCCGGAAATGAAGTCATCGTTGAACTCGGAACAATCAAAAAAACAATATTGAAGCATTTCGATATCCGTCAGGAAGTTTTCTATGCCGATTTCAACTGGAACGTCATCCTGAAACTCCTTTCAAACAGAATCCGTTTTGCCGAATTGCCGAAATACCCGGAAGTTCGCCGCGACCTCGCACTGCTGGTTGACCAGAATGTTTCCTTTGATGCTATCTACAAGATTGCGCGGCAGACCGAAAAATCGATGTTGCGCGACGTAAATCTTTTTGATGTTTATGAAGGCAGCAATCTTCCTGAAGGGAAAAAATCATACGCAGTGAGCTTTACTATTCAGGACAATACGAAAACATTGACCGATGCACAGGTCGACAGGATTATGGCAAAGCTCACACAGAATTTCGAAAGTGAGCTCGGCGCCAGCCTGAGATAGATTTCTGCGGAAGCTGCTATACAAACGTTGTATAATTATTTAACTCTAAAACCTCAAGTTTGGCTTCTGCTCAAAAAAGAAAATCGCTTTTAACCTTGCTTGGCATCATAGCGTGTACACTTTTGTTGGCTTGTTCCAAAGAGACAAAGCCGGGCGGAAGACTTGCAATGAAGCAGGTGAACAGCGCCGAAAAAATGCAGGAGTTCATTACGGATATATCTCAGTATTGCAGAAAATCATCCGCGGGATTTATAATTATTCCCCAGAATGCCAGCGAACTTGCTTTTACCGATGGTAATCCCGAACTCACCATAAATGCCGAGTACATGAATGCCATTGATGCCTTTGGTATCGAAGGTCTTTTCTACAATGGCGAATATACTCCCGATACAACAAGGCTTCATATCCTGAGGAAGCTGCAGCCGGCGAAGAAAATCCTGGTTTCTGAGTACATCTCAACAGACCGCCATGCTCCTGACGTGGTTGAGAAGAACAAAAAAGAAGGGTTTGTGGCCTTCATCCGCACCAAGAAAAATTACAATTACGAATATATTCCGAAAAGCATCCGGAATGAAAATGCCGAAGATGTAAAGTCAATGGCAGATGTTCAAAATTACCTCTACCTGATCAATGCCTCGCAGTATCAAACCAAGGCCGATTTTATCAAAACCATTTCAAAAACCAACCACGATCTGCTCATTATTGACCTGTTCTTTAACAACGAGCCGTGGACGACATCAGAAATTAAGAAAATGAAAATAAAGGCAAACGGCGGCGAGCGTCTGGTAATTTGCTACATGAATATAGGATCGGCGGAGAATTGGCGGTATTACTGGAAAAAAGGCTGGAAGCTCGGTTCGCCAACTTTTCTTGGAAAAAGATATGAAGGATATCAAAATGAATTCTGGGTGCGATTTTGGGAGCCGCAATGGCAGGAAATCATTTTCGGAAATGAACAGTCATACGCAAAGAAGATCATCAATGCGGGATTTGACGGTGCCTATCTCGATAATGTCGAAGCTTATCAATATATTTTCAAATGATAAAGTTATTCAGCATAGCCGTGATGTTGCTGCTTTCCTGCTCACTTTTGGCGCAGGATGCAAATGTCATCAAGGCAGAAGTCAGGAAAAAAGGCAATCAAGATATTACAACGATGAACTATTATACGTTGGCCGACCTTGTGCGTTTGCCAAGCCTCGATAAAGGCAAGCACCGCTTTTATATAACTGCCGACGAAACCTGTAAACTTTCTTTGGTTGGTGATAAGGGAGCCAAAATCACGACAGCAGAAACGGAACATTTCAACGAAGTCCTGTCGCGCCACAAACTTGAATATTATTATGAAAATGTTCGGGTAACCGACTGCAAACAGCTCGGCGGAAGGATATTTCCCATCACGATTATCAAAGAGTAATCAGCAGCCGCCTGGCCCGTTCCAGGTCTTCCGGCGTGTCGATCCCGATGCCAGCATGGTCGGTTTCTACCATCATGATCCTCTTTCCGTATTCCAGGTATCGCAATTGTTCCAGTTTTTCAGTAGCTTCCAGCGGCGTGACAGCCATTGTTGCAAAATCCATAATGGCCTGTTTACGGAAAGCATATACCCCGATGTGCCGGAAATATTTCACCACAGTGCCAGGATCGCGCGGAAAAGGTATCGGTGAGCGCGAAAAATATAGTGCAAAACCGGCCCGATCGGTCACTACTTTCACATTGTTGGGATTGTGGATTTCATCTGCATCGGAAATTTCAAGCATCAGCGAAGCGAGATCAATGTTTTTCTCGCTGTCGTTCCTGAAAACCTCAAGCAGCATTTCAAGTGGCTTTTTCTCCATAAAAGGCTCATCGCCCTGAACATTCACGACAATATCGGCTTCAATTCCGGCTACGGCTTCGGCAATGCGGTCACTTCCTGATTCATGCTGTTTGATGCTCATGATGGCTTTTCCGCCCACGCGTGTAATTTCCTCAAATATCAGTTCAGAATCGGTAACAACAAAGACATCCGAAAACAATCCGGTCGCTGCTGCGGCTTCATAGGTGCGTGTTATTACGGTTTTTCCGCCCAGGTCTTCCATCAGCTTGGCTGGAAAACGTGTTGATGCATAACGTGCGGGAATGACTGCGATGGCTTTCATGGGAATGTTTGAGTAAGCGAAAATACATCTTATAAATAAAAAAAGCATCCTCCCCAGGATGCTTTTCGACACACAAACAATAACTGCTTCAACCTACATTGCCTGCCAAAGACTTTTAAGTCCCTGGTTTCTGGAAGCAGCTATCGCTTTTCTGATGGTCAGGATTGTTAGCATTATCAACATAATGTTTGGTGTTAGGTTACTTTATTGTTTAATGAATCTTGAAATATATT
Source organism: Flavobacterium sp. (assembly GCA_036399795.1). Taxonomy (GTDB): domain Bacteria; phylum Bacteroidota; class Bacteroidia; order Flavobacteriales; family Flavobacteriaceae; genus Flavobacterium. The sequence goes on from DASWML010000001.1 coordinate 102,556, forward strand.
TACCGTTATTGGTTGTTACAGAGACAATATAAACCCCGGATGAAAGCTTGCTCACATCTATTGATTCAGATGTACTGCTTTCCAGCAATGTCTTCCCGTGAAGGTCATGTATGGTAACTGACGTCGTATAGCCGGTTTCGGGAAAAACGATGTGCAGCAGGTTTGTAACAGGATTTGGCCAAAGGTTGAGTTGTCCTACTACATTTTCAGGTGTGGAGAGCATGTTGTAACCGCTGATCCTGGCAATTTTATTCCGTGCAACGCCATTGTATCCGTTAAAATCACCGGCGATTAATATCCGTCCGTCAGGCTGGATTGAATGGTTAAGTACGATATTGTCAGGGCCGAGCGCCGGATCAAACGATTCGTCAAGTGTTCCGTCAGGATAAAGCCTGGCGATCTTTTCCCTCGGAATATCGTTGTATTTGGAGAAAAGCCCTGAGATGATGATTTTTCCGTCTGGCTGTTCGCTGATGGCAAGTACGCCATAATCAGCAGCAATTCCGTAGTTAAATGTCGTATCAATGATCCCGTTGCTTTCAAGCCTTACGATGCGGTTGATCGCGAATCCGTCATAAGAAGTGAAATATCCGCCGATAAGAATTTTGCCGTCGTTCTGGATCAGAATGGTTTGGATCGGGTAATCGGTCCCCGAGCCTGAATAGAAAGAGGTGTCGGTGCTTCCGTCGGCATTGAGCCTGATGAGTTTGTTCGTTGCATTTACAATGTATTGGCCGTTTGGCTGCATTTCGATGTCGATCACTTCCATTGGGTCGCCATCATAATCGAAAGTAGTATCAAGACTGCCATCCGCGTTGAGCCGGGCGATCCCGTTGCGTGCGATCCAATTGAAGGAAGTGAATATTCCGCCTATCAGGATTTTTCCGTCGGGTTGTAAAAGACAGTTTGTAATAATATTATTGGCACCATAACCGATGTTGAAAGTATTATCGATGCTGCCATCCTGGTTTAGGCGGGCAATCCTTTTTTTGCTGGTGTTGTTGAATATGGTAAATTCTCCGGTAACAATAACCTTCGAATCGGGCTGAATTACAGCGTCAAGAATCAGTTTATTGGCGCCGCTGCCGATATTGAATGTGGGATCGATACTGCCGTCGGTGTTGAGTCGGGCCAGTCTTTTTTTTGTATTTCCGTCATAAGACAGAAAGTCGCCACCAATTATGATTTTCTCATCCTGCTGAAGCGCAACAACCTGAATAAGGTTATCCGCGCCGGTACCCGGGTTGAGGGAATGGTCGAGAGCACCAAATTGTGCATGCATAGAAATACCGGACACCAGGAGTAGTCCCATAAAGTACTTTTTTTCCATTTTGTGATTGTTTTTTGTGAGTGAGTTTTTTTTATTTCTGTTTTAGGCCGGTTCAGGTTGACACTCCTGGTACGGCAGGTTACACATTCGCTATTTTAGGTACCGCAGCGTTGAGAGTCGCAGCGGGATTGCCGGGAGTTGAAAAAACCACCCGGTTACGGGTGGTTGTCGTCAAAACAAAACACAATCAAATTCTACCCAATTTATTTTTTCATAAAGATGTTCGTATAATATTTCTTTCCGTTTTCAGGATTGACTTTGACAGAGATACCGAAGCTTGAGAAATCGCCTTCAATATTTGCCTTATGCCCGGGGCTGTTAAGCCACGCATGGAGAGCCGCTTCCGGAGTGATATAGTTGTATGCTACGTTTTCGTTGACCTTAACGGCGCCTAAAACATGGATGATATTTTGTGAGCGTTGTTGGAAGTAATCATGGTTCACCACATTGTTGGCGATCATGTATTCATTATGCTCTTCTGATTTGTAAGAAATATGATTGATGACTTCCAGCTTCTGGAGTCCTTTGCTCTCCCTGTAATCATTTATCAGGCGGGCAAGTTGAAGTTCAGTCTCATTGTAATCGTATTCCTGGACAAGCTGGTTGTCTGAAGAGGAAAGATCTTCTGCATTGTCAGATGTGCAAGAGACAAGTGTAAATATTAATGCAATAGGCAAAAAAGACCTGAGTAGTTTTGCTTTCATAGTTTAGTAGGTTAGTTTAAAGTAGATTGTGGGGCAAACTTCTTTAAGGGTGACTTATAAAAATAAAGTAGATTGTGGGGCAAACTTCTTTATCGATTTTGGTAAGAACGTTGTTTCTTTTTGTTGAGGCAATATTAATACAATCATCGTTTAAGTGCAAAATAAAATCGATGAAATACATCATTTTGCACTTTGATAGAGATAAAATCTTACAATTAGGCGTAAAAAAAGCTGCGCAAAGGCAGCTTTATCGATGAAATGCATATCATTAAGGGTACAGACGCGACATTGACCATAAATCCCCGCTTTTTTTGTAGATGATGCGGTCATGTAAACGATTTTTTCGTCCCTGCCAGAATTCAATTTCCACAGGACGAACAAGATAGCCGCCCCAATGGTCAGGTCGCGGTACAGGTTTGTCCTGATATTCCCGCTCAAGTTCCGCTAATTTGTCTTCCAGAGCTTTTCTTGAGTGAAGTACTTCGCTTTGGCTTGATGCGATTGCCCCTAGCCTGCTGCCCAAAGGCCGACTTGCAAAATATAGATCAGAAACATCTTCCGGTGTCTTTTCGGCTTTGCCTTTAATGATCACCTGTCGTTCCATGGATTGCCAAAAAAAAGAAAGGCATACTGAAGGATTCTCCGCAATTGCTTTTCCTTTTTCTGAATTATAATTGGTGTAGAAGACAAAACCTTCTTCCGTGAATTGCTTCAGCAGGACGATCCTGGATTTCGGAAAACCATCAATACCGATTGTCGACACCGTCATCGCATTTACTTCTTCAGGTCCGTCTGCACTATCTGTCTCATGAAACCAGGTATTGAACAGCATTATCGGATTGTCGGGAATCGAAACTTCTTCCAACGCGCTTTTTTCGTAGGATTTCCTATAATGGCTAAGATCTTTCATATTGATTATGATTCGGATAAAGATAATAATTCCAGCCTTAGCCGAAGCCTCAGAAATTGAATGACTTTCCGTCGTCGGCGAGAATTACATTAGGAAAAATTGTTTCGGCTTCAGATTTAAATGGTAAAATGGAGTCATATCGGGTAGAATAATGTCCGAGGATCAACTGCTTTACATTGGCTTTTGCGGCGATCATTGCGGCGTGTTTTGCAGTACAATGCATTGTTTTCCCTGCAAGCGCTTCCTCTGAATCCAGGAACGTAGCTTCATGATAAAGCACATCGACATTTTGAATCAACGGAACAATATCTTCATTATAGACGGTATCAGAGCAAAATGCATAGCTTTTCGGCGGCACGGGTTCGAAGGTAAGTTCGTCGTTGCTCACAATGGTTCCGTCATCAAGGGTAATGTCTTTGCCAAGAACAATGTTTCGATAATAGCATTTTTCAATATTCCGGTTTTCTGCCGCGAGAACATTCAGCTTCCGCAATCCGCGTTTTTCCCTGAAAAGGTAGCCATTGGCATAAATGCGGTGCTTAAGCGGAATTGTGGTTACGATCACTTTTTCATCTTCAAAAACGGTTTGCGGCTCATCAGAGTCGAGTTCGTGGAAGAAAAGGTCGTATGAAGTCCAGGATTGTGTCAGCCTCAGTTGAAGCGTTATCAATTCCCTGATTCCTTTCGGGCCGTGTATGTGGAGTGCTGCAGTCCGGTTCAGCAGCATGTAGGTCGAGACCAATCCTATCAGGCCGTACATATGATCGCCATGTAAATGGGAAATAAAAATGTGGTTGATCTTGGAGAATTTGATTTTGTTTTTCCTCAATTGAACCTGCGTTCCTTCACTGCAGTCGATCAGGAACAGGCGTCCGCCAATCTCCAGGACTTGCGATGTCGGATTGGTGAATGTACGTGGCGTGGCGGCATAACAGCCAAGTATGGTGAGGTTCATTAAATCTTCTTGTTCTTTTAAGGAATCAGAACCCGAGATCGCGCTCTATTTCCTCCATTTCAATAATATCATGCGCTTCCAGTTGTGAAGGCACGACAATGAGTGATGCCGGAATTGCATTAAAATCGATATCGGCAGTAACCAATACAAACGATTTTTTCTTTTTTTTATGTTGTTTGGAAAGAGGAATGAACTTGCTGATTGTTGCTAAAGTTGCACCGGCATCGTGCGAAATATCCACAACAAGGTTATGGTTTTCAAAGGATTTATACTCATGAATGAGCTTTTCCAATAACTCAGAAGTATTGCCCTGCGTATCTCTTATGATGATGGTGTGTCCTTTCTCTTCAACTTTCATATTAATTGCTTTGCTGAATCCAAAGGTAAGAAGTTCGCGGCTTTTAAGACTGCTATTGCCTGATTTTTGATGCCAGGAGATATATCACAGCCATGCGGATTGCGACTCCGTTTTCGACCTGTTCGAGGATGACCGATTGTGCCGAATCAGCTACCTCGCTGGTTATTTCGACTCCGCGGTTGATAGGCCCTGGATGCATCAGCACAATTTCTTTATTGAGGGAATTCAGCAGCGCCATATCCACGCCATATTGTTGGGTATATTCGCGTGTCGACGGAAAATAATTCACATCCATACGTTCATTTTGTACACGGAGCATATTCGCTACATCACACCATTCCAGCGCCTTGCGAAGATTCGGTTCAACCTTTACTCCTAATGTTTGGATATGCTTTGGAATTAGTGTATTCGGCCCGCAAACCCTGACTTCAGCACCCTGCATCTGTAGGGCAAAGATATTTGATAATGCAACCCTGGAATGAAGAATGTCGCCTACGATCACTACTTTTTTTCCTTCTACCGAACCTAGTTTTTCGCGAATGGTATAACTGTCAAGCAACGCCTGTGTCGGATGTTCATGAGCGCCGTCGCCTGCATTGATAATACTCGCTTTTACATTTTTAGACAGAAAATATGCCGCTCCGGGATTAGCATGCCGCATCACGACCATATCAACTTTCATGGAAAGGATATTATTAACGGTATCGATCAGGGTTTCGCCTTTTTTTACTGAGGATTGGGCTGCAGAAAAACTGATGACATCTGCCGAAAGCCGTTTCTGCGCCAGCTCAAAAGAAAGTTTTGTCCGTGTACTGTTCTCAAAAAAAATATTGGCGATTGTGACATCCCTGAGGGAAGGGACTTTTTTGATCGGGCGGTTAATGACTTCCTTAAAATGATCGGCTGTTTCAAAAATGAGGTCAATATCGTTTTTGGTGATGTATTTTATTCCCAGCAAATGGTTTACGGAAAGCTCATTCATTTGTTTTCGGTAGTATTTATGATTAAGACGCTGTCTTCCCCGTCTTTTTCTATCCAGTTGACTTTCACTTTTTCACCGCGGATGGCATCTGCCTGCCGACCCCGATAATCGGGTTGGATTGGCAAGTGCCTGCTGAAGCGCCTGTCGATGAGTACCAGCAGTTCTATTGAAGCCGGCCTTCCGAACGACTGAATCGCGGTGAGTGCTGCGCGGATGCTTCTTCCTGTAAAAAGGACGTCATCAATAAAGACGACGTTTTTATCGTCGACAACAAAATCAATGTTTGTCGGACTCGCCTCGAGCGGCTTTTCCGTGCGCCGGAAATCGTCCCTGAAGAAAGTGATGTCAAGGCAACCGAGGGCAATCTGCGGAATGTTGTACTCCGTTTCAAGCAGGTCTTTCAGCCGGTTTGCGAGAGATGTTCCGCGGGGCTGAATGCCTACAAGGACAGTTTCCGAAAAATCAAGGTGCTTTTCAATCAGTTGGCAGGCCAAACGGTGAAGGATGATGTTGATTTCCTTTGACGTAAGCAGCACTTTCTGGCCCATAATGCAGTTCGTGTTTGGTTGTGCTAAAGTAGTGATTTTTGAAAAAATGGCACCACTGAGAATTATGTAATTTTTACAACTAATGATGTAATGCAATTCATGTTAAAGTTACCAACTTTACAAATACAAACTTAACAGAAACACAATCAAAAAATACAGTCATGAAAAGTTTTTTATTACGTATTACGCTGCTTCTTGTCGTGATGTTTTCATTCACCAGTTGTGAAGTTATCGGCGACATCTTCCAGGCCGGTGTCGGCGTCGGGATATTCCTTGTCATCCTTGTCATTGCCGTCGTTGTATGGCTGATAAGCAAATTCAGGAAATAATAGTTTACACCAAAACAAAAAACCGTTTCAATTGAAACGGTTTTTAGTTATGAATACATTTTATTCCTCAACTCCTTGATTTTTTCATCATCAAGATAATCATCGAATGTCATATACCTGTCGATGGCACCTTTCGGAGTAAGTTCCACAACACGGTTTCCGACAGTTTGCGCAAACTCGTGGTCATGTGTCGTGAAAATGACAGAACCCTTGAAATTCTTCAGTGAGTTATTAAAAGCTGTGATCGATTCAAGGTCAAGGTGGTTTGTAGGCTCATCAAGCAGCAGGACGTTTGCACGCTGCATCATCATTCTTGAAAGCATACATCGTACTTTTTCGCCTCCCGATAATACGCGGGCAGTTTTGAGCGCTTCTTCACCCGAAAATATCATCTTGCCTAAAAATCCGCGGATATAAACCTCATCGCGCTCTTCTTCCGTTTTCGCCCATTGACGCAACCAGTCAACCAGTGTCAGGTCGTTCTCGAAATAAGCATGGTTATCTACCGGAAGATATGCCTGTATCGTTGTGATTCCCCATTCGAAAGAACCGGCATCAGCTTTTTGGTTTCCGTTGATAATCTCATAGAATGCAGACGTGGCACGAGAATCTTTAGAAAAAAGGACGATCTTATCGCCTTTTGCCATGTTCAGATCAACGTCTTTGAATAATATTTCACCTTCAATCGAGGCACTGAGTCCTTTAATATTAAGGATTTGGTCGCCTGCCTCACGTTCCTGGTCAAAAATAATCGCTGGATAACGGCGACTTGACGGCTTGATTTCAGAAATATTCAATTTGCTGATCATCTTTTTACGGGAAGTGGCCTGTTTCGACTTGGCCACGTTGGCGCTGAACCGGCGGATAAATTCCTCAAGTTCCGCTTTCTTTTCCTCAGCCTTGCGATTTTGCTGCGCACGTTGCTTTGCGGCGAGCTGGCTTGATTCATACCAGAAAGTATAGTTTCCGGAATAGTGGTTTATTTTACTGAAATCGATATCCGAAATATGCGTACAAACCGCATCCAGAAAGTGCCTGTCGTGTGAAACCACAATCACGGTATTTTCATAATTGGCAAGGAAATTCTCGAGCCAGCCGATGGTTTCAAAGTCAAGGTCGTTCGTAGGCTCATCCATAATCAGGACATCGGGGTTTCCGAACAATGCCTGGGCAAGGAGTACGCGTACTTTGAGTTTGGCATCAAGGTCGGCCATCATGGTATAATGAAACTCCTCGCCTATTCCAAGATTGGAAAGCAGCGCTGCGGCATCAGAATCGGCATTCCATCCATTCATTTCTTCAAACTGAACCTGAAGTTCGCCTATCCGGTCAGCATTTTTATCATTATAATCGAGATAAAGCTCGTCCATTTCCTTCTTTACAGCGTAGAGATGCTTGTTTCCCATCATCACGGTCTCCAGAACGGTATATTCGTCGAACATGTTGTGGTTCTGGTTCAGTACCGACATACGCTTGCCCGGCTCAAGAAACACGTTGCCTGACGTTGGATCAAAATCTCCTGAAAGGATTTTCAGGAAAGTCGACTTTCCGGCACCGTTTGCACCAATTACACCATATATATTTCCCTGTCCGAAAGTCGTGTTCACTTCATCAAACAAAATACGTTTTCCGAACTGTACCGATAAATTATTTACTGTAAGCATTAATTGTAATTTAGGGCGCAAAAGTAAGAAAAAATAACGAGTGGATGAACCCTGAGTACCAGCATTTTCAGCCCTACCTAATTTAACTATGCCTTAACAGCAAGCAAGTGTGGCTGTCAATACATTTGTATTTATTCATCCTGAAATGACTTTTAAAAGGACATATTTCTTTTTTTTAATACCTTCATTCCTTCTCATACTATTCTATTCCTGCAATCGGGAGTTCAAGCCCGGGGATTATTCGGCATATTTTGGAGGTGAAGTCACCAATCCGCAAAACCGTTACGTCTTGTTGTATAAGGATGAACGGCTTATTGATACGATCGCCCTGGACAAAGACAACCGTTTCTTCAAAAAATTTGATTCGCTTACGCCCGGAATGTACACCTTCCGGCACGAACCGGAATACCAGTATGTTTATTTTGAGAAAAACGACAGCCTGATGGTCGCCATCAATTCACAGGATTTCGACGAATCTATTGTTTTCAGCGGCCGGGGCGATGAAAAGAACAATTTCCTGATGGAAATCTACCTCAAAAACGACAGGGAACGGGATAAAATGTTTAACGTTTTTGATTATGATGTGGAAGCGTTTTCGCAGAATATCAATTTGTCTTACCTCGCTCAGAATGAATTCTACGAGAAGAAAAAGGCGGATATAGGCTGGAGTGACGAATTTGACGAATATGCAAAAGCCGCAGTCGATTATCCATATTATTCGAAGAAGGAGATTTATCCGGTGATCCATAAAGTACGTACCGGAACCGATGTTACAGCGCAGCTTCCGGAAGATTATTATGCTTTCAGGAAAAACATCGACTATAACAATGTTCGGCTGTCCAATTTCTCTCCGTTTGTAAAATACCTGTCCAATATGCTAAATAACATTGCTGCGGAAGATACTAAAAACCATGCAGCGGATGCAGGCAACCTGGCGCTTTTATCAAACACCCAGAAACTGAAAATTGCAGATACGCTAATCAGGAATGAAAAAATCCGGAATGTATTGCTCGACAATATTGCTTTCAGTTACCTGCTCGAGGACCAGAACATGGCCAACAACCAGATATTCCTCCAGGCATATCATCAATATTCGACCGATAAAAGCCAACGGAATGAAATCACACGCATCGGCAACGCCATCAGGCTGCTCACCCTGGGAAATAAGCTTCCGGCAGTAAGGCTAATAGATAAAGAAGGTAATGAGGTTTTATCCGATTCACTGCTGACCAAGCAAACCGTACTTTTCTTTTGGACCGAACAAGCCGGAACGCATCTGGTTGAAGCCCATAAAAAAGTACTTGAACTGAAGAAGAAATACCCGCAATTCGACTACATCGCAATCAACCTGGACGATAATAACCAACGCTGGCTGAAGACGCTTTCGAAATACAAATTCACCGGAATATCAGAATATCAGACTGCCGATTTCGAAGATTTAAAAAACAAATGGGCGATTACAAAAGTACACCGGACAATCGTACTCGACCGTGAAGGCAGGATCAGCAATGCATTTACAAGTTTATTTGATTTGAACTTTGCAACAAATCTGGACAATTTTAAAGATGAACAATAAGTATTTAATGATTGAATTAAGAAAGCCGCCCCAAATGGAGCGGCTCATTTTTAATTGTAAATTGTAAATTATTTATTTCCCTTTTCGAAGTCGGCTAAAAACTGCGCCAATCCCAGATCGGTCAAAGGATGTTTCAATAAACCCAGAATGGCAGAAAGCGGTCCTGTCATAACATCAGCGCCAATTTTCGCACAGTTTACGATGTGCATGGTATGGCGTACCGACGCAGCCAGAATTTCAGTTTCAAATCCATAATTATCATAAATTTCACGAATTTCCTGGATCAGGTTTAGTCCATCGGTAGAAATGTCATCAAGCCTTCCGATAAACGGGGAAACATAAGATGCGCCCGCTTTCGCAGCCAATAACGCCTGTCCTGCCGAAAACACCAGCGTGACATTGGTTTTGATCTCCTTGTCCGAAAAATATTTGGCAGCCATGATGCCTTCCTTGGTCATCGGCAATTTCACCACGATCTGCGGATGCAGGTCAGCCAGCTCCTCGCCTTCCCTGATCATCCCGTCGTAATCAACGGCATTGACTTCAGCACTCACATCGCCATCAACAAGATTGCAAATGTCTACATAATGCTTCAGGATGTTGTTTTTTCCGGTGATGCCTTCTTTGGCCATCAGCGATGGGTTTGTGGTTACACCGTCAAGAACGCCAAGCGCCTGTGCCGCCTTAATTTCGTTCAGGTTTGCAGTATCAATAAAAAATTTCATGTAAATGAATTAAGTGTTGTTGTAATTTTCTTTGGCGTGTCCCTGCGGGTCAGGCTGTACGCTGCAAGTCCTCGCGGGCTTCGGGCTTTTCGCTGCCATCCTTCACGCGCTGGCATAACGGGAAATCCCGCCGCAAAAGTACGATTATATTTTAAATGTAAAGTCAAGCGATATATCGGTGGGGTCATACTTCCGTTTCAGGCTGGATGGCGATAGCGAAAAAAGATAAAAGGAATAATTTGTTTATATAGGTTATTTAAGATTATAATGTTTCATCAGCATATTCTCATATATTTTGTCAGGCAAAATCCTTTTAAGTATAATCGAAAACTTTTGCATAAAAGCGCCGATTTTATAGTGAATTTTTGGATTCCGATCCTGAATGATGTTGTAGACTGCTTGCGCCATTTCATGAGGATTGCTCCCGCTTTCGACATGCCCGTTCATCATCTTGAGGATGTTGCCATAATCTTTTTCATAAGCCGATCCCGGAATAACCGGGGCGTGATAGCGGCCGGCGGCGATATTCGTTGCAAAATCTCCCGGTGCGATATTCGTAATGTTTATTCCGTGTGGTTTCACTTCCATCCGAAGCGCTTCTGTGATAATTTCGAGTGCGCCTTTTGACGCGGAATATACACTTCGGTATGGCAAACCCATGTAACCCGCAATGGATGTGATGTTGATGACCAACCCCGATTTCTGAAGCCGCATCTGAGGAAGCACGGCTTTCATCACCCCGATGGGGCCAAAAAGGTTAGTGTCAAAATTATTTTTTATTTCCTCGGTCGGGATTTCCTCCAGCGGGCCGGTAATTCCGACACCTGCATTGTTTATCACAACGTCGATACTGCCGGCTTTTAAAATGATTTCTTCCACGGCTGATTTGATAGTTGCAGTATCTCTGACATCAACCGTGAGCAATGGGAATTTTGAGTTTGTGTAACGTTCCGGGTTTCGGCTTGTCCCGTAAACTGAAAATCCTTTTTCAAGAAGGAATTCGCCTATCGCCTTCCCTATTCCCGATGAAGCGCCTGTAATGAGTACTATTTTACCCATAATTATGTGGTTGCCTATAACGTTATTCTAAAACTTTAAGATCGGTTGTGATTACTTCTTTACTGCGCGCTCATAGTAATAAAACTCCTGGACTCCCTGTGCGCCTTTTTTTTCGGCACGGATGACATAATAACGGTTTCCGACCGGTTTTATCTCGTATTCCCAGTCGGCAGGAGCTTTTGGATTTTTACTTTTGTCGAATTTATTCAGGTCGAAACAAAGCTTACGTGCCGGCGGGACGGTTACTATTTCGTCAAATCCCTTTCCGGTAATCATATATTTCAGGGTATATTGACCGCATGGTGCCGGCTTGATCGTACTGTTTTCAGAGGAAACTTCGGGATTGTCCCGGTAAGCTTCAAACTCCTGTTCAAAGGCTTTGTATTGCGCTTTGACATCTGTTTGGGCAAAAGAAACTGCTGAAACAAACAGCAGCAAGGTCAAAATGGTTTTCATAATATAGACTTTAGGGTTAAATATTATTAAAAAAGGCTGTCCTGGCCGCTGTATCTAAAATCACAGCTAAAGCTTCGGGTGATTCAGCAGCCTAGCCCCGATGGAAGCGGTTATCCTTTTTTGTCAACTGACCGCAGGGAAAGGAGGCAAAAAAGATAGAAGCGCACAGCGGGAAAATGCTTCAAAAACCGTATAAAAATAAAAAATCTTCCCGAGGGAAGACAAATAAAAAATGGCAAGCGGCCTACATCGCACCGCTACAACCACATACCTTTGCTATGTTCCCATCCTGGAGGATTCTGCAGGAGCTGGTCGTGTAGGACTTGCCGTTGCAAATATACGATCTTTTTGTATTTTCGCAAACGCGTCATAAAATTAAATCACATTTCTCAACTTCCTGTTAACCTGAATTAAATGAATAAATATAAAATACTGTCGATAAGTACCTTAGCTTTATTGGCTTTTAATTGTAACGACAAGGACAAATCAGCCGAAAACCTCTTCACATTCAACGGTGAAGCCCTTAAAGCGCAATATCAGCCGACGGATAAAGTGATTTTAGAGGTCGCGAATCCGCAGAAAAAGACCATTGACAGCATTGTTTATTATATAAACGAGAAAAATGCCGGCTCCGTAAAAGGCCACGGAAGGATTGAATTTAATCTCACCGGCCTGAAATTCGGCTATCAAAACCTGAAGGCGCTTGTTTATTTTGAGGGTGAAAACGCTGAAACTACCGAGAGGATCGAAATTGTTTCGGATGTCCAGCCAAAGCTTTTGACATACACTGTTGTCAATACCTATCCTCACGATATGACATCGTTTACGGAAGGACTTGAATTTTATCGCGATACATTGTATGAAAGCGGCGGACAGTATGGCAACTCCCGGATTTTCAAGTATGATTATAAAACGGGGAAGATCTTTAAAAACCAGGAACTTGAGAAAAAGTATTTCGGTGAAGGGCTTACGATTTTCAACAACAAGATCTATCTGCTGACGTATAAAGAAAACACCGGTTTTATCTTCAATGCCAACACGTGGAAGCTTGAAAAAACCTTTACTTTCGATAAAAAAATAGAAGGTTGGGGAATGACAAACGACGGGAAAAACCTTTACCAATCTGACGGCACTGAAAAAATCTGGACGATGAACCCCGAAAGCCAGAAAATGATTGATTACATCAATGTGTATTCTTCCTCAAGCAAAATCAAGAGTATCAATGAGCTGGAATTCGTCAACGGGAAATTCTATGGAAATATCTGGCAGAAGGATGCCATCGCCGTGATCAATCCCGCAACCGGCGCCGTTGAAGGTGTAATAAACCTTGCGGATCTTCGAAAAGAACTCAAAGCGCCGAACGCGGAGGTGCTCAACGGAATCGCATACAACCCAAAGACCAAAACCATTTTCGTTACCGGAAAATACTGGGATAAGCTGTTTGAGATCAGAGTTACAGAATAGTCTTAAAGGCAGGTTAAATACTTGCTTTTCTTTATATAAGTGTGATAGGTAATACTTTTCGGCATGATTTTCAGTTATGGTTGTTCAAAAAAATAGCATGAAAACCTCCACAATACCAATGCTGTTGATGTTCATCGCGCTCGGCTGCAACCAGTCGGAAGAGAACGCAAGCAACAACCAGAACCCCAACCTGCCTGCGCAGGATATCCTAAATGTTGCTTACGGCAATGATGCCGAGCAGAAAATGGATATCTATCTTCCTGCAGCACGCAATATAGATACTAAAGTCATCATACTGGTACACGGCGGTGGCTGGAGCGGCGGCTCGAAAGCCGACTTCAATTATGTCATCCCAACATTAAAATTGAATTTTCCGGAACACGCGATCGTCAATATGAATTACCGACTGGGTACGACTTCCAGTCCCGGATTTCCCAAACAGATTCAGGATATTGAAAAGCTTGTCCAGCATTTGAAAAACAGCGACTATAGCATTTCTGAAGATTATGCCTTTATTGGTGCGAGCGCCGGAGCACATTTGTCGATGTTATACGCATATCACTACGATCCGGGTCATGATGTAAAAGCTGTTGCCAGCATTGTCGGGCCAACTGATTTCACTGATCCTGTTTATACCGGCAATCCTTTATATCAATACGGACTTCTGCCTTTGGTGGGCAATGTAAATTACCAGCAAAATCCTGAAGTCTTCATTGAAGTAAGCCCTGCAACCCATGTTTCTGCACAATCGCCGGCGACAATTATGTTTTATGGTGGTCAGGATCCGCTGGTTCCTGCAACACAGGCGCCGCGACTAAAAGAAAAGCTGGACCAGTTTGGTGTTTACAACGAGATGTACATCTATGCCAATGGCGGACATGGAAATTGGGATATACAAACGATGGCAGATTTTACCGCTAAGCTTATCACGTTTCTTCACGATAGATTTTAAGGAAAAACCTTCTCAATCAAAAACCGGCGCATTTGCCGGTTTTTTTATTTCTTCTTTTTTTGTGCCGATGGAGCCGATTTTACCGCAACATATTTCTTTTCTACAGCATCATAAGTCATCCTGTCCTGTTGTGTCTTGTTCTTCAGGATAATGTCGCCTTCCGGGGAAAGTGAAAGTTCAAATCCTTCACGGCGAATCCTGTCCTGGGTTTTGGAAGCCGTCTTGTTTGGGTCGAGCCATACAATTTCAGTAATATTAACCACTTTTCCCACATTCGAATGGAGCATCTTTTTTGATTCGGCACTCCATATTTCTGAATGGGTTTCGGTGGCTTTCTCTATTTTGGTTTTAGCGTCGCCTGTTTCTGATTTTTCTGTCCACGTTAAAAGGTACAGCTTATCACCGTTTGCGGTGAAGGATGTCAGTTTTCCTTCAGATGGGATTACTTTTTTATCAATGAATGTTTTTACCAATAAGGAATCGGTTTTTCCCGCTTTATTCACCAGGAGAAAGAAAGGAACCGCCCCTTTTGTTTCCAGCAATACAGCCGATACATTGTCGGCTTTCGCGATTAATGTTGATTTGGACGATGATTTCGCGGGCTTCCTGGCTTTTTGCGCAAATGTGCTTAGCGTTAGTGACAAGAAAATGAGGAACGAAATTATTTTTTTCATATCAAGTAGGTTATCCGATAAAAATAACGCTTCATGACCGTAAATCAAAATTATTATTACAATAGGAATGTGTTAATGTTCCATGCCTGAAGGGATCAAAATTCAGGAGCGGATTCCATTCGAAATATAGATGTATAACAACCATTCCAACCTTTCCCTCTCTTGACGCATCATATCTTCAGTAACCAATTCTGAAATCATGAACGTAAAAATTACAATCCCAAAGCCATGCAGTGCAAACTGGAACGAAATGACTCCTGTTGAAAAAGGCAGGTTCTGCGACAGTTGCAGTAAAAAAGTATTTGATTTCACGTCTTCTTCCGATGAGGAAATCATAAAACAGTTAACTACAGACAAGAAAATCTGTGGCAGGTTCAACGATAATCAGCTTGACAGGCCGTTGTCAGTCAACACAAGAAAATCATTTTGGCTTTCCGCTGCAGCTCTATTTGCATTTTTCAGTTTTGGAAGTCAAATGACGCAGGCACAAACGAGCAGTCGGGTAGTTTTTGGATCGCCACGGCGGGTTTATTTCGAAAAGCGGACGATTGAAGGCGCTGTAGTTGATCCTACAGGAAATCCAATTGTGGGAGTACATATCGGCATTAACGGCGTGGTTCATACAAAGACAGATCAAAATGGACAATTTCAGGTTACCGCGCGGCAGAACGACATGCTGCTGATTGCAGTCGAAGGGCAAACCAAGCCTGTTGAACTTAAGATAACCGAAGAAAAATTCTACAGGATCGAGAGTCAGCTCAAACCTAAAATATCCCAGCAAAGGATAGGAAAAGTAGGCGAAGTTCGGATGAAAGTTGAATAATTTAATGGAAATTGAAAATACTCTAAAATAAAAAAGCCCCGGAATTACCGGGGCTTTTACTTTTATTCTCGATTATTTAACCTCTTCATAATCTACATCCTGTACATTATCGCCTGAAGCTTCACCTTGTGGCTGGTCTTGCTGCGGCTGGCCTTGCTCCTGCTGAGCGCCGCCCTGGCTGTACATTTCTGCAGAAGCATTTTTCCACGCTTCGTTGATCCTGTCAAGTGCAGGCTGTATCTTATCAAGGTCCTGCGACTCATGAGCTGATTTCAGTTCTGAAAGTGCCGACTCGATGCTTTCTTTATTTGAAGAAGAAAGTTTGTCACCAAGTTCTTTCAACTGGCTTTCTGTCTGGAAAATCATACCGTCAGCCTCGTTCAATTTCTCGATACGCGCTTTGGTCTGACGATCTGTTTCTGCATTTGCTTCGGCATCTTTCTTCATCCTCTCGATTTCTTCCTGGGTTAAGCCTGAAGAAGCTTCGATACGGATGTCGTGCGATTTACCTGTTCCTTTATCTGTTGCAGATACTTTAATGATACCGTTTGCATCAATATCGAAAGTAACTTCAATTTGAGGAACGCCTCTTGGCGCAGGCGGAATTCCGTCAAGGTGGAAACGTCCGATTGTTTTATTATCGGTAGCCATTGCCCTTTCTCCCTGTAACACATGGATTTCAACACTCGGCTGAGAATCTGCGGCAGTCGAGAAAACCTGTGATTTTTTAGTTGGGATGGTTGTGTTGCTTTCGATAAGTTTTGTCATCACACCGCCCATGGTTTCAATACCAAGTGAAAGCGGGGTCACATCAAGAAGCAATACATCTTTTACATCACCTGAAAGTACGCCGCCTTGGATGGCAGCGCCAATTGCCACAACTTCGTCAGGGTTTACACCTTTTGAAGGTTTCTTTCCGAAAAATTTCTCAACTTCTTCCTGGATTTTAGGAATACGTGTCGAACCACCAACAAGGATCACTTCATCAATGTCGGATTTTGAAACGCCCGCATCTTTAAGCGCTTTCGCCACAGGATCCATTGAACGCCTTACAAGCGTGTCGGTCAGTTGCTCAAATTTTGCACGTGTCAGTGTTTTTACAAGGTGTTTTGGACCTGAAGCTGTAGCTGTCACGTATGGCAGGTTGATTTCTGTTTGTTGTGAAGACGAAAGTTCGATCTTCGCTTTTTCGGCAGCTTCTTTCAATCGCTGAAGCGACATCGGATCCTGACGCAGGTCAACGCCTTCTTCAGATTTAAATTCATCTGCCAGCCAGTCAATGATCTCCTGATCGAAATCGTCACCGCCAAGGTGCGTATCCCCGTTTGTAGAAAGTACTTCGAAAACGCCATCGCCCAATTCAAGGATCGAGATATCGAAAGTACCGCCACCAAGGTCATAAACTGCAATTTTCTGGTCTTTGCCTTTTTTATCGAGTCCGTAAGCAAGCGCTGCCGCTGTCGGCTCGTTGATGATACGCATTACTTTCAATCCGGCAATTTCACCGGCTTCTTTTGTAGCCTGGCGTTGCGCATCATTGAAGTAAGCAGGAACGGTAATTACCGCTTCGGTTACAGTTTGCCCAAGATAATCCTCGGCAGTTTTTTTCATTTTCTGAAGCGTCATAGCCGACAATTCCTGTGCAGTATAAAGGCGTCCGTCGATGTCAACACGCGGCGTGTCATTGTCACCTTTTACAACAGTATAAGGAACACGTCCTGCCTCTTTCTGGCTCTCAGAATATTTGTTTCCCATAAAACGCTTTATGGAAGCAATGGTTTTTTTCGGGTTGGTTACCGCCTGCCTTTTTGCAGGATCGCCAACTTTGATTTCGCCGCCTTCAACAAAAGCGATCACCGAAGGCGTAGTTCTTTTTCCTTCAGCATTTGGCACAACTACCGGCTCGCTTCCTTCCATTACGGAAACGCAGGAGTTTGTGGTACCAAGGTCAATTCCAATTATCTTACCCATGTTTTTATTATTTTTAGATTAAAGTTCGTTTTGAATCTGCCGCCTTTTGTCAATCTTTATGCCGCTGGAAAAAATTACAGAAAATTGTCAGAAACTTCAATATGTATATGACAACTTGGCATTTTTTTGGGCGTTGCCCGCAGCGCGGCGTTTCGTTCATCCCGCAACCATCAATCTGCGGGCCGGGCTTTCCGCAGTGCGCGGCACTTTGCTTCAATCCCTAACGCGGCCTCAGACAAACCTTTAAATTTTGACTCGCCATCTGCAGGAAATTATTTAAATTAGCATTATACAGGTTATTTATGAGAGCAACACTACTTTTCCTATTTATACTATTAACTGCATGTCAGGACAGAAAGCCGCTGGACAAGCCGGTCGATCTGCAAAAGGCGCTGCCCGAACCCCCGAAAGCAAAACAATATGCCAATGAACGGTTTCGGGAAGTGACAGTAAAAAAAACGGCTCCCGGAAAGTATGATGTCAGCGGCCAGGCACAAGTTTTTGAAGCTGCATTCAGTTGGGTTGTCGAAAACGGACATATAGAAATTGCAACAGGCCACGAAATGACCGATGCCGGCGCCCCGGAATGGGGAAATTTCACGTTCAGCATCTCAGTCGATAAAGAACTCGAGAATTCTGTACTTCATGTAATTTTATTTGAACCCAGCGCTCAGGACGGAAGCCGGCAGCATGAACTCCCAATTCCTTTAAACCCTCATAAATGATCAGGATCTTTACATTTTTCAGTATCATGCTCCTGATGTTTTCCTGTAATAACAGCGGAAACAACAGCAATCAAGCCAACCCCAACAGTGGCTATTTCGCCCGCACACCTGACAGTATCCAAACCGGCGGAATAAAAGTCGTTCCCATACAAACACCAAAAGGTACTTTCAATGTATGGACAAAACGTTTCGGCAACAATCCAAAAATAAAAGTCCTCCTGCTCAACGGCGGGCCTGGCGCTACACATGAATATTTTGAATGTTTCGAAAACTTCCTGCCTGCCGAAGGCATTGAATTTATTTATTATGACCAGCTCGCATGCGGTAATTCTGACAATCCCAAAGACACATCGCTTTATGATCTGAACCGGTATGTTGAGGAAGTGGAACAGGTAAGAAAAGCGCTGAACCTTAGCAAAGACAACTTCTATCTTCTCGGACATTCCTGGGGCGGAATCCTGGCGATGCAATATGCGCTGAAATATCAACAGAACATGAAAGGGCTGATTATTTCAAACATGATGGCCAGCGGCCCTGAATATGGGAAATATGCCGACAATGTACTGGCAAAGCAAATGGATCCTGCTGTGCTGCAAACCATTCGCGATATTGAGAAACGCGGAGATTTCTCGAACCCGCAATACATGGAATTGCTAAAGAAACACTTTTATTCGAAACATGTTATACGACTGGCTGAATGGCCCGAACCTGTTGCGCGATCTCTTGGGAAGACGAATGCAGAACTCTATGTTTCCATGCAAGGACCGAGCGAATTTGGAATCTCGGGAAAATTAGAAAAATGGGATGTGAGCAAAGAACTGAAGAATATTAAAATCCCTGCTTTGGTGATTGGGGCAACACATGATACAATGGATCCCGAATATATGAAGTGGATGAGTACGCAGATTCCGGACGCCGATTTCCTTTTGTGCAAAAACGGAAGCCATATGAGCATGTATGACGATCAGGACGCTTATTTTAAAGGACTTATATCTTTCCTGAAAAAATAAACCGGAAGTTGTTGCTTCCGGTTTAACTGTTACTCATTTATTTCTATCAGCCTGATGATCAGCCGGTCGGCCAGTTTCAGGCATTCTTCATCATCCCTATCTTCTTTGCGATAAGCTTTTAAAAACGCCATTGACATCTCATCATTCTGATGCTGTAATGCCAATGCTTCAGCTGCCGCTAAAAAGTCTTTATTTTCCATTTGCTACATTAACTTGATTATTTGAAAATTTATTGTGCCGGTTTTATGCGTCTGCCCTTTCCCGAATAAGCATCTCCTTGAGGTCATACGGGATAAGCCCTTCATAGCCAGTGATGTTCTGCATTCCGGTGGCCGACATATATTCGTTAAGTTTTTTTAGCACTTCGTTTCGCGCCGGCGAAAGAAATGTGTAAACCGGGTTGAGATGCATATCGAGCAAGCTTGCACCATAGTTCCCTTCGGCATTACTGCGCTCGGTGGTTACGAGCGTGTAATTTAAAGACTCTCCGTCTTTTTCGAGCATTAGTCTGATAACTGCCATGTGCGTAGTTTTTCGTTATTGTTTTAATTTAGGTGAGGCAAACATAAATCAAAAAATTTATACATCATCGATAAAATGCTCTATTTTAACGATAAAACGCATATTTTATATTATTTTATAATTATAAACCTACAAAAATGATTGTTTGATCGTATGGTTAAAGCCCTAGCCCTGATGGAAGTGGCATCCTTTTGCGGAGTGCAACGGCGCAAAAGATAGAACGGACAGCAGGAAACAGCTCCCGAAAAAATCATCAAAATTTTATATCTTCGTGTAGTACAAGCCAATAACATCTATATATGCCAATCAATGAACTTCCGGCCGTAGCGCTGGATCGTACTTTTCACCGCGAACAGGAGGTGTTGAGCATCAGGGCAAGTCATTATCATCTTGCAGATATAATAAAGATCGAACTTCAGGCGAATTGGAGTCAGACTCGTGAATTCTGGTATCTGAAATATTCCGATGAAAATGTCGCACGCGCAATTAACCTCTTACATCCTATTGCCAGTATTGACCGTGACTTGCTGGACGAGAATTCTGCCCGTCATTTCTATAATCTGAATGCGGTACATTTAAATCCTGACGAACTTACCAATGCTGACAAGTTTAAGCGGTGGCTTACTGCGAAGCGTTATAGCGGTTGTACGATTGAGAGCTACGTGTCTTTGGTGATCTTCTTCCTGAAGTATGTGCGCCGCCGTAATCTGGACGAGATAACTGCAAGGACTGTATCGCAATTCAATTATGAATTTATTGTTGCCCCGAAGAAGTCGATTTCGTACCAGAACCAAGCAATCAATGCTATCAAGCAATATCTTTTATATCTGGAGCTTGATGTTGAGATCATGAATCTGGAACGTCCTAAAAGGGAGAAGAAGTTGCCGATTGTGCTTAGCATGAAGGAAGTGCGGCGCATTCTTGACTGTACGACCAATATGAAGCACAAGGCATTATTGAGTCTGATTTATTCCGGCGGCTTCCGTATAAGCGAAGCTTTGAACTTGAAACTTACTGACATTGACAGTGACCGGATGCTGATTCATATAAAATGTGCAAAGGGAAAAAAAGACCGGTATACGCTCTTGTCGCATAAGATGCTGATGCTCTTGCGGGAGTATTACAAGATTTACAAGCCAAAAAAATATTTATTTGAAGGGATGATCCGGGAGCAGTTTTCTTCGCGTGCTGCACAGGAAATGCTGAAGCACGCAGTGGTAAGGGCAGGAATAAAAAAACGGGTGACGCTGCATTGCCTGCGACATAGTTTTGCCACACATCTGCTGGAAAATGGCACGGACATTCGATATATTCAGAATTTGCTGGGTCACAGCAGTCCGAAGACCACCATGATCTATACTCATGTGACTGAGACATCGGTGCAGAATATTCGCAATCCCTTTGACATGTAAAGCATTTTGACTAATATTGATGCTGATACAAAAAAGCTAAAACCTTCGCCTATCATTCCACTGTGGAAGTTTTATGGGATGTTTTGTGAGGGTATAAAGGAGTTAGCTGAAACTTTTGAAAAGACGGCATAAAAACCATGAATGAAACATTATATCTCATTTTAGAAATTATTCGAGTTGACATATTTATCGCTTTTGGACTTTGTTCAATCTTATATTTGATTCTATCCCTTTGTTCACGAAAGGCCATTGTCAAAACATTTGACTTATATGCTTGCAAGACGGTAGTTTATAGCGGGATTATATTCTTCTTAGTTTGGATTGCTGTTGTATTAAGTGCATACATTGAAGGAGCGCCAGACGATCGATTAGGTATGACGCAAAGAATGTTCGGACCGTATTGGTTTGGATACTGGTTGCAACCTTTACTTTATATCATTCTTTCGCAGATTTTGAGACTTAAAAAAGTAAGAAAGCAAATTGTTTTACGAATTCTTATTGCACTAGTCTTTATCATCACAGTAGAACAATTTGTTATATTAATTACCTCATTTCATAGAGACTATTTACCAAGTAGCTATCGCATGAATATGAGCACCTCCGAATTAGTCGTAGGATTAGTTTTTAAACTCTTACTATTTGTCGTTCTCACGAGTTTACTTTATTTGTATGACGTAAAAGTTAAATCAAAAATATTTAATCAAAATTAAAAGCTTCAGCTAACACTGCATTCACTCAATGCCTGCTTCTGCCCTTGCCGAGACTACGCAGGTACGGTAAAATTGTCCTACATTAGCAGCTATGAACTAGCATTTCCGGCACTCGAGCAAATGCGAGAACGTTGGCAGCAAGTTTTGAAAAGCTCACGTACTATAAACATTTGTGAACTAGGCTCTCGCTACTAATAAGTCCAATCCTCATGCACTGTCAAACCTAAAATTTCACCTGAAATATTGCATATTCACAGAATTATGTAAAACCAAGAGGGGTAAGTTGTAACATCTTTGGGGTAGTGCTGGATTACCTTTAAATATTAAATCGATGGACATGAAAAAGCTATACTATATTTTATTTTTGGTTGTGGGATCGACGATTGGAACATTAGCACAGGAAAGTCAATTGATCGCGAGCACGGCTCCAACGGGTATTCAGAAAAAAATGGATGCTGCAACTTTAACAGAACGGCCAAATGTGCAAAGCGGGAATTCTCAGGATGTTGCGGCAACTAACGCTGAGGCAGACAAAGCAAAAACTAAAGCTAGAGAAATGAAAAATCTCTTTGAATCTATTCCTAAAACAATTATGCCACCACCGCCTAATAATCCTCCTTTTAGCGGAACTCGGTAAAACTATTTTAAGGCTTCATTACGAGGCCTTTTTCTATAACTCAACTCAAGGAAATCTTTATCAAAACGACACGAAGCTAAACCTGCTGCCAACCCTGCATTCACTCAATGCCTGCTTCTGCCCTTGCCGAGACTACGCAGGTGAGGCAAAATTGTCCTACATTAGCAGCTATGAACATGCATTTCCGGCACTCGAGCAAATGCGAGAACGTTGTGCGCCATTAATAAAAACCAAAGAACCGAACATATGAAACAAGCCGAAAAAATCCTTGTAGTAATTATCGTAGTGTCATTGATGCTCAAACTTTTCCACATTCCCGGAGGAGCAATGTTGTCTGTCGTCTTTGTTCCTATTCTTGGTATGTTTTATATGGGAGCGAGCTATTTTTTATTTAAAGATGACAAAGTTGTTGCTGTTGAAAACTTTGAATTTAAAAGAACTAACCCGTTAAGAGTTTTAGGAAGTGTCGCAACTGGAATATCATTATCAACAACGCTTACTGGAATTTTGTTCCGGATTATGCATTGGCCTGGCGCAGCTATTATATTGTTAACCGGCTTGTCTAGCTTAGTTTTGATTGGTCTCGTATCACTATTTAAGTATTCTAAAAATAAATCGAGCTTTTATCAAAAGCTTGGATATCGTGTCGCAGCAATTGGTGGAATAGCCTTAGTAGCCTATCTTTCACGATTTTAACGGCTCACAACACTGCATTCACTCAATGCCTTTTTTTGCCCTTGCAGAGGCTACTCAGGTAAGGCAAAATTGTTCTACATTAGCGGCTATGAACTAGCATTTCCGGCACTCGAGCAAATGCGAGAACGTTGGTGGCCATTGCGGCAGACCGCTTAACGGATGCTGTAGATTTTCAAATTGCGCTCAATTCTCGTTTCCAAAAAACATCAATTGAATTTGATGTATTTGGCGAAACTCGTTTGCTGAATTATATCGCTAAAATAGTAACTTAATGTTGTTGCACCAATGTTACTCAACATAGTTTACGTGACAAACAAAATAATGTTTTTTGTCGTTCTTCAACTGATGTTTGGATAAAATAGGCAGCGCGCTCTTAACCGATACTCGATGTTTGGCGCAATTACTTCGAATATTGCAACGAGCCACCAACACTGGCTAAAACTCAATTGCTG
>DASWML010000002.1:0-74910 GCA_036399795.1 Flavobacterium sp.
GGTTTCGACAACCAACTATGAGCGTGTAACTTCTTACAGGTTTGAGATCACCAACATGACCACAAACGTTGTAACGACTATTGACCGTCCGTTGCACTGGTTCAACTTCAACATGGTTCCTGGATATGTTGCCGGGGCACAATATGGGGTTCGCGTGGCGCTGATGACAAGCGGGGTTTATTCTCCATACGGAGATGCCTGTGAGATCACAGCACCTGGAGCAGCAAGGCCGGAGAATGTGAAGGCAGAGACAGCGAAAGCATTCTCGGCTGTTGCTTATCCTAACCCTTTTGCGGAAAGCTTCAAGATCGCAGTGACCACACCTGCTGAGCAATCAGTGAACGTTAAGGTTTATGATATGACAGGAAGGCTTCTTGAAACAAGGAGCATCGGGATGTCGGCAATCGAGACACTTGAAGTGGGCGACAGGTATCCGTCAGGGGTTTACAACGTGATTGTGAGCCAGGGCGAGAATGTCAGGACACTGAGGGTTGTAAAGAGATAACCCTTAAAACAATAATTTGAGTTAAGTCCCTTCGGAAACGGAGGGGCTTTTTTTTATATAAGTAAGACGTTTTAGCTACAGCCGATAGAAATTTTCGGTGAAAAAGGGATTGCCTTCAGGAAAGCCTGTAAACAAAAAAACCGAAACGTTAGTTTCGGTTTTTCTTTGCGGAGGAAGAGGGATTCGAACCCCCGGACCTGTTACAGTCAACAGTTTTCAAGACTGCCGCGATCGACCACTCTGCCATTCCTCCAGTCTGCTTCCGTTTCCGTTAGCGGTTGCAAATATAACAAGCTTTTTCATTTTGCAAAAACTATTTGCAATAAAAAGATGTCTTTGTTTCAATAGCTTTATTAATAGGATACATACTCTTTGATTTCCAGCCCATAACCTATCATTCCCACGCGCTTCGCCTGCTCGGTATTTGATATAAGCCTGATTTTCGATATATCTATATCATGCAATATCTGCGCTCCGATACCAAAATCCTTAATATCCATCTTCACTTGTGGCGCTTTAAATATACCTTTTGCCTGCAGTGTTTTCAGTTCTGTAATCCTGTTCAGCAGGTCGGCCGGCTGCAATTCCTGATTGATGAAAAGCACCGCACCCTGTCCTTCGTCATTGATCAGGCGAAACATATCGTCAAGCTTCTGGTCTGCATTATTTGTAAGCGTGCCCAGTATGTCGTTATTTACAGAAGTTGAATTAATTCTTGTCAAAACGGCATCCCCAATATTCCACGTGCCTTTTGTCAAGGCGATATGGATATGTTTATTTGTCGTTTGTTGATACGCCCTCAATCTGAAATTCCCGAACCTAGTCTCAATATCAAAATCTTCTTTTTTCACGATGAGGCTGTCGTGCTGCATCCGGTATGCTACAAGGGCTTCAATGGAAACAAGTTTCAGATCGAATTTTCTGGCTACTTCTACAAGCTCGGGCAATCTCGCCATAGAGCCGTCTTCGTTCATGATCTCGACAATGACCCCGGCAGGTTTAAAGCCTGCAAGCCTTGCAAAATCTATTGCCGCCTCAGTATGCCCGGTTCTTCTGAGTACGCCACCCTGTTTCGCGATCAGCGGAAATATATGTCCGGGGCGAGCGAGATCATGTGGTTTCGTGTTTTCGTTGGCAAGCGCAAGTACTGTTTTGGCTCTGTCAGAAGCAGAAATACCGGTGGTAACGCCGTCTCCGCGTAAGTCTACCGAGACCGTAAAAGCCGTTTCCATCGGATCGGTGTTGTTGTTCACCATAACCGAGAGTCCGAGTTCCTTACAGCGTTTCTCTGTCAGCGGCGCACAAATCAGTCCGCGGCCATGCCTCGCCATAAAGTTGATCATTTCAGGGGTGACTTTTTCTGCAGCGGCAACAAAATCCCCTTCATTTTCGCGGTCTTCATCATCAACTACAATAATCACCTTGCCCTGACGGATATCCTCAATGGCTTCTTCAATGGTATTCAGTTGGATTGTTTCGGTGGAAACCTGCATCATTTCTGGCATGTTATTCATTTTCTGTCGATGGAAATATTTTTTTGACGAGTTTCTGGAAAGGCTGCAGGATGATGTCCATATTGATCAGCCCGATATCATTCGTCGCCCGGTACGTAAGCAGCACAGCCAGTGGCGTAAGCACGAACGATGACATCCATGTCCCCATGAATGGCGTGATTCCGTTCTCCTGGGCTACTTTCTTCCCAAAGGTATTTATAAAATGGAATATGATAAAAATCAGCACGGCAAAAACAATCGGAAGCCCCAGTCCGCCCTTGCGGATAATCGCCCCAAGCGGTGCTCCGATAAAGAACATAAGGAAACAGGAATAGGCAATGACGAACTTGTCAAACAGCGCTATCCAGTGATTATTAATGTTTTTCTGTTTGTTTTCCATCTCGATCCTGGAGCTGTCAATACTGAAATTGATGTTGCTTACATTGCCTGCCGCAACTTTCAGGATTGCCGCTTTTTCCTTGTTCGGCAGCCTGGAAAGCAAGTCCTGAGGTGGTGTTTTATTCGAAGCCGGGGCTTTACTCAAATTCCTGCTTGCGCTGAGATTTACAATCCCGGTACGCATGTAAATATTATCTGAGAAAGATATAATGTCTTTATCGAAATCTGAATCCAGCGAATCGAGCGTGTAATTCAGCTCTGCCACATTCAGCATCGTATTGGTGTTGGTAATCTGTTCCTCGTTAAGGTTGGTCTTGTTCAGTTTTGAAAGGTCGATGTTGATGATATATCTTTTGAACGAACTTTTGGCAAAAGGAAGTTTTTTCCGTTCCTCGTATTTTTTAGGTAAGACATCTTCATAATAATATCCGTTGTTCAGGACGAGCTTCAGGATGTTCGAATCTTCATTGCTGATGAGTTCCCCGTCTTTGGCCTTTATCACAGTACTGTTGCCGCTTTCAAGCCGTCCTTTTTTGTGAATCGTTACATCGTGCAGGAAGTTGCCGTTTTCGCCCGATTTTTTATTTACCTTGATGTTGTAGGTCCCGATATCACTGAATTGGCCTTCGGCAATGGCCATGGTGGGTTTTACCTGTGCAATGTTTCTCCGGAAGTTGATGAACTTGTATTCGGCATAAGGGATCACATTATTCGCGAAGGCGAAAGAGGCGAGGGCAAGCAAAAGTATAAAAACAGAAAGGGCACCCATAGCCCTTTGTAATGATATGCCAGCCGATTTCATGGCGGCGAACTCGTAGTTTTCGGCAAAGCTTCCGAAAGTCATAATAGATGATAATACGATCGAGAGCGGCAAGACCAGCGGAACAATGCTCGGCATTTTGAACATCAGGAACTTGATGATCAGGATCAGGTCTAGGTCTTTTCCGGCAAGTTCGCCAATAAAAAGCCAGACTGTCTGCAATATAAAAATCAGGAAGAGGATTACAAATACCGTGGCAAATGTAACTATGAAGCTTTTCAGGATGTATCGGTCCAGTATCTTCACCAGCGATTAATCTAACTTATTGACGTAGTAATTCGGGTACTTACTCTCGGCAAAGGTAAACTGATTTTTGGATAACGGCTGATTGGTTTTAAAAGAATTAACAGTGAGTGTGGTTTTGGTGCCGTTGCGTCCGAGTTCGATAAGATTGTAGATGTGTTTGGTCTGGATATCAATCCCCAGGAGAATTTCCTTGCGCTGATCTTTTGAAGATATCGGGAGGAGCTTAATGTATTGTATTTTCCGTCCTTTAACGTTCTGGAGGATGTCCCAGGAATATTTATAACCCGAATTAAAAAACGTCAGCATCTTGGAAGGCGTAATGGCGTTTTCGTCTTTTTCATCAAACTTCGAAATACTCACTTCCTCGTCTTCAGGGTTGATGGTATAAGTCTTTTTCCCATCGAATATTTTGGTGACACCCATAAAGTTCAGGACATACATGTTTCCTTTGAGTGTTACATTTCCTCTACTTTCCTGGTTGATGTTTTCCTTTGCATTATTTAGTGCATATCGGAAGTCAATAACGATGTTATCATAGCTTTTGATCTTCGCAGTAACCTGATCCAGCAGGTCTTTTGCTTTTTTATCCTGTGCGTATGTATTAAAACCGAAAAGGAGCAACAATGCCATCAGCGCAAGTGTTTTGCTCCTTTTAAGAAAATTATTACGTACGTATTGTTTTTGCATCAATTCCATTCTACTGATTATTTTGTTCATTGTTAAAAAACTGGTCCAGTGATGAAAGGTCCGGAATGTTAACGCTCCTCGCCTTGCTTCCTTCAAACGGGCCAACAATTCCGGCAGCCTCCAGCTGATCGATAAGCCTTCCGGCGCGGTTGTAACCCAATTTAAGTTTTCGTTGTAAAAGTGAAGCCGAACCCTGTTGTGCTGATACGATAACTTCGGCGGCATCACGAAAGAGTGAATCCCTTTCCGAAATGTCGATATCAAGATTAATGCCACTATCTTCCCCAATGAACTCAGGAAGAAGGTAAGCATTCGCATAAGCTTTTTGTGAACCAATGAACTCTGTAATCCTTTCCACCTCGGGCGTGTCAACAAAGGCACACTGTACGCGCACGATATCGTTCCCATTGGTATACAAAAGATCGCCGCGCCCAATCAATTGATCGGCACCCTGAGTATCAAGGATAGTCCTGGAATCGATTTTTGAAGTTACACGAAAGGCAATCCTTGCAGGGAAATTCGCTTTGATTATCCCTGTAATTACATTGACCGATGGGCGCTGTGTGGCAATAATGAGGTGGATTCCGATAGCACGTGCCAGTTGTGCAAGCCTGGCAATCGGGGTTTCGACTTCCTTTCCGGCCGTCATGATCAAATCTGCAAATTCGTCAACAACCAGTACGATATACGGAAGAAACTGATGCCCGTTCTCAGGATTGAGTTTCCGGGCGCGGAACTTTTCGTTGTATTCTTTGATGTTCCGCACCATCGCATCTTTCAGCAGCGAATAACGGTTGTCCATCTCAACGCAAAGCGAGTTCAGCGTATTGATGACTTTGTTATTATCGGTAATGATCGCATCTTCAACATCAGGAAGCTTCGCCAGGTAATGCCTTTCAATTTTATTGAATAGTGTAAGTTCGACCTTCTTTGGATCGACAAGTACAAATTTGACCTCGGCCGGGTGTTTTTTATACAGGAGCGATGTCAGCACGGCATTTAATCCCACCGATTTCCCTTGTCCTGTTGCGCCCGCCATCAAAAGGTGTGGCATTTTTGCAAGGTCTACAACAAACGTTTCATTTGAAATTGTTTTGCCGAGTGCAATCGGAAGCTCCATTTCGGCTTCCTGAAATTTCGCCGAACCGATAGCGCTTTTCATCGAGACCATGGTCGGGTTCTTGTTCGGAACTTCGATACCAATGGTTCCCTTGCCAGGAATCGGGGCGATGATCCTGATGCCAAGCGCCGAAAGCGACAGCGCGATATCATCTTCAAGGCTTTTGATTTTGGAAATCCTGATGCCGGCTTCAGGTACAATTTCGTATAACGTAACTGACGGGCCAACGGTCGCCTTGATCTGTGCAATCTCAATTTTATAATTCCGCAGCGTTTCTACTATCCGGTTTTTGTTTTCTTCAAGTTCTTCCTGATTGATGGTGATTCCGCCGGTAGAATATTCCTTTAATAAATCGAGTGTCGGAAATTTATAGTTCGGCAGATCAAGCGTTGGATCAAACAACCCGAAGTCGGCCACCAGCTTTGCAGCGAGATTTTCCTCGATTACGTCTTCCTCTGCAGCCTTTTCAATAACGAATGCCTCATCATTAGTATGGATGAGCTCCGGGGCATGGACAGGCGCGGCCATCAAAGGTGCCGCTTTTGGCAGGGTTTCGAGCATGATTTCAGAAGCGTGTGCAATTGTGGGTTTGAGCGCTTCGCGGTTAATCTCAAATTTTGAGACAGGTTTGAGCACCGGCTCGAGGATTTCATCTTCTTCATCTTCGTCTTCCGCAACTGCGAATTCTTCGAGATTATAAGCGGCTGTATCCGTTGCTGCAACAGGAGCAGGCCTCATCTGCAAATCTTCATCAATCTCTTTTTTGGATCTCTCGAAGAAGGATTTAATGGTGTCAGGGGAAACCTGGATTTTGAATATCAGGTAAACAATGATCCCGAAAACCAGCAGGAGTAAGGTTCCCGTTTTACCGACATAATCCTGCAGGAATAAATTCATTTCGTAACCCACAACACCGCCCAGTTCCGGCAGTGAAGTCGCAAAGAATCCCAGGAATATTGATGCGATGACAATGACAAATAAATCCCAGAACCAGATGTTTTTCAGTTTTTTCAGCGAAATATCAAGGACGAGAAATGAACCTGTAAGGAAAAACAGCTTTACAAAAAGAAAGGAAGCTGCGCCGAATCCGCGATAAACAAAGATATCGGCAAGATAAGCGCCGAATTTCCCAAGCCAGTTGTTGGCAGTTTCACTTCGGTCTCCAAGCGCACCAACCGCACTTTGATCGGACCGACCATAAATGTAATAGGAAATGAAGGCCAGGAGCAGTGCTACCGAAAAAAGAACAAGCAGCACGCCCACAACCACTTTGTGTTGGCGGGTGATTTTCCATGCTTTTTTTGGTGTAGTATTTTTTTTGTCGGTTGCTTCCGCTTTTGCCGTTTTTGCCATATTTACGCTGAATTGCTGTAAAAATAGATAAATTACTTTTTTCCGGTCATAAAATTTTAGGAACGTATATGATTACACCGATGGCCATTGCCGCCAACGCCGCAAAAAGTACTGCCCCGGCGGCAATGTCTTTTATAAAACCAATGCGTTCATCATATTTCGGCTGGATAAAATCACATATTTTTTCCACAGCCGTATTGAGTCCTTCGACTGCAAGAACCAATCCGGTGGTAAAAATCTGCAACATCCATTCGGTGGCGCTGATGTCGAAATAAAACCCCATGACAATGAGCAGCAGCGCGATGAAGAACTGCGTCATGATGCTGTGTTCGGAAGTAACGAGTTTGTATGCTCCCCTAACAGCATAGCCGATGCTTTTAAGTCTGCCTGTGTAAAAGGAAGTATCTTTTTTGAAGTCCATTATAAAACCGCCAACGCAGCGGCATAGTTAGGTTCGTCAGAAATATTTTGTACAAGCTCGCTGTAGATTACGATCCCATTTTCGTCAGTTACGACCACGGCACGGGCATGAAGTCCTTTTAATTTCCCGGCTAGCATTTCTATGCCATAGTCTTTTCCGAATTTTCCGTCACGGAAATCTGACAGGGTGAGGACATTTTCAATTCCTTCGGCACCGCAAAATCGTTTTTGGGCAAATGGCAAATCACGTGAAATGCAGAGGATTTTCGTGTTTTGAAGTGCTGATGCCTGCTGGTTGAATTTTCGTACAGACGTGGCGCATGTACTGGTGTCGATACTGGGAAAGATGTTCATTACCAGTCGCGTACCTTGAAATTCTTTTAATGAAATTTCGGAAAGATCGTTTTTTATAAGTGTGAAGCCAGGTGCCGGACTTCCTGTTGCAGGCAACTGACCATTGGTAGTTACAGGATTCCCGCCGAGTTGTACTAATGCCATTTGATACTGTTTGACCGCAAATTTATGGAATTATTCGGCATCTGAAAGGTTTGCAACGGCCTGAAAGCGCTTTGGGATAAGGAATGTGGTATATAAACAAGAAAAAGCCTTTAATTTCTTAAAGGCTTTTTATTTGAAGGGAATAACTATTTGTCTATCGCACCCAGCACACGCATCATAAAACTGTTAAGCGCCTGTTTTTTATCGGCTCCTTCGCGAATCATCTTGTTCACTTCGAGCGCGCCGTACATATTGGAGATCAGTTCACCTACAACATCAAGTTCCTCATCTTTCAGTGAAGGAACTTCGGTAAGCGCCTCAAGAACTTCGATGGCTTCAATAATATAATCCTCATCGTTGTCCTGGATGAATTGCGTAAGGTGTTTTATTACAGGTAGCTTCATGTTAGTTTGCCGTTATTTCACCCACAAGTTCTGTGAGTACTTCCGCTTTGTTGGTCTGTGTCTGGTTTACCAGTTGTCCGTTGACAAATGCTGCGAAAGTAGGCAGGTTGCTGACATTGGCCATTTTGCGGGATTCAGGAGATTTTTCAGCATCCACAATCACAAAAGCAACATCTTCATTTTCAGAAGCCAGTTTCTTGAACTTCGGCTTCATGATCCTGCAGTTTCCGCACCACGATGCCGAATACTGTACGACAACCTTCCGGTTTTTCGCAACGATATCCTGGAGAGTATCCTCATTGAGTTCTATAAGCATGGCGATGTTATTTAATTAGTTGCTCAGGTAGGATGCAACGCCTTCCCTTGTGGCGGCCATCGCTTCTTTTCCTTCTTCCCAGTTTGCAGGGCATACTTCCCCTTTTTGCTGAACGTGCGTATAAGCGTCGACCAGCCTCAGGTATTCGTTTACATTTCTTCCGAGCGGCATATCGTTTACGCTTTCGTGGAATATTTTTCCGGTTTCATCAATCAGGTACGTGGCACGATAGGTAACGTTCGAACCTTCAATAATCACGGAATCAGTTTCTTCACTGTAGCTGGTTGATTCAATATCAAGAATGCCCAGGATATTTGAAAGATTACGGTTTGTATCTGCAAGGATCGGATAGGTAACGCCTTCGATGCCGCCATTGTCTTTCGGCGTGTTCAGCCATGCAAAATGCACTTCATTGGTGTCACATGATGCGCCGATAACGATGGTGTTTCTTTTTTCAAATTCTGGAAGTGCCGCCTGAAAAGCATGAAGCTCAGTAGGGCATACGAAAGTGAAATCCTTCGGATACCAGAAAACAAGCACTTTTTTGTTGTTGTTCACAGCTTCTTCAAAGATATTTATCTTCAGGTTATCGCCCATTTCTGAAATAGCGTCAACCGCAATGTTTGGGAATTTCTTTCCGACTAATGACATAGGATAGTTGTTTAATTTATTTGAAGCAAAAGTAGCCTGAATCTTTTTCAATACTTAAAGGTAAAGATTATAATTTCTTATTTCGCCATAGTATCGGGTTATCTTATAAAGCGATGTTACGATATGTGAGATGGTTTTATATATTTGTTCGCAATAAATCAGGACAACATGAATTTCTCAGGCTTATTCAGGCGCAAACCGACAACAACAATCCTGAAACAGGGCAGTGACGTAGAGCATTACGACCTTCATCGGGTTCTTGGTGTGCGCGACCTGACGTTCTTCGGAATTGCAGCAATCATCGGGGGCGGAACTTTCAGCGCTATCGGAAACGCCTGTTTTTCAGGCGGCCCGGGAGTAACTTTACTGTATGTGATTTGTGCGATAGCCTGCGGATTTACTGCAATGTGCTATGCCGAATTCGCATCGCGCGTTCCCGTTTCCGGAAGCGCCTATACTTATGCCTATGTTTCTTTTGGGGAATTGTTCGCATGGATTATCGGCTGGGCGCTGATCATGGAATACTCTATAGGCAACATATACATTGCCTTTTCCTGGAGCGGCTATTTCACCAATCTTTTGGAAAGTTTCCACCTTCATTTGCCGGAATGGCTTACGATAAACTACAAATCGGCTCATGCGGCATTTCTCGAAGGCAAACCAGGCGAAGGGTTTTCCGCATGGAACAATGCTCCCGTAGTTGGCGGTTTACGAATTATTTTTGACCTTCCGGCGGTAGTGATAAACCTGCTGATCACTTATCTTGTTTATCGGGGAACCAAAGAATCGAAGAACTTCAGCAACATCATGGTGCTTATAAAGCTTGCCATCATTGTGCTGGTGATTGTTGTAGGCGCTTTTTATATCGACATCGATAACTGGACTCCATTCATGCCCAATGGCTTTGGCGGAGTCATGGCGGGCGTATCGGCCGTGTTTTTTGCTTATATTGGTTTCGACGCCGTATCGACCCTTGCCGAAGAAAGCAAAGACCCGCAGCGAGACCTTCCGAAAGGGATGATTTATTCGCTGGTCATTTGCACCGTTGTCTATATCATACTGGCTTTGGTGCTCACAGGTATGGTTTCCTATGACTTGCTTGGCGTAAGCGATCCGCTGGCTGAAATCTTTGCATTGAAAGGTGTAAAATGGATGCTGTTCATTGTATCGATCGCTGCCGTGGTTGCCATGACAAGCGTACTTCTTGTATTCCAGATGGGACAGCCAAGAATATGGATGACAATGAGCCGCGACGGACTCATGCCAAAGAAATTTTCCAAAATCCACCCTAAATATAAGACACCGAGCTTTGCGACGATTGTAACCGGGCTTGTAGTCGGTCTTCCTATTTTCTTTACAGATGAGAATTTTGTGCTTGACTTCACAAGCATCGGGACTTTATTTGCTTTTGTGCTGGTTTGCGGAGGCGTTTTGCTGCTTTCCCCGCAGAGTGAAGCCGAACTGGCGGAAAGGCAGACGCGTGGGAAATTCAGGATTCCGTATATCAATTCCCAACTCATTTTTCCTGCGATGATTATAGTTTCCGCAGTGATCGTACAATTGGTTTATCCAAACTTCTGGGCCGAATCATTTGATTTTTCAGGAGCCAAACCTACCGGAAGCGTTCCGATGATATTGTTTATGATACTGTGCGTCGTGATGTCGGTTATTGCTTTCATCAAACACCTGTCACTCATTCCGCTGCTCGGCTTAGTATCTTGTTGTTACCTGCTTACTGGTATGGCGGTTTCCAACTGGAAATGGTTTGGGATCTGGCTGGTAATCGGACTCGTATTCTACTTCTGTTACGGATATAAAAACAGCCGGCTGAACACAAAATAAAAAAAGCCTTCCCGTTCCGGAAGGCTTTTTTAGCAATCAATTCAATTCTGATATTGCTAAAGTACTTTCTCCCGCACAACACCTGTTTGCATCATGCATTGTTTCATCATTTTATACGTCCTTTCGATGTCATTGTCCAAACCGATGGAAAAGCGTATCAATCCGTCGCTCAATCCCATTTCTATCTGTTCTTCAAGCGGGATTTCGGAAGAAGTCGAACTTCCCGGCGCGCTGAACAACGTCTTATAAAACCCGAGGCTTACAGCAAGATAGCCAAGGTTGCGTTCCTGCATCAGTTCCATCAGTGCATTGGCTTTGTCCAAAGTTCCCGCATCAATGGTCATCATTCCGCCAAAACCATACTCAGGGTTGATCATACTGCTGTACAGCTCATGGCTCGGGTGGCTTTTCAATCCCGGATAAACCGTCTTCAATCCGTCCTGCTCAAACCGTTGTGCAAGATACATCGCATTGTGGCTGTGCTGTTTCATCCTGATGTGAAGCGT
Organism: Flavobacterium sp.; assembly: GCA_036399795.1. Taxonomy (GTDB): domain Bacteria; phylum Bacteroidota; class Bacteroidia; order Flavobacteriales; family Flavobacteriaceae; genus Flavobacterium. The sequence goes on from DASWML010000002.1 coordinate 11,261, forward strand.
GCGCATATTTTTCATGATGCTTGCAGCACGAAGGCTGTCCATTGTTGGGCCAAGAAGCATGCTCGCACCGTCGTTCACATTTTTCAGTGCGTTTACAAATTCCCGTGTAGCGCACGCAACTCCGCCAACCGTATCGCTGCTCCCGTTGATGTATTTGGTCAGGCTGTGGATCACAACGTCGGCGCCAAGTTCAGCCGGAGCAACCGAAAGCGGCGAAAACGTATTGTCGACCACAAGCTTCAGCCCGTGCCTTTTGGCAATTTCCGCAAGCGAAGCAATATCAGCAACCTCCAATAATGGATTGCTCACCGTTTCACAATACAATACTTTCGTTTGAGGCGTTATCGCAGCTTCGACATTTGCAAGTCTGGTAATATCAACAAAAGTCGTTTTTATTCCGAAACGTGGCGCAAGGTTCTTCAGGAAAGCATAAGTCCCGCCATAAATAGTCCGACTCGAAACCACGTGGTCTCCGTTGCCACAAAGCTGCAGCAGCGTTGTCGTAATCGCGCCCATTCCCGATGCAGCTACGCACGCAGCTTCGGTTCCTTCCATCGCAGCGATCGCTTTGTCAAGGTATAAGTTGCTGGGCGAAGAGTGCCGCGAATAAAGGTAACATCCGTCGGCATTGCCTTCGAAGGTATCAAACATCCTCTTGGCCGAAAGAAATGTATAAGTTGATGAATCGGAGATAGAAGGATTTACGCCTCCGAATTCCCCAAAATATTGTAAGTCCTGAATGTTATCTGCTGGATTGAATTTCATGATTTTTGTTTTTATGCAGCTTTTCCGGCTGTTCGCTGTATCTTTTTTTTCGTACCTCAAAAAAAGGATGCCGCTGCCATCCGGGCTGGGCTGTTGTCGTTGCAAACTAACCGCATCTCCGGCGGATATTCCACTGTTAAAGAAAATTTTAGAAAATAAAACTGGTAATTTCTTTTTTGTTGGATATTTTTACGGCAAATAATCTAATTTATCATTTTCCGCCGATGAAACTCGATCTTACCGATAAAAAACTCCTGTCGCTCCTGCAATCCGACAGCAAGAAAACCACAAAGGAACTTTCCGTTAAGCTGAATTTGTCGGTTACCGCTGTATATGAACGCATCCGGAAACTCGAAAGGGAAGGCGTTATCGACAAATATGTGGCGCTGCTCGACAGGAATAAGATCAGCAAAGGGTTTGTGGTTTTCTGCCACATCAAACTGGTGCAGCATTCTAAAGATTTCCTGACAAAGTTCGAATCCGAAGTCACCAAACTTTCCGAAGTGCACGAATGCTTTCACGTCAGCGGCGACTACGATTACATCCTGAAGATTTTCGTCGGAAGTATGGAAGAATATCGCGAATTTATGGTGACAAAGCTTACGACGCTGCAACACATCGGCAGCACGCACAGTTCATTTATGATTTCAGAAGTGAAAAATACGACTGCTTTTACGCTTAATCCGATTTGATCAGGCGTTTGATGGTTTTACTTCCGGCAGTTGATATTTCTACAAAATAGACTCCTGCCGCGAGGGCTGAAATGTTTATGGCATCTTGCCCGCCTGTATTTTTATACTTGCCGACGGTTTGTCCGTGTGTATTGAAAATCATGATATTGTCGATGTTCTGAATGCCATAAATCGAAAATGACGATGTAGCTGGATTCGGGAAAATGGAAACGTCTTCCTGACCAAAATCAGCATTACCCAATTCACAGTTTTGGGTGCAATCAGTTACGAGTGTGACATCTTCTTCTATGCCATCAGACAAGCCATATTGTACTGCAGCAAGCTCTCCAGGATCGTAACATACCGTAGTGAGGTTGGGCAAATTCCAGAACATCAGGTAAGGAAGCGGCGGCGGAATCATCTGGCTATGCCGCCAGGCCGGCGAATTGATACCGTTTTTAACCGAGACGTAAGTCAGCAACGGGTTGTCTCCACACCAGAATGAAATAATCCCGGAGCCGCAAAGGTCGAGGTGCGTAAAAAGGTTGTATTGGCAGTTTACGTAATACAATGTCTCATGATTCTGAAAGTTCAGGCTCGTAAGCTGATTGTTGTTGCAATGGAGTGTCGTAAGGTGCGTGAGGTTTGTAATGTCCAGGGTTGAAAGTGAATTCGTTGAAATGTCCAGTACCATCAAATTAATGAAATAATTGAGTCCTGTGGCGTCTGAAATATTCTGTCCTGGTACGGCCAGGCTTGTGACGGCCAAGGCTTCACTGAGCTGGATTTCACCGTCATCATTAGTATCGACATCGCCATCCACAACAATATCGCCATCAAAATCACTACAAATTGTGGTTGTTAAAGCCAGCTTAAACGCCGGGTCAGGAATATTGATGATCTGCCCGGTTACAACTGACCCATAAAAGAGTACAACAGGTATAAGAAGTAATTTTTTATCCATGATAAGGAGGTTTGACTTCAAATGTATTTAAAAATTACTAACTGCTAACATTCGCATTGATTTTCAATCAATTAATCCGATTTTAAAATCATTCTTCAGGCTGCTTAATATCCAAACAAAAACGTAAATTTGTCCTGCAAAAATTCAAACCAGACCAAAAACATGAATTCATTTGACGTTGTTGTAATAGGTTCAGGGCCGGGCGGATATGTCGCCGCAATCCGTTGTTCGCAACTGGGCTTTAAAACCGCATTAATAGAAAAATATCCAACCCTTGGCGGAACATGCCTCAACGTAGGCTGCATTCCTTCGAAGGCATTGCTCGATTCATCACACCATTATCATGATGCCGTTTCGCACTTTAAGGAACACGGAATTGATATCGAAGGGGAAATCAAAGTCAATATCGACCAGATGATTGCACGTAAGGCATCGGTCGTAGACCAGAATGTCAGCGGGATCAAATACCTGATGGACAAAAATAAAATCACCGTTTTTGAAGGTGTAGGATCATTTGAAGACGCGACACATATAAAAGTGTCAAAGTCAGGCGGTGATTCGGAAACGATAGAGGCAAAATATACAATCATCGCGACAGGTTCCAAGCCATCGTCGCTTCCGTTCATAAAAATCGACAAGGAAAGGATCATTACTTCAACAGAAGCCTTAAAGCTTAAGGAAGTGCCAAAACATCTTGTCATTATTGGCGGCGGCGTGATCGGGCTCGAACTCGGACAGGTTTATCTCCGACTTGGCGCTGAGGTATCCATCGTAGAATTTATGGACAGGATCATTCCTACAATGGACGCTTCTTTGTCGAAAGAACTAACGAAAGTCCTCAAAAAGCAGGGGATGAAATTCTTCACTTCACATAAAGTGAAATCTGTCGAAAGAAATGGCGATACAATCACCGTTCAGGCCGACAACGCAAAAGGTGAGACCATTACCCTGGAAGGCGATTATACATTGGTTTCTGTAGGGCGCAAGCCATTTACTGACGGACTCAACGCTGACAAGGCCGGAGTGAAAATTTCAGAACGCGGCATGATTGAAGTCAACGATCATTTACAAACTTCAGTTCCGAATATCTACGCCATAGGCGATGTCGTCCGCGGTGCAATGCTCGCTCACAAAGCCGAGGAAGAAGGTGTTATGGTTGCCGAAATACTTGCGGGACAAAAACCGCACATCGATTATAACCTGATTCCCGGAGTGGTCTACACATGGCCTGAAGTCGCCGCAGTAGGTAAAACCGAAGAGCAGCTTAAGGAAGCCGGCATCGAATACAAATCAGGCAGCTTTCCGTTCAAGGCGTTGGGACGTTCCCGCGCAAGTATGGATACCGATGGTTTTGTCAAAATCCTGGCTGATGCGAAAACGGATGAAGTTTTGGGTGTCCACATGATCGGGGCAAGAACGGCCGATTTGATTGCCGAAGCCGTGACTGCAATGGAATTTAAGGCTTCCGCCGAAGATATCGCACGCATGTCGCACGCACATCCGACTTATTCTGAAGCTATCAAAGAAGCTGCACTGGCTGCCACCGATAATCGCTCCATTCACGCTTAATTTATCTTATGAAAAAACTTTATTATGCCCTGGTATTTTCGTTAACCGGAATACTCGCATCTTCCCAGGTTTGCACCGGTGGTTTCGCCGGGATTTTTCCGTGTAATAAAATGGATCTTATGGCGCGTGTTGATTTTGCTTCCATGGGCGGAAGTAATTTCGGTACCGAAGGCAGCAGTTGCTGGGGCTGGACCGATCCGCTGAACGGAAAAGAATATGCCATTATGGGCTGCTCGACACATACTGCTTTTGTAGACATCACCAATCCGTCGGCTCCGGTTTATAAAGGAAAAGTCAATTCGACAAACAATTCCAACAGTTCATGGCGCGAAATGAAAGTCTACAACAACTATGTTTTTATTGTTAGCGAAGCGACCGGGCATGGCATGCAGATTTTCGATCTTACCAGACTTCGGAATGTCACCACACCGGTAACATTTACACCCGACGCACTTTATACCGGATTCGGAAATTGCCACACGATCGCAATCAATGAAGCTACCGGATATGCATATTGTTTCGGAACCTCGACTTTTTCCGGCGGACCGCATGTCGTGAATATCCAGGATCCTGAAAATCCTGTCTTTGTCATGGGTTACAATGATGAGGATTATACGCATGACGGGCAAGTAGTGACATACAACGGCCCCGATACCGAACATGCCGGAAAAGAAATTTTCGTTGGTGCTAATGAATCTAAAGTGGTCATTGTGGATGTGACCGATAAGTCGAACCCGCAATTGCTCTCAACATTTTTCTACGCCAATACAAGCTATACACATCAGGGATGGTTTACGCCCGATCAGAAATACTGGATACTTGGCGATGAAATCGATGAGCTCGATTTCGGATTTAATTCCCGTACAATAATCATCGATTTTACCGATCTTGACAATCCTGTTTTCAAAGCGGATTATTTCGGCCCTACAGAAGCCATCGACCACAATGGTTACACGCTGAACAACGAATTTTATCTTGCGAATTATTCTGCCGGATTAAGGCTCATCAATACATCCAACATCGGAAGTGGAATACTTAATGAAATCGCTTTCTTCGATACTTATCCCGATAATAACGCAGCAGTTTTTAACGGCGCCTGGAGCAATTATCCTTACTTCGCGAGCGGAAGCGTAATCATCAGTGATATCGACCGCGGACTCTTTATCGTGCGCAAAAATGCATCGCTGGGTGTAGCCGATTTCACAGGAAAATCGTTCCGTATCAGTCCGAATCCCGCATCTTCCGAAGTTTCGGTCAATGCCGACACAGCCATTGAAAGCATAATCGTCAGCGACATGCTCGGCAAAAAAGTACGCACCTACAGCAACATTTCAGGCAATGATTTCACTTTTGACGTGAGTTCATTATCGCCGGGCGTTTACCTCATACAGATCAACAATACTATTATTCAAAAATTGATAAAATCGTGAACAAACTGATCAGCCTTTGCATCGCAGTTGCCTTATTCTCTTGTTCGGAAAGTGATTCCGGTACAAGCGGCACTTCGTTCAAAGGCGATTTGACCTGGAGCAAATCTTTCGGCGGAAGCCTGAACGAAACCATCGGAAATGCAGTCGTGACACCCGACGGCGGCATGCTCGTCATCGGTTATACCGACAGCAACGATGGCGATGTTACCAAAGCATACGCTTCCACCGATATCTGGCTTTCGAAATACGATGCAAACGGAAATATGCTCTGGAGCAAGACCATCGGCGGCTCACAGGATGATTACGGCGCCAGCATTATCGCCACAACCGACGGCAATTATGTGATTGCGGGTTACAGCGGCAGTGTCGACAATGATGTTCCGGGCAATATCGGCATGCACGACTACTACGTTTCGAAAATTAACGGAAACGGCAACATCATCTGGAGCAAAAATTACGGCTTTATGAGCCACGACCACGCGCACAAGATCATTCAAACAAGTGATGGCGGCTATTTTGTTGCAGGTTATGCCGATTATGCCGGAATCGACGACAACGGCACAGGCAACGTCGGTGTCGGACATGAAATGAAAAACAACACCTCAGCGGCAAGTACACTTCACGGTGTTGGTGAGTTTTTCGGAGTGAAGATAAGCGCAAGCGGCGAACTGCAATGGTACAGGTATTTCGGCGGCACGATGAACGACCGTGTCAACGATATCATTGAAGCAAACGATGGCGGAATCCTGATGGCGGGCTATACCGAAAGCGAGGATTTCGATGTTACTGAAAGCAAAGGAAGCTACGATTACTGGGTCATCAAGCTGCATCCTGACGGAATGCTCCACTGGAAACAAAACTACGGCGGAAGCGGTATCGATCAGGCTTTTTCGATCGCAAAAACAAATAACAATTCTTACCTGATCGCCGGAAGGTCGAACAGCACCGATGGCGATATTTCAAATCCGCGCGGTAATTTTGACGCCTGGGTAATTCACATCAACGATCACGGACATCTTTTGTGGCAAAAGTCTTTTGGCGGAACCGATTTCGATGTGGCATCTTCCGTAAAACGGCTTGCCGACGGCACTTTTGCGATCGCAGGAAACACACGTGGTTCATATGCCGGGAATACCAACAAAGGGCAGAACGATTTCTGGGTTTTTACCATCGACAATTACGCAAATACCGGCATACGCTGGCAAAAAACATTCGGCGGCACGGGAATCGACATTGCTACCGATGTCACAGAAACCCCTGACGGATTGCTTATCACAGGCGAATCAGAGAGCAACGATCAGGATGTGCCTGAAAATAAAGGCGGAACCGATCTCTGGATGGTGCGTCTAAAGTAGTTTCAGGAGCCGGGAACCTGCTGTCCGCTTTATCTTTTTTAGCTTCGGCTGTCGGGTTCACTACGAGTTTTGAGTCTGCTAAAAAAGGATGCCGCTGCCATCAGGGCTAGGCTTCTTCCTTACAAAAACATTATTCAATTGAGGACATCAGTCACCGTTCACCAGGAAAATCCCGCCCAAATAAAAAACCGGCTCCTGTCGTGGGCGCAGCAATTCCGCGAGATCGTGTTCATGGACAGCAACGACTACAGCCAAAAATATTCCTCATACGACTGCATTCTTGCCGTTGATGCTTTTACTTCTGTAAAAACCGATTATCACAATGCTTTCGAGGATCTGAAAGTTTATCAGGAAACGCTAAAGGACTGGATTTTCGGCTACCTTTCATACGATCTGAAAAACGATACCGAAGATATGCAATCAGCCAATTTTGACGGATTGCAATTTCCCGACCTGTTTTTTTTTCAGCCAAAGAAGCTGTTCCTGCTCAAAGGAAATTCGCTCGAAATCTTATACCTGAAAATGTGCGATGACGAAATTGACAGTGATCTGCGGGATATTTTAGGTTTTGTGATCCCGGTTGGCAAACCTCAGGATATTTCCAACATTTTTCAACGGATTTCGGAGGAGCAATACCTGGAAAAAGTTTCAACAATGCTGGCGCATATCCACCGCGGCGATATTTACGAAGCCAATTTCTGTATGGAATTTTACGCTGAAAATGCCGAAATCCAACCGTTGCAGGCATATCTTCAGCTTAATGAGATTTCACTTCCGCCTTTCGCGGCTTATTTCCGCAACAACAATAATTTTCTGTTGTCGGCTTCACCAGAGCGATATCTGCGGAAGCAAAACAATAAAATCATTTCCCAGCCCATTAAAGGAACCGCAAAACGCAGCGAAGACCTTATTACCGATGAGCTGACAAAAGAAGAGCTTTCCGCCAGTGAAAAAGAACGATCCGAAAACATCATGATTGTCGATCTTGTCCGTAACGATCTTTCCAGGACAGCCACAAAAGGTTCGGTCGAAGTCGAAGAACTCTGCGGCGCGTATACTTTTAAACAGGTGCATCATCTTGTTTCAACCGTCGTTTCTGAAATTGATGCCGAAACTTCACCTGTCGAAGTAATCAAAACAACATTCCCGATGGGCAGCATGACCGGCGCGCCAAAAATATCAGCCATGAACATTATTGAAGCGCTCGAGGAAACCCGGCGCGGACTCTACAGCGGCGCTATCGGCTATTTTACCCCGGAAGGCGATTTCGATTTTAATGTCGTCATCCGCAGCATTTTGTACAACAGCGCCAACAAATACCTGTCGTTTTCTGTCGGAAGCGCAATCACTTCCAAATCAGATCCTGCGCAGGAATATCAGGAATGCCTGCTCAAAGCTGCTGCAATGCATCGCGTGCTGAAAAATTAGTACTTTTGGCTATGCGAGAAAAGTTCCTTCAACATCTGCAAAAGCACCTTCCTTTTTTATCTGGAAAAAAACTGCTCCTTGCCATCAGCGGCGGGATCGACAGCATGGTGATGCTCAATCTTTTTCACGATTCGGGATTTGATATTGCGGCCGCACATTGCAATTTTAAACTGCGCGGCGATGAAAGTGATGCCGATCAGGATTTTGTAGCTGCAAACTGTGAAAACAACAATATCGCGTTTTTCACCACCAATTTTGATACGAAAGCATTTGTTTCGGATTATAAATTATCGGTTCAGGTGGCGGCGAGACAACTTCGGTACAGTTGGTTCGGGGAATTGCTCGAAAATGAGCATTACGATTATCTCTTGACGGCGCATCATGCCGATGACAATCTTGAGACTTTCCTGATCAACTTAAGCCGCGGCACCGGACTAGAAGGCCTTACCGGAATTCCGCAGCAAAATGGGAATGTTATCCGGCCGTTGCTCATTTTCAGCCGAAGTGAAATTGAAGAATTTGCCAGTAAACACCATATTCCCTGGCGTGAAGATAGCAGCAATGCATCCGACAAATACCTTCGCAACAAGATCCGCCATAATATTGTACCCGAACTGAAAGCGCTTAATGCTGACTTTCTGCAGACATTCAATCAGACACTATTACATTTGAAGCAGGCCGAATCGATGGTAGACGACGCATCGGCTTTAGTTTACCGGCAGGTTGTTATTGAAAAGGAAGAAAAGCTCATTTTTAAAATTTACGATCTTAAACGATTGCCGGATTATCGCGCTTATCTGTATCATTGGCTGAAGGATTTTGGTTTCACCGCATGGCAGGACATTTACGATCTTGTCGATGCGCAGTCGGGAAAGTTCGTGTTTTCAGCAAATTTCCGCTTGCTTAAAGACCGCGAGATCCTGATTCTTGAACCACTCAAAGATGACGAAATTTCCGTCTATGAAGTGGCTTCAGATGTGAATGGGATTTCTGAGCCTTTACGCCTTATCTTTGCAACGGTTACGTCATCAGAGATAAAAAATACGTCGGAAACTATATTTGTCGACAGACAAAAGCTGGCATTTCCGTTGAAAATCAGAAAGCGTGAAGAAGGCGACTGGATTTATCCTGCCGGAATGGAAGGGAAGAAGAAACTTTCCAAATTTTTTAAGGATGAGAAATATTCGCTTCCGCAGAAAGAAAACCAATGGCTCCTTTGCTCAGGAGGCAATATTGTCTGGGTTATCGGAAAACGTGCAGACAGGCGTTTTCTGGCAGATGAATCAACAACCGATATCTTAAAAATAACATTATCAGAATGAAGAAAATACTGTTCTTGCTGTTATCGTTTTTCGTATTTGCCAATTCGGCTGCACAAATTCTTGATCCGGTAAAATGGAAAACACGGACGGAAAAGATTTCAGACTCCGAGTTCAATCTTGTTTTTGAAGGCCGGATAGAGCCTGAATGGCATGTTTATTCGCAATTTACCCCTGAAGACGGTCCGTTGCCGCTTGAGCTTATATTCAACAATGCGAAAAATAATTATACTGTCGTCGGGAAAGCAAAGGAGAGTCCGTATAAAAAACAATTCAATGAGGTTTTCGAAGTAGATGAATACTATTTCGAGAAAAGCTTCACCCTGAAACAGCGCGTTAAAATCCTGAACCCGGCGGTTGGAAAGATCAAGGTCGGCCTCAATTATCAGGTTTGTAAGGAAGTCTGCATCAATCAGGAAAAGGATTTTTCTTTTGCCATTCCGAAACCTGCAACGGCAATGGCTGCTGGTCAAGCGGATACTATTACCGATTCTGTTGCGCCTCCGGCCGACTCTGTTGCTACTGGAACCGTGGTTGCGGAACCGGCCATTCAGGCTGCTGTTCCAGAAAGCGAACCAGACCGCGGACTGGCAGCAATCTTCTTTTTTGCCTTCCTCGGCGGATTTGCGGCATTGCTCACACCTTGCGTTTTCCCGATGATCCCGATGACCGTGAGTTTCTTCACAAAGCAGAGTAAAAATAAAATACAGGGAAAAAGAAATGCTATTATTTACGGTGTTTCGATCATTTTGATTTACCTCGTCCTGGGCTCGGTCGTGACCGCAGTTTTTGGCGCTGAAGCCCTGAATGCGTTGTCTACCGATGTTTGGTTCAACCTGATTTTCTTTATATTACTGGTGGTTTTTGCCGTTTCGTTTTTAGGCGCTTTCGAAATCATGCTGCCAAATTCATGGGCAAATAAAGTCGACAGGCAAGCGGATCGCGGCGGAATCATCGGAATTTTATTTATGGCGCTTGCTTTGGCTATTGTGTCTTTTTCATGCACCGGACCAATCGTCGGCACGTTGCTCGTACAAGCCGCATCGCAGGGCGGAATTGCGCCGGTTGTAGGGATGCTTGGCTTTTCGACAGCGCTAGCGCTTCCGTTTATGCTTTTTGCAATGTTTCCCGGTTGGCTGAATTCACTTCCAAAGTCGGGCGGATGGCTTAATACGGTTAAGGTTTCACTGGGATTTCTTGAACTTGCGCTCGCTTTGAAATTCCTTTCAAATGCCGATCTCGTGCTTCAGCTACATTATCTCGAAAGGGAAGTGTTCCTGGCGTTATGGATCGCTATTTTTGGGGTTTGGGGAATTTATCTGTTGGGGAAAATTACGCTTCCGCATGACAGTCCGCTTCCAAGTATTTCTGTGGGCAGACTCGGACTTGGTCTGGTAGTTTTGTCCTTTACGGTTTATATGATTCCCGGACTTTGGGGCGCTCCTTTGAAATTGATCAGTGCTTTTCCGCCGCCGCAGACTTACAGTGAAAGCCCGGTCGGATTTGGAAATGCAATGGCATCGGAAACAAAATCGTTACCTGAAGGTGCAGAATTTGGTCCACACGGAATCGTTGCTTTCACCGATTATGATAAAGGCCTGGCATACGCAAAAAAAGTCAACAAACCGATCCTGATCGATTTCACAGGTTATGCCTGCGTCAATTGCCGGAAAATGGAAAATAATGTCTGGTCGGAAGAACAGGTGCTGAAAATCCTGAAAAATGATGTCGTGCTGATTTCGCTATATGTTGATGACAAGCGGAAGCTGCCTGAAAACGAGCAGACAATTTCTAAGGAAACCGGAAAGAAAATCGTTACCATCGGGAACAAATGGACCGATTTCATCATCACGCGCTATAAAACCAATACACAGCCTTATTACGTGCTTTCAAGTTTGGATGGCAATAACCTTATCGCGCCAATCAGCTATACACCGGATGCCGAGGAATATGAAAATTGGCTGAAAACCGGAATTAAAAATTTCAGGTAAATTAATCTTCCGGTTCAAGTTCGAAAATTTCCTCGACTTTTTTTTCAAAAAAACTTGCAAGTTTCAGCGCAAGCACGGTTGAAGGAACATATTTCCCGTTTTCCATAGCGTTAATCGTTTGCCGGCTCACGCTGATCTTTTCGGCCAGATCGCCTTGTGAAATATTGGCCACTGCCCGCAACACTTTGAGGTTATTCTTCATCTACCAATGATTTTCGCTGTTTGTAAAGCATAAAATGGAAGCGTATGATGAAAAAGAACAGCACCGTGAACATATTCGCGATCATCACATGGTAGTAAAATAAGCCGTAGACAAAGAGCGTGGCGAACAGCATGACCCCAAAATTGAAATATACCGCCCAAACAAGGCTTTCATAGCGGATTTTTGCGATGAACTCATCTTCGTTTCGATGTTTGGAAAAACCTGCCATGAGTCCGCCAATGATAATCAAGGTGAGCAGAATTTCATCGGAAATGCCATTTTTGATAATTACCATCGCCTCGCTGTCGCCCAATGGGTCCTGGTTAAAAATTGCCAGGACATTAGCGTCAAGAAATCCCTCGGTATCAGCGTATTCTGCCGTCATCAAGACCGTACCTGCGATGAGCGCAGGAACAAAAATCAGCCATCCAATTTTCCTGAATTGCGGTGGAAATAGAAAATTCGTTTTCATAATGTAAATTTAGCTTTACCAAAAGTATAGTTTATTTTACATTTAGACAACTTTATTTTACTTTAAAATATGCTGACTCAGGATTTTGTAGACCTCATTGATGTTGTTGCCGCCGCGCCCGAATTGCTTTTTAATCGGCAATGCTTCATCCTTGATCCAGATTTTCAGTTCGGCATCAAGATCGAGCAGGCCGGCGCTTTCTTTTGAAAATTTAATGACATTTGAATAGGGGATCGACAGGAAATCGGCTTTCGTTCCTACCAATTGTTTTTCAACCAGGATCAGCCTTTTGTTGGTGAAGATGAACATGTCGCGGATGAGCTTGAAGGCTTTTTCGATGTACTCACCATCGATCATGATTGGTTCGAATTCTTTTGAAATATCTTCGACAGTGACTTCCGAAGCATTTCCGAGTATAGAGTTTAAAAGTCCCATTTGTATGATTTTAAAGTTAGATGAACAAATTTAGCCAAAAGAAAATTTTTTCATTTCCGATCATTATTTCATTAACTTAGTTTTAATATTCGCCATTCAATTTATTATATGCCATGCTGATAAAAGTTTTCGGAAGCGCCGTTTTCGGTGTCGAAGCCACGACCATCACCGTTGAAGTTAATATCGATAAAGGAATTGGTTACCACCTGGTTGGCCTTCCCGATATCGCCATCAAAGAGAGCAGCTATCGCATTGCCGCCGCGCTCAAAAACAACGGTCTTGCCATGCCCGGCAAAAAAATCACGATTAACATGGCGCCCGCCGATCTGCGAAAGGAAGGCTCTGCGTATGACCTTACGCTTGCCATCGGAATTCTTGCAGCTTCAAACCAGATCAAATCAGAGGAAGTCGACAAGTATATCATCATGGGCGAACTGTCACTCGATGGCGGACTTCAGCCGATTCGGGGTGCATTGCCCATAGCAATCAAGGCGAAAGAAGAAGGCTTTAAAGGCTTTTTTCTTCCGGCGCAGAATGTGAAAGAAGCGGCAATTGTTTCGGGTATTGATGTTTATGGTGTTGAAAATCTCCAGCAGGTCATCAGCTTTTTTGAAGGAACAGGCAACATCGAGCCGACAATCTTCGATACACGGGCCGAATTTTATAAGACGCTCGATTTTCCGGAATTCGATTTCAGTGATGTAAAAGGGCAGGAAACCATCAAGCGCTGTATGGAAATTGCTGCTGCGGGCGGTCATAACATCATTTTGATCGGGCCGCCTGGTTCCGGAAAAACCATGCTTGCCAAACGGTTGCCGAGCATTTTACCGCCGATGACATTACGCGAAGCCCTGGAAACAACAAAAATCCATAGCGTGGCCGGCAAACTGAAGGAAATTGGGTTGATGAACCAACGCCCATTCCGGAGTCCGCATCATACCATATCAAACGTGGCTTTGGTCGGTGGCGGAAGCTATCCACAGCCGGGAGAAATTTCAATGGCACATAACGGCGTACTTTTTCTTGATGAATTGCCAGAATTCAAGCGGGAAGTCCTGGAAGTGATGCGCCAGCCGCTGGAAGATCGTGAAGTAACGATTTCAAGGGCGAAATTTACGGTGACCTATCCATCGTCATTTATGTTGGTCGCGAGCATGAATCCGAGTCCGGCCGGGCATTTTCACGAACCGGGTTCTTCAGGAGTTTCATCAGGGGAAATGCAACGTTATATGGGGAAAATTTCAGGGCCGCTGCTCGACAGGATCGATATTCATATTGAAGTGACGCCGGTTCCTTTCGAGAAATTATCCGATGAAAGAAATTCTGAGACCAGCAGTGAAATCCGCGAACGCGTTATAAAAGCACGGGAAATACAATCAGTCAGGTTTGCCGAGACTGATTCGGTGAATTACAATGCACAGATGAGCACAAGGCAAATCAGGCAATATTGCCGACCCGATGCGCCATCGTTGCAGTTGCTTTCGACTGCTATGGAGCGCCTTAATCTTTCTGCCCGCGCTTTCGACAGAATACTTAAAGTCTCCCGAACCATTGCCGATCTAGATGCATCGCCGGGTGTTGAAGTTAACCATATCGCCGAAGCCATACAATACCGCAGTTTGGATCGGGAAGGCTGGCATGGATGATTCTGAGAATTATAAGAGGTAAGCCAGATTTGAGTTTTTCTGCCAGAGTATCAAATTCACGATACCCGGTACTTTAACATCTGATTTATTGACTCAATTTCAGGAATTTCATGAGCTTTTTAACTTTCACAGCTTCCTAATCTCAGCAGAATTGATTAACTTGTATAGATCAACCCAAAAAGAATGGCAACCCGAAAAAAGTCAGAAAATAAAAGGATGGCGAAAGTCGTCGAGCGGAATATCTCGGCTTTGCTCGAACGGCGCAAACAGGAAGAGGACAAAAAAACATCTGAGGAACGCATTGCCGACAAGATCACGCGTTTCACAGGAAGCATGCTGTTTGTTTACATTCACCTGACGCTTTTCGGAATCTGGATCTTGTGGAATTCTGGCTTGTTTAATGTCCCGATGTTTGATCCGTCATATGTTGTCCTTGCTATGTTTGCCTCTGTGGAAGCCATTTTCCTGTCGACTTTTGTTCTCATCAGCCAAAACCGCATGAATCTTCAGGCTGATAAACGTGCAGAGCTCGACCTCCAGATTTCTTTGCTTACCGAACACGAAGTCACCCGGCTGATCAGTATGGTCGACGCAATTGCAGAAAAGATCGGAGTAAATAATCCGCATCAGGAAGAAATTGAAGAACTTGCCAAGGATGTCCTGCCGGAGAAAGTCATCGACACCATGGAAAAATTTACCCGGGAACACGAAGATGAAAACAGGAAGAAGAACAGGAAACCATAATTATTATAGTCGTTTCCCGGCTTCACTCTGTGAAATAAGTTTTGCCAGCCTGGACAATTGCGTCTTTTCCTGCTTTGCGCTCATCACCCAATGAATCATAGCTTTTCTATAATATGGCGGTTGCGAATTAAAGAAGTTCCACGCTGTTTCATTATTCCTGAAAGCTGTTTCATACGGTGGTGAAAAGGCTTTCGCGTCATTTTCAAATGCATAAATTCCCGATTTTGATTCCTGCCGTTTTTCAAAAGCGGCAATGCCCGCAGGTTTCATTAAGCCTTTGTCTGTCAGATCTGCAACTTTTTTGATATTGACGTTGCTCCAGATACTGCCGGGTTTGCGCGGTGTGAAACGGATGCAGTACCGCTCTTCATCAATGGTTTTTCGAACGCCGTCGATCCAGCCGTAACAAAGCGCCTGATCCACCGATTCAGGCCAGGTAATGCTTTTCTTCCCGCTGCCTTTTTTAAAGTAGCCCACGAGGAATTCTTTTTCACTTTCGTGATGTTTGTCAAGCCATTCCCGGAAAGCTTCCGGCGTTTCGAAAAATACCGCGTCCACTATTGTAAATTAAGTTTCGAAAATGTGTCACCTTGTCTGAGATCTCCCGAAGAATAGCCTTTTTTGAACCAATACATTCGTTGTTCGGAAGTACCGTGTGTAAACGTTTCCTGATTTATGCTGCCTTGCATCCGGCGCTGGATCGCGTCATCACCTACGGCATTTGCAGCACTCAGCGCTTCCTCAATATCGCCTTCTTCAAGCACATTGTTCAGGTTTTGATTGTAGTGCGTCCAAAGTCCGGCATAAAAATCCGCCTGAAGTTCCAGCGCTACCGAAAACCTGTTGCCTTCGGTTTCACTGAGGTTTGCCTGCATTTGGCGCACTTTTTCGGAAGTCCCGAGCAATGTCTGGACATGATGGCCAACTTCGTGAGCAATGACATAAGCAATGGCAAAATCACCGCCTTCGGCACCAAAACGACTTTTCAGGTCTTCGAAAAATGCCAGATCCATATAGACTTTTTGATCGGCGGGACAATAAAACGGACCTGAAGCCGAACTTGCCGTTCCGCATCCTGTTTCCACACCATCGCGGAACAGTACGAGTTTAGGCTTTTGGTATGTCATTCCGTTCTCGGCGAAGACTTTTGTCCATACGTCTTCCGTATCAGCAAGTACAACGGCTACGAAATCGCCCATCTGTTGGTCGGCCTCCGATAACGGAACAGACGTTTCACTTCCGCTGCCCTGTTGCAATTGTTCCTGTAAACCGTTGATCAGTTGGCCTGAATCGCCCCCGAGAAACGAGTTGATCAGAAGGATGATCAAACCCACAACGCCACCGCCTGCAACAAGTTTTCCACCCGACATGCCGCGGCGGTCTTCAACATTTCCGCTTTGTCTTCTTCCGATCCATTTCATATTCAGTAGATTTATTTCAGAACCATTTCATCAGGTTCCTGACAGTTTTTAATTTTTTTCCATATGGCGCGTATCGCATCGGGATGTCGAGCCACGTTGGTTTTTTGACGATCGCTTTTCGGTGTGAGAAAGTTTCAAAGCCGAGTTTCCCGTGATAAGCGCCGCTTCCGCTTTGTCCGACTCCGCCGAACGGAAGCCTGTTGTTTGAAAAATGAACAACCGTGTCGTTGATGCAGCCGCCGCCGTATGAATACGCCGCAATCATTTTTTCGGCAAATTTTTTATTTTCGGTGAAGACGTAAAGCGAGAGCGGTTTTTCATGTTTCATGATCTCTTTCTGGACATCATCTTCTGAAGAATACGCTATTATAGGAAGCAACGGCCCGAATATTTCTTCGCTCCTGATCACACTTTCCGGCGCAGGCTCGTCAATAATCGTTGGCGATATATATTTGTTTTCCAAAGATATTTTTCCGCCATACGCAACTTTTCCGAAATCTATCAGGTCATGGAGCCGATGGACATGCCTCTCGCTGATGATGCGCGCAAAGTCAGGTGAGCTTTCCGGATTTTTTCCGTAAGCAAATTCAATTTCCTCTATCAGAAGTTCAATGAGTTTTGGTTTGATATTTTTCTGGGCAAGGATATAATCGGGTGCAATGCAGGTTTGTCCGGCATTTATGAATTTTCCCCAGACGATTCTTTTCGCTGTCACGCGAAGATTTGCAGTTTCATCAACAATGCACGGATTTTTCCCACCGAGTTCAAGCGTGACAGGCGTGAGGTTTTTTGCGGCGGCTTCTGCGACAATCTTTCCGACAACGACACTCCCGGTAAAGAAAATATAATCCCATCGCCGTTGCAGCAGTCCGGCAGTGACCTCAGCGCCGCCCTGATATACTTCGACATGTACAGGATCAAAAGTTTCGGCGATTATCAATTCGATTATTGATGCCGTATTGGTTGTAAGTTCCGAAGGTTTTACGATTACCTGATTCCCTGCGGCGACGGCAGCGATCACCGGGCACAAGGCAAGTTGGAAAGGATAATTCCACGGGGCGATGACCAGGACCTTTCCGTATGGCTCGCTATAAATGAAATCAGAAGATGGAAAATTCAGGATTGAAGGGAAAACCCGCCGAGGCTTTGCCCAGGATCTGAGGTTTCGGATCGTATGCTTGAGATCGGAAACCACATAAGCTGTTTCGGTGACCACCGCTTCAAATTCAGGTTTTTTAAAATCATCATACAGCGCCTGAATGATGTCTTTTTCATGCTTGTTGATCACGCTGAGCAGCTTTGTCAGGGTTTCCTTTCTGTAGCTGATATCGGTTTTAAATTTCATTCCTCGAGTTTAGCATCAAACCAAAATTAGTTATTTTCAGATGCCGAAGCTGTAGCCAAGGAAGATGTCGGCCTGCTTGCTGTCGCTGATCAGGGCAGACAAAATAGATGACGATCCGAGGAAAAAACCATAAGCCCTGAATCCGACTCCCGCTGCAAATCCTGAAATCTCATTGATTGACAGCGGCAGCATGAATTCAACGTTGCTCAGCAGGTAACGCGGGGTGAGCGAAGTGACGTTTTCGGTGGCGATCTGGTTGTTGTCATCGTTTTTGCTCAGCCGTTGCTGTGTATAGATAGTGGCAAAAAGGTCAGGAATGATGCGTACATCGGCATACCCTGTAAAAATTGTCGGCAGTTTTACCTTAAAGTCGGAGGCGCGGTTGTTTGTACGGTTGAGATATCCGCTTGCAAGTAGGATATCTTCAACTTCCTCCAGGCTTTCTACATTTTCGAACTGGTTCAGGTCGAGCGCTTCAGTTCCCTGAATTGACAATACATAATTTGTGGACGAATTGTTTGAGGAGCGGAATGTCATCCCGCCGATGTTCCTCACAGAAAGTCCGGCGTTTACGCGATATCCGGTTCCGCTCATGTCTTTCAATCGATAATTCACCCCGAGATCAACCGCTAAGCCGTTTAATTTTCCATATAATGATTTTGCATAATCGTTAAAGTCGGTGAAGTCGTTGCCAAGATTTCCTGAATAGGCGATGTTAAGATTTGCCTGCGTATCGGTGAGCGTTCCGTTTCCAAGAACGTTATTGACGGTTCCGGTGAACCGGTCGGCGCCAAAGTTTGCATAAGATCCGGGGAAAAGCAACTTGAATGAAACCCCGCCGCTGATTTTATGCTGCTCGTTGTCAAAAATATCCCGCGCAGCAGAAAGGCCGACTTCGCCCCAGGTTGTTCCATTTACCCTTTGATTGAAATTATTGCTGATTGTGGTCGATCCGGCAATACTGTTTATTCCGGCGTTGGCAATCGCATCACCGATATTGACATCGATATCGACAAGATATAGTTTTGCATTTGCTTTTGTGCTGAGTGCGAAAGTCCAGGATTCCCATTTGTAGGCTACGCCGGGACCGAGGATTTCGGCATCGATGCTCAGGTTGGCAGCATCGCTTCCCTCAAATATTTTTTCTTCAAGTTCGTTGCCACTCACCAGGTCGCTGAACCCTACTTTGTTTGAGGATGCGTTGACACTTGGCGACAGCACATTAATTTCATAAGTTGTAGTGATGTTGGTAAGTTCGGCAGGATTCATAGACCCATTTATGAGTGAGGTGCGCGATGAAGTGCTTATTCCTGCAAAATGCTGCTGCGCCGTTGATGTTGCGGCAATGACCAAACATATCGATAAGATGAGCCTTTTCATAACTTGAATTTTTGCACAAGTTAATTGATTTAATACTAAAAGTATTACAGTATTGAAGGCGGTTTCTTATATAATTTAAATGGCGATCCATAAAGGGTCTGCAGGAACCGGCGCTGTAAGGGTGAGTTTCTCTTTAGTTACAGGATGTACAAGCACGAGCTGCCGTGCGTGAAGGTGAATGCCGCCGTCGGGATTGCTGCGGTCTGCGCCGTATTTTAAGTCGCCTTTGATTGGTGAGCCGATGGCCGAAAGCTGTGCGCGGATCTGGTGATGGCGACCGGTATGCAGATTGATTTCAAGTGCGGTATAATTCTGCAGTTCTTTGATAATTTTATAATCGAGGCTCGCGTGTTTGCTGTCGGGAACTTCTTTGGGAAACGCTTTTGACGTGTTGTTTTTCTCGTTCCGTTTGAGGTAATGGACAAGATTTGCTTCAGGTTTTTCAGGTTTGTTTTTAACGATCGTCCAATAGGTTTTTTGTGTTTCGCGGTTCTTGAACAATTCGTTGAGCCGTGTGAGTGCTTTTGACGTACGGGCGAAAAGGACGATTCCGGTCGTTGGCCGGTCAAGCCGATGGACTACACCGAGAAAGACTTCGCCGGGTTTGCTGTATTTGTCTTTAATATATTCTTTTACCACATCGGAGAGCGGTTTGTCGCCGGTTTTGTCGCCCTGCACAATATCGCCCACGCGCTTGTTGACGGCAATGATGTGATTGTCCTCGTAAAGAACCTGAAGGTTGTCTTTATTGGAAAGTTCTTTCAAAGTTGAGATATCCGGTTTGGTTGCGTTAGGGGTTGGAGCAAAGTGCCGCGCACTGCGGAAGACCCGGCCGAAGGCAACGCCCTAATACTGTTCTTTTTCGTTAGGGAAATCGCGCGATTTTACATCGGTGACGTAATTGCCGATGGCTGTGTTCATTTCTTCGTAGAGGTTCATGTAGCGCCGAAGGAACCGCGGACTGAACTCGTTGTTCATGCCCAGCATGTCGTGGATTACAAGCACCTGGCCGTCGACACCGCCGCCGGCTCCGATCCCGATGACCGGAATGGAAATGCTTTTGGCGACTTTTTCGGCAAGATGTGCAGGGATTTTTTCAAGTACGATCGCGAAACAGCCTATTTTTTCGAGAAGCTTTGCGTCTTCGAGAAGCTTTTCGGCTTCGGCTTCTTCTTTTGCACGAACAGTGTAAGTTCCGAACTTATAGATAGACTGCGGTGTGAGCCCGAGATGGCCCATAACCGGAATCCCGGCGTTGAGGATCTTTTTTATAGAATCCTTGATTTCGCTTCCGCCTTCCATTTTCACGGCATGGCCGCCACTTTCTTTCATGATGCGGATGGACGAGCGCAAGGCTTCTTTAGGATCAGACTGATAACTTCCGAAAGGCAAATCGACAACAACAAGCGCGCGCGTGGTTCCGCGGACGACACCTGAAGCGTGGTAAATCATTTGGTCGAGCGTAATAGGTAGCGTAGTCTCATGGCCGGCCATGACATTGGAAGCCGAATCGCCTACAAGGATTACATCTACGCCGGCAGAATCAACAATTTTTGCCATTGTAAAATCGTAAGCGGTGAGCATCGAGATCTTTTCGCCGTGTGATTTCATCTCGATGAGCGATTTCGTGGTGATCCTTTTATAATCTTTTTTCGCAGTTGACATAATTTGGATTAAATGGGAAGGTAAAAGTACTAAATGCTTTCGAGATGTAACTATAAACGGGATTTTTACACTAGTTGGAAAATCAATGATATGAAGAAGTTACTATTAATTATCGTGTGTCTCGCCCTGCAGCCGTTACAGGCGCAGGAACCGCAA
Organism: Flavobacterium sp.; assembly: GCA_036399795.1. Lineage (GTDB taxonomy): Bacteria > Bacteroidota > Bacteroidia > Flavobacteriales > Flavobacteriaceae > Flavobacterium. The sequence goes on from DASWML010000002.1 coordinate 32,219, forward strand.
ATAAGGAAAAGCATCGAAATTTTCTTTGAAGGTTTCCACGCACGGGATACGGTTAAGATGACATCGGTTTTTGCACGGGAAATGGTGCTTCATTTTGTTTCGGAACGCAAGACAGGGAATGTACTTTCTGTGGAATCGGCTGCGGAAATGGCAAAGTCAATTGCTTCGATTCCGAAAGATGTCAAGTTTGAAGAAAGGCTGCTTTCCTGGAAAATCCAATCGGATGGCGCGATGGCTCACGTTTGGACACCGTATGAATTTTACATCAACGGGAAGCTGAGCCATTCAGGGGTAAATTCATTTCAATTATTCAACGATAACGGCATCTGGAAAATTACTTATATTATCGATACAAGAAGAAAATAAGAAAATTTGTCAGGAAAGTTGGATGTTGTAACTATTTCATTAAGAAATATTTATAAATTTTTTAAAGGTGGAAGGTTTTTAATTAGCTTTATAAGCTAAAACAAACACGTATGAAAAAAATTACCACCACACTTTTGATTGTATTTTGTTTTGTTGCTTTTTCCTGCAGCAACGATGACAACAATGGAAGCGCTGCCGGAGACCTCACAGTCACAGGAAAAGTCATGGCACCAAACAATTCTTTTCCTATTTCACGGGCGACTGTAAAAGTATTTCAGGATGATGAACTCATTGCTACAAAAGTTTCTGATGCTTTAGGGGTTTTTGAGGTCAACGACCTTCCTGATGGCGAGCTTACGATCCAGCTCAGTAAAGGGAAGTTCAAAAAATCTTTTGAAATTGACCTTCAGGACGATTATGAGCTTTTGCCTGCCCAGCGCAATTTGGATGAATTTCCTGAGATAGTCGTAGTCCAGGGAGCATTTGATGCGATTGAAGAGATTCTTTTTGAGATAGGAATTGTTGACCCTGTTACCGGCGCACCTGCATTTGATATTGTTGCAAACGCGGGTAGAATGAGCAGCGCGGCTAATGGCGTTCATGGTCCTAAAGGTTCAGATGCACGCATGAGTACAATGGAGCCAAATGTGGCGTTTACGGCAAATGATCTTCTGCACGACACCACGCTTCTAAACTCTTATGACATTATTTTCCTTAACTGTGGCGGGCCTCAGGTATTAGACCCCGTTGCGGCTGCAAACCTAAAAGCATTTGTTAATGATGGTGGAATTGTTTACGCGACTGACTGGGCGTTTAGTTATATCAATACCGCCTTTGCTGAAGACAATTATTTGACCTTCGCGATTCCAAATTACGGAGGTACGAGCACCATTGCCGAGGTAACCATCAATGATCCTGATCTTTTGGCATGGCTTGATAACCAAGGGATTGATGTTCTTCCAAGTGTAACTATTGAAGGTTTCATTGGAGGATGGCAAATGGTTGAGTCGTTCAACGATTCGACTGTTGACGCATGGCTTCCTGCAACAACCGTGGATTATGGCGGCGGAGTGTTCACAAACAAAGCGCTTGCTTATACCTTCCAGCATGGCTGCGGTGGTGTTTTTTACTCGTCGTTCCATACACATGGCAACAATAGTGCACAAAACGAAGTACAGCAAATGATGAATTATTTCGTGTTTGAACTTTCCGGATTGGGTGAAGGCTGTGGCGCGAGTAACTAAAATAAAAAAACAGTAAAGAGAAAGAGTAGGGTGAAAGCCTTACTTTTTTTTTTAGCAGTCAGACATATTAACGGCTACTGCGAGTCCGCCTTCAGAAGTTTCCTTGTACTTGTTGTTCATGTCTTTTGCGGTTTGCCACATGGTATCGATGACTTTATCCAACGGAACTTTTGCATGCCTCGGATCGGTTTCCAGTGCAAGTTCGGCGGCATTGATCGCCTTGACTGCGCCCATGGTATTTCGTTCAATGCACGGGATTTGGACAAGGCCGCCGATTGGATCGCACGTCATGCCAAGATGGTGTTCCATCGCAATTTCCGCAGCCATAAGCGCCTGTTCGGGAGTTCCGCCCATAATTTCGCACAGAGCGGCAGCGGCCATTGCCGAAGAGACACCGATTTCCGCCTGGCATCCGCCCATTGCGGCAGAAATAGTGGATCCTTTTTTAAAGATGCTTCCAACTTCACCTGCAACCATCAGGAACTGCTTGATTTCTTCCTCGCCTGCATTGTGATTTTCAATGACAAGATAATACATCAGTACCGCGGGAATAACGCCTGCGCTTCCGTTGGTCGGAGCTGTGACAACCCTTCCCAATGCAGCATTTACTTCATTTACCGCTAGCGCGAAAGAACTCACCCATTTCAGGATTTGCCTAAACTTAACTTCAGTTTTCCGGATTGATTCGAGCCATTCCTGCGGGGATGAATATTGGGCATCGCCAATCAGGTTCTTATGCATGTCAAAGGCGCGCCTGCGAACATTGAGTCCGCCCGGAAGTATGCCTTCCGAGTGGCAACCGATATACATACATTCGAGCATCGTTTGCCAGATGCGCATGAGTTCATGGTGTATTTCAGCTTCAGTCCGCATCGATTTCTCATTCTCGTAGACGATTTCTGAAATCTTCTTTTGATGCGCCGAAGTGTAAGCCAGCAGTTGGTCGGCTTTATCTATCGGAAAAGGAAAAGTATGCTTTATAATCTCTTTTTTCTGGGCATTGGGACGATCTTCCTTTACTACAAACCCGCCACCGATGGAGTAGAAGGTCGAAGCGTACTCGATTCCTTCTGAAGTATATGCGGTAAATGTCAGTCCGTTGGCATGGAAAGGCAGAAAATTTTTGTTGAAAACAATATCCATCAGGAAAGAAAACGGGATCGTAATCTCATTGCCAAGCCTGATCATGCCGGTGTCTTCAATCGACGAGATTATTCCGGCAATATCTTCAATCGGAATATATTCAGGATCCTGGCCACTTAATCCGAGCATGACTGCAAGATCGGTCGCATGGCCTTTGCCTGTGAGGGATAATGAACCAAACAGGTCCACTTTAACGCGATCTGTTTTATGAAGCAGTCCTTCGTGGCGAAGTTCACCAAGAAAACGTTCGGCGGCACGCCACGGCCCAAGCGTATGGGAACTCGATGGCCCAACGCCAATTTTAAGCATATCGAAAACGGAGATGGATTCCTGCATTTGTTTTTAAACTGCGGCAAATATAGATTTTTCCGGCGTTTATGCTACAGGTTCCTTTGTGTTTAACAGCAAAAGGATGTTGGGGATTTACGGCTGACTCTCGACAAACTTTTTAAAATCCTGAAGGTGTTTCATCGACTGTTTTTTAAATGTGCGCGGCATAAGGAATGCGATGACCTTCATCACGCCGGTAAAATGAAACTCGCTTTCCGATAAATACCTGGTTGATGTTTCGGATATTTTTTCAAACCGGTTGCTCACGGTATTAAAAACTCCGTTGGTTTCGTATGTTCCTGTAAATTCATGCGGAAGGTTTCGGACGGTAATGGTCTCGATCATCTCGATTTCGCGGCTTCCCATACGGAACTTCAGTTTGGATTTTGCGCCGGGATGACCGGGAACTCCGAAAAATTGCTGAAACCCGATCAGCCCTTCCATCCATTTCTGGAGATTTTCTGGATTATCAAATAATTGGACGACTTTATCGATGGGTTTATTGATTTCGATTTGGGTTGTGAATTTCATGAGCCACAGATTTTTTCGAATTTTAAAAGTACGAAAATTTCATTTTATCTGGAAACTTTGACAATGGTTAGATTTTGATTCCGCTAATTATTCTAATCATTTTGTTAACTTAGCTGAAATTTATAAATCATGAAGAAAATTTTATCCACCGTATTTTTATTGGCCATGCTTACCACAACGGGTGTTTCAGCACAGCAACTTCAGGTAAGCGGACAGAAAAACAGCAAACAAATGAAAGAGACTATTTATCAGTTCAGAGTAAAGGATATCGCGGGCAATGATTTTGATTTTGGAAGGCTGGAAGGCAAGAAGATCATGATTGTGAATACTGCTTCTGAATGTGGGTTGACACCTCAATACAGGGATCTTCAGTATCTCCATGAAACTTATAAAGACCGCAATCTTGTTATTATCGCCTTTCCTGCAAATGATTTTATGGGACAGGAACCCGGCAACAATACCGAAATCGCTACGTTTTGCCAAAAGAATTACGGTGTCAAGTTCCCGATCATGTCAAAAATATCCGTAACCGGGCCTGAGATGCACGAACTCTACAAATTCCTGACACAAAAGAGCAGGAACGGTCTCGAAGATTCTGAAGTGAAATGGAATTTCCAGAAATATCTTATCAATGAAAAAGGTGAACTTGAAAAAGTTATTGCACCAAAGACGCTTCCCACAGACAGCTCTGTAATCAACTGGATCGAAGGCAAGCAATAACAGGATTAGTCAAGTTTCAATTGCATCAGCGCTACATTGAGCCATTTATTAAACTTGAAACCAACTTCTTTCATTGTTCCGCATTGGATAAACCCGAACCTGCGATGAAAGTCGATACTTCCGGTATTCGACGCGTCAATAGCTCCTATCATGACGTGGTAGCCGCCTGATTTGGCAAGCTGTATGAGTTCTTTCATTAACATGCTTCCTGTGCCTTTGCCCGTTTTTTCAGTGGAAACATAGACAGAATGTTCAATGGTAAAGCGGTAGCCGGTTTTTTGGCGGAATGTGCCATAAGTTGCAAATCCGGTTATTTGCCCCTGTTCTTCAGAAACTATTACAGGAAATCCTGATTTTGATTTTTCCTCAAACCATTCTTTCTGCATTTCAATCGTACGCGGTTCATAGTCGTAGATTGCCGTGGTATTGGTTATCGCGTGATTAACAATGGCAAGAATATCTTTGATATCCCGATCTGCGGCTGGCCTTATTGTTACGTTCATCGTCTTTTTATATCCTTTTGTCAAATATACCAAAAGTTTATAGCCCCGATGCTTCTTAATTACCGGGCGTATGCTAAATTTGTTACACCGGATTTGGCATGGCCGGCCGAACAAAAAACGCCTTTAATGATATACCCGAAAATACCTTTAGCCCAAAGCATTATCCAGATTTGTCTGGCAAAAGGTCTCACCAATATTGTCATTTCCCCCGGCTCGAGAAATGCGCCGCTTACCATCGGGTTTGCGAATAATCCCAAATTTAACTGTTACAGTATTGCTGATGAGCGTTGTGCCGCATTTTTTGCAATGGGGATTGCACAACAAACCGGTAAGCCCGCAGTTGTGGTTTGTACATCGGGTTCGGCACTGCTTAATTTCTATCCGGCATTTGCCGAAGCCTTTTACAGCCAGGTTCCGCTGGTAGTAATTTCTGCAGACCGACCGCCGCACATGATCGATATAGGCGATGGTCAAACGATCCGACAGGAAAATGTTTTCCAGAATCATTCGATATACAACGCGAACCTTACCATGGATGCTTCTTACGAGAATGAATTTGAGATCAACCATGCCATCAACAAAGCCTATACACGAAAAGGCCCGGTTCATATCAATGCGCCTTTTGAAGAGCCGTTGTATGAAACCACGCGAAAACTTCAGGTAGATGCCACTATTTCTGCTTTCGCGAAAGTTTATAAGACTGTTTCGGTTGATGATATGATCGCATTTACAAACATCTGGAACGCTGCCAGCAGGAAACTTGTGATTGTTGGCGTGAACAAACCGGATGAAATCGACGAAGAAATTCTTGAAGCGCTTGCAAAAGATAATTCGGTCGCAGTACTGACGGAAACAACAGCAAACCTGCACCATCCGGCATTTATTGAAAACATCGACCGCATTATTACACCATTCACAAGCAGGAATTTCCTGGGATTGCAGCCGGAAATACTGATAACATTTGGTGGTATGGTGGTTTCAAAAAGGATCAAAAGCTTCCTGCGAAGGTACAAGCCCGACCATCACTGGCACATCGATCCCTTGCGCGCTTACGATACTTATGGTTGTCTTACCAAGCATTTTGATGCCAATCCTAACGACTTTTTTCAGCAGTTTCTCCCGTTTACCAAGAAAGTGCTGAGCGATTATAAAAAAGATTTCTCCAAAGTGAAGTCGGCCCGCCAAAAAAGGCACGATAAACTTTTCTCTTCGGCACCATACTCCGATTTTAAAGTGTACGGAAAGGTCATTCCTGCGCTTCCTGAAGGTTGCCAGCTTCATTTGAGCAACAGCGCAGCGATCAGGTATGCGCAGCTTTTTGATATCGATCCGTCTATAGAGGTTTTCTGCAACCGCGGTACAAGCGGAATTGACGGAAGCACTTCAACGGCTATTGGCGCTGCTGTGGCAAACCAAAAGCAAACCGTATTGATCACCGGCGACATCGGATTTTTATATGACAGCAATGCACTGTGGAATGAATATATTCCCGACAGTTTTAAAATAATCCTTGTCAATAACGGCGGCGGCGGCATTTTCCGGATTTTGCCCGGTCATCAGGAAAATAAGGTTTTCAATAAATTTTTTGAGACTTCGCATAATCTTACGGCCGAACATCTGGCGAAAATGTACGGTTTCGGATATTCCACCGCTTCCGATGAAGCTGCTCTGAACCGAAGTTTGTCTTCTTTCTTTTTATCGCCCGGAAAGGCAATCTTAGAAATTTTTACGCCTGAAAAAGAGAATGACAAGGTACTTCAGCAATATTTTAAAGAACTTGCGTAAAAACATCTTTGTACCTTTGTGATTTTTCCACTACAATGATCCAGATAGGAACTGACAATACATTAAAGATTTTGCGGGATACGAAAGTCGGCCTCTTCCTCGGCACTGAAACGCCAGGTGAAGAAATCCTGCTTCCAAATAAATATGTACCGAAAGAATTTACCATCGGCGAAGAAATAACGGTTTTCGTTTATCTGGACCATGAAGAAAGACCTGTAGCCACAACGCTTGAACCTTATATCTACCTGAATGAGTTTGCGTTGTTGCGTGTTAATTACATCAATGAATTTGGCGCTTTTATGGATTGGGGACTTGAAAAAGACCTTTTCGTGCCTTATAAAGAGCAGGCGCGCCCGATGGAAAAAGGGAAACGTTACCTGGTTTACATGTATCTCGATGAAAAAACGAACCGGCTTGCTGCCTCGAGCAAAACAAACCAGTTCCTGAGCAATGACAACCTGAAAGTCGAAAACGGCGACGAGGTCGACCTGATCGTGTCGCATATTACCGAAGCCGGAATCAATGTAATCATCAACGAGCGTTACAAAGGCCTTATGTATAAGGATGAAGTTTACGATGATTCCATCCGGACAGGCGACCGGCTTACCGGTTATATAAAAAATATACGTCCCGATAATAAAATTGATGTTTCGCTTCAAAAACCCGGGTATGCGAATGTCGAACCGAATGCTGAAAAAATACTTTCAGAATTACGGGCCAATCGTGGCTTTCTGCGCCTGAACGACGATTCCCATCCCGAAGACATAAAAACCGTGCTTAAGATGAGCAAAAAGACTTTCAAGAAAGCAATCGGTGCGTTGTATAAGGACAGACTGATCGAGATCAAAGATGAAGGTATTTACCTTGTTAAAGATTCATAAGTATTATATTTACCTAAAACATTGAGAATGGCTTCAGTAAACTGGCAGACCGCCAAAGAATTTGAAGATATCACCTATAAAAAATACAACGGCGTTGCGCGGATTGCCTTTAATCGTCCTGATGTGCGCAATGCTTTCCGTCCAAAAACCACCGCAGAGCTTTACCAGGCTTTTTACGATGCGCAGGAAGACACTTCCATTGGCGTTGTGCTGCTTTCGGCTGAAGGTCCGTCGTCTAAAGATGGCGTATATTCGTTTTGCAGCGGTGGCGACCAGAAAGCACGAGGTAATCAGGGTTATGTTGGCGATGACGGAATGCACCGGCTGAACATTCTCGAAGTGCAAAGGCTGATCCGCTTCATGCCTAAAGTTGTAATTGCCGTGGTTCCGGGATGGGCTGTCGGCGGCGGGCATAGCCTTCATGTGGTTTGCGACCTGACAGTGGCGAGCAAGGAACACGCGATATTTAAACAAACCGATGCCGATGTGACGAGCTTCGACGGTGGCTACGGATCAGCTTATCTGGCAAAAATGGTAGGACAGAAGAAAGCGCGCGAGATTTTCTTCCTCGGAAGGAACTATTCCGCACAGGAAGCTTTTGAAATGGGAATGGTCAATGCCGTGATTCCGCATGAAGAACTTGAAGATACTGCTTATGAATGGGCTCAGGAAATCCTGCAGAAATCGCCAACGTCGATCAAAATGCTGAAATTTGCCATGAACCTTACCGATGACGGAATGGTCGGCCAGCAGGTTTTCGCCGGTGAGGCAACACGCCTGGCTTATATGACCGATGAGGCGAAAGAAGGGCGGAATGCTTTCCTTGAAAAGCGCAAGCCGAATTTCGAAAAGAAATGGATTCCATAATTTAACTTTATATCACTTGGCTGAATTTACGAACGAAACAATCGATGTTGCTGCACTTCCACGGTTTGAGGAAGTAATATTTACGCCTTTACATCCTGATTATTGGAAAGTAACGCTGATCAGCCTCATGATTGTTTTGGCAGTAGCAGCAGCCGGACTTGCAGCTTCGATACTTTTAATTGAAGATGTCTCAACACGAAGTGCAGAAGCCATTATCGCTGTTGTTGTCCTGTTTGCCCTGATATTCTTTTTTTCGAGGATCAGCTTCAGGAAAAAAGGATATGCGTTCCGCGAACATGATGTGTTGTTCAGGAGCGGCATTATTGCTACAAATACCATCATTATCCCGTACAATCGCGTTCAGCACGTCGCACTTCACGAAGGATTGCTGTCGCGGTCATTCGGTCTTGCCGAAATACAAATATTTACGGCCGGCGGAAGCAGCAGCGACATTGGGATTCCCGGAATTAAAAAAGAGCAGGCCGAGAACATCAAGCAGCTCCTGATGGGCAAAATCCAAAAACAGCTTTAATGGCACCTGATTTCAGCACGCCGCACCGACAGTCGCCCATAGGCGTGGTCGTGATGTTTGCCGATACGGTAAGGCAATCAATCCGCGCCATTTTACCGATCCTGATCATCTGGATTTTCCGAATAGATGAAATCAATAAATTTTACCTTTTCGGGGGGGTGTTTTTTACTTTTCTGGTGATTTCTGCCGCAGCTTATCTTCGATACAGGAATTTCACCTTTATGCTTGATGAAGAAAATCAGGAATTCCTCGTCAGCGAAGGGATTTTCAATAAAACCCGCACGGTCATCCAGCTCAATAAAATACAGCAGGTCAACATAACGCAATCGCTGATACAACGGCTGATTGGCGTTTATGCACTCGATGTGGACACCGCCGGAAGCAACAGCAAGGAAGGCAAGATTAAGGCAGTCTCACATGATCTTGCGGTTGCGCTAAAAGAAAGGCTGCTGGATAACGAAGCCATAAAAACAGCCGTGGTTGAACCTGATGCGGAAACTTCAGCCAAAACCGAAGAACCTTTCATCAATATCAGTTTCCTGAGCCTGCTGAAAGTGGGCATCACTTCAAATTATCTCCGCACCATAGGTTTATTGCTCGCTTTCTTTTTGACCATTTTCGACAACCTTCGGCACCTGGCGCAAAACACCGATATCGAGAATGGCGTATGGAATTACATCAACGCATCTGCGGCAGCGGGAACCATTGGATTGTTGATTGTGATTTTACTGACAGCGGTGCTGATCATTAACGTAATACGAACCATTGTAAAATATTTCAATTTCAGCATTACAAAGCAAAAAGGCTCTTTGCTGCTGACGTTTGGCCTGCTGAACATCAGGAACACGATCATCAAACCTGAAAAAGTGCAGATCACCAAAGTGACACGCAACTACTTCCAGAAAAAAATGGACATTCTGGAAATCCACGTCAGACAGGCGACAAGCGGCGAAAAAGAAGAAAAAAAATCAGCTATTGAAATTCCGGGCTGTAGTGAAAACGAACGTGATGCAATTTTCAGGCTGTTCTTTCGCAGCATGCCGGAAAAAGGAGCGATGCTGAAACCGAATTTTCGGATGCTTGTTTTTTCCATATTCCTCACAATAGTATTACCTTTAGGAAGCTATTTTTTTATAGCATATAATCTCGCTGCAGCATTGCTTGAATTCGTGTGGATCATTCCCGTTTATACTGCTTTCATGCTGCTGGTGCTGTGTTTCGGCTTCCGGAATTACAGGCTTTTCATTAGTGATGATTTCATCATTAAACAAAGCGGTGCGTGGGATATCAGCAACGAGATCATCGTGCCGGGAAAAATACAGGCGATTACAACCTCGCAGTTGTTCTGGCATAAAAGCCTCAACATCGGCTCGGTCACCATTCATACAGCGGGCGGGAACGTGGTTTTCAACCTTGGAAATTATGACAAACTGAAAGGCTACATCAACCTGTGGCTTTATGAAATGGAACGCAGCGACAGCAACTGGATGTAGGAAAAATGTAATTCATAGCAGCCGGCCTAGCCCTGATGGCAGCGGCATCCTTTTTTGTTTAGGGAAAGCTGCCGGATTTGAAAATTAACCAAACAAAAAAGATAGAGCGGACAGCAGGATCAGCTCCTGAAAAAACAAAAATTAATGAGACATTGGATTGAAGCCGCGCGGGTGCGGACATTGCCGTTATCGGTTTCGGGAATTATTTTAGGCAGCTTTTATGCAATGTCACAATCGATCTTTAACTGGAAAATTGTAATTTCTGCACTCACCACGACGCTGTTGCTGCAAATACTTTCCAATTTCGCCAACGATTACGGCGATGGTATCAAAGGCACCGACAACGAAAACCGGATCGGCCCGAAACGAGCCATCCAAAGCGGCGCAATTTCACCGGCAGCTATGAAACGCGCTATAATCTTCACTTCGTTTCTAACGATGGCTTCGGCAATCACATTGATTTACTTTTCTTTTAAGGATACGAATTTGGCCTTTTCAGCATTCTTCCTGATTCTCGGGGCTTTGGCTGTCGCTTCGGCGATCCGTTACACTGTGGGCACAACAGCTTACGGCTATCGCGGCTACGGTGATGCTTTTGTGTTTGTGTTTTTTGGATTGGTGAGCACGCTCGGCGTAAGTTTTATGATCCTGAAAAGGATCGATCAGTTGCTGATTTTACCCGCAGTTGCCATCGGGTTTCTCAGTGTTGGCGTATTAAACCTGAACAATATGCGCGATGAGGTATCAGACAGGCTCGCCGGGAAAAATACCGTGGTCGTAAAGATTGGCGGGGCAATGGCGAAGAAATATCATTATTTCCTTATCGTGTCGGCAATGCTGCTGTTTTTGATTTTTGCCGTCATTTTTGATTTCAGCAAAGACAATGATCCGGGGAATTTCAATTTTGACATTTACTTTTTCCTGATTATTTATTTCCCCCTTGCGATGCACCTTAAACGGGTTTCTGCCAATACTGAACCACGCGCACTGGATCCTGAACTTAAAAAACTCGCCATCAGCACATTTCTTTTGTCGGTCATACTGGCGCTGTCGCTGATCTACTTTTTCTCCGACATAGTCGTACAAATTGTTAATGCTACAACCAATCACTTTAGCTCATGAAAATCACTTATTACGGACACGCAGCGCTTGGCATTGAGGTTGCCGGCAAAAGCATCCTTGTTGATCCTTTTATTTCCGCAAATCCGGGCGCTTCGCATATCGATGTCAATTCGCTTCCGGCCGATTACATCCTTGTAACACATGCCCATAACGACCACACGATCGATGTGGAAAACATTGCCTCGCGAACCGGCGCTGTTATCGTTTCGAATGCGGAAATCGCTGATTATTATGCCGGCCGCGGACACAAAAGCCATCCGATGAACCACGGCGGAAGCTGGAATTTCGACTTCGGAAAGGTAAAATACGTCAATGCGATCCATTCGAGTTCTTTCGCCGATGGAACTTACGGCGGAAACCCCGGCGGATTCGTCATCGAAAGCGAGCACAAAAACATCTACATTGCCGGCGATACCGCGCTTACGATGGATATGAAACTGATACCGATGCGTACAAAATTAGATCTGGCCATATTGCCCATCGGAAACAATTTCACCATGGATGTTGAAGATGCGATCATTGCATCTGATTTCCTGGAATGCGACAAAATCCTCGGCTATCACTATGATACGTTCGGCTACATCAAAATCAACCACGAGGAATCGATCAGGAAATTTTTCAATAAAGGCAAAGACCTGATGCTGTTGCCAATCGGGGAGTCGATTGAATTGTAACTGGAGCTTTTCCTGCTATACGCTGCAATCTTTTATTATTGGACTTTCACCATTATACAAAATCCCATAATAAAAGGATTTCCGCTTCTATCAGGGCTAGGCATCTTCCTTTGATCAATATTTACCTTCGCTTGTGAAAGCCACTTATAAAAGATACGTCCTGAATTTTAAGCGTCCTTCCGGAACGTCACGCGGCGTGATGACCGAAAAGGAAACCTGGTTCATCATCCTCGAAAACAACGGCCGGAAAGGAATAGGTGAGTGCGGACTTCTGCGTTCCCTGAGTATCGACGACCGACCCGATTATGAGGTAAAGCTCCAATGGGTTTGTCAAAATATCCATTTGGGTGAGCAGGCATTGTGGGAAAATTTAATTGAATTTCCATCGATACAATTTGGTGTTGAAACAGCTTTCCGGTCACTTGCATCTGAAAATTCATTTCTGCTGTTTCCGTCGGCATTTACCAATGGCAGCCAAAGCATCCCGATCAACGGACTGGTATGGATGGGCGATGAGGATTTTATGCTGCAGCAGATCGAGGAGAAAATCCGCGATGGTTTTACCTGTATTAAACTCAAGATCGGGGCGATCAATTTTGAAAAAGAACTTTCGGTTTTAAGGTTTATCCGTAGCAGGTTTCCCAAAGATAAGATTGAAATAAGGCTTGATGCAAACGGCGCTTTTTCTTCAGCAGATGCTTTAAATAAAATTACACAACTTACTGGTTTCGAAATTCATAGCATTGAGCAACCTATACAGGTAAATCAGCATGACACTATGTCAGAATTATCTAAAATCACCAAAATTCCCATTGCGCTCGATGAAGAACTTATTGGTGTTTTTAATTTTGGAGAAAAGGACGCTTTGCTGCAAAAGATCATGCCGCAATACATCATCCTGAAACCCAGTCTTATTGGTGGTTTTCGTGGTATGACGGAATGGATTGAAGCAGCTGAAAAATATAATGTCGGTTGGTGGATCACCTCAGCGCTGGAGAGTAATATTGGTTTAAATGCCATTGCGCAATGGACTTATATTCAGCAAAATAATATGCCTCAGGGTTTAGGGACAGGAAGCTTATATACGAATAATTTCACTGCGCCGCTTACGGTGCGCAACGGACAATTATGGTATGCTCCGGATCAACCGTGGGAAATTGGGTTTTAACTTTCGGAAATACTTTTTATTTTCTCAAGTCCTTTGGGAAAAGCATCATTGAAATAAGCCGCATGTTCTTCGGTGATATCCATTTCTACAGTGAGTTCTGTTTGTCCGTCGGTTTCCCTCAGATAATAACTTTCTTCGGCACCGCTCCAGGAACGTGTTGCATCATCTATCGGAAGTTCTTTTCCGTCCTTGACCATTCCAATGTGCCGGAAAGACATTACTTCATTTGGTTTATTGATCGCAATCGTACTGTACATGCCTTCTCCGCCGGGTGATAAGAACAGCGCTTTGCTGCCCTCATTCCAGTCGGTTTCAACATAAGAGCCTTCACAAAAAACGCTTGTCCACTCACGGTAGTTGTTGTCATCCCAAAGCGCTTCCCATACTTTGGTCGCCGGAGCGTTGATACTGATGCTGAAGTTAAGTCTTTTCATAATTATCGGGTTTTAAGCTGACGGTATATAGATGTTGAAAGTAGCGCCTTTTCCGGGGATACCTTCGGCGGTAATCATTCCTTCATGGTTATCGACGATTTTCTTCACGATTGCGAGTCCGATTCCGGTGCCGTTATATTTATCGCGTCCGTGAAGACGCTGAAAAACTTCAAATATTTTTTCCCTGTATTCTTCCCCAAACCCGATTCCGTTGTCGGCTATTGTAATTTGACAGAACATCAGGTTTGAAGGTAACTTTACACCTTCAAATTCTTCGCCCGGCGCATTTTTGCTGCTGATAACAATCCGGGGCAACTCTTCCCGTCGCGAGAATTTTAGTGCATTTCCAATAAGGTTGTGCATGATTTGCTTGAACTGAAATGGTATAATTTTCACATCCTCCATGTTTTCAAGAACAATATCGGCGTGATAAACGCTTATTTCTTCACTGAGTTCTTCCTGGATTTCAGCGACAATTTCAGCAAGATTTATAATTTCGAAATTCTTGTCCTCTGCACTGGTACGGGAGTAGGCAAGCAGATCGTCTATGAGTGTCTGCATACGCAGTGCGGCATTCTGCATTTTCTCAAAATAACTCCTGCCGCTTTCCGAGAGCTTGTCGAATTCACTCTCGATTACCCTCGAGGCAAACGTCTGGATTTTACGCAGCGGCTCCTGAAGGTCATGGCTTGAAATGTAAGCAAATGATTCGAGTTCCTTGTTCATGGTTTGCAACGCAGCATTCTTTTCTTTTAGCTGGCGTTCGTGTTCCTTCTCATCATTGATATCCTGCAGCGTACCGATCATGTATTTTTCTCCATTTTCACCATTGATGATGCTTCCGGTTCCACGAACGTAAATCATTTCCCCGTTTTTCCTCACGATCCGATATTCCCATTTTTCAACTTTTTCGTGATGAAAAGCATGCTGCGTTGCCATTTCCACATAATCACGGTCTTCAGGATGGATAAATTTTATGAATGCCTCCGGACATGATGGAAATTCCTGTGGCTTGCATCCGAGAAGGCGATACAGGTTATCGGAATAAGTAAGTTGCTGGGTGGCGAAGGTGTAGCGATAACTTCCGAATTTTCCGATTTCTTCCGCATATTGGTAAGTTTCGTTGAGCTGGGATAATTTAAATGTGCGCTCCTCAACAAGATTTTCAAGGGACTGGGAAAGTTCCCGGTAACGTGTTTCACTTTCCCGAAGTTCCTTTTCAATGGTTTTTGTTTCAGTAATATCCCGGAAAGTCCATGACCAGGCATAATATGTTCCGTCTTCGCCAATAACGGGATAGCCCTGGCGTTCCAAAATTTGGCCGTTGCTAAACTCCAGTATATCTACTGTTGGTTCTTCGGGATGTTCGTAAACCGAATAAACCTTTTGGATGAATTGCTCGGGATCTTTAAACTTTGATTTAGCGATATTCAGTGCCACCCGATCATCACCATCCTCAAGAATTTCTACAGGAATATCCCATATTTCGACAAAGCGCTGGTTCCAAGAGAGAATTTTTCCTTCGGTATCGACCAGTAGGATGCCATCGAGACTGGCTGCATTATGTGCTTCAAGCAACGCCTTGCGGTAGAACAGCATTTGTTTATATCTGTCTTCCCTTTCCTGTACTTGTTTTGATGCCAGAACCTTTTCTGTGACTTCGTTGGCGAATATCATTATTCCAGCGGGTTCCGAATTACGGTCCTCATAATACGGCTGATAGAAAAAGGTAAAATAGGTCTCACAATTTACGCCGCCGCGCACCAGCATGACCGGTTCTTCAAAAGCATAATATGGATTGCCGGAACTTCTGACATCATTAATTATTTTGAAAAATCCCTGATCTTCCAGCTCAGGCAGTACCTCACGCATTTTCCTCCCTGTCACCATACTGCCTTTTCCCCAAACATGTTTCATCGTGTCGTTGGCCATCTCGATGTACATATCGCTGCCCTTGATGATCGCAATCGCCACCGGCGCCTGCATAAAAAGATTGTATGCAGGTTCATATCGCTTGAGGCTGTCTTCTTTAATTCCGGCGGTGACCATTTTAGTGATGTCGGCTGCAGTATGGATGATGTAGATCACTTTACCATCATCGTCAAATACCGGAGTGTTGGTAGCCTGCCAGTAGTATTCACTATACACGCCATCAGGATTCGTTATATCGTAACGTTGCTCAGGCATGATGTCAGGTTTGCCTGTTTCAATCACTTTAGTGAATGACCGGGCAAGGTTACTGGCTGCCTCCTGGTTGTCCTGATCCGGACTTACGGGAAAAGCCTCAAAAATGCTTTTTCCATATATGGCTTCTTTTTTCTTTCCGGAAGGCTGAAGATATTCGGCGGTTGTGGCCAAGATTGTAAACACCGGAGCATCGGCATCCAGTAATGCACTGTAGCCGGGCATGGCCTCAAAAGCAGCTTTAAAATTTGTTGTACTCTTCATCCAAGTGAATCTGTAATAAATTTAAGGATTTTCTGCTGACGGTATATAAATATTAAAAGTGGCTCCTTTTCCTGCTTCTCCGCTTGCGGTAATAATGCCGGAATGGTTCTCCACAATTTTCTT
This sequence comes from Flavobacterium sp., assembly GCA_036399795.1. GTDB lineage: Bacteria > Bacteroidota > Bacteroidia > Flavobacteriales > Flavobacteriaceae > Flavobacterium. The sequence goes on from DASWML010000002.1 coordinate 48,583, forward strand.
TACAATGGCAAGTCCGATACCTGTACCAATATATTTCTCCCGTCCATGAAGGCGTTGAAAAACCTCAAAAATCTTTTCACTGTATTCAGGATCAAAGCCGATTCCGTTGTCGCTGATCGAGATATGGCAATAGTTTTTTCCCGATTCAAGTTTATCGCTGCCAAACATTTCTCCAGGCATGACTTCACTTTTGATTACGATCCGCGGGATGGTAGTCGGTCGTGTAAATTTCAATGAGTTGGTTACGAGATTGTGGATGAGCTGACGGAATTGAAATGGTATAATATAGACATCGTGCATGTCTATAGTTTCAATAATGGCATTCTTGCTGATTATTTCTTCGCTTAATTCTTCCTGGATTTCATCTACAATGTGTTGGAGGTTGATGAGTTCGAACTTTCGGTCTTCGGTGCCGGTTCGCGAATAGGCGAGAAGGTCTTCGATCAGCGTTTTCATCCGCAGGGCGGCATTTTCTATCCTTTTGAAATAATCTTTTCCTTTTTCAGACAAATTATCAAACTCGCCTTCCATGATCCGCGAAGCGAAAGTCTGTATTTTTCGGAGTGGTTCCTGAAGATCGTGACTGGAGATATAGGCAAATGATTCCAGTTCGTCATTCATTTTTTCCAGCACTTCATTTTTTGATACAAGCTCATTTGTCCGGTCTTCCACCAATGCTTCAAGACTCTGCGAAAAAGTTTTTTCGTGATGTATATCAATAAATGCCCCGACCCATTTGATCAGCCTGTTGTTGTTGTCATATACTGGTTCGCCTAAAACTGAGTGCCAGCGGTATTCCCCTGATTTGCTCCGCAGACGAACATCGGTCTTGTATATTTTTCCTGTGTTGACACTTTCTGCCCATCTTTTATTGACTTTCACTAAATCATCCGGATGAACGGTAGCCGCCCATGAGTCAGCCCCATCAGGTTGCGTACCTGTAAATTCTTCCCAGCGTGAAGAAGTGAATTCACGATTTCCTTCAGCATCGGTAACCCAAATTAACTGCGGAAGCCTTTGCGCCAGCGTACGAAAACGTTCTTCGCTTTCTTTAAGTGATTCTTCGGCAAGTTTGCGGTCATGAATATCAAGTCCGACCCCTATGTAACCCAATAATTCGCCGGTTTCTGAAAAACGCGGGTTGGCTTTAAACATGTGCCAGCGATAGGTTCCATCGTGGCGCCGCAGCCTGATAGCTTCAAGGACGTAAGAAGTGTTCTTTTCAAATGCGGTGCGATAAACCTCGAGTACCAGCTCAACATCCTCAGGATGGACAATTCCGTCCCACGAACGCCCCAAAGCAGTTTCAATATCCTGTCCGGTGTAATCAAGCCAGTTCTGGTTGAAGTAACTCACCTGGGCATCAATACCGGATTCAATCATGAATACGATCATGGGGGAATTATCGGCCAGCGACCTGAAGCGTCTCTCGCTTTCTTTCAATGCCTCTTCATATTCTTTTCTGCGGCTGATATCTTGGGTGACGCCGGTTAAACGTACAGGCTTCCCTTCTTCGTTGAAGGTGACTTTACCCTTGGCTCTAATCCATCGGATCTTACCATCTTTGATTCCGATAGTCCTGTATTCATTTTCGTACATGCCATCACTTCCGGGAGCGAATAAAGCCGCAGTTTTCTCATTGGTGCGGTTGCGATCTTCCGGATGCAAGCCTAAAAGGAAAGTTTCATTGTTGACTTCCATTCCGGGCGGCAAACCAAAAAAATCTTTTGTACGCTCAGACCATAGTAGTTTTCCGGTTTCAGGGAAGAAGTCGAAAGTCCCTAATTCGCCGCCTTCAAGGGCAATAGACAATTGTTCCTGGCTTTCCTCAATTTTTTTTCGGGCGATGACCTGATCGGTAATTTCATGGGCGAGTGCCATAATACCTGAAACAGCACCATTTTCATCCCGTAATGCCTCATAAATAAATTTTACGAAAACCGTTTCCATTTGGCCGTTTCGTTTCAGGACTACTTCAGCTTCGGGGGCAACATATCGCGCTCCCGTGTTGTAAACATTTTCTAAAAGCAGGTCAAATCCCTGGCCTTCAATTTCGGGTAAAGCTTCAAGTACCGGCTTATTCATTACCTCTGCTGAGGATTTTCCCCAAAAAGAAAGCATTTCTTCGTTGGCCACTTCAACAACATATCTCGGTCCACGGAATATGCAAATAGCAACCGGCGAATGAATAAAAAGGTTCCGAAGCTGTTGTTCGGTGTGCTTTCTGGTAGCGGCAACCTTAAGCTGCGCATTGATCCGGGCAATGAGTTCCTTTGCGGAAAACGGTTTTACCAGATAATCATCGGCACCGGTGTCGTAACCGGCAATTCTCGATTCTTCTCCGGCACGTGCTGAAAGAAGAATAATCGGAATATCTGATGTTTCAGGCTGTTCCTTCACGATTTTCAGCAATTCGATTCCGTCCATTTCGGGCATCATTACATCGCTAAGGATCAGCGACGGACGTTCCTGCTTAATTTTTTCAAGCGCATCACGCCCGTTCACCGCCGTAATTACATTAAATTTTTTGTGGAGCAAAGACATGATATAGTCACGCATGTCTGCATTATCGTCGGCAATGAGGATGGTGTTTTCCTTGATTTCAGAAGGAGGAATATTCCGATAGGAAGATTTCGGTTCCAGAAATGTTGCGGCTTCTTCAGTGTACGGGCTCGAAATCATTTCATCGAGGTTGTCATATTGGCTGATTAATGCAGGATTGATATGCGTTTTTCCTGTCGGGATATAAACTGTAAAAGTACTGCCTGAACCTTCACGGCTTTCTACTTTTATCGTCCCGCCATGCAATCTTATCAGTTCTCGGATCATGGATAAACCAATACCTGTGCCTTCAAAGGATCTGCCCGAAGCGCCATGCACGCGGTGGAACCTTTCGAACATCCGCGGAAGTTCGTGTTCCGGAATTCCTGTTCCTGTATCGGAAACTTTAAGTACGATCCGATCGTTCTCCTGCGAAAGATTCACATTTATATGTCCGACCAAAGTATATTTAAAAGCATTCGAGAGCAGGTTGAAAACGATTTTCTCCCACATTTGCCTGTCGACATATACCTCATCATCGACTTTATCGGTTGAAACTGTAAAATCAAGTCCGGCTTTTTCGATGATCGACCTGAAGCCTGATGCCAGATTTTTTGTATAATCGGCGATATCTGTGAGCGTAAACCTTGCTTCGTGCCTTCCGCTTTCCAACCGGCTGAAGTCGAGCAATGTATTTACGAGTTTCAGAAGCCTTAGTGCATTTCTGTGTGTTGTTTGGATGTTGGCGAGTTTCTCATGATCGAATTCACTTTCCGGCAGTGCGAGCAGGTCTTCAAGCGGCCCGAGCATCAATGTTAGCGGCGTCCGGAATTCATGGCTTATATTATTGAAAAATAATGTTTTGGCTTTGTCTACTTCCGTGAGTGCTTCAGCGCGTTTGCGTTCTTGCTGGAGCGCGTGGATGTTGTTGATTTCCAATGTAAGCTGGTCGGCGATAGACCGTACGAACTGTTGATACGAGTCATCAAACTTCCGGTATGGATTGAGTCCCAGTGAAAGAACTGCGCAAGGCAACTGACTATTGGAAATCCGGATGGGAACATGTACAAATTGCTTGGGTAGAATGCCCCAGAAACCTTTTGGGAGGTTGACCCGTCGTCCGTTATTATCAGAGATTACAATTTCATTGGTGGAAATAGCCCTGACGATGTTTGCTGTATCGGAAGTGGGAATGGTATAGTCGAAATTATCTGGCGTATCGATGTATTCCTCTTTACTTCCCGTCCAGGCGACTTGACGCGCCGTTTTTTCGGTTTCATTGATTTCGTAAAACACAGCAACGGGAAAATCCTTGTTGTTGAGTGAAAGTACTTTTGCGGCCTGCTGGTATATGGATTGCGGATCGTCTTTTTTATAGGAAAGTTTCCCCAGTCCGCGCAATACCTCAAGGGCGCGGGCATTTATAATCTGCGCGGTATCATCGGTATTGGCGCAGATCATTCCGGCGGTGCCACCGTCATCGCCAGGGATCGGGGTATATGAAAATGTATAATAGGTTTCTTCAGGATAATCATTCCTGTCCATGATAAGCAGTTGCGATTCCACGTAAGTGCCTTCGTCATTTTCCATGACCTGCTTCAGCATCGGCTCAATATCGTCCCAGATGTCCTTCCAAACTTCAGAAGCCGGGCTGCCGAGTGCTTCAGGATGCTTTCCGCCGACAATGGCTTTATAAGGGTCGTTATAAAGTTTGATAAGTTCTTTTCCCCAGCCTATCCAGATGGGCTGACTAGACGAAAGCATGATCCTAACGCACGTTTTTAAACTCTGTTCCCAGTTTTCAGGTGGACCAAGTGGCGTTGATGCCCAGTTGAATTTTCGGATGCGGTCACCCATTTCGCCACCGCCCATTAAAAATCCGGGCGTCAGCGGCTGTGCTTCAGCCATATTTTCTTGATTATTTGCCAATAGGGTAAATATATTTGTTTTGAATTTCTGGTCATGATGAACAATTGTTAAATTGGATTGGAGCGCTACTTAAAATTATCGTTCCAATCGAGCGACTTAATGCCAGCAACCTGATTTTCATCATTCATTATTACACGGAGTTCTTTATTTGCAATTTTCTTTTCGTAATTGGCCTTGAAGCGATAGATGTTGGTTTTGTCTTTTTTGTTCCGGACGACTTCCACCAGATGAATGTCTTTAAATGACCCGTATTTCAAGCGGAAGTTGTGGCAGGTCTTTGTCAGCCGCTCTTCGGTTGTGTTTTTAATAACAGCAGCCGTTGCTTCCGAAGATGTAAAGGGTTTGAACCGCGAGGTGTTGCAGGTCATAAGGACACGTTTCCCTAATTCGTAAGCTTTGTTTTTCTGAGCCTCATCGATTCTTTCAACCGCTACCTTCGTTACCTTGGTGGCAACAGGCTTGGGTGCTACGGCCTTTTTTTTAGACTTACATCCCGCGATGGCAAGGACACAGCATAGTATTATAAATAGACGTTTCATTCTTGAGGTTTTAATTTCAGCAGGAGATTTGGGTCTGGGCAATTTGAAAGGTAAAGATCACGGTCCCGTTTACTGCAGACACCAGGATAGTCCCCAAAATGCTCCTGCATGTCTTTGATGAGCTGAAAGTGAAGGTGAGGAGCATAATTCCCGTTAATTGAAGGATCGCCAACAGCGGCCAACTTTTCCCCTTGGCGAAAGTTATCACCTATTTCAATTTCTTCAATGCTTTTAAGTGAAAGATGTCCGTACAACGTGTAGAAAGGCTCGTTGTCAAGCTCATGTTTCAGGATGATCGTCGGGCCGTAATTTCCGAGTCCGGCATTATAGTCAAAACTATGTACAGTTCCGTCAAGCACGGCAAGTACCGGCGTTCCCGCATTCACCCAAAAATCAATACCAATATGGATACAGCGCTCATCGGCTCCGTCAAGCGGATTAAACAGCGCATTTTGCTTGTAAAGTACCCTTTCTTCGTTGTATCCACCGTAAGCAACCTGAGCCTGGTGACGCGCAAGATACTCATCAAGATATTCCTGGAAGTCAATAACATTGGCAGTGTTTGCGGCTTCGGTATTTGAAACCGATAAATCCAATGTGACGAAATTTTCGTCAGAGTCAATAACTTTAAGCGGTGGCAGTGGGCTGAAAAGGTTTTCGAATGGCATGTGAATCTAAATTGAGTACTAATTTAAATAAAAAACCAACACTTTCATGTTGGTTTTCTGTTAACAAAACAATCATCATCTTTTAATTTCCACGGCTGCACCGTCATCTGAAACATTCACATCGGTTTTCTTTTCACCCGATTTTGAGTCTACTTTCATTCCGTCTGAATCGACGCTTACCGAAGTTCCGTCTTGTTCTTCCTCAGCATCCTGAACAGGAACGGTTTCAGTTTCGTGTACAACGACCGTGGTGTCGTGTGCCACAGGTTCAACGGTTGTAGTTTCTGTTTTCTCTTCGTTCTTGCATGAAACGAATGCTGTCAGCGCAAGCGCACCAAGCAGGATTGTGATCTTTTTCATAATAAGTGTTGTTGGTTACCGACAGACAAATTACAACAATATATCCTGCTGTATATTATATAATTAAAATCCCGACACACTGGCCGGGATTAATATTAAGTAAGAAAACTTCTATTTTCTTTAATATAAGGCAGGATATTTTGAAGGGAATACCTCGTGCATCATCGCATATACTTTTTCATAAATGTCCTCGGCAGACGGTTTTGAAAAATAATCCCCGTCAGTGCCATATGCCGGCCGGTGCGCTTTCGCGGAAAGGGTTTCCGGCTTGCTGTCGAGAAAGTGATATCCATCCTGGGCATCGATAACCTGCTGCAGGATATAAGCCGAAGCCCCGCCGGGAACATCTTCGTCAATCACCAGCAAGCGATTTGTCTTCTCAAGGCTTTTCACGATGTCTTTGTTGATGTCAAACGGAAGGAGCGACTGCACATCGATGATTTCACAGTCGATTCCCGATTCCATAAGCTCTTTCGCAGCCTGTTCTACAAGGCGGAGTGTTGATCCGTAAGAAACCAAAGTAATATCTGTTCCTTCACGCAGTGTTTCCACCACACCAATCGGGGTTTTATATTCACCCGGATTGGAAGGCATTTTTTCCTTGAGGCGATAACCGTTCAAAGTTTCAACAACAAGCGCCGGCTCATCACTTTCGAGCAATGTATTATAAAACCCTGCGGCTTTGGTCATATTTCTCGGAACAAGGACATGAATACCACGGATTGCATTGATGATCATTCCCATAGGCGAACCCGAATGCCAGATGCCTTCAAGCCTGTGCCCGCGTGTACGGATGATCAGCGGTGCTTTTTGCCTTCCGCGGGTGCGGTATTGCAATGTCGCAAGATCGTCACTCATGATCTGGATCGCATACAAAAGGTAATCTAAATATTGAATCTCAGCGATAGGGCGGAGGCCACGCATGGCCATCCCGATTCCCTGCCCGAGAATAGTCGCTTCGCGTATTCCGGCATCGGCCACACGGAGTTCACCGTATTTTTCCTGCATGCCTTCAAGACCTTGGTTAACATCGCCAATATTTCCCGCATCTTCCCCAAAAACAAGCGCTTCAGGATATTTTGTAAAAATCGCGTCGAAGTTGTCGCGGATGATGATCCTTCCATCAACATCTTCAGCATTATCACTATAGGAAGGGCGGACTTCTTTAACCGATGAGACATTTTCTGCCGATTGTGAAAAGAGGTGCGAGCTGAATTTGGGCTGAATTTTTTCGATGTAGGACGTAATCCATTCCGCGAGTTCATGATGCTTATTTTCATTGGCCAGCATCCGGAGGACTTTACGAGCCGTTACAAGTATGTCTTTTCTGTTCGTCTCTTTTATTGCAGTAAGTTCAGATATATATTTATTGATAAAAACCCGGTTGCTGCTTTGTGCAGAAAGCTTTTCGAGCAAGGCGGCAAGTTCAGCCTGTTCCTTTTTCATTGGCTCGACGAAAGCAGTCCAGGCGGCTTTTTTTCCTTCCAGTACTTCTTTGCGCGCATCAGATTCAACGGCGTCGAGCGTTTCTGCAGAAGCGAGTCCGAAACTTACCATCCATTCACGCATTTGCTTGATACAGTCGAAGTTTCCTTCCCATTCGAGCCGTTCCGCATTTTTATAACGTTCGTGCGAGCCTGATGTTGAATGGCCTTGTGGCTGTGTAACTTCAATAACATGGATTAAGACGGGTACGTGTTCTTCGCGGGCGATTTGAGCGGCTTTTTCATAGGTCGATACCAATTCTGCGTAATCCCAGCCTTTCACACGGAATATCTCGTATCCTTTGTGATTTGCATCCCGCTGAAAACCTTTCAGGATTTCTGAAATATTCTCTTTTGTTGTCTGGTATTTGGCATGAACTGAAATCCCGTATTCATCGTCCCAGACACTCATTACCATCGGAACCTGTAAAACTCCCGCAGCATTGATGGTCTCGAAGAACAATCCTTCAGAAGTGCTGGCGTTGCCAATGGTTCCCCAGGCGATCTCATTTCCAATGATTGAAAAATTCGTGGCGTTTTTAATGCCTGAAACCTTCCTGTATATTTTTGAAGCTTGCGCCAAACCGAGAAGCCTCGGCATTTGTCCGGCTGTCGGAGAAATATCGGCGCTTGAATTTTTCTGGTGTGTGAGGTTTTTCCAGGAGCCGTCTTCCTTAAGGCTATGAGTGGCAAAATGCCCGCCCATTTGGCGTCCGGCCGACATCGGGTCGTGTTCCAGGTCGGTGTGTCCGTATAATCCTGCAAAAAATTGTTGAACATTTAACTGTCCGATCGCCATCATAAAAGTTTGGTCGCGATAATATCCGGAGCGGAAATCACCGTTGCGAAAAGCCTTTGCCATCGCAAGCTGCGGTACTTCCTTTCCATCGCCAAAAATTCCGAATTTTGCTTTTCCGGTGAGCACTTCCCGGCGACCGAGAAGGCTGCATTCCCTGCTGACGACTGCCAGCTTATAATCTTTCAGCACTTCGGCCTTAAAATCTTCAAACGACAGTTCCCTATTGGACTCTACCTGTATCATAAATGGGTTTTAGCGATTGGGAAACAAATTTAAAGAAAAAACCAATCGTTCCGCAGCCTGGCGGTAAAGTTTAGCGCTTCAGCCTAAAACCACTTCCGTGTGAAAAGCTTTACAAGGATTTTCGGGTCGAGCGTTACGATGAAGCGTATTTTTTCCCCGTAGTTTTTCTGCCCGATTTCCCAGCCGTTACTCGAATACACAGGAAAATACAGTTCGAAGTAATCGGTCACGAGGTTCAGCCTGACGCCGCTGTCATAGAGGAACTTAGCATCGGCATTGCGGTTTTTTATAAGTCCGGCATCAGCATAAAGCTCGATCCAGTTCCAGACATTTACGCCTGTGTTGAGGGTTGTGATCCATTGGTTCGCATACGGCGTATCGAGTTTCGATTTAAATCCGCCTTCGGCCACGACAAGCTGTTGTGAATAAAGGCCTTCGTCTTCAGATCTTCCGTAATAGTTATAATCGAACAGATAATCTGTCGGGCGGTCAAGGGCAAAGCTGAAGAAATCAGAATTGGTACGGTTGTATAAAAAAGTTCCCGCATACAACCGGATGTCGATCTGCCGGTTGTTTTCAAACAGTTTCCGGTATTCGAATTCGGCGATCGCCTTACCAAATTTCCCGGCAAACTGCAAATCGCCCATGATGTTGAAATGATTGGTGGCTTCCGATTTTGAATTGACATATTTCGCATCGAATACAGCGTAATTCTGGTTGTTGTTGTCGGTGATAAAGTTTGATTTATCACGATGCACGATGACTTCACGAACAGAAATCATCTGACCCTGGTTGCTCCGGAAATTTTCAGGCCTGAACCTGAACTGGACTAATGGATTCAGCCTGAAATAGGCAGCATCAGGTGCGTAATGAAAATAATTTCCGCTGATGGAATAGCGCATATTGTACAGGCTGCCTTCCCGGTTACTCTGGTTGAAGGCAAGCAGCATCGAACCTGTGAGCGACTTGGTATTGGTCGAATAAGCCGGATTGGCATCGATGGTAAAAGGTTTGTCGAGGATCGTCTTGTTATGAAAACGAATCCCTGGAGAAAGTCCGTCATACAAATTGTATGTGAGCGTTGGAACGTAAAGCACCTGGTTGTATACCGGATCTTCCAGGTCTTTCATGAAATTGAACTTGATCGGGCGGTTGGTGATCACGAAATCCTTTAAAGAGCTCCAGTTATTTCTCTGGTTGTATTCAGGAACTTCATTTCGGTAATTCAGTACAAGCTTGTCGGCATTCTGCTTGGAACGGGTAAAAGTACTGTCGGTGCTGATGTTTTCAAGCCATTCCTTAAATACAACATCACCTTGCCTGGTCACGCCGTAAAGCGGAATCGGGACTGTTGTACCTGTGCGGTTTTTAATGGTGAAAGTCACGCTGTCTTTGCCGCGGATGACATCGTCAAATTTATAATCGATGATATCGCGGGAATGGATAACCGTTGTAAAGAACCAGTCAATTTTCTTTGGCGAGTTCGCCTTCAGCAGGTTTTGAAATTCTTCGCCGGATGTTTGCCGCTGCGTATTGGTGCTGTAAAAGGTTCCGATGCTGTTTTGTACGATATTGTTTCCGAGGTAGTCATCGAGGTAGCGGAAACTCAGGCCTGCACGATATTTTCCCGCGATCTGTTCGTTGAATTTAATAAAAGTATCTTTCGGATCGCCAATCGGCTGGTCAATGTTCTTACGCGCCATCAGCATATAAAAATAACTGTACTGCCCGTTGAAGCTGAGATTTGTCAGGTTAAAGCCTTTCAGGAGTTTCATAGACGACAGGCTGCCCATCATTTTACTGTCGGGATAATGTTCGTCGATATATTTCATCATAATATATATCTGTATGCCGTCATAAATCCAGTTGTCCTTGCGTGGGTCGAGTTTCAGGCTGTACTTGAGATAGTTGTTGATATAAGTTTTAAGGAACTTGATCTCGTATATGAATTCGTCGGGAAACGGACTGATGAATGAAGGCAATTGGTTTAGACCGTAAAACGGATTCCGCTCATAATCGGTTTGCGATACGACAATTTTCTGATGCGGATATTTTCCGATGTTTTCATTTACATAATTCACGATCCGGTCAACGATCACGGCCTTTCGGATGTCGCCAACACGGGAATCCTTCAAACCGTTCTGTACATCAACGAGGTCATTCCGGAAACTGTAGAATGTTGATTTAGGCTCAATAAAAAAAGTAAAATCTGTCCTGTTGCTTCCCGATAGCTTGACGTTCCTGAACTTCGAATTGCCGGTGTCACTGTCAATATTCAGGTCGGATGTAATTTCAAGGTTCTTCGGGATGTTGAAGCTGATTTTATAATCGGCCGTGCTGTTTGCGATGTCGTCGATATTGCTGTTGCTGTACCTTACAAAATCATGATTTTCATACCGGGCAGGAGCCAGATACCAGTATTTGAGGCTGAAAGTCCCATCTTTTCCATAGCCATAACGCGTAAACCGGTCACTTGGCAATTTCACGGTATAGGTGAGACTGAGGCTGATCTCCTGTCCGGGTGCCAGCGGCTCGCGCATAAATACCTCAAGAATATCAGGTTTTCCTGCCGGCCTTAAGAAAGACAGGAACAGCCGCTGGTTGTCGATAACAGTGATATTCGACGTATTTCCGCGTTCTTCCTCGCGCGCAAGGTGAAAACTGCGCACGAACTCGTCAGAAAACCGTTGTGCCAGAGGCGTACTTTTAGAAGAATACGCATTGTTCCAATCGTTCAGCACGATTGATTTCAGGGTATCTGCAGTGGTATTGCGGAAAATAATTTCCTGTTGTATGTTTATAGTTTTCTTTTCCGGATCCAGCTCTGCAAGGATGCTTATGCCATGCTGTGCGAACTGTCGCACCGGAGCCAAGAGGAGAAGAATGTAAAGAGCAAATTTTATGGAGAACTTCAATGGTAGTTACAAATTGGATAAAATCGTACAGGCAATAACGGAAAAAAACCTCTTATATGATGTTGTTGCTGTAAAAAGGTTGCTTCAATCCACAAAAAAAGCCGCCATGCGGCAGCTTTTAAAAGTTAGGGCTTAAAGTGTATTTCTTGTAGAAATTGTCAAGTGCTTCAACGACTTCATCTTCAGTGTCAACTATCTTCATGAGGTTCAGGTCGTCCGGACTCACACTGGCGTATTTTTCAACCAGTATCGTCTTTACCCAATCCATCAATCCCGCCCAGAATTCACGGCCGACAAGTATAATCGGGAACTTCGCAATTTTCTTGGTTTGTATCAGCGTGATCGCCTCAAACATCTCATCGAGCGTGCCGAAACCTCCCGGCATGATCACAAAACCCTGCGAATACTTTACAAACATGACCTTACGGACGAAGAAATAATCGAAATTCAGGTTTTTGTCCTTATCAATATAAGGATTGAAATGCTGCTCAAACGGAAGCTCGATATTTAATCCCACCGATACGCCGCCGCCACTGTGTGCGCCTTTGTTACCGGCTTCCATGATGCCCGGCCCGCCGCCTGTAATCACACCGTAACCGGCTTTGCTGATTTTGTAGGCAATTTTTTCTGTCAACTGGTAAAAGTGGTCTTCAGGTTTTGTGCGCGCCGATCCGAAAATCGAGACACACGGCCCAATCCTTCCCATCGTTTCATATCCGTTGACAAATTCTGCCATGATCTTAAAAATCGCCCATGAATCATTTGTCCTGATTTCATGCCACGGCTTCTGTTTCAGCTTGTCCTGGATTACTTTATCCTCATCGTTGTCAAAATCTTCTAATCGCATGTTAATGGTCTAAGTCTAATATCTAATATCTCACGTCTATCTCAATCTCTTTTTTTTCAGAAGCTGTTCCCGCTTTCCGCTTTATCTTTTGCTCCGCTGCGCTTCGCAAAAGGATGCCGCTGCAATCGGGGCTAGGGTTTCAGGCGCTCCTGAAAAGCCCGCTAAGATAATTCTTTTTTCAGGAACCGGGCGGTATGGCTTTTTTCATTCTTGCTTACCTCTTCAGGCGTTCCTTTGGCAACAACCTCTCCGCCGCCTTTTCCGCCTTCGTAACCCATATCGATGATATAATCGGCAAGTTTGATCACATCCATATTGTGTTCGATGATCAGGACAGAATTCCCCTTATCGACAAGCTTCGTTATCACTTCCATCAACACACGAATGTCTTCAAAATGCAATCCTGTCGTGGGCTCATCAAGGATGTAAAAGGTATTTCCAGTATCTTTTTTGGAGAGCTCGGTCGCAAGTTTAATCCGCTGCGCTTCACCGCCGGAAAGGGTTGTGCTTTGCTGCCCGAGCGTGACATAGCCGAGTCCGACATCCTGTATCGTTTTTATCTTCCTGTAAATCTTTGGGATATTTTCAAAGAATGGTACGGCTTCGTCGACTGTCATATTCAGTATATCGGAAATGTTTTTTCCTTTATATCTAATTTCCAGTGTTTCCCTGTTGAAACGTTTTCCCTGACAGGTCTCACATTCCACATAAACATCAGGCAGGAAATTCATCTCAATCGTGCGCACGCCCGAACCTTCACAGGTTTCACACCTTCCGCCTTTTACATTAAAGCTGAAACGGCCCGCTTTATATCCGCGGATCATACTTTCGGTGGTCATTGTAAAAAGGTTCCGGATTTCGGTAAACACTTCAGTATAAGTTGCCGGATTTGAGCGCGGTGTGCGGCCAATCGGACTCTGGTCAATATCGATGACCTTGTCAATGTGTTCAAGCCCTTCGACCTTTTTATAAGGCGCCGGTTTTTTTACCCCGTTAAAATAATAGGCATTCAGGATAGGATAGAGGGTTCCGTTGATCAGCGTTGATTTTCCGCTTCCGGAAACCCCGGTAACGCAAACCAATTGCCCAAGCGGAATCTCGATGGATACGTTCTTCAGGTTGTTTCCTGTTGCGCCGGTAAGTTTGAGGGACTTGCCATTTCCCGGACGTCGTTTATCGGGAACAGCAATTTCTTTTTCGCCATTCAGGTATTGCGCTGTCAGTGTGTGATGCTGCAGGATTTCCCCGGGTGTTCCTTTACTGACGATCTCTCCGCCGTGCCTTCCGGCTGCAGGGCCAATATCAATCACATAATCTGCGCGCTCGATCATGTCTTTATCATGTTCAACTACGATCACCGAATTTCCCAAGTCGCGAAGCTGTTCAAGTGATTTTATGAGTTTCTCGTTGTCGCGCTGGTGCAGCCCGATGCTTGGCTCATCCAGAATATAAAGTACGCCAACAAGCTGTGAACCGATTTGCGTGGCCAGCCTGATGCGTTGCGCTTCGCCGCCGGAAAGCGATCCTGAATTCCGCGAAAGCGAAAGGTATTCAAGGCCGACATTCATCAGGAACGCGAGCCTGTCACGGATTTCCTTGATGATTTCGGTCCCGATCGTAAGCTGTTTTTCGTTCAGGTGATTTTGTATGTCATCGAACCATGCAGTCAGGTCGGAAATGTCCATATTCGATAAATCGGCAATATTTTTTCCGTTTATCATAAAATAAAGCGCTTCTTTCTTTAACCTTGTGCCCTGACATTCGGGGCACGGAACCTCATCCATAAAATCTTTGGCCCAGCGTCGGATCGAAGTGGATTCGCTTTCTTCGAACTGACTCTTGATGAAGTTGGATATTCCTTCAAACTCAATCTTGTATTCTTTTGTAATCCCGAGTGTTTTTGATTCGACATCGAATTTTTCCTTGCCTCCGAAAAGGATTACTTCCATTGCATCAGAAGGGATCTTTTCTATGGGATCGGTAAGCTTGAACTTAAATTTTTCACCGATAATCTCAAGTTGTTTAAAAACCCACGTGCTTTTGTATTCGCCAAGCGGAATGAAACCTCCGGCCCGGATCGAAAGCTTTGGGTTCGGGATGATTTTCTGCAGGTTTATTTCATTGATGATACCGATCCCGTTGCATACAGGACAGGCGCCTTTTGGCGAGTTGAACGAAAAATTGTTCGGCTCCGGATTCTGGTAGGAAATCCCGGACGTCGGGCACATCAGGTTCCGGCTGAAAAAACGCACAGCGCCTGAATCCTGATCGAGGATCATCAATACATTTTCACCATGGTGCATCGCCGTGCTGATGCTTTCGTCAAGCCGCTTTTCATTTTCAGGGGAATCATCAACCGCCATTCGGTCAATTACAATTTCGATATCGTGCGTTTTGTAGCGGTCGAGTTTCATTCCGGGTGTGATTTCCCTGATGTCGCCGTTCACGCGAACGCGGATAAAGCCCTGTTTTGAAATCTGTGTAAATAATTCGGCATAATGGCCTTTCCTGGCGCGGATTACAGGCGCAAGGATATTGATGCGTTTTCCGTTGAAGTTGTCCCTGATCAGGTTTTTGATTTGCTCGTCGCTGTAGCTCACCATTTTTTCGCCGGTCACATAACTGTGGGCATCGCTGGCGCGGGCAAACAATAATCGGAGGAAATCGTAAATTTCTGTGATCGTGCCTACGGTGGAACGCGGACTCTTACTGGTGGTTTTCTGCTCGATGGCGATTACAGGCGAAAGACCGTCAATTTTATCTACATCCGGCCGTTCGAGACCGCCAAGGAACTGACGCGCATACGCAGAAAAAGTCTCTATGTAACGGCGCTGGCCTTCAGCATAAATCGTATCAAAAGCGAGCGAAGATTTTCCTGAGCCCGAAAGTCCGGTGATAACGACCAGTTTTTCCCTAGGAATGGTAACATCTATATTTTTAAGGTTATGGACACGGGCTCCAAGCACCTCAATATTTTCATCGGATCCAAGCATAAAATGTGCAAAATGCAAAGGTAAGCTTTTGACCGAAATTTTCAGGAACCGCCTGTAGTGGAATTTGTTAAAGAAAACATATTATTCAATGACCATTTCCTTGTATTTGTTGCGATAGCCTTCAAGAATGGCAAGTTTAGAGAGGAAGCCATAGTATTTTCCGTTGCTGATCACCGGAAGGATATCGGCATTGGTAGCCTCGAATTTCTCCATGATCTTTTCCATGCCTTCATCGGTATGGATAATTTCCTTCGGACGGCAAATGAGTTCTTCAAGATTCATGAATTTAATCGTGAACGGCTTAAAAACAACCGGCCGGATCTCTTCAAAATCAATAACACCAACAAGATTATTACGCGCGTCGGTTACCGCAAAAATATTCTGATGCGTTTCTGTCAGCAGTGCAACAACATCTTCAACCGTTGCATCGCGTTTAATTATGTGCAAATCAGTTTGGACCAATGTCAGCACATCCATGTTTGAAAGGATATTCCTGTCTTTATCAGAAGTAAAAACCTGTCCTTTGTCTGCCAGGTGTTTAACATCCATTGAATACTTCTCAAATTGTTTCGAAACGGCAAAGCTTATTGACGAAACCACCATCAGCGGAACCATCAATCCATAACCGCCGGTAATTTCACCAATCAGGAAGATCGCGGTGAGTGGTGCGTGGAAAAGTCCGCTCAGGATTCCGGCCATCCCGACGACAGTAAAATTTCCGACCGGAATCTCATGTGTCAGCCCGGTCATATTTAATACTTTCGCTACAAAAAATCCGAGGTACGAGCCTACAAACAGGGAAGGAGCGAAGTTTCCGCCGTTCCCGCCGCTGCCGAGCGTAATTCCAGTGGCAAACGATTTTAAAAGAACCGTTGCCCCTACGAAAATCAAAAGGACAAACTCATTGTTTCGGAAACTTTCAAAAATTGTGTTGTCGAGCAGGATTTCGGGATGTGGTGTCGACAGGGTTTTAATGCTTTCATAACCTTCGCCAAAAAGTGTCGGAAAAAGAAAAATCATCAGAGCCAGGATAGTTGCGCCGAACAATGCCCGCTTGTATGCTTTGTTTTTTAATCTGTTGAAAAAGCCTTCTACCTTTCGGAAATTCCTCGCGTGATACACCGAAACGAACCCGGCTAAGAGTCCGAGTAAAATATAATACGGCATGTTATGAAAGTCGAACACATGCTGTTGCCTGAATGACAACAGGACCTCTTCATCAAGAATAATCGTTGAAACCAGCGCGCCTGTGGCAGCCGAAATAATGATCGGGATGAAAGCAGTGATCGTAACATCAGTAAGGACAACTTCAATGGCGAACAAAACACCGGCAATCGGAGCGTTGAATGCCGCGCCGATGCCTGCCGCAACTCCGCAGGCCAGCAATAAAATCCGGTCTTTCTGCGTCAGCCTGTAACGCTGTGCGAAGTTAGATCCGAATGCTGCTCCGGTGATAGTGATGGGTGACTCAAGGCCGGCCGATCCGCCAAGTCCGACTGTAAGTGAACTCGTAATGATTTGAGCGTACATCTGCTTGCGCTGCATAATGCCGCCTTTTTTTGCGACTGCGTATAAAATACGAGAACTGCCTTTTTCGATTGTTCCGCCAAGAAAATTCTGCACCACGAAAACGGTGAGTAAAATCCCGATTATAGGCAGTAAGCTGTTGATAAAAGGAAGTTTCAGCCATGCATTTACATAATTGGCAAACAGGAACACATAATGTGCAAAGGCCTTTAGCGCAATGACCGCAAAAGCGCATGAAACGGCAACAACAACAGCCGATAAATAAATAAAATGGCGTTCATTGAGAAGCGTTTTCAGCATGAAAAAGACGGCTTCGATACGATGAATCACGTGGAGGGAAATCCGGGTGAAGTAAGACTTTTTCTTTTTACGCATGGGTTCCGGCGGTGGATTTGCAAAGTTAGTCTTTTCAGCTTGCCTTTTAGATTTCAGCGATTTTTTCGGTAACCATGTCACGTAAATCCTCGAAAAACGTGATGAACTCTTCTTCGAACAAGGTATAATATTCGCGCAATTCAGCAACTGAGAAACGCATCATAGACTTGTTTACCGTCCGCCGGTCCATGTTTGACAAAATGTTTGCAATTCCATCGACCGTGGCGTAGCTCACCAGCCAGTTGTGTTCCTTCATGATCGGGAGCAGGTGTTGGGTCCGCGGTGTGAGAAGAGTGTAATTCTGCTCTAAAATTGCATAGAAAGAAGCAGCAAAATCTTCAATTTTTTCATGTGAATAACTACTCCAGTTTTTCGCCAGGAAATGATCGTAGAAAACATCCATGATTACACCTGCATAATGATGGTATTTATCGTGCAGCCTTTTGGTGCCGAGACGGAATACCGGATGGACATCTGTAAAAGAATCAATTGCCCGATGAAGCAGGATGCCTTTGCGAACATCAGGCGGATAGTTTTCATAATCTTTCCCACGGATGCCGTCAGCCATAAAATTCCCGATCTTGATCAGGTCGTTGTCTCCGGAAAGATAAATGTGGGCAAGGAAATTCATAGTTGTTCTGCTTGGTGTCGATTCTGATTAAAGCAATTTACGAAAATTACACTTATGATTTTTTGTTACGGATATTACACTTGTTTCCATCCCCGATAAAAACATCCCTGTCATCGAAAAAAATCTTGCAACTTCCGTAAGCCATTGCAGCATCAGTTATATTTGCCGCACCAAAACATTTGCTAATAATTCTGATATGACTTTAATTAAATCAATATCCGGGATCCGAGGAACGATCGGCGGAAAAACCGGAGATAACCTTACGCCGATTGATGCAGTGAAATTCGCCGCGGCATACGGTACGTGGCTGAAAGAATATTCCCAAAAGGAAAAAGTAACCGTTGTTATTGGACGCGATGCCCGGATTTCTGGTCCAATGATCCATAATCTGGTTGTGAACACTTTATGCGGACTTGGTATCGACGTAATCGATCTCGGCCTGTCGACCACACCAACGGTTGAAGTAGCCGTTCCCCTGGAAAATGCTGATGGCGGAATCATCCTCACAGCTTCACACAATCCGAAACAATGGAATGCATTGAAACTTTTAAATGAAAAAGGTGAATTCCTCAGCGGGGCAGAAGGTGTCAAGATCCTGGAAATCGCCGAAAATGAGGCATTTGAATTTGCTGATGTTGACAGTTTGGGAGAAATTCAGGAAAACGATGCCTACATGGACATTCATATTGATGAAGTGCTTAATCTTCCTTTGGTTGATGCCGAAGCGGTAAAGGCTGCCGGATTCAAGGTTGTAGTCGACGGAGTAAATTCTTCGGGCGGAATCATTATCCCGAAACTCCTGGAGCAAATGGGCGTTGAAGTCGTGAAATTATATTGTGAACCAAACGGGCATTTTCCACACAATCCTGAGCCGTTGAAAGAACATCTTGGCGATATTTGCGATCTGGTGGTACGCGAAAAGGCTGACCTTGGTGTTGTGGTTGATCCTGATGTTGACCGGCTGGCATTCATCAGCGAAGATGGTGAAATGTTTGGTGAAGAATATACATTGGTTGCCGTAGCAGATTATGTTCTGAGTAAAACCCCGGGAAACACGGTTTCAAATATGTCGTCTTCACGTGCGCTACGCGATGTGACCAATCTTTATGGAGGCACTTATGAAGCCAGCGCTGTCGGTGAGGTAAATGTTGTGGAACTGATGAAAAAAAACAACGCAGTCATCGGCGGGGAAGGCAACGGCGGCATCATTTATCCGGAACTTCATTACGGACGCGACAGCCTCGTTGGCGTTGCACTGTTCCTGACACATTTGGCCAACAAACAGATGAAGGTGTCGGAACTTCGAAAAACATATTCTGACTATTATATGAGCAAGAATAAAATCGAACTCACACCGCAGATTGATGTAGATGCCGTACTTGCAGGGATGTTTGAAAAATATAAAGGTGAAGACTGCAAGACGATTGATGGTGTTAAGATTGATTTTGCAGATAATTGGGTTCACCTTCGAAAATCGAATACCGAACCGATTATCCGGATTTATACCGAAGCAGCTTCCCAACAGGAAGCGGACGGACTTGCCATCAGGATTATCGATGAAATTAAAGTCATCGCCGGCATTTAATATTTATTTTATAGGAATATAAACCGGCTTGGGCCGGTTTTTTTTGTTTTTCCTCTTTTTGTCAACCCCTTCATTATTAGAGAATTCAGTAAGAATTATGCTACTATTATGATTTCTTTATGCCTTGTGAACATGCAGGGTATAGTGTTTGTTCGCTAAATTTATAAAAATCAACAACTATGAAATTGATGAAAACTGCCGGGAAACTGGCGCTGCTAATGCTTTTTGTCGCTTTTTCCTCATGTAAAAAAGACAAAAACAATGATGGTAAGGCAGACAAATTTGATATCGACAGTACGCAGATTAGCGCCTTTTTTGAAAAACATCCCGATTTTAAGGAGCATGAAAAGGACATACGCTCGCTTTATCGCAAGTATGATTACAGATTTGTCTGGTATGATGAAGACGGACGGAACGATTTTGCGGAAATTCTTTACGACAGGGCGAGCCAGATCAGCAAGGAAGGTATCCAAACCGACCTTCCGTACAAACAGGAGTTTGCAGACCTCTTTTCAGATGACCGAAAAAAACCCGACATCAAGAAAGAACTCCTGATCAGCTCCATGT
Source organism: Flavobacterium sp. (assembly GCA_036399795.1). Taxonomy (GTDB): domain Bacteria; phylum Bacteroidota; class Bacteroidia; order Flavobacteriales; family Flavobacteriaceae; genus Flavobacterium. The sequence continues at coordinate 68,586 of DASWML010000002.1, forward strand.
ATTTCTTCTACGCTAAAAAAGTTTATGAAGGAATTGATCCGCAGCGAAGTAAAGAATTAGGTTGGTATCTTCCACGCGAACGGGTTTCGTATGTCGATTATCTTGAAGAATTGATGCAGGACAGCGACAAAATTGTAAAAGACACCGCCGAGATGATCGGCCCTTATTATAATCTTCGGAAAGCGCTTCGTCATTACCGTGATGTCCGTAACAAAGGCGGATGGGCAACGATAACACTTCCCGAAGGCTCGAAAATTCTAAAAAAAGGTGATATAGGCCCGGCTGTGGTGCAACTTCGAAACAGGCTTTTTCTCGGAGGTGATTTAAAGGTAAATTCAGGAAGCGACGTTTTTGATGATGCTCTTGTCTCCGCAGTGAAAGCGTACCAGATGAAGCAGAACCTTGATGTTGACGGGAAAGTATCGGCTTCAATGATCAAAGACCTGAATGTACCTGTCGAGTCACGAATAAAGACAATCATTGTAAATATGGAACGCTGCCGGTGGATTTCGCCCGATATGCAGAAAGCCGAAGAATATATAGCGGTGAATATTCCGTCGTACAGGCTACGCTATTTCAGGGACGGAAAGCCTGCACTTGAGTCAAACGTTGTTGTAGGGAAAGAACTCAACAAGACAGTCGTTTTCAGCGGAAAAATGAGTTACCTTGTTTTTAGTCCGTATTGGAATGTTCCGAAAAGTATTGTCGAAAAAGAAATCAAGCCTGCTCTCGAGGAAGATCCTTCCTATATGGAAAAACACAATATGGAATGGACAGAAAATGGCTTGGTAAGGCAACGTCCCGGTGGAGACAATTCGCTCGGACTTGTGAAATTCATGTTTCCGAACCAAAATAACATCTATCTTCATGACACACCTGCAAAAAGTTTATTCAACAGAGAAGACAGAGCTTTCAGTCATGGATGCGTCAGGGTAGAGAAGGCGAGGGATCTTGCGGTCATGATTCTTGATGATGACAAAAATTGGAATGCCGAAAAAATTGACACTGCAATGCATTCCGGAGTGGAAAAGCAGTATCCGTTAAAACGTAAAATTCCCGTTTACATTGCCTATTTTACTGCCTGGGCAGATGAAACCGGAAATGTGGCTTTCTTTGATGATGTGTATAAACGTGATGACCGACTGGCAAATCTGCTATATCGTGAATAAGAAAAAAGGCTGCTATTGCAGCTTTTTTTGTGGAAGAAGTATGCTTCCGCAGAACCTTCGATCAAATCGATGTTACGGAAAGCTATAACCGATTTAAGGAATTCGGCGGTAATGGGTGTCGGCCGCAGTCACAAATGGTAGTGACAAAGGTGAATGGCATGACACGAAAAACCTCGGGCTGATCCGCAGGCTGAAAAGCAATTGGAAAATGGACCTTGTGAAAGACAAGAAACTGATTAAGGCTATTGGTGAATCGTTGGAAAGAGCATAAAAAAAACATCCCATTTCAGCGGGATGTTTTTTTATAAAATAGAGTTCTTACAAGGCAGTGATAATAAATTGGCTTCGCCTGTTGAGCTGGTGCTCGTCTTCGGTACACTTCACATTGTCGGCACATTTATTAACCAGTTGTGTTTCTCCATAGCCGCGGCCTACAATCCTTGAGGCATCTACGCCGTTTTTGATGAGCCATGCGATGGTAGATTTTGCCCTTCTGTCAGAAAGCCTTTCATTGTATTTGTGGCTTGCACGACTGTCAGTATGTGATCTTACGTCGATCTTCATCGTAGGATATTGCTTCATTACGTCGAGGATTTTCTCGAGTTCAAGAGCCGCATCGGGCCTGATGTTCCATTTGTCAAGATCAAAGTAGATTTCCTTAATGCCGAATGCTTTTGCAAGATCATCTCCAACAGTAACCGGCTTGATTTTCTTCTCAAGTGGAATCGGAAGATCTGTTTTACCGCTTGTATCAGGAATCTTGATTTTTTGTTCTTTGGTCTCGTAACCTTCTTTTTCACCTCTTACATAATAAGTGGTGTCGCATTCCACCTCGAATTCATAATATCCTTTATCGTCGGCAATCACGGTAGCGATAACATTGAATTTATCATCCATCAGCGTTACTTTCGCACCAGGAAGTATTTCTCCCGTTTCGGCATCGGTTACAATTCCTGAAAGGAACTGCTCACAGATCAGCTTGCGGACTTCAATGAATTTATAGATGTCGTCAAACCCTTTTCCGCCATCGCGATTTGAGGTTAGAAAGCCTTTTCTTGTTTTTGTATCAATAACGTATGCAAAATCATCTTTTGGTGAATTGGCAGCTTCGCCAATATTGATCGGATTTTTAAAAGTCCCGTCTTTGTTGATGCGCGCCATAAAGATGTCGAGTCCGCCCAAACCAGGATGACCATCAGTCGCAAAGTACATCTCATTCTCATCGGTCACAAAAGGAAAGGTTTCTTTTCCTTCAGTGTTGATTACAGGCCCAAGATTTTCAGGTGTTCCAAAGCCTCCGTCATCGTTGATCGTTACTTTCCACAAATCCGATTGTCCGAAGGTTCCCGGCATATCAGAAGCAAAATATAACGTCTTGTTATCGGTGCTCAACGCCGGATGCGCAGTACTGTACTCATCACTGTTGAAAGGAAGTTCAGTAACATTTGCCCACTGCTGTTTGCCTTCTTTTTCTTCAAGCGTAGCACGATAAATTTTTATCAATGTGATACGTTCGCCGTTTTTCCCTTTTTTTCCATCAAGGAAGTTATTCCTGGTAAAATACATTGTTTTACCATCTTTTGTGAAAGTTGGTGTGGCATCGTGGAATTTTGATTCAATGGTCTTGGAAAATTTATCCACTGGTCCCATCACGGTATCTTTGATTTCGGAAGAATACAGAATGGTAAATGATTGGCCTGTCCACTTGTGCTTTCTCTGTGCGAGGCTTCCGGTATCGCGTGCTGATGCAAAAACGAGTTTATTTCCAAGAAGGCTTCCACCATAATCAGAAAATTCAGAATTTACTCCCGCATCAGCAATGATATACCTTCCGGAATTTTTTTTGATGACCTCCAGGTAATTTTTGTTGCTGGCATAAAGTTTCGCCCTTTGATCACCGGCAGCTTTTTCATTGAAGGTTGCCATCATCTGATCGGCTTTTTCATACTGCTTTGTAGCTTTCAATGCCTGTGAGTACCGATAGTAGTATTCCGGCTCAACATCCTGTGTCATTGCAAACAATTCACCATACCATTTCGCGGCTTTATCGAGCTCGCCGTTAAAATAGTAGGAGTTTCCGAGCTTTTGGAACATGTCGGCTGATTTATAGCCTTTTTCCGCAATACGCTCATAAGTTTCAATGGCATCAACGTAGGCATAACGCTCATATTTCTTATCAGCACGTGCAACGGCTGCTTTTTGGGCATAACCACTGAAGTTTAAGGCTAAAGCACCAAATAGTGTTATATAAACTATTATTTTACTTTTCATGTCTTAGGTTTTTAGAAGAATCTTGGGGTTGTTATGCGGTCATAGCGTTTGAAAAGTTCAAAACGCGCGAATATTTCGTGTGAGCCTGAATTGTAATGCCTGAGTTCAGTAGTTTCAAAATCATAACCATATCCTATGAAAAGACCATCGGTGATTTGGAAACCAGCCATTGCGCTAACTGCGGCACTCCATCTGTAAGCAGCACCGATAACAAACCTTTCGTTGATAAGGAAATTTCCTGAAACATCAATCTGCAGTGGCGCCCCGGTAGTCATTTTAGTAAGAAGCGCTGGTTTGAATTTAACGCTCGGGCTGAATTCGAACACATACCCTGTGATGAAATAGTAATTGATCCTCTCCTTATTGATCGAATAGTCATTGTCGCTGTAGCGCGTTGTTTCAATAAACGCCGGAACGGAGAGTCCAGCATAAAACCTGTCGGAATGAAAGTAAACCCCGGCACCGATATTCGGTGAAAAATCATTGTTTACCTGCTGTAGGTTATCATCTTCCGGATCTTGCGGATTCAAACGGCCACGGTCAAGGCTGAAGAGATTTGCGGTTCCTTTAATTCCGAACGAAAGTTTAAATGTTTCAGATGTTGGGATCGTGTAAGAGATATCAGCAGTGAAATTATTTTCGTTTGTTGGCCCGATCCGGTCATTAAGAAAAGTCAATCCCAGGCCAATTCCGCCGCCAACAGGGGCATGTGCCGATAACACATTTGTCACAGGAGCTCCGTCAAGGCCAACCCACTGGGTGCGGTGAAGCCCGAAGATGCTCAGGACACCGCGGGATCCGGCATAAGCAGGATTGATGTTCATTGTGTTGTACATATATTGTGTGAATTGCGCATCCTGCTGGGCAAAACTCACAACTCCTGTAAGCATCAAAACGAAAGTTAATATTTTTGTTCTCATTGGTTTCATGTTTTAATCCCGGGACGGGGTAGTCCCGGGAGTTAGATTTGGTTAGCTTATCTTGAAAGGTATAAATATCCGTCTTTATTTACAGTTGCACCCTCTGAGGTTGTATACTGCAGAATGTAGAAGTAGGTTCCGGTTGGTAATTCTGCACCTTTATTTACTGTTGCCCTTCCTTCTGAAACGCCTTTGAACGAATTCAACGCATTATCATATTGTTTTGTGTCATACACAAGCACACCCCAACGGTTGTAGATTTCAACAGAGTTGGTAGGGAAACATTCAAAGTTTTCAAGGTTCTCGATCGAGAAGTATTCATTGATGCCATCATTATTTGGTGAGAAGGCATTGTGGATGACGATATTTCCGCACGGTAAAACCGGACAGTTTTCTGTAACGGCCATCTCGATATTTATAGTTCTCGGACAAGCAGCATCAGCAATCTGATATTGTAAAGTATACGTGCCTAATGCTACACCTGTGGCAGTAAAGCTGCTTCCGGTAAGTCCGCCTGAATTGTCGATATCCACCCATGTTCCAGTTGCGGGAGTTCCTGCAGGCAATAAGTCCATAAGGTTGATAACTGTTATATCGTTGAAACAAATTTCAGAAGGAATTTCAGTTACACCATTTGTAATGGTAACATTGACGTTTTGAGTAACAACAGTTTCGTTTCCACAAGCATCAGCAACTGTCCATTCCCATACAAGTGTGTATGATGTAGGAGTTTGGTTGATAGTGTTTTCAGTAAATGTCACTGCGCCGACAGTTGAACATGAATCTGTAAAGGTCACCTGTGGTACCGAAGGAATAGCATCGCACGATACATTTATTTCGGCATCGATGGTTTCATTAACCTGCGGACCGGTTGTATCTGTTACCGTAATAATCTGTGTTCCTACAGTTGGATTGCCGCAGGCATCAGTAGCGGTCCAGGTCCTCGTAATGATTGATACTACAGGACATGTTCCGGCAACCTGGGTTTCTGTGAAAGCAACCGTTGCAGTTCCGCAATTATCAGAAGCTGTAATTGTTGGTACCGCTGGTATTGCGTCACAACTCACAGTTACATCAGTAGGTATAATCACATCAAACGTTGGAGCCGTTGCATCCTGTACAGTGATGGTTTGTGTTGCCGTTGCTGTGTTTCCGCAAACATCCGTAGCAGTCCATGTACGTGTAATGGTATAAGAACCAGTACATGATCCCTGTGATGATGTCGTGTCAGCTACAGTAACGGTTACAGTTCCTGCACAGTTGTCGGTTGCAGTCATTGTTGCCGGTGTTGGAACGGCCTCACATGACACAGTGATATCAGCCGGGGCAGTTTGCACAAATTGTGGCGCTACATTATCATTTATCGTAATTATTTGTGTCGCAACAGAAGTATTGCCACAGGCATCGGTAAATGTCCATGTCCTGGTTGTTACAGATGAGTTTGCACATTGGCCGGCAACTGTAGTATCAACGCTTTGTGCTTTGATTGATTCACCACAATTGTCTATTGCTGTAAGGATAACCATTGGCGGAAGTTGCGTCAGACAAGTAAATGTGATGTCTGCCGGAGCTTCAGGCGCTACAGGAGCTACATCGTCAACAACATTTATGGTTTGTTCAACAGACGAAGTGTTTCCACAGGCGTCAGTGAACGTCCACGTCCTTATAATTGTAAATGAATTAGAACAAGCACCCGGTTTGGTCGTATCAACACCTTCCACGGTGAGCTGTGCACCGCAATTGTCTGTAGCTGTAAGGGAAACCATTGCAGGAACTTCACCACCGCATGCAAGCGTCACATCAGCAGGGGCAGAAGGCGCAACCGGAGCCACATCATCAACAACGTTGATTGTCTGTGATACGGTTGAAGCGTTTCCGCAAGCATCGGTGAAAGTCCACGTGCGGATGATTGTGAATGTATTGGCACAAGCACCAGGAGTCGTAGCGTCAACGGCAACACCTGTT
>DASWML010000003.1:0-138945 GCA_036399795.1 Flavobacterium sp.
ACCTGATTTCCCCAATCAGAAGGGGAATCTGCCACATGCGCTCCAATGCGTTTGCCAACGGAAAATTGGTGGCCGAAGCTGAACTGATGGCGCAGATCGCTAAAAAACCGCAACCATGAACCAACCTTTAGCATACGTCCATCCGGGCGCAAAAATCGCAAAGAACGTTGTAATCGAACCTTTCACAACCATTCATAACAATGTTGTTGTTGGTGATGGAACGTGGATCGGCTCGAATGTAACCATCATGGAAGGCGCGCGAATCGGTAAAAACTGCAATATATTTCCGGGCGCAGTAATCTCGGCCGTTCCGCAGGACCTGAAATTCGGTGGTGAAGATTCACTTGCCATCATTGGCGACAATACGACCATCCGCGAATGCGTGACCATTAACCGCGGAACAATCGCTTCCGGACAAACAACCATCGGAAAAAACTGCCTCATCATGGCTACGGCGCATATTGCCCACGATTGCCATATTGGCGACAATGCCATTATCGTTAACGGTGTTGCCCTGGCCGGACACGTTCAGGTGGGGAATTTCGCAATCATCGGCGGGCTTGCCGCGGTGCATCAGTTCATCCATATAGGCGACCACGCCATGGTTTCAGGCGGATCCCTGGTGAGAAAAGATGTTCCTCCGTATACAAAAGCTGCGAAAGAGCCGCTTTCTTATGTGGGAATCAATTCGGTCGGACTCAGAAGAAGGGGCTTTTCCACCGAAAAAATCCGGGAAATTCAGGATATTTACAGGATTCTCTACCAGAAGAATTTTAATACGACACAAGCCCTCGGCATTATTGAAGCCGAAATGGAAGCGACACCCGAACGTGATGAAATCATCCTGTTCATCAGGAATTCTTCCCGCGGTGTAATGAAAGGATACACAGGAAATTACTAAACATTAAATAAATTTAAATGGCAACCACTTCAGATATCAGAAACGGATTGTGTATCAAATACAACCACGACATCTATAAAATTATTGAATTCCTTCATGTGAAGCCTGGAAAAGGCCCGGCTTTCGTCCGTACAAAGCTGAAAAGCCTTACCAATGGAAAAGTACTTGACAATACATTTTCGGCCGGACATAAAATCGACGAAGTGCGTGTTGAAACACATACCTTCCAATTCCTTTACGCTGAAGGAACCGATTTTCACTTCATGAATACTGAAACATATGAGCAGATTTCTCTCAACAAAGACATCCTCGACGCGCCTGATCTATTAAAAGAAGGTACAAATGTGATGGTTCAGATCAACGCTGAAACTGAAGCGCCGTTATCGGTAGATATGCCGGCTTCGGTGGTACTGGAAGTGACTTATGCCGAACCGGGCGTAAAAGGAAATACGGCAACAAACGCGACAAAACCTGCAAAGGTTGAAACCGGCGCTGCGGTAAACGTGCCGCTTTTCATCAACGAAGGCGACAAAATCAAAATTGACACAGCAACTGGTTCTTACATGGAACGCGTAAAATAATGAAGTTTTCAAAAATATATCCGCTCCGGGAAATTGCTTCAATCATCAATGCCGAGTTCATTGGTGATGCCGATTTTCCTGTACATGGCATGAATGAAATTCACGTGGTGGAAGCGGGCGATATTGTTTTTGTTGACCATCCGAAATATTATGATAAGGCGTTGCAATCAGCAGCGACAGTGATCTTAATCAACAAGAATGTTGATTGCCCGGAAGGAAAAGCATTGCTTGTATCGGATGATCCATTCAGGGATTTTAATAAACTGACCAATCATTTCAGGCCTTTCCGTGCCGCATCTGCTTCTGTTTCCGATTCGGCTGAAATCGGAGAAGGAACTGTTATCCAACCCAATACATTTGTCGGAAATAATGTCAGGATCGGCAAAAACTGCCTTATTCATGCCAATGTTGCGATATATGACAATACTGTCATTGGCGATAATGTCATCATTCATGCAGGGACGGTACTCGGTGCTGACGCTTTTTATTATAAGAAGCGCCCCGAAGGCTTTGACCAGCTTATTTCGGGCGGACGCGTCGTGATTGAAGACAACGTCGGGATTGGCGCACTTTGTACCATCGACAAAGGCGTTTCGGGCGATACCATTATTGGCGCCGGAACAAAAATCGACAACCAGGTTCATGTTGGCCACGATACGGTAATAGGCAAAAAATGCCTGATCGCATCACAAACCGGAATCGCTGGCTGTGTGGTTATAGAAGACGAAGTCACAATGTGGGGCCAGGTCGGAACAACGAGCGGTATCAGGATAGGCGAGAAGGCAATCATCCTCGGACAAACCGGCGTCACGAAATCGGTTTCGGGCGGTAAGACCTATTTCGGCACCCCGATCGAAGAATCGCGTGAAAAGCTCAAGCAACTGGCAAACATCAAGAAAATACCGGAACTGATAGAAAAACTAAAATAAAATGACTCCCAAAAAGATTGTTGAGAATTTTTATAAATCCGATGCCATCATCGACAGTGCGCAGATGGATTCCTTCCTGCATCCTGAAGTGATACTCGATTGGAACAGCAGCAAAGGCTTTCTGCAAATGAAGCGGGAAGAAATTGTTGCGCTGTCGGGTGAACTCAGTAAAGCTTATGTTCGTTCGAAGATTCGCATCAGTCATATCCTGGCCGAAGGCAATCTCGTATCGGTGCGGTATTCGCATTTTGTAAAAACCATCGAGAATCCGAGGGAAGAAATGCTGCTGGCGCATTTTATCGTCATCTGGGAAATCAAAGATGACAGGCTGTTCCGCGGTTACCAGATGAGCCAGTTGTCGTAAACATCACGAGATACAATCTAAAAGCTTACTTTTGCATAACAAACCATATAACCATAAACCATGAGTGTTTTAGTAAATAAAGATTCAAAAATTATTGTACAGGGCTTTACCGGAAGCGAAGGAACTTTCCATGCTTCGCAGATGATCGAATACGGAACTAACGTTGTTGGCGGTGTTACGCCGGGAAAAGGAGGAACAGAACACCTGAACCGCCCGGTTTTCAATACGGTTAAAGATGCCGTTGAGAAAGCTGGCGCCGATACTACAATTATTTTTGTTCCGCCTGCATTTGCCGCCGACGCTATTATGGAAGCTGCCGATGCCGGAATTAAAGTGATCATCACCATTACGGAAGGCATTCCGGTATCTGATATGATCAAGGCATACGCTTACATCGAAGATAAAAGCTGCCGACTTATCGGTCCGAACTGCCCCGGTGTCATTACGCCCGAAGAAGCAAAAGTCGGTATCATGCCGGGCTTTGTTTTCAAGAAAGGAAACGTTGGAATTGTATCGAAATCCGGTACGCTGACTTACGAAGCGGCTGACCAGGTCGTAAAACAAGGGCTTGGAATCACAACTGCCATCGGAATTGGCGGCGACCCGATCATCGGAACCACAACAAAAGAAGCTGTTGAGCTTTTGATGAACGATCCTGAAACACATTGTATTGTTATGATTGGCGAAATTGGCGGACAGCTCGAAGCCGATGCTGCACAATGGATCAAATCAGACGGGAACAGAAAGCCGGTTGTTGGATTCATTGCCGGAGAAACCGCTCCAAAAGGAAGAACAATGGGGCATGCCGGTGCGATCGTAGGTGGTGCCGACGATACTGCAGAAGCCAAGAAACGCATCATGCGCGAATGCGGGATCCACGTAGTTGATTCTCCTGCAGAAATCGGAAAAAAAGTTAAAGAAGTTTTGGGATAACAATCCATCCAGATACAGAAGCCTCACTTTGTGGGGCTTTTTTTATGGAACGTTATCAACGTAAACTTTTGTTTGAAATTTTATGATCAATGGTAGGGTTTCTACTCTAAAAACTGTTTCAATACCAGAAAAACACCAATATTTTAAATCAACTTTAAGAACCGGCTCCTTTTCTTTTATCTAAATTTGAGTAGAACACAAACAATTAATCATGAAAAAAATTTACCTTCTTACATCACTTATTGTATGTATTGCCGCTGAAGCACAAACTATTACATTCCCTGATCCAAATTTGAAGGCCAAGCTCCTTGAGGCTTCTGCCGAAAATGGGATCGCCCTTGATATCAATCAGAATTACATCGACATTGATACAAACAACGATAATGAAATCCAGGTCTCGGAAGCAATTAACGTGTATCACCTGCTGATTTATTCCGGGGATATCTCTTCGCTGGCCGGAATCGAAAACTTCCCGAACGTCAGGACGCTTGACTGTTCTTTTAACGCGCTTACCTCGCTGGATGTTTCAGGGCTTCCTAACCTTCAGGACCTGACGTGTTCGATGAACCAACTGACTTCACTCGATGTCAGCGGCAAAACAACGCTGCAATATCTTATTTGCAACAACAACATGCTCACAACGCTCAATGTTTCAGGATGTACATCAATGGTCCATCTTGAATTTCCTTACAACCAGGTGTCATCTGTCGAGCTGACCGGAATGAATAACCTGGCCACAATTATCGCAAACGACAACAATCTTACTTCCATCGATGTCAGCAATTTCTCGGCGCTCGATTATATCGACTGCAGTTACAACAATCTTACAAACCTGAATCTTACGGGTTGCACAGCGCTGGTTTATCTAAATTGCACCAATAACCAATTGACTACGCTTGACCTGAGCAGCAGCCATCCCGAAATTGCTGATTGCGATACCAACCAGATTACGTCATTGATCATCAAAAATGGTTTTGACGATTCTGAAGGGCTGATCGATTTTGGAGAAAACCCGCTCATTTACCTTTGTGTGGATGAAGTGGAACTGGAAACATATCAGGAAATACTCGACTTCTATGGCTATGACGCTGAAATAAACACTTACTGTTCTTTCGCTCCCGGCGGAACTTATTATACCGTTATCGGAAATAATAGTTTTGACATCACAGGCGATGGCTGTGATTCAAACGATATTGCCTTCCCTAACCTCAGGTTCAATATCATGGGCAACGCGTCAACCGGAATATATGTCGCCAACGGGTCAGGTTCTTACAGTGTTCCGCTGCCGGAAGGAACGCATACGCTGACACCGGTTATGGAAAACCCTGCTTATTTCCAGGTATCGCCGGAATCGGTTTCAGTATCTTTCCCTGCCGATATCAGCCCGTTCAACCAGCCATTTTGCATTTCGGCCAACGGCGTCCACCCGGATCTTGAAGTCATTGTAGTTCCGATGGATGCTGCCGTACCCGGGTTTGAAGCCGCCTATAAAATTATTTACCGGAACAAAGGAAACCAGGTCATGGCCGGCACAATTTCACTCACTTTCGAGAATGATGTGATGCAAATGGTATCAGCAGCGCCTGAAGCCACAGCATCCGGAAACATGCTTACCTGGAATTTTTCGGAAATGAACCCAACTAATACACGGGAAATAGACCTGCTTTTCCACCTGAATGCCCCAACAGATACGCCACCGGCAAATCTCGACGATGAACTTACTTTCACTGCACAAATTTCTGCCGATGCAGATGAAGATCCGTCTGACAACACTTACGAACTTACCGATATTGTTGTTGGCTCATTCGACCCGAACGACATTACGTGTCTCGAAGGAGATTCTATCACGCCTGAAATGGTTGGCGATTATGTCTATTATCGCGTGAGATTTGAAAACACAGGAACTTTCCCGGCACAAAATATCGTAGTGCGGAATTTCATCGATACCACAAAATTGAATCTGGCGTCACTCGTGCCAATTAACTCGGGACATAATTTCTCGACCCGCATCACGGGGAACAAAGTGGAGTTTATTTTTGAAAACATCAACCTGCCTTTTGACGACGCTAATAATGATGGTTATATCCTGTATAAAATCAGGACAAACGGCAATCTTGTCGTGGGAAATTCCTTCAGCAACGAAGCAAGCATCTATTTCGACTATAATTTCCCGGTTGAAACCGTTCCTGCCGTGACAACGGTTCAGGCGCTCGGAGTTCAGGATTTTAATTTCGCTGACTATTTCACCCTATATCCGAATCCTGCAGCAAACAGCCTGAACATCGCTTCCGCAGATGGCATTTCGGTCAAAACCATCAACATCTACAACATCCTCGGACAAGTCGTACTTGCCATTCCTGATGCCCAGGCAGTTTCAGTAATCGATGTTTCCGACTTGAAAAACGGGCAATACTTCATTAAAATTACTTCCGACAAAGGAACGTCGGCCGCAAAATTCATTAAACAGTAAAAGCATTTGAAATCACAAAGCCCTGCCGCGTGCGGGGCTTTTTTTTATCTCTATTTTATTAAATAAGCTATATTTGTGCTTCATAAAACAACTAACGACCAATATGAAGTTACTTGAAGGGAAAACTGCCATTATCACCGGTGCGAGCCGCGGAATAGGGAAGGGCATCGCAGAAGTTTTCGCAAAACACGGCGCAAATGTCGCTTTCACTTACAGTTCGTCAGCCGAGTCGGCCATGGCGCTTGAAAACGAGTTAAATGCCACCGGGATAAAAGCCAAAGGATATCAGTCAAATGCAGCCGATTTCAATGAGGCACAAAAGCTTGTGGATGATGTCATAACCGAATTCGGCACCATCGACATCCTGATCAACAACGCCGGAATCACCAAAGACAACCTTCTGATGCGCATGTCTGAAGAAGATTTCGATAAAGTCATCAACGTAAACCTGAAATCTGTTTTCAACATGACCAAAGCCACCCAACGCCAATTCCTTAAGCAGCGTTCGGGCGCTATCATCAACATGAGTTCTGTTGTAGGTGTAAAAGGAAATGCCGGCCAGGCAAATTATGCCGCTTCAAAAGCCGGTGTCATCGGATTTACGAAATCGGTCGCGCTCGAACTCGGCTCAAGGAACATCCGCTGCAACGCGATTGCGCCAGGATTTATCGAAACCGAAATGACCGCAAAACTTAACGAAGATGTAGTTCAGGGCTGGAGGGATTCAATTCCGCTCAGACGCGGCGGCACAACCGAAGACGTCGCCAACGCCTGCCTTTTCCTGGCATCCGACCTTAGCGCATATGTTACCGGACAGGTAATGAACGTTGATGGCGGGATGCTGACATAAATTTCAGGAGCTGTTTCCGGCTGTACGCTGCAATCTTTTTTCTTTACAAGCGTTTCTTTAACCGGATATTTCACTAAGAAAAAGGATTTCCGCTGCCATCCGGGCTAGGGCTTTTCCGCTTTAATGAATTTTTAAATGACGACAAACACCATTCTGTTAATCATACTTTCGTTGATCATCGCCGGAGGTTTGTCTTTCTACCAATATTATTTCCGGGCTGCAAACAGGGGTAAAGTTTACCTGCTGCTTGCTGCTTTGCGTTTTCTGTCAATTTTCGGGTTGCTGCTGCTGCTCATCAATCCTGTCATCACCCGCAATTCTTACGAAACCGAAAAAACACCGCTTCCCGTAGTAATGGACAACTCGGTTTCCATCACTGAACTAAAAGCGCAGGATGCTGCAATGGCGTTCTTCAAAAAACTGACAGGCAATTCGGCGATCAGGGACAAATTTGACGTACAGCCCTATCGATTCGACAGCGAATTTGCGCCTTCTGAAGATTTCAACTTCAAAGGATCGCAGACCAACCTTGAAGAAGTAGCCAAAAACCTGAACAGCATCAACAGGAACAAATCGTATCCAACGGTCCTGATCACCGACGGCAACCAAACCACCGGAAACGATTTTGTATACGCTTTCGGAAAGCAGAATAAAGTTTTCCCCGTGGTTGCAGGCGATACAACAACATTTCTCGACCTGAAGATCAACAGGCTCAATGTAAACAAATACGCTTTTTACAAAAATAAATTCCCTGTAGAAGTGTTTTTGCAGTATTCCGGCACAAAAAGCGTCTCAGCCGATTTCAGTATCCAGCAGGGCGGCTCGGTTGTAATGCGCCAGCCGGTGAACTTTTCGCCATCAAGCAGATCCGTCACATTAAATCTTTTACTTCCGGCGAACAGCATCGGCCTGAAAACATTCCGTGCATCGGTAACATCACGCGAAACAGAAAAAAACACCTACAACAACAGCAAGAACTTTGCTGTGGAGATCATCGACCAGAAAACGGAAGTCGCCATTGTATCTTCGATCAGTCATCCCGATGTCGGCGCGCTGAAGAGAAGCATCGAGAATAACGCGCAGCGAAAAGTAACTATCCTCAAACCCGAGGCGATCAAAAATGCAAGCGATTATAACATCCTGATCCTTTACCAGCCGAGTTCCACTTTTAAGCAGGTCTTCGAGGCGGGAAAAAACGCAAATGTCAACACGTTTATCATCACCGGCAGCAGCACAGATTTTAATCTTCTGAACCAACAGCAGGATGTTATCGCATTTAGAATGAGTGCCCAAAGTGAAGATTACATAGCTGAATTCAACCCGCAGTTCAATTTATTTGCACTTGATAATATCGGTTTTGAAAATCTTCCGCCGTTACAGCATCCTTTCGGAACCGTTACGGTAGGCCAGGGTGCAAATGTGCTGCTTTCATCAAGGATCAGGAACATTCCTTCAAACATGCCAATGCTTTCCTTTGCCGAAAGCCAGGGCCGAAGGAGCGCTTTTCTATTGGGCGAGAACCTCTGGAAATGGCGCCTGCAAAGCCATGTTGACAACCGATCGTTTGAAAAATTCGACATTTTTATTGATAAAGTCATCCAATTCCTGTCATCCGACAACAAAAGAAAATCGCTGGTCGTGAGCCATGAGAGTTTTTACAATTCCGGCGATCCGATAGAAATCACAGCACAATATTTCAATAAAAACTATGAGTTCGACGAAAGGGCGCGCCTGACGATTTCCGTTACGAATAAAGATACCAGACAGCAGAAGCGTTACGACATGCTCAAAGGAAGCAACAGCTTTAAAGCGAATCTCGAAGGATTGCCCGCAGGCCGGTACAACTTTACCGTGAGAGAACTTAATTCAAACACCGCATACACCGGATATTTCGAGATTCTGGATTTTAATATTGAGAAACAATTTGTTAATCCTGACCTCACGAAGCTTACCCAGCTTGCATCAGAAACCGGCGGAGAAGCATTTATGCCCGACCAGGCCGATGCATTAATTAAAAAGCTTCTTGAAGACGATAATTACAAGGCAATAGAAAAGAAGATCAGCAGGAAAATTCCTTTGATCGACTGGATTTGGCTTTTGGTGATCATAGCTGCCGCATTGGCATCAGAATGGTTTATACGGAAATATAACGGAATGCTTTAAACCCAGATCTATGAAGATGAAATTCCTTATTGCAGCCATTTCGCTTTCGATGCCGCTGCTCGCAGTAAGCCAAAAGCCGGTAAAAAAGTCGGGCGAAGTTACCTTTCATATTGTTGAAAAAGAAGTGCAGAAGCCATTCTTTCGCGTTAGCGGGACTGAGCGTTTCTGGACGATGGAAATGTCGTCCAACGGATTTAAGTTCATTTCAATGAATCAGGATGACACTTTTGAAGTTCCGTACAAATCCCCTCTGTTTTCGGCAGATGGCAGAACAAAAACCTACACGTCGCATTCTGACAAACACGACATGATTATCGATATTCATGAGGAAAAATGTTCTGACGGAATGACCGACACCACTTATACGCATGTTGTGAAACTTTCCATCAAGAAAACCAATGATGAAGATTTTATTATCCTGAAAGGCTGCGGCAATTTTGTTCCTGACAAAAGACTGAACGAAGTTTGGGTTCTTGAACAGATCAAAGGAAAGAAAGTCACGAAGTATGATTTTGGATCAGAGCTTCCATACATAGATCTCTACCCAAAAGAAAAAATGGTTACCGGTTTTGGCGGCTGCAACAGGATAAAAGGAAACATCACATTGGCTGAACACAACCTGATGCGTTTCAGTGAAATCATCGCAACCAAAATGGCATGTTTGTCGAATAACAAAGAAAATGCTTTCCTTGAAGCGCTGCAAAATGCTGACCGATATGAAATTAAAGATGATAAACTTATATTGTCAAACAGTAATGGCATCCAAGCCGTGTTGGTCAAAGGCACTTAAGGAAAGTTTGTTCATTAAGGCATTCTAAGTATTGGTAATTTGCTGAATTTTGCGGTTCAGTACTTCAAGGTTCCTGCTGTTTTACTGGCGTACCCAACGGTTGGTTACTGTTTAACAGATTATTGAAAAATAATTTTTAAGCTATGATATCGGCATATCATTATTGGATAATTTTGACAAAAAAATTCCCGTATGAAAAAGTCAGTTATAATGATCGCATTGTTTTGCAGCAGTGTTGTCAGTGCACAGGAGTGGAAGAGTAGCCTTCAGCCCGCATTAGAAGAGGCTGATTCAAGCGGAAAAAATGTTTTTTTATTTTTTTCTGTTGCCGATGCCTGCGAAACATGCAAGGCACTTGAAGAAAAAGTCTTGTTGACTGAAGTTTTCAAAAATTTCGCGTCTGATAAATATGTACTTGCCAAAATTGATTTTACAAGCGATGTATCGCTCGAGGAGAAAGCGGAGAATCTCCTGATTGTTGAAAAGTACAACAAGGACGGTTTTTTTCCATGGGTGGTGATTATCAACAAAAGCGGAAAAATCCTTGGAAAAACCGGCCTGTATAATAATGAATCGCCGGAAGAATATATCCGGAAATTGCAGTCACTCGAACGAAGCTGATGTTCTGATTGTTAGGATGAAGCCGGAATTCGGTATTTCTAGCAAGCCTTGAAGTGTTATTAAAGTGATCTAAAGCCAATTAATCTACACGCATCTCAAAAAGCAGTACCTGCTCCTTAAGCCGCTCCATGAGCATGTTCATCATGCGTTTGTTCAGGCTTGAGGAATTTTTTATGTATTCGCGATATTCCTCTATCGTAAACAATCCTATTACAATACCCTTTAATGAGTTCCTGAACTTGATATCTTTCTGAATGGAGTTCTCAATATAAGACAGTTTCTTTTCCACACTATAACTATAAAAATCATTTTTATACTTGCCGATGTAGTTTCGGAAAACTTCGAGGAACAAATCGTTCTGAAGTTTCAATATCGGCCGCAGGGTACAGTTTTGGAACATTTCCTCCGAAGAAGACCGACTGTCAACATTTCCGATACTTTCGCCCCGGAAACTTAAAATAAATTCATCTCTGTTTTCCATATATATGTGGATAAAAAAACCGCCCCGGTTATCGGGACGGTTTCTGTTTATGGATAATCTTAATTATTTGATGGTGAAGATCGCCCTTCTTACGAGCCTTCTTGCACTGTCGGAATCTTTATCTACTGAAGCATCTTCGCCTGCAGGGATAATATTGATTCTTGAAGCGTTAATGCCTGCTTTGATGAGCGTGTTCCTTACGTTATTGGCACGTTTTTCAGAAAGTGCTGAGTTGACTTCCGTGCTGCCGATTTCATCAGCATAACCCGTGATGTCAACCGATGCGTTCGGGTTGTTCTTCAGATAGGTAAGTATGAACGAAAGGTTTTGAGTTGACGCGGCAGTCGGTTTAGAGCTGTTGAAGTCGAAGAAGACAGAAACATATCCTTCATTGATCAGACGCTTGACAACTTCATTGTTGTTGTTAGTCTCGGCAGCCTTTGTAATCCTGTCGTCCATGTATTTCTCGAGTTCGTCAGCAACACCGTTTTTGTTCAGGTCGACCATGCGTCCTTTTGTGTCAACGGCAACTCCGGCAATCGAGTTATTTTCAACATCAAGATAATCCGGCACTCCGTCTTTATCTGTATCATTCATCATTGTTTCAAGTTCGCCGATCCTTTCATCAAGCGCTTTCATCTCTTCGGTTCTTACGTCAGGAATAATGGCCCAGTCGCCATGTATGCTTCTCTTTCCGAAAGAGTAGGAGAAACCGGCAGATACAGTATAAAGACTTCCTGCAAGGTTATTACTTCTATCGGATGTCGAACCGTCCCAGTTAAAATGCTGCCTTACGTTTGAGTTCATCGTGATGTCCAACTGAAAACCTAATGCGCGGGTTAAGCGAATCTGTGGTGTTACGCCAAACATTGCTCCGACATTCCATTCGTCATGGCCTTCATTTTCACCCATTTTCGGCATCATGTTGGCGGCCTGTATACCAGCATGGAAAAGCATTCCGAATCTGCCGGCGCGCTCTTCAATGGTAAATAACCTTACTAAGTTAACAACGCCCTGGAAACCTATGCGGATGTGCTGCATTTCAAAGGGCAAACTTTCAGAACCTTTAAGGTTTTCAAGATGATCGTATGCAAAATCGAGTTTTACACCGAATTTCGGACTCATCATGTACCTGGCGCCAATATCGTAGTGGTTTAGTTCGAATGCCAGATGCTTGTTTGGATTGCTGTAGTAGTAGCCTTCTTTATATGGTCTTATCCCTTTACTTTGACCGGCGTTTGCTTCAATTGTCCACCTGTTATAGCTTTGCGGATCGCTGTCCTGGACTTTTTCTCGTATAGTGTCTGTCGTCGTACGGTCTTCCTGTGCTTTGCCCTGCGTATAAGCCATTGCAAGTAAGGATAATAGAAGTAGGCGTTTTCTCATGAGTGGTCTGTCTTTTTATTTAAAGGATAGTTAGTTCAGTGTATGCAAATATAGGGGTTTCAGTTTAAAATAAAATTTTTTAGGAATATAAATGTTAAATTTGTAAAGGTTTCGAACGCAGATTTCCCAGTAAATACCTGATATTATGAGACAATCTAAAATATTTGTTACTGTCGATGCTGTAACAATCAGAAGAAAAAGCGGTCCAGGCGAACTGTTGCTTATCAAAAGAAAAAATGACCCTTTTAAAGGTTCTTGGGCGCTGCCCGGGGGTTTTGTAGATGAAGGGGAAGATCTCGAGGAAGCGGCCAGGCGCGAACTGGAAGAAGAAACAGGGCTGAAAGCTGATACGATGGAACAACTCAAAGCTTTTGGAAAACCCGGACGCGACCCGCGGCATCATACAGTATCAGTGGCTTTCCTTTGTTATGTGCCGGACAATGCAGAAGCAGCGGCTGCGGATGATGCGGCTGAAGCCGACTGGTTTCCGGTGGATAAATTACCCGAATTGGCTTTTGACCACCGCGACATTATCAATTACGCACTCACAAAATTATCATGAGGTTCCACACCAGAAAATGGGTCAAACCGGAAGATCTCAATCCAAATAGCACACTGTTCGGCGGTAAACTGCTGGCTTGGATCGATGAAGAAATAGCGCTTTATGCAATCATCCAACTCGAGAATTTACGGGTCGTTACAAAGCACATGTCGGAAATCAATTTCAGGAGTTCGGCAAAACAGGGAGACATTGTCGAGATCGGGATCGACATTCTGCGGTTTGGAAACACATCGGTTACATTAAAATGTGAAGTCCGCAATATCATGACGCGCGAAACCATCATCACCATCGACACCATTACCATGGTCAGCCTCAGCAGTGACGGAAAACCTGTGGCACACGGAAAAACCTCAGCAGCGCCAATCCGCGATTGATTATGCGCGAAAATATTTCCGCTCGATGTAAAACGTTCCGAACGGAACAACAGATGCCGCGCTGACTTCTGTAAATTTTTTCCAACTCCAGGATTGTTCACTCTTCAGCATCACGGCAAGAATGATATATCCGATAAACAGAATGCCATGGGCCATACCAATAGTGCGGACAAACATGGGTTCACCGGCCATGTATTTCATGGGCATTGCAAAAAATAGCAAAATCAGGAGGGAAAGCCCTTCAAGCAGTGCAACAAATTTAAAAACTGAAGTCATCTCAGGGAATTTTATAACATTGCAAAAGTAATACAACCACAGGAGAAAATTGTTATGAGCAAACGCGAGTTGAAAAAATACCTCTCTGGACTGACAAAAGACCAGGTCGAAGAACAATTCCTTGAAGTATACGATAAGTTCCGGGATGTAAAAACCTATTATGACTTCATTTTCAATCCGAAAGAAGACAAGCTCATACAGGAAAGCAAGGCCAAAATTTCAAATGAATATTTCCCTTTAAAAAGCAAGCGTGCCAGGCTCCGCCGGTCGGTGGCACAAAAATATATCAAACACTTCCTGCTGCTTGGCGTCGATCCTTATCTTCTTGCCGATGTCATGCTCTACAGTATTGAAGTTGCACAGAAATATTCGGCAAAACGACAAATCCGCTACACATCATTTTACACCAGCATGCTAAAATCTTTTGAACAGGCAGTAAGTTATATTGGCGATAACGGCATGAATGCGACCTATCTGCAACGTATTACAGCAATTTCTGAAGAGGCTTCCCGACAGCGCTGGGAGAATGCTGCAGCCATGCGTCAGGTGGCAGAGAACAGCGAGGCACGCCAATTGGAATAATATAAAACTTGCAAAAAATTCTATAACAACTCTTTATCGGCTATCGATGAAATTTGCCATATTAAATAACAATTTTTTATGGCCGAAATTTTACACGCCCGCACATCAACTCTACAAGTCAAGCTTCCTGCCGATCTGTATGTTCCGCCATTTCAGGATAAGATCAGGGCGAGGAAAGGTATTGTCAAGACAATTATCCACACACTTCAGACCAAACAACTTGAACTCATCTACGTAGGACTGCAGTCAGGATTGATGAACCTGCAGGATGCGGCGATTTCTGAAGGTGTTGTCGTATCGGTAAATATCCTGAACGATGCCATCAGCAACTTTAATGCTTCTCCCGAAATGCTCCTGAAGCGCTTTAAAAGGGAATTGCAACACAATCATGAGCACATATTGATCGACAATACGATCGAAGTTAACGGAAAAACATTACGAACAATTGAAATCTATATCAGAAGCAGGCATGCCGACAAAGTCATTGTGCCGGCTTATCCGTTTGCCGTGAGTTCCGGTTCATATGAATATTCCGTTGCATAGATTTTGTGATAAAAATTGAAGTGCCCGTTTTGCGGGCATTTTTTATTAAAAAAGACTGAGTTGGCCGTTGTCAGTATCTGACGGCGGTTTTGCTTTCCCAAAAATTGTTCGTCCGCCATACTTATAAGATTCCCGCCGCTCCCTGGCAATCACTTCTTTAAAATTCGTGTTTGGGATAAAATCTTTCTCGGCATCCTGGGCAATTTGGGTGAGTTTTCTGATAGCGGCCAACTTGTCGCTGTTACCTATTTTCGCTTTGTCGATTGCTATGCGCAGTGTTGAAATCGTTTCATCATAAACATTTACAGGCACAGGAAACGGATGGCCGTCTTTTCCTCCGTGGGCAAAAGAGAAACGTGCAGGATCTTCAAATCTGGAAGGCATTCCATAAATCACTTCACTCACCAATGCCAGCGACTGAATAGACCGCGGCCCCATGCCTTCAAGCAACAGCAACTCACTAAAATCGGCCGGCTGCCTCTCATGCGCAAGCCAAAGCATTGCACCGAGACGTTTAAGGTTTACATCTTCCATCCGCACATCATGGTGCGAAGGCATGACCAGTTGCTTTATCTCTTTCAGCATTTTTTCAGGATGTTCACGACTGATATCAAGTGTTGAAGTACGGAGCTGCTGTGCCCTGTGGTCGGTGAGGTTCAGGATTTTACCCTGTGGTTGTCCGTAGATAAAAGCATGCGGTTCTTCCACAAATGATGTAAGGTTCTCGGAATGCCAGTGGTAGCGCCGCGCCATCTTGTTGTCGGCATTCATCCCTTGCTGGATCACGGCCCATTCCCCTGTGGCGCTTACGATAAAACTGTGCAGGTAGAGCTGAAATCCGTCCTGAATGGCGTTATTATCGACTTTTGCCGTAAGCCTGCTGGCGCGCGCAAGGTCTTTTCCGTTGAGTCCGGTACGATCCCCGACAGAAAGCAGCTCATTCGGTGTTTGAAGGGAATGTTTTCCCTTTCCTCCGCAGATATGAATCCCGAGTTCTTTCGCATGTGGGTTGACAGATTTCTTCAGCGCGCCCATTACAGAAGTAGTAATCCCCGATGAATGCCAGTCCATTCCCATCACGGCGCCAAGGCTTTGGAACCAAAACGGGTCACTGATTTTCCTGACGACTTCTGCAGGGGAAAATTCAGATGCTATGGTTTCAACAATGGCAAGTCCGAGCTTTGACATCCGCTCCGCAAGCCATGGCGGGACAGAGCCGTAATGTAAGGGTAAATCTGCAGAACCGGAACGCTTCATCATCATCAAAAATCAAATATCCTGAATAAATAACATCAACGGTTGTTTAACATTTTTCTTTTGCCGCGGGCAGAAATAGGGTTCTGAATCTTAAAGTTATCGACATCGGACCGGATAACTGTTATTTAAGCTTACTTTTGCAAAATTGGAAAATTTGATAATGCCAGGGAAAGAGCAGGAGACGGAAACAGAAGAGAAAAAAGAACTGTATGGTTACCAGCAGGGCGACATCGATGCTATTTTCGAGCGTCTCGACAATGCACGACAGAATTACCATCTTCTGTACCAGCTTCCGACAGGCGGCGGCAAGACCGTGATTTTCTCAGAAATTGTACGACGTTACCTGCAAAAGCACGATAAGAAGGTCGTGGTTTTAACGCACCGCATCGAACTCTGCAAGCAGACATCGAAGATGCTTAAAGGTTTCGGTGTCAGGAACAAAATCATCAACAGCAAGATTAAGGAACTTCCCGACCAGAATGAATATTCCTGTTTTGTTGCGATGGTTGAAACGCTCAAGAACAGGATTAATGATGAAAAACTCCATCTGGATAATGTGGGTTTGGTAATCATTGACGAAGCACACTACAACTCCTTCCGAAAACTGCTGAATTCCTTTAAAAAATCGTTCATTCTCGGGGTTACTGCCACACCGCTCAGCTCCAACATCAAGCTGCCGATGAATGAGAATTATGACGAGTTGATCGTGGGCGATACCATTGCCTCATTAATCTCAAAAGGATTTTTGGCTAAAGCAACGACATACAGTTATGATGTCGGGCTGACATCGCTTAAAGTCGGCATCAACGGCGATTATACCGTAAGATCCTCGGATGAATTATATACCAATATGGTCATGCAGGAGAAATTGCTGCACGCATACACTGAAAAATCCCTGGGTAAAAAAACGCTGATCTTCAATAACGGAATCAATACTTCGCTGTATGTCTATGAAACTTTCAGGGAAGCCGGCTTTCCGATCAGGCATCTTGACAACACCAGCAGCAATGATGAGCGGAAAGATATTCTTCATTGGTTTAAGAAGACACCAGATGCTATCCTGACATCTGTTGGCATATTGACCACGGGTTTTGATGAACCTACAGTAGAAACCATCATCCTGAACCGCGCCACCAAATCCCTGACGCTTTATTTCCAGATGATAGGCCGCGGATCAAGGAAACTTCCTAATAAAGACAATTTTACCATTATTGATTTAGGGAATAATGCGGCGCGTTTCGGACTCTGGGATCAGCCGGTCGATTGGCAGCATATTTTCCGCGCACCGGAATATTATCTGGAAAGCCTTCGTGACGACTCGGAAATTGAACTCAATTTCAGGTATGAAATGCCACCGGAGCTTCGTGCGAAGTTTGCCAAAACCGCGGATGTTAGTTTTGATGTCGATGAAGAATTCCGCAATGTGTCAAAGCAAAACCTGCGCAGCCGTGTGGTCATAGACAAATCGCTTGAGCAGCACGCAACGATGTGTCTGGACAATTCGAAAGACCTTGTCCAGGCCAAACAACTCGCCAAAGAACTCGATCAGGATATTGAATCACGCATGAAACGATATGCCAACTGCCTGAGTCACGTGAGCAAAAATTATCGCGACTGGCTGATCGAAGATTACAAGACCAAGCTTATTCTCCTCATCGGAAAAAAATATCGCGAGGCAAACCTATAATCCTGTATTTTACCATTTTATTCATTTAACGTACCTGCAGTTCAACGATTTTACGCTCCATAAAAAGCGCGTAATTCACTGTTTTATGCATTTCATCGAGTTTATTTTGCTTTGAACTGATGAATTTTTCAAACACTGGTCTATGCCATAATTTTGCTTTAAAATACAAAGGTCTTCAACAGTTTAACAAGACCTGTGAAGGGGCAAAATGAGACAAAAGGTATGAAAAAAAAGTACGACGTTTTATTAATTTTGGAGGGAACGTACCCATACAATGGGGGAGGCGTTTCAACATGGGCACACATGCTGTGTACGAAAGTTAAGAATGCGGACTATTCCCTTTATTCAATTAATGCTGATTTTGAAATTGAACCTAAATATGAGCTGAGTGAGAATGTAAAGAATGTAGTACAGGTTCCGATGTGGTCTCCGTTGGAGCCGCGTGAAATGCTCGGGTACGGAAAAAAATATCATAAATTCGTCGAGCGCAAAGAGAAAAATGATGAGCAGGCTATCAGGGAAAATTTCCTTCCTGTATTTGAGAGGCTGATCTCAAATATTTATTCTGAAATCACCGATGTTGAAGCTCTTGATGATACGATTTTCGACATGTGGCGTTTTTTCCAGAAACACGACTACAAGAAAGTTATGAAAAGCCGTATGGTATGGAAAGCTTTCTGTTACCATGTAAGCGAACATATTTCGGCAGAAGAAAATTCCGAAGCCACTCTATACGATCTAACAGTGGGAATGCGATGGATTTACCGTTTCCTGCTTCCGCTTTCAATTGATGTTCCCAAAGCCGATATTTCACACTTAACATTGTCCGGATTCCCCGTGATTCCTGCACTGGTACTTAAATACAAGTACGGAACACCAATGATTGTCACCGAACATGGCGTATTTATCAGAGAAAGACTGATTGCGATCAATACGTCTGAATATTCATTCTTCCTGAAAAAAATGCTGATCAAGTTCTCGGAATGTATTACCGAACTTGTTTATTACAAAGCAGATAAGATCCTGTCGGTTAATAAATTCAATATTTCGTGGGAGAAGCTTTACGGAGCCAATCCTAACAAAATCGAGATCATTTACAATGGAATCGACCACCAGCTATTTGTGCCGGCGCCGAAACCGCAGCATCTGGAAGGAATTCCCACCGTTGTTGCCGCAGCCAGGATTTTTGAACTGAAGGATATCATCACGATGATCCGCTCTTGTGGTGTCGCCAAAGAGACGATTCCAAATATAAAATACCTCGTGTACGGTGACAAAACCGCCGTACCCGAATATACCGCAGCATGTGAAGCATTGATTGATGAACTCGGCCTGAGAGAAAATTTTATACTTGCAGGGTATCATTCAAGTCCGCATTCACTATTCTGTGAAGGAGATATTTCAATCCTGACTTCAATTTCTGAAGGATTCCCATATACAGTTCTTGAATCGATGAGCTGTGGAATTCCCGTGGTTGCTACAGATGTTGGCGGAGTTACCGAAGCACTTGACGAGAGCTGCGGTTTTATCTGCAAACCAAAAGACCACGTTGAAATTGGTGAAAGGGTAGTGGAACTGCTGCTTAATAAAGGACTCAGGCAAAAAATGGGTGCCAATGCAAGAAGAAGGGTAACCGAGAATTTTACTATTGGTAAATTCATCAGGGAATATGAAGATGTTTATGCAAGGGTGGCAAGAAAAGACGTCAAAGAAATTGTCGAACCAATATTCCTGGAAATAGAAGAACGCCAAGCGGCATCCTGATACTTAACCATCGCAGCATTTCCCCAAACTACTGAATGGAAAATCAAAATCAAAATATTAAATCCCTGATTACCAACATCAGGGAGAAGATTGGCAGGCCTGTGAGTAACAGGGTTGTTGTAGCCACAATCGAGTCGCTCGGTATCAGAAATAAAGATACTGAAGCGGATTATGGCATTCCTTCCGTGTATGAGCTTGCAGACCTTGTGTTTTACGAGCTTACCACTTCTGAAGAACATATCGGTGCCAAGAATATCAAGGAGCGTGAAGCGGCTTTAAAAATGCCTGCCACGATACCGGTTTCCGACTATCTACGTGTAAAAACCAAAATTTTCCTTGAATATTATCCGAAAGGGATCTTGCACCTGTTGCCTGTTGTACTACAGATTGCTGCAATCGTCGTTTTCGGATATTCATTATGGACATTCGTGGGATTTAACCACGTACAATCAACAGCAGTCGTTCTTGGGGTAATCATCGGACTTATCTCTACCGGTGGATTTGTTCAGGTTATCGGTCGCCAGGCTTCATTTTACTGGAACCATGAGGATTATGTAATGGTCAAACAAACAGTAAATTACCTGCTGAAAGCCGGAATTTTTTCGATTGCTGTGGTGCTTGCCCTGATCTTTGCCTGCAACTTCTTCTTCCACCTTTATCCTTTTGAGGTCCTGATCGTTGTCTTTGCTTATGCTTTTCTGATCGGTGTGCTGTTGCTGCTGCTGGCGCCATTACATACCATTGAGCAGCGTTGGGTAATTTCACTTGCTGTTTTCGCGGGTACTGCAATTGCCGTGACCCTCAAGACCCAAACCCCGCTGATAATCTATTTAACCCATTGGATCGGGATTGGCGTAGCGATCATCATTGCAAAAGTTTTTCTTACGGTGTATTTCAAAAGAATCATAAAGAAGAATAATGCTTCATCAAATCTTACAGTAAGCTCGCCTGTTATTCTTTACCACAACTACAAATATTTTTTGTACGGGATTTTCCTGTATATCTTTATTTTTATCGACAGGATATTGGCATGGTCGTCAACCATTAACGGTCCGCTGCCTTTTATCGTGTATTTTGAAAAGAACTACGAATTGGGAATGGACCTTGCGATTCTCGTATTCCTGTTATTAACCGGCGTACTTGAATTCAGCGTGGCGGCTTTTTCTAAATTTCTTGATATCGGACAAAAAAATACAGCCTACAACACGCCTGAAAGCTTCAATAGGCAATTGAAAAAAATATATTGGCAAAACATCGGGCTGCTGGTGCTTTCTGCAATAGGTGTTTTCATCCTGATTTATTATATCATGAATGCTTCATGGGGTTATCAGGGGCAGTTCAACGAAGAACTTCTGGAACTCAGCGTTGTCGTTTGTGTGATTGGCGGGGCTGGTTATTTTCTTTTGGCCTGGGGAATGCTCAACACCTTATACCTTTTTACGTTGGGACAACCGTCGAAACCATTAAAAGCAATTTTTATGGGCTGTGCGACAAATTTTATTGTCGGGTTGATACTCAGCAGGTTTGTTGGCTATGAATACAGTGTCGCCGGAATGTTTTGCGGCGCTGCAGTGTTTATGGCGCTCACCCTGAAAGCCAATATTAAATATTTTAATAACCTTGACTACTACTACTATGCGGCTTATTAAAATGTTTCTTTTCCTGCTTCCATCTGTTGTTGCCCACGATGTCCTTGCCGGTGCGATAACCAAAAGCACCGTATTGGTTTGCTATGGCAGGCTCAGTCCTGAAACCATAAAAGGTTATGCTTATGTAATCCTTGAGCCACAGTTCTACAACATATACGAAATCAGGAAGATAAAATCCCAAAATGAAAATGTCCTGGCTTATATCAGCCTAGGTGAAGTAAATGCAAATGCACAGCACTACAATCTTCTTAAAGACAATACGCTGGGAAAAAACAGTATCTGGGACAGCTATTATCTGAACCTGAAATCAGAAAAGACAGGTGATATACTGATGGATATTATTGCAAGAAATATTGAACTTGGCTATGATGGCTTTTTTCTTGATAACATAGATAATTTTACCTCATTTGGCCCCCAGCCTGATCAAAAAGCTGAATTGATCGCGCTCCTGAAACGCATTCACACAAAATATCCGGAAAAAGTATTTCTTCAGAATGCCGGGCTTGACTTAATCGGAGAAACTGCGGGATTTGTTGATGCCGTCATTATTGAATCAGTCGCGACAAATTATACATTCAATGATAAATCCTATAAGCTGCGGGACGAAGGTTCGTTCAACAACTATGTTCAGAAGCTGAAAGCGATAAACAAAACATACAACCTTCCGATAATCCTGATTGAATACGCCGATACCATGTCGCTTCACAATGCTGTACAACGGCGCGTCAGGAACCTTGGCTTTGAATATTTCATTGGCCAGATCGATCTTCAGAAGATTCCCGAATTCACAAACTAAATGGACTTTTCCAATTCAATATTACTGGGTTTCCTCCGGCTGTTCCTAATGCTGCTGTTCCTGTATTACCTGAACAGAAGATTTATTAATGAATCTGCTTCAAATAACTTCCTTGAATTCATTGTACACCAATGGTTCAGGTATGGAAGTATATCTGTCATTTTAATATTTTTAAGTGTCCAGCTCGGTATTTACAGCCTGCTGAACTGCATCATGATATTGGTTTGCGTTATTGCCATCGACATTGTCGGCATAGGTAATATCCTTAACCTTAAAAAGTATTACAAGGAATGGGAAAAGAAGACAATGCGGAAGCTTCTCAAGCGAATGGACGAGCATCGTACTTTTTTCTCATGGTTTGCCCTTAAAAGAAAGGAAAACACAACGTTTAACAGCTATTTCATTTTTACGCTGATCATTCTTTTGGCCGTGGTCACATTTGCAAGCCGATACTATTTTTTCAGGTACGATATGTATTCGATGTCGGGTGTGTGGATTGCCGATCTTGAGAAGGTAATCGGTTTTGACTCACAACTGTGGTTTCAAAACGATACTGCTGTCGCCGGAGATCTCGCATTCACAAATTTCTATGGCAAGATTGCCGATGTGAGCCCGGAAATCGCCCTCCAGTCAATTGGCCTTATTGAGTCAACACTTATCAGTATACTGCTGTTCTGGACCATCCGCAAAATTACTGCATCAAAGACAATAGCCCCAATAATTGCATCACTGTCGTTTGCACTGGCTTATACCATTTCGCCTACCAACGTCTATTTCCTGCTTCAGAACAAGCCGATTTTTCTTGGCCTGGCATTCGGAATTCCGACCATGGTGTTTATTTTAAAACCGGGAATGCTCAAGTTCAGGAAAATGAACTATTTCTTCGCGATGCTGAGCGTGTTTGTCACTATCGGGCTGGTGGATCTTTTTACGCTTTACATCCTTCTTCCGCCTTTCATTGTACTCGCTTCAATTTTTACCAAAAGAAAGTCGATCTCATTTTTTTGGGTAGGCGTGCTGGCTTATATGTTGGCGGCGACAATTGTACTGGCTATCTACGGACTGGTTTGTATATATTTCGAGACCGACCTGATGGTATTCCTGCACAGTAATTTACTGTCTGTAAGTTCCTATACTTATATTCCGCAACTGGCGATTCCGTTTGACGAGCTGATCGAATACTATCAGATCGGGACGCTCGCGGCCACAGGGCTTATCCTTATATTTATATTCCTGAAGAAGGAGAATTGGCGTGCAGGCCTTGCGTTTCTCATTTATTTTAATCTTCTGATCATGCTCGGGAAGATCAGCAGTTCCTGGATCGATACCGACATGCTGAACCAGTCGCTTTCGATTTTCATGCCTGTTGTTGTAGGAATTTCAGCCGCTGCCATTATTCGAATTTTCCTTCCGCTGACTTCAAAAATAGAAAAATTGAATCCTGTTGCAGTAGCCGGTGTCGTGGCGCTGATGTTGTATGCAGCAGTTTATTATCAGAAGGGAACCCTCTCAAAACTTACCGTTGCCGATGAGAGCCCAAAACAGGTGCTTGAGGCATACGACCAAATTACTTCGACTTATTTTCCTTATTCCTATGCCGTGGTAAACGAGAATACAGCACAGGCAATAAGCACCAATAAGCATTTCTTTATGAACTACTCTGACTTCCTGTATGACTACCCAAAACAGGACTCCATATACTTCAGGAATATAAAAAACCCCAAATTTTTTAAAAAGAACCCGCAGTATGTTATCCCCAAAAGCGTATTATTGTTTGTCATTAAAAGTGACGGTGGAGAACATGGTGATGACGGGGATGTTTCTTCGCTCCTGTTAGAGCAGCTTGCCATGCTGCAGAAAAGGGGACGGACGGTTCGATTATTTTATGACAACAAGAATGTAAAGGTCTATGAAATAGTCAATGAACCTAAAGAAAGCCGCATTCCCGACCTAATTTTTTAACTATGAAGAAAAGTTACGCAAAAATGATATTCCGCGCTTGCCGGGCGATAGCTCTTGCTTTGATGCTTACTGCAGCAGGCTGTGGGAAAATGGACAATTTTGACGGCGAAGATTTTAGTTTTTTCGATGAGGACAAGAAAGAACTAGCAGAATTAAGAACATATTCGCTTCCGGAGATGTCAAATGAGCCGCTGGTCGAATTTATTGTTGATGATGTCGTAAAGCTGAGCAGCGATTATGAGAAAAACATCAGGAAAACCTGTGATTACGCAAAACTGCCATACCGCGCGCAGCACCTTTCGCAGTGGAACAACGCACCGCAAATTGCCTCCTCAACACGAGCTTTGTGCATTTTCGACACAAAGAAACTGTCTCCAGCCTCGATAAACAAATTAATGGAATTCGTAGCAGGCGGCGGTACACTGGTTTTTCCTGCAGCCATCGAAGATCGCAGGCTTGCCTTCCTGATGGGCTTTAAGCCTGATGCCGAATTTGAAACCGACATCACTTCCAAAGGAATTAAATTCGTTACTCCTGTGCTTCCAAGCCTTCAGGATGCCGACTTCAATGAAGAAGCGCTACATTACGGTTATGCGGCCCAGAACTTTTCTAAAAATATTCATATTCTTGCTTCGGCACTGAACAATCCTGATTTCCCCGTAATGCTGGAAAATCCGATCGGGAAGGGAAGAGTGATTCTTTTCAATACGTCAATGATCTTTGAAAAAATTGATCGTGGGTTAATTTTCGCCGCTGTACTTAAAGGAATTGAAGGCGTTCCTTATCCGATCGCAAATACCAGTACAATTTTTCTTGATGACTTCCCGTCGCCTTTATACGATATCAAACAGGAGCCTATCAAATCTGAAATGGATCTCAACATTACCGACTTTGTCCGAACCGTTTGGTGGCCCGATATGCAATCGCTTGCCAAAAAATACAACATCAGTTATTCGGCAATGATCGCATTCGACTATAAAAACTTTGTGAATCCGCCGTTCGTTTTTGACCAATGGGATAAAAATAAACTTAAAGCCAATAAAAAAATTGAGCCGGTGAGTGACTGGCTGGTCAAAGACGTAAAAAAGAAAGGTCATGAGCTTGCATTACACGGGTACAATCATGTCTCGTTAAAGAAAACGCTGTGGCCAAACCAGGAATTCATAGGCACGGCGCTGAAAGCTGTCCAGAAAAAGTGGGAAGTAAGCAACTTCGGTGATTTCCCGACTACATATGTTCCTCCGTCCAATATTATCGATAAAGAAGGCGTAGCGCTTCTAAAAAAATCGATGCCTTCGCTAAAATACATGTGCAGCCTTTACCTGGGCGAGCGCCAGGAAGGCGGCGACAGGGAATTCGATTTCGACCCTTACCAAAAAGATTTTTTTGATTATCCGAGAATTTCTGACGGATTTTATCTCAGTAAGGAAAAAAAATATTCACAGCAGTCGATGTATTTGTATACCGGGATCTGGACACACTTTGTCCATCCTGACGATATTTATCAAATTGCAAACCCTTACAGTCCGACAGCAGGGGACTACGACCTTCGGAACGACCGCGGCCTTGGCTGGAAAAAAACCAAAGGAAAGAACATCGGATTGTTCACGGAATTCAATGACTATTTACGCCAGATGACCATGACATTTCCGCAAATGCGGTTCCTCAATGCAAATGATGGCGGAAGTGTTGTGAACGACTGGCGGGCGTCCATGTTCAAGCACAGCAGGAGTGAAGGCCGGTATACGGTTGCAGAATTGAGTTCTGATGAATCGTTGTCAGACAAACAATATTGGTTCGTTTTCGGAAGCGCGGCAAACGCGTCTAAAGTTGAAGGGCAACTCCGCAATGAAGCCGTAATCTATTCTAAAACGCCATTGCTTGACGGTTTTTTGTTCATGGCATACACCAACAAGCCAAAACTCACGCTGCGCGACCTTAAATATGAAGGGCCAGCACAAAATCTCAATGTCCAGAAAGCAAGGAAAAAAGTACAACAGGACTACAAAAGATATCTGGCCAGTGTTGCGAAGTTCCTTTCCGGCGGTTATGAAGAAGGCTGGGTAGATGATTCTGAACAAAAGTTTCGCCTCGAATTGCAGACGCTCAGGACAAAAATGTTAGCCGATACGAAAATCGATTCTGTAACTTGGAACAAATATGCCAAATACATGGTTTGGGAAGATCGTGGCGATGAAGTTTGGAAAATGCTAGAGGAATACTGCGTAAAGCATCCGCTGCCACAAAACATCATGTATTCGAAAGAGCTTGATAAAATAATCGAATATCCGAACGAAATTACACGCGAAAAATGGCTGAGCGCACAGCTTCTGGTGACGCCAAATGACAAAGATCTGCTCAACAGCTATATCGCAGCCTATCATACGCCTGAAAATCAGGAAAAAATTCGGACCGCGCTGGTAAACCTGCTCAAGGTTGATACGAGTTTTGATACATGGATGCAATACATACAGCACCTGTTGGTTTATGATCCGCCGGCCGCTCTTGAAGAACTTAAAGACAAACAGCCCAAGGAGGAATATAAAGTAATGGCTACCGATGTGGCATGGCTTTATGCAGATAATCTTCAATATCAGAAAGCTTACGACTGGTCAGTTCTAAGCGGCGAAGTTGATTTTGCCTCTAAAATGTCGTGGCTGCTTGAACTGAGATCCTATAAAGTCCTGGAAGAGGAATACAAAAAACATATCGTTAACAATCCGACCGATTATAAAGCGATGGCGGAAATGAGTGGCGTATATCACGAGCTCGGTCGTTTCCGTGATGCTTGGGTTCTTGCCGATTCCCTCCCTGAAATACCAGAAAAAGACGCACTTCGAATCACCCTGAACAAAGATGTGGTTTATGTAGAACCGGAGCTTCAGCAGGATTTACTCGAAAACTTCCCGGGATTGTTCCTTCCGGAAGTAAAAGCCGAACTCACGAAAGTTTTCCGAAAAGACAAAGGGAATTTTATCGCGCTTAACAGTGCTGCCGAAACCAATAAAGATGATCCATCGGCATTTAAAAATGTCCTTTCATACAATTTTTACGACAAGAAGGAAAACCTGCACAGTATTGCGGGCACATACAGCACGATGTACAAGGTCGATTTAAAGCTGAAGGATCTCGATAATGTAACCCATGCCATCGGAGGCATCCAATATCAATTCAACAACAAGAAGTCCGATAAACTTCAATATTGGACACGCGGCCGGGTTGAGTATAGCAATTATGAGCGGTTTTACTATCAGTTCGGGATCGGTGCAAATCATTCGAAAGAGAAGCATTATAAGTCGGCAGAATTTAAAATATTCCCCGCCGAAACCGGACCGGCGCACAGCAAGAGGATTTACAGGATGCAACTGAACCTTTATTACGATGCTTACTTCCTGAAATACCTTAACGGAAGCATTTCTGCCGAAGGCAATTATTATATGGCAAGCAAACAGCCTACAAGCATTGCCACCGATGATACTTATGAAGGATCGCTCACCGGGAAACTGCTTCTCGATGACGGAAAAGATAAGAAGAGCCGGTTTCTTCCGTTTGTTGAAGGTTCGTTTACACAAGCTTCTGTCGGGGAAGCAGATTTTGACCTGGCCACAGGGTATCCGTATTGGATTATTGATGAACGCTTTTACGGAGGCGGTGGTTTGGGGTGGAAATTCGGACTTTCTGAAGATGATTTCCGCGCAAGGGTAGAGGCTTCTTATTTTTTCGACAGCTATAGCGATAATTTCCAAAGGTATACGGGCGAGGTTGCTTACCAGCTCTTCGATTTTACAATGATTACAGCTTCCTTTGAAGTCTATGCACAGTCGAAATTTTATTCAAACATCCTGCAGTTCGGCGTAAAATATAACCTGAAGAAACGCAAAAAAAAATAGTAACTGATAAATGAATATCAGTTACTATCAAATAAATAAAACAAACTAAACTTTATAACTAACTATAAATGTCTTAGTGGCTCACAATGATTCTTTTGGTTTCTTTTTGCTCTCCATTTGAAAGGGATACAAAATAAACACCATTGCTGAGGCTTTGTGTATTCAGGGTGACTTTATCAGATGAAACTTCACTGGCAACAATTCCTACGTTTTGTCCAAGTGTATTAAAAACAGTCACTTTATAATCTGAAATTCCTTCCATTTCAACAACCATCTCATTATCTGCAGGTACAGGATAAATTACAAATCCGGAAGCACCAACGTGATTGTCATTTACTGCAAGGGATGAAGTGATGTTAACCGTATGCTGAAGGCTATTATATCCTTTTGCAGATTCCCACAGGTTATTGTTT
Source organism: Flavobacterium sp. (assembly GCA_036399795.1). Classification (GTDB taxonomy): domain Bacteria; phylum Bacteroidota; class Bacteroidia; order Flavobacteriales; family Flavobacteriaceae; genus Flavobacterium. The sequence continues at coordinate 28,225 of DASWML010000003.1, forward strand.
GCCAGGCGTACAGAATACTCTGGGCGCGATGCCAGTGCCGGATCGCTGTCTGGTATATGAAGAAGCAGTTCGTAATTCCCCGGAACCATACCGGCAGGCAATGCCACGTTTTCAGTTATCGTAGTTGTAACACCGGCAGTCCAAAATCTGCTGTCAGCCGCCAATGGTACCGAATATTGAGCATCGGTAGCACCAGTACTTCTGAAAATCAAATAAACAGTACGCTGATTGAATGGTGAAGCAAACCCGGAATTTTTAATTTTGATGGTTACCGGCATTCCCTGTGCAAGGTTTGCTGAAGCAGGATATATACCTGTAACAAGTTCAAACCTGTATCCGAGCCTTCTTTCGATTTCAGGAAAACAGCTTCCGTTTTCAAATCCGTCAATAACACCAGGGTGATAATCAAGGTTAAGATAAGACCAGTGGAATTTTGCCATTTCCTGTACTGCAGTAGCACATTGTGATCTTGGCGCATTTACCGCGCAGGTTTCACCGCCCATAGGAAGATATTTCGTTTCCTGCTCCAGGTAAGGATATTCACTACTGATGTTATTATATGTACCATAATCGTCAGAACTGGCCAGGAAACAATCATTATGGTGACCGACCCTTGCAGAAAGTGTGCTGGTAAATGCCTGATTGGCAGACAACGCAGCAGTTGAATTAATTGTATGCTGTTTCAGCGACGGAGTCCTGAGCTGTACCATTTTTCCTGCTGGAAGTGCACCAAGCAGTGCGGTAACAACATCTTTACGGTTCTGATAATCAGTTGGGGTTGGATCCATTCCGAAGTTATCTGTGTAATACCATTCTCCCCAGGCGCCAATAAATCCGGCCTGTACAACAGGAATGATATCGGCATTAGCCAGTAGAATCGGCTTTAACTGGGCAATGTGTGCAAGTACCTGTGCTTTTGTAGCATCTTGTGGTGCGCCGTTGTCATTGTCATCTGAATAAGCGAAACGCACGATACATTTAATACCGGCGGCGCGTATCTTTGCAAAATCAGACTGCATATTGGTCAGGTAAGTAGACGAGATCGGACTGCTCACAAAATTTTCAAGATAAAATACACGCAGGATAAGCGTAATGTTTTCATTCATTCTGTAGCCTGTGAGCGTCGATTGGCTAAGGGCTGAATAGCCCGTAGAATGTGTTTCTGTATGCTTGTAAAAACCGCGGTCCGGGTTTGCAACCGAAGCATTGGATGCAGTATAGTTTACGGTTTGGGTTTGCGAACTTCCGTAGAAGGTCAGAAGTAGCGCGACAAGGGGGAATAGCTTCTTCATAAGTAGGTTAAGGTTAAATGTGTGTGTCATAAAATTTCTTGGGCTTGTAATGTCGTTCATCGATTTATAAATGCATTTCATCGGGGCGAACTTGAATAACAGTGCATTGCAAAACTATTTACCCGGATCGTTTTTCAAAAGTAAAAAGTGTTAAAATTTACTTTTTAATCGACGAACTGCACATATTCATTTTTTTTGTAAGTATTAATTTACACACGGAAGATTTTTTGTGCGAAGTCTATTGCATCGCAGACTTCAGACTATTAACTATCAAGTTTTCGTGTGTTGATAACTAGCCAATTTTCTTATAATTATATAACCAATTCATATTTTATCGTAAATAATTTTAAGAAAACTACATAAATTATAGGCTTTTGTTATTATACACTAACGTGTTACATTAAGATTAATCCTACCAAAAAAAGTCAGTTTTTTTCATGACTTCCAATTTGCAATATTTCTCCACTATAATTTATATTATGTAAAATAGAAAAAGATATGTTCTTCTTGCACCTTTGTGGCTTAAGCCGTAATTTTACCGCATACGGAAAATGACCTTATGAATGTAATTGCCGCGCGGATCGCCGATTTCCTCAAACAATACCAGCCTTTCAACAACCTTGCTTACGATGACCTGCTTGAAATATCCTCAGGCATACGCGTAGTTAATATTGAAAAAAGTAAAACTCTTTTCCAGATCAACGATCCTTTGCACGACAGTTTTTATGTCGTCGCTTCCGGAACGATAAATCTTTTTGTAGTATCTGATGCTGAAGAAACGCTTTTGAATAAGTGTTTGCCCGGTGATATTTTCGGACTTCGCCCTTTCTTCGCCAAGAACAATTACATGATGACAGCCAAAGCCCGTGAAGAAAGCATTGTTTACGCGATTCCCATTAATGTCTTCCGCCCATTTGTTGCCAGGAATTCTGAAGTGCTGAATTTCCTTCTTGAAAGCTTTGCCACCAATACACGAAATCCGGATGAACATCGCGGAAAACTGATTTCAGATAATGTCATCTATTCCGACCAGCAAACGGAAATACAATATTTTCAAACGCTTGCCTATAACAAGGTGCCTTTAAAATCATCTGCTGCTGCGATCGTACGCGATATTGCCCAACTCATGACTGATAACCTGATCGATAGTGTGGTAATTGTCGAAAACAATCATCCCATTGGACTTGTCACTGATATGGATTTGCGGACAAAAATAGCCACAGGCCGCTACCCCATTACAGCAGCAATAGATAAAATTATGGCCTCGCCGGTCATTACGGTCCCTGAAAACGTATCTCTTGCCGAAGCGCAACTGCTTCTGCTCAAGCACAATATCAGCCACTTGTGCGTCACTCAGGACGGAACGGAAAAAACTGAAATCAGAGGCATAATATCACAAAGGGATCTTATTGTAGCTCAGGCAAGTAACCCAGGCGTTCTTATCAAAGAGATTAAGCGGGCACAATCAGCGGGCGAACTTAAGAATGTACGCAACAAACTCACTGAACTTATCCGGACAAGCATTTCGAAAAATATTCCGCTGACACATATCAGTAATATTGCAGGGGAAATCAACCTTGCCCTCATCCGCCGCAGCATCGAACTTGCCATTCTTGAACTTGGGTCGCCTCCTGCCCGGTTTGCATGGCTGAGCATCGGAAGTCAGGGCCGAAAGGAACAATTGATCCTTACTGACCAGGACAGCATTCTTGCTTTCGAGGATGTCGCCGCCGAGAAATACCGGGATGTCAAGGATTATTTCCTGAAACTGGCAAAAAAAACAACTTCATCCCTTGAAACAATAGGTTACGCAGCATGCCCGAATGCGCATATTGCGAGTAACATCCTCTGGTGTAAATCACTCAGCGAGTGGACCAAGCAGTATCAATTATGGATGAACAATCCCGGAGACAGCCGCGAACTGAGCAGTATTTTCTTTGATTATGAAATTGCTTTCGGGGATCCGAAAATTGAAGAAGCAATAACCGCAACCGTGTTCAGCAACATCAGGAAGCATTCTTCATTCTTTGATTTCCTAGGAAATGATGCCTTGCGCAAGCCTTCACCGCTTTCATTCTTTCGGAAATTCAACGTTGAGGAAGAAGGTCCGCACCGAGACAAATTCGATATTAAAACCCGCGCTTTGATGCCGCTTGTAGATGCTGCACGGCTTCTTGTACTGAGCCACAGTATCAGAGGCATCAATAATACGCACATGCGTTTTAAAGAACTAGCTATGGCCGAACCGCGACATGCCGAAATTTATTTAAATTGCGCCGACGCCTTCCTTACATTATCAAAATTCCGTACGCAGGAAGGTTTGCAAAACGATAACAACGGGCAATATATCAATATTGATGAATTGTCGAAAAATGATCGTGACAAGCTCAAAAATGCTTTGGCTCCGATGAAAGATATGGAAGAACTTATTAAGGATAAATTTCGTCTTACCCAATTTTCATAATGCTTGACTGGCTTAAAAATATAAACCGGGAATATCCCGACTTCTGGAAAGCGTACCTGTCTGGTTTCGAAAAGAAGCCCGCGCGCCATGTGGTGTTGAGCGCCCATATTTCTGGTCCGAACCCGTCTAAAGATGTTATTTTTTCCTTTGGTGCGATCGGAATCGTTAATAACGAAATTATCGTAGGCGATGCTTTCGATGTCACGATATTGCAGTACAAATACCTTCATGATAACGGTCTCCCGAATACATTTATTATTGAAAGTAAAATGCCGAAAATGGCAGAACCACAAGCGATTGAAGGCCTTGTCGGCTATCTTGGCAACGCAGTCCTGGTAGGTTACCGGATTCATCATACGGTGGAATTGATAAACGAGGCCCTGGAGAAAATTCACTGCGGAAGATTGCGTAATGAGGCGCTGGACATAGAAATCATGCAGCGAAAATGGCGTGAATCGGGTGAAAAGCAAATCCCGCTGTACGACATATACAGGCATTTCAATATTCCATTCTCGGAAAATGCGTCGACCTCCGAAGATGCCTACGATATGGCGCTGGCTTTTCTTAAACTCAAGTCCAGGCTCGGCATCTGATAAATCACCTTATGAAACCGGCCATGATGGCTCACACTCACCGGAATCACATTTTCATTTATTATTGTATACGGCAATCCATTTAATTTTATCAATTCGGTATCAGACGGAACCGGATTTAGCTGATCCAGATGAAGGTGTTCCGCAGCCGCGATAGTATGTATTGAAGCAGGTACGATAGCTGTTGCTGTATATATATTTAAATTTCCGAAAACGACTTTTCCTGTAATTTGCGTATTGGATATCGATGAAATGTAACACCGAAGTTTTAATGGAAAATATCCTTTTTGACCTGTCATTCTACCAATGGCCTTATAAGCGGCCTCTTTCATGCTCCAAAGTGTCCAAACCACTAAATCCGGATTTTCTGCATTGAGAACCTGCGCCTGCTCATCAGGATGGAATATCTTGTTGAGATAGCCTTTCCTTCGCCAATTGCTTTCAATAGCGGCGAGTTTGATATCTATAACATCGTTCCCGATCACTTTTCTGAAGTTTTTTGTTCAATGATCGCAAGCGCAGCTTTAACATCCAGCATTTTTTCCATCGAAACATTGTCGATCGTGATATCAAAAGCTTCTTCAATATCAAGGATGATATCAACCAGATTTGCAGAGTTCACCTTGAGATCGTTTATGAAATCTGTTTCTTCAGACAGGTTTTCGAGGACATCAGGATTTTTTGAGTAAGGTTTGATAATCGATTGTAACTGTTGTATGGTTTGCTGTCTGTCCATTTTAAAAAGTATATTTCCTAAAGATAATACATGCATTGACATCCCCAAAACCAAAACTTGCTTTTGCAATGATGTTCAGAGGGATTTCAACGGAACGGGTCGGAATTCTTGATGCCTCAACGATATTTAATATTTCCGGATGGATGTCGTCACAGTTGATATTCGGCTGGATGAAATTATGATGAAGTTGTAATACCGAAGCCACACTTTCGATACTTCCCGCTCCGGAAAGACAATGGCCTGTAAGGCTTTTAAGCGAATTGATATAGGGGAAATCGGCTCCTTTCCTGCCAAGCGCATCGCTCCAATTTATTATTTCGAGCGCATCTTTCGCAGTCGCCGTTAGATGTCCGTTGATCAGGTCGATATCTTCTGCCGATATTTCTGAAGATGATACTGCATCACGGATGCATTTTTTCACCGCTGCCGGATTTGGCGCCGTCATGCTTCCTTCTCCCCTGTGCCCGCCGGAATTGATGTTGCCGCCGAGAATTTCGCCATAAATCCTGGCGCCGCGTTCCAAAGCTGATTCCATATCTTCCAACAGCATTGCCCCTGCCCCGCTTCCGGGAACGAAACCAGATGCCGTGGCGCTCATGGGCCGCGACCCGTATTCAGGATTGTCATTGTGTTTGAACGTACACACGCGCATAGCATCAAAGCCGCCCCAGATATAAGGTCCCGAATCGCTGGTGCTGCCTGCAAGCATTCTTTTTGCTTGGCCGTTTTTAATCCGCTCGTATGCCATCAGGATGCTCTCGGTTCCCGTGGTACAAGCCGAGGAATTGGTTGTCACCTGATTCCCCAGTCCGAGTTTTCCACCGAGATAAGCGCTGATCCCGCTGTTCATTGTTTGTGCAACGGCTGTACTGCCAAGTTTACGGGTTTCGAAATTGTCGATTTTGTAGATACTTTCACGGAATTTATCAATACCTGATGTACCGGCACCGAAAATAGTTCCGCTGCTCCAATCGGTATTCTCACTGTCGATACCCAGTCCGGCATCCTTCCAGGCATCCATACCGGCAATGATTCCGTATAATATTCCCGTTGAATTAAAGTTACGTAATTCCAACTCTGTCAGGTATTTACCAGCCACTGATTCTTCAATGAACGGTTTGGCCGATATCTGGCAGGAGAATTTAAGATCGGCAAGCTGCTGGTCGAAAGCCACGCCTGAACGTCCGTTTCTCAACGCGTCCAAAAAGGCTTCCGTTCCTACCCCATTCGGTGCGGCAACACCGAGACCTGTTATGACAACCCTTGTTTTTTTCATTACTTTATTATGCCTGCGATTTCTCCATTGCAGATTTCCAGTCCTTGGCTGTTTTCCATTCTTACGCGGCATTTTAGCTTGTTGAAACGGAAATATATCTTTTCTGAATATATCATTACTTTCTCACCCGGAAAAACGGGTTTCATAAATTCGATATTAACTGATGTCAGCGCCACGATGCCGGAACTTATGTTTCCATCCGTCAGGTAAATTCCAAGACAGACCAAGCCTGTTTGTGCCATGACTTCCGTTAAAATTACTCCGGGTGTTATGGGGTTGTTTACAAAATGTCCGCGATAAAAATCCATACTTTCATCAAAAGTAAAGGAACCTGTAACGCCATTTTCATCAATGTGCTGAAGTTCATCAACAAAAAGAAACGGCGATAAATACGGTAATTGCGATTTAATATGTTCGTAATCCATGATTATTGCAGGCTTTCTCCGCCATCGGCTTTTACAATTGTTCCGTTAATCCATGACGCTTCATCTTTACAGAGTAAATAAACCACATTAGCGACATCCTCAGGGGTTGTCAGTCTACGGAAAGGATTTCTCCTGACTGTCGCTTCAATGATATTGTCGCTGTCGGGAATCCGCCTTAACGAAGAAGTATCTGTAACGCCTGCCTGAACGCAATTGCTCCTGATTCCGTATTTGGCGAATTCCAACGCAATGCTTCGGGAAATAGCTTCAAGTGCGGCTTTTGCTGAAGAAACTGCGGCATAGTTTCGCCACGCTTTTGTGCTGCCTTCGCTGGTGAATGAAATAATCCGTGAATCATCAGAGAACAAACCGGCAGAAAAAACAGATGCTGTCCAATCATAAAGGCTTACCGCCATAGCATTCAACGTGATGGTGAAATCTTCTGACGACAAGACATCTTCTGCAGATGCCATAGGTTTTAAGCTGCCCTTGGCAATGCTGTGAATCAGGCATCTGACAGATTCACCATCAGTGGTAATCGATTGTAAGTCGGCAATTATTTCTTCGCGCTTCTGCCGATTCAGTGCATCGGCATTATAACTTCGGAACTTTACGCCCAAAGATTTGATGGAATCGAACTCAGTTTCAATCACTGCGGTTTCTGCCCTTGAATTTCGATGGATGATGCAGATGTTCATGCCGTGCTTTGCCAGCTTGTTTGCAGTTGCGAGTCCGAGACCACTGCTTCCGCCGAGGATTATTGCCCAATTGCCTGAAAATTCGCTTACCATTGCAACAATACTTTTTGTGCAGAAAATCCGGGGCCGAAGCTTAACATCAGCCCTTTTTCCCCTTTTTCGGGATGATCTTCCATGATCTGTTCGAGGACATACAATACGGTTGCGCTCGACATATTCCCATACTTGCGCAGCACTTCTTTGGTCACATTGATGTTTTTTCCTTTATCGGCAAACATCGCTTCCACGGTTTGGATAATTTTTTTCCCGCCTGGATGAAAGATCAGGTGGTCGATGCTGTTCACATTCAGGCCATTCTTCGCCAGGAAAGGATTGATGATATCGTCAAAATGTGAAGCTATCGTTTCCGGAACTTCCACATCAAGTACCATCTGCAACCCGGAATTTGTTGTACGAAAACCCATCATGTGTTCGGCATCGTAAAAATGATACATTTCTTCAGCAAGGATTTCAGGTCCGGGATCAGTTTCAACAGATGAAAGCAACGCACAGGAAGCGCCATCGCCAAAAATCGCAGCGCTGACGATATTGGCCATGGAATGATCATTGAGCTGAAAAGTTGCCGTAGGCGATTCAACTGCGATGACAGCAGCGCGTTTGCCCGGATTTGCCTTCAGAAAATTCTTTGCGTAAATTATTCCTGATATTCCGGCGGCGCAGCCCATTTCGGTCACGGGAAGCCTTACAATGTCCTGTTTCAGCCCCAGCCTGTTTACAAGATAGGCATCAAGTGAAGGAATCATGATTCCGGTACAGCTTACAGTGATGATGTAATCCAGTGAATCGGCCTGCCATGCGGCTTTCTGCAACGCCTTTTGTAAAACTTTTTCACCAAGTAAGATAACTTCCCTGATATAAATATCGTTTTTTTCCTCGAATGAACTTGCGGTAAAGACTTCCTGCGGCTCCATAATGGAATATCGTTTGTCGACTGCCGCGCCTTCAAAAATCTTCTTTACTTTTTTTATAAAACGCTCTTCTTCCCCGGCAAGCCAGATGTCGATAAACGGCAAAATATCTTCAGTTGTACGCGAATATTCAGGCAGTTGCTTGGCTACTGCTGTTATTTTTACACTCATATCTTTGAAACGATCCATTGGTAGCGGAAAGCCCATTTCCAACGGATCATATATTTTTTGAAATTCAGTTTTGTGGAATAATCGATTAATTCCCTTTTTTTAAATCCTCTCAATATCGAAACCAGGCCATCCTTGCGTGACATCGTGTTGAGTCTGAAAACAAAGCACACTAGCTGAAACAGCCGGTATGCAACAGCGCTTCTTTGCAGGTCATTGACAACGATGCCAAGCTTTGCATTCCGGTAGAACATATCCATCAGGCTGATGATCTGCTCATCTTTAAAATGATGCATTGTCAACGTACATAAAATGATGTCGCAATCGGTAATTTTCTCCAGTTCATCAAAGACATCCGCACAGCGATATTCTGTTTGAGGATAGTTCTGCGATAGTTTTTCAGCCTGTGACACGGTAAAGGCATTGGCATCAATCCCGATAAGCCTCATGTTTAAGTTTTGCTTTTTTCCGTAATCTGCCAAAAAACGAAGCATATCGCCATTTCCACAACCCGCATCAACTATGGTAATTTTACCTGATTTGTGCTTCAACAATTTCTCGACTCCCCGTAAAGTTACATTGTTTCCGCCAAGCAACCGGTTGATTTTTGCAATTTTGTCGAGTGCATCTTCGAGTTCCTTCCCTTTCAGGCTGAAGTCGTCCATAATCTCTGGTGCGCTGCTGCGGTAAGTTGTATCGATCTTCATGCTCCCGCAGCTATTGGTTTGCCGTGCGTCATTTTTATGATCGGCTGTAAGAGTGACGGAAATGTCACGAGCAGTCGCATCATTATCCGCGAAAGCGTTTCCTTTTGCAGGAGCGCCGCAAGCATCCGTCCGGTAACCATTCGTTTTCCAAAATGTATCTTCCACTGTTGGGCATAATTTTCTTCAAGTGTGCTGCGGCTGATCTTTCCGTGGAAAAAATCCAGGGTCAGTTCCGAGATAATCTTAGCGCTATGAATTGCCATTGCCATTCCGTTGCCGCAAAGCGGATGGATCAATCCTGCGGAATCACCGGTCATCAGGACATGATTTTCTACCGGGTTCTTTTTGTCGAAACAGATCTGACTGATGGCGAGCGGCGCATTAAACAGCATTTCCGAATTTTCGAAAATAACCTTCAGGTGCGGATTTGCCGTAATGATTTGTTTTTGGTATTCGCCAATATCCCTGAACTTTTTGAATTCCTTATATCCGCCGAGCCAGCAAATGTTGATCATGTTGTTTTCAACCTTTGAAACACCGCAATAGCCGCCCCGGAAGTTGTGCAATGCTACGAGTCCGTCAGGAAAATTCCCTTTATAATGTGCTTTAACCGCCAGCCAGGGCGACTTTTTGCTTGCAAAATCACGCTGCAGCTTCAGGTCGATATGGGAGCGTTTGCCGTAAGCCCCGATTGCAATAGTCGATTGATAGGCATTGCCTTCGGATGTTTTGACATGAAAATTATCATTTGAAAAAACCACATCCGAAACCGTTTCCTGTCGAATGTCACATCTGTATTTTTTAGCTGTTTGGAATAATAAAAAATCCAGCGCATAACGGCTGATGCCAAAGCCGCCTAAAGGAAGTGTTCCTTCAATCTTTTTTCCGGAAATCGTAGAGATGGCGGTTCGTGTAATGTTTGCCGGATGAAGTGAAGAAATATCTATTCCAAGTGAATTGAGGTAAGGAAGAACTTCATTGGAAACATATTCACCACAGACTTTGTGCTTCGGGAATTCATTTTTTTCGATAATCGTGACGTTGATACCGTGCCTGCTCAAATGAATACCTGCTGTGAGTCCGGCGAGGCCGCCGCCAATGATAATTACGTCAGGTTTGTTTGCCATAAAAGCTAATTTAATCAATAACCTTTGAGGTATATGATAAATAATTCCTAAATGGATCAGACTTTACCATCCTTAATTTCTTCGACGATTTCCGGATTGAGCAATGTTGTGATGTCTCCGAAGTTCGAATAATCACCTTCAGCAATCTTTCGCAGGATGCGGCGCATGATCTTTCCTGAGCGTGTTTTCGGAAGCCCTGAAACGAATTGCATTTTATCCAGCTTCGCGATCGGGCCGATCAGCCGTGCAATATGATCGTTAATTTCCTTCTTCAGGTTATCGTCCGCAACAGTGTTCTCTTTCAATATGATAAATCCGTACAGGGCATTACCTTTTATGTCATGCGGAAAACCCACTATTGCCGATTCTGCTACACAGGGATGTTGATTGACGGCTTCTTCAATTGGCGCCGTTCCGAGGTTGTGCCCGGAAACAATGATAACGTCATCGACCCGTCCGGTAATCCTGTAATAGCCGGTTTCGTCACGCAGGGCGCCATCGCCGGTAAAGTAATTTCCGGGATAAGTGGAAAAATAAGTTTCCTGATATCTTTTGTGATCGCCCCAGATCGTTCTTGCAATTGCGGGCCATGGAAAAGCAATGCAAAGGTTTCCTGAAACCTGGTTTCCTTTTAAAACTTCTCCTCTTTCATCCATCAGCGCAGGCTGTATTCCCGGAAGCGGCAATGTCGCATAAGCGGGCTTTGTAGGCGTGACGAACGGAATCGGTGAGATCATGATGCCGCCGGTTTCTGTTTGCCACCAGGTATCGACAATCGGGCAGCGCCTTTTCCCGACAAGATCATTGTACCAATCCCAGGCTTCCTCATTGATGGGCTCACCTACCGAGCCGATGATTTTCAGGGACGACAGATCGTGTTTGGTTACCCAATCCGGACTTTCCTTCGCAAGGGAACGAATGGCCGTCGGCGCCGTATAAAATTGGGTGACTTTATGCTTTTCGATAACTTCCCAAAACCTTCCATGATCGGGATAAGACGGAATTCCTTCAAAAATAACAGTCGTCGCGCCGTTCAGCAGCGGCCCGTAAAGAATGTATGAATGACCTGTTACCCAACCGATATCGGCGGTACACCAATAAATGTCGCCTTTCTTATAATTGAAGATGTTCTTAAAAGTATAAGCCGTAAAAACCATATATCCGGCAATCGTGTGCAGCATTCCCTTTGGCTTGCCGGTTGATCCTGACGTATAAAGGATGTATAGCGGATCTTCAGCATCCATAATTTCAGCGATATTATCTGCGGAAGCGGAATCCAGCAGCGGCTGCAGCCAATGGTCGCGGCCATCTTGCATCGAAACCGCACTACCTGTCCTTTTTACAACAAGTACATTTTCGACTGACGGGCATTGAACAAGGGCTTCATCGATGATAGACTTCAGCCCGAATGACTTGCTTCCGCGAAAACCGCCATCTGCTGTAATTACCATCGAGCATCCTGAATCATTAATCCGCGTTGCGACTGCCGTAGATGAAAATCCGGCGAAAACCACAGAATGTACCGCTCCTATCCTTGCACAAGCCAGGACAGAAACCGCCAGTTCGGGAATCATCGGAAGATAAATGCAAACACGGTCGCCTTTCCTGATGCCTTTCTCCAGCAGGACATTTGCCATTTTACATACACGTGCATGCAGTTCACCATATGATATGTGTTGCGCGGAATCTGTAGGATTGTTGGGTTCAAAAATAATCGCTGTTTTATTTCTTTTCCCGGACAGATGCCGGTCGATGCAATTTTCGGTGATGTTAAGCTTTGCCCCGCCAAACCATCTTACATTGGCTTGGTGCCAGTCGTACTCAAGTACCGAATCCCATTTTTTCTGCCACTCAAAATTGCCTGCTATTTTGCTCCAGAATTTTTCAGGATTTTTTACCGATTTCCGGTATTGCCTGAAATAATCCTCAAGATCTTTAATTTTATAACTCATTTGACTATAGTTTGCTCCGGTCGTATTCTCCGCGAAGGGCATAATATCCGAACGTTCCCAAGCCAAAAACGATCAGTGGCGTGAGCAGGAACAGGATGATGATCCCAAAAACGAGGTCTTCCTGTTTTCCTGTCTCCAGCTTCGGAATCCCGAAAATGAAGATACAAAAATAAGCGGCTGCCACTGCCAGGGCCAGCCATAGAATTCCGAGAAACCGTTTAATTGCATCCATTAGTCGTGTGTTGTATTATTTTTGCGGTCGAGATATATCATTCCGATGACAAAGCAGATTGAAGCAATGATAATCGGATACCAAAGCCCTTCAAGATAAAAATCAGGATCGCCCGAAACTTTCGAATTTGTAACGAGATAAGTAGAAATCGCCGGAAGGAGTCCGCCAAAAATCCCGTTCCCAACATGGTAAGGAAGCGACATCGACGTATACCGTATCTTAACCGGGAACATTTCCACCAGAAAAGCCGCTATCGGACCATAAACCATTGTTACAAAAAGAACCTGGACAAATACGAGGAAAATCAGCTTCCATTTGTCGTGGCTGTTGACGGTCAGGATCGTTTTTATTTCTGTTTTATCCATGCCGCCTGCCGTGGCAACCTGTTGCGACTGGGTTATCTTTGTCCCGTCTTCATAAGATATTTCACGTGTGGTGTTTCCTTTGTCGGAAGTTACCTTATTATCAATTTCAGTTTTCGCAGAGACATCGGTGATGCTGAACATTTCCTTATAAATAGGCCGGTAAAGTAAAATCGCGAGCAGCATTCCCGACATCATGATCGTCTTTCGCCCGATCTTATCGCTCAGCCATCCGAAAACAATAAAAAACGGCGTTCCAATCAGCAGCGCGATCCCGAGCAATCCATCGACCTGCGACGAATCTACGTTCATCACCGTTTTCATAAAACTCATCGCATAAAATTGTCCCGTATACCAAACAACGCCCTGACCCATTGTGGCCCCGAATAAGGCGAGCAATACAAATTTCAGGTTGTATTTGTTCCCAAAACTTTCTTTCAGCGGATTTGTACTTGTTTTTCCTTCCGATTTTGCTTTGGCAAATGCCGGTGACTCATCCATTTTCTTACGGATCAGGTAGGATACGAAGACCATTACGATCGAAATCCAGAACGGTACGCGCCAACCCCAGTCATCGAAAGCTTCCGGTGAAAGCGAATTCCGCGTGACCAAAATCACCATCAACGAAACAAAAAGCCCCGCAGTTGCTGTAGTTTGTATCCACGATGTCCAGTAACCGCGACTTCCTGCCGGAGCGTGTTCTGCAACATAAGTAGCCGCGCCACCGTATTCGCCGCCAAGCGCCAAGCCTTGCAAAAGCCGCAGCACCAAAACGAGCAATGGCGCCATAAACCCTATTGTTTCATATGAAGGCACGCAGCCGATTAAAAAAGTAGCGCCGCCCATCAGCAGCAGCGTGACCATAAAAGTGTATTTTCTACCGATCAGATCACCTAATCGCCCGAAGAACAACGCTCCAAACGGACGCACAACGAACCCTGCCGCAAAAGTGGCCAGTGTCGATAAAAATGCTGCCGTGGGGTTGCCTGCAGGAAAAAATTTGGTTGAAATTACTACGGCCAGGCTGCCGAAAATATAAAAATCGTACCATTCGATCAGGGTGCCCATCGAAGAGGCGGAAATAACTTTCCAGATACCCTTTTCAGTTTTGTTCATTGGTGTTTGGATATCGATAAAAGTAGGAAATATTTTGAAAAATAAAAGTTGGCTTACATTTTCTGCAGAATTTTCACAACCCGTCTATAAATACTTTTTTTTTATTTAATTTGTGGAAACAAACAACAATGCAGTTCGATCCGCAGGAAATCGACCAGAAATCAATTTACAAATTACTGTCGGGAGCCGTGATTCCGCGCCCAATCGGGTGGATTTCAAGCCTCAGCGAAGACGGGATCCCAAACCTTGCCCCTTTTTCATTTTTCAATGCGATCGGTGACGATCCGCCGCACATCATGTTTTCGACCGTCCGCACGAACGACACCAACAAAGACACGCTCAACAACGTACTTTCTACCAAAGAATTCGTCGTAAACATGGTTACCGAAGACAATGTCGAAAAGATGAACACCACCGCGCAAACCGTCCCGCATGATATAAACGAATTTGAACTGGCCCAGCTTACACCAATTCCCTCAGTAAAGGTCAAACCCGCGCGGGTAAAGGAAAGTCCGATACATTTTGAATGCGAGCTGGTACATCATTATGCCCTTGAAAGCCACAAAGCAGGCGGCGCGGTATTGATGGTGGGCAAGATCGTGATGTTCCACTTTGACGAGTCGGTACTTTTGGACGATTTCAAAATAAACATGCAAGCCTACAGGCCGGTCGCCAGGCTCGCAGGCTCGAATTATTCGAAACTCGGCGAAATATTTTCAATTAAAAGGATTTAAATTTAGGCAAATCCCGGAGAAAAACCGGGACCGGGCTATCCGTTTTATCTTTTATTGCTGAAGCTTTTTCATTACCGCAAATCTGCTACTGCAATAAAAGGATACCACTGCTATCCCTTTTGCAACACTAACTATGAAAGTAACGGTAATAGGCGGCGGCCCAGGCGGATTGTACTTTTCGATCTTACTGAAAAAGGCAGTTCCAGACGCACAGATCGATATTTACGAACGCAACAAAGCCGATGATGCATTTGGTTTCGGCGTAGTCTTCTCGGATGAAACATTAAGTGAATTCCTTACACGCGACCCGCAGTCATACGAACTCATCCGGAGCCAATTTGCCTATTGGGACGATCTTGATGTTGTTCGAAACGGTGAACGTGTACGCATTTCCGGAAACGGGTTCTGCGGCTGCTCCCGCAAAACGTTGCTGCAACTTTTACAACAGCGCTGTAGCGAAGAAGGGGTCGGGCTCCACTTCGAACAAAACATTTCTGATGTTAGTCAGTTTTCTGATTCTGATGTTGTTGTAGCTTGCGACGGAATCAATAGCTTTATCCGTGAAAAGTATAAAGCCGACTTCGGGACGAAAATAGTTTTGCAGCGCAACAAGTTCGTCTGGCTCGGTTCGACAAAACCCCTGGATGCATTTGCGTATTTCTTCAGGACAACGCCTTTCGGAACTTTTGTCGCCCATACTTATCAATATCAGGAAGGAATGAGCACGTGGATTTTCGAATGTGCGCCCGAAACCTGGGAAAAAGCCCGACTTGAAACTTTCGATGAAGCCGGAACAATCCAAAAAATGTCCGAAATTTTTGCCGAAGAACTCGATGGCCACCCGTTGATCTCGAACAAATCGCACTGGCGCCAATTTCCTACTATCACTAACGAAAAGTGGCATAAAGACAATATTGTGTTGCTTGGCGATGCAAAAGCCACTGCACACTACTCCATTGGCTCAGGAACAAAACTCGCTATGGAATGCGCAATTGGATTGGCCGACGCCATCATAGAAAACCAGGCCGATATTCCTGCCGCTTTTCAGGCATACGAACAAAAACGCCGCAAACGCGTAGAAATGATCCAGCATGCGGCCGGTGTTTCACTGGATTGGTTTGAACACATGGACCGCCACATTCAGCATCCGTTCATGCAATTTGCTTTCGGCGTGATGACGCGGGCGAAAAAGGTCACTTTAGAAAACCTTGCGCTGCGCGACAAGTCGTTTACCGATAACGTCCTGTCCGAATTCCAGAAGCACAACAGTCCAGAATCAAAAGTTTCCCCAGCATTTACGCCCATACAATTTCGCGGAATGACGCTTCAAAACCGGATTGCAATGGCGCCAATGGAACAGTATACTGCTGTGAACGGCGTTGTTTCCGACTGGCATCTGGTTCATTACGGAAGCCGCGCAACCGCCGGATGCGGATTGATCTTCACCGAAGCCGTGGCAGTTTCAGATACCGCCCGGATCACTTTAGGCTGCCCGATGATTTCATCTCAGAAACAGGTTATTGCATGGAAACGGGTCACAGAATTTATCCATAAAAATTCATCTTCAAAAATGGCAATCCAACTCGGACATTCAGGTCGGAAAGGTGCCATGAAATTCCCTTGGGAAAGCGATCATCAACCGATTGAGAATGCGTGGGAACTGCTTTCAGCTTCTGCCGTTGCATTCAATCAAAAAATGGCTGCTCCGAAAGAAATTGACATTGTTGCAATGGACAAAATTGTCGCTGAGTTTACTGCCGCTGCCCGAAATGCAAATGACGCAGGCTTTGATATGATCGAATTGCAGGCACACCACGGATTCCTGCTCGCATCTTTCCTTTCTCCGCTGACGAATTTCCGTAAAGATGAATTTGGTGGCGATATTCAAAACAGGCTGCGCTTCCCGCTTCGGGTATTTAACGCTATCCGGGAAGTTTTTCCTGCCGATAAGCCGATATCCGTTCGCATTTCAGCATCAGATTGGGCCGAAGGCGGCATTTCTGAAGAAGATGTTATTGCCATTGCCGATGCGTTTAAATCAGCGGGTGCCGACATCATCAGTGTTTCCACCGGATATACCGTATACGATCAAAAACCTGCTTTCGGAAGAATGTGGCAGACACCATTTTCTGATGCTGTGCGAAATATTGCCGATATTCCAACAATAACATCGGGTTCGATAACCGACATCGACCAGATCAATACCATTATCCTGAATGGCCGTGCCGATATTGTTGCGCTCGGACGACCGCTTCTGCTCGATTCCGGATTTGTGAGAAATGCGCAGGCTTATGAAAATTTCCGTCCTGACGACATTCCGCAGCAGTATCACGCGGGAATTTCACATCTTTATCCTTTGCAAATTGCAGAGCGGAAGGAAAAAGATGGAATGAAGCGCACACTGAAACCTGAGTCGCACAAGCAATGAAGCAGCTTGCGTCAATTCCCAATTTTATGAATTTAAATTAAATGATATGTTCCGCTACGAAGACAACTTTGCCCACGACAGCCTGCCTTCGCAAGATTTGCAGCCGGATTATATTTTCCCAACCGGATTTGAATCTCCTGAAGATATAAATTGTGTTTACGACCTGTTAGACAGGCACATTTTGGAAGGCCGGGGCAATTCGATCGCCATGCAGACATTCGAGAAGTCGTGGACATATCTGGATCTGTATGAAAAGGCCAACCAGATTGCGCATGTCCTGAAAGACGAACTTGAACTGAAGTCGGGAAACCGCGTTTTAATCCGTTCAGCAAACAACCCGATGTTCGTGGCCTGTTGGTTCGCCATCATTAAAGCCGGAGGAATCGTTGTGGCGACAATGCCGCTACTTCGCGAGAAAGAGCTTTCCACATTTATAGAATGCGCCGAAATTTCGCATGCACTCTGTGATTACCGCCTTGAAGAAGAACTTGCGCTTGTCAAATCGCCATTTTTGAGACACGTTATCACGTTCGACGGACTCGAAGAACATATTTCAAAACTTGATGTCCTGTTGCACAATAAGCCAAAAACGTTTAAAAATTTTGAATCGAAGGCAGAATCGCTTTGCCTGATCGGATTTACATCTGGAACGACGGGAAAGCCCAAGATGACATCACATTATCATCGCGATGTTTTGCTCATCTGCAAGGCTTTTCCACCATATGCGCTACAGCCGAAACCTGAAGACATTTTTACCGGAAGTCCGCCCCTCGGATTTACATTTGGTCTCGGAGGATTGGTTCTTTTTCCTTTTTATTACGGCGCGTCCACATTTTTAATTGAAAAACCCACACCGGAATTATTGCTTCAGGCGATACAGGATTTCAATATCAGCATTTGCTTTACCGCGCCTACCGCGTGGCGTATCATTACCACTAAGGTGAAGGAATACGATATTTCTTCACTCCGAAAATGTGTTTCCGCAGGTGAAACGCTCCCGGCGAAGGTTTGGCAGGATTGGTATGATGCGACCGGACTTCAGATCATTGACGGAATCGGATCAACAGAAATTCTCCACATCTTTATTTCTAATAATCAGGAATTTATGAAGAAAGGCTCTACCGGAAAGCCTGTTTTCGGATATGAAGCCAAGATTATCGACAAAGACGGAAATGAAGTTCCTGTAAATGAACCTGGCCGGCTGGCAGTTCGCGGCATTACCGGATGCAAATACCTGAACCGCGAGGAAAAGCAGCAGGAATATGTTGAAAAAGGCTGGAACATCACAGGCGATATTTACAAGAAAGATGAAGAAGGTTACTTTTGTTTTGTGGCGCGTGGCGATGATATGATTATTTCTTCCGGCTATAATATTGGCGCAGTTGAAGTGGAAAGCGTACTTTTAACCCATCCTGATATTGCAGAATGTGCAGTTGTAGGTTGCCCTGATGAAGAGCGCGGAATGCTGGTTTGCGCACATATTGTTTTGAAGGATCAAGGCAAAGCGGGCGATGACATGTCAAAATCGATTCAGGATTGGTTTAAGGAAAATGCGGCGCCGTATAAATATCCGAGGATTATAAAATTTGCAGAAACGCTGCCTAAAACGGAAACCGGAAAGATTCAACGATTTAAATTAAAATAAATGGCAGTTTTCACAAAATCCGAAAAAATCCGCTTTAAACATGTAGACTATGCAGGAATCGTCTTTTATCCCCGGTTCCTCGAAATGTTGAATGACCTTGTCGAGGACTGGTTTGAGGAAGCGCTCGACCGGCCGTTCTCCAGGATACATGAAACCCACGGAATTCCGACTGTAGATTTAAAAGTGCAGTTTAAAAAAGCCGCCCGAATTGGTGAAACGCTTGCAAAATATCTTTGGGTGCAAAGTATTGGCGGGGCTTCAGTAACTTGCGGATTTCGGTTTGAAGATGAAACAGGCAAGACATGCCTCGAAGGTGAAGTGACATTGGTGAATGTTGCAATAAATAAAGAAACAGGCCAGATCAGAGCTGAAGTATTTTCCGACGAAACACGAATCAGGATTGAAAAATTCCTTTTTGAAGACACAGGCACATTATAGGCCGCTTCCCTATTTTACTTATTTTTATAGCTAAATTTTTATGATGGATTTCCCAAAATTTAAAGCTGCCGCCGTACAGACTTCACCGGTTTTTCTCAACGTAGATAAAACTATTGAAAAAGCAGTCTCATTTATAAAGGAAGCAGCGTCAAACGGAGCACAACTTGTTGCATTTCCTGAAGTGTTTATTGCGGGATATCCCTATTGGAATTGGATCATGACACCGGTTCAGGGAAGCAAATGGTACGAACAGCTTTATCGGAATTCAGTTACCGCCGATGGTGAAGAAATAGGCAAGATCAAACGCGCCGCACGGGAATATAATTGTCATATCGTAATCGGAATCAACGAACGCGGCGACAGCTATGGCGAAATCTACAACACCAACCTGATCATTGACAACAAGGGAAACCTCGTTGGGAAACACAGGAAATTGGTTCCAACCTGGGCTGAAAAATTAACATGGACATCCGGTGACGGTTCTTCTTTAAAGGTTTATAAAACAGAAATTGGCCCGATCGGAACTTTAGCCTGTGGTGAAAACACAAACACATTAGCACGTTTCACTTTGCTTTCGCAGGGAGAACTGATTCATATCGCCAACTATATCTCGCTTCCGGTTGCGCCGCCTGATTATAATATGGCCGAAGCGATAAAAATCCGCGCAGCCGCACATTCATTCGAAGGAAAACTCTTCACGATTGTTTCCTGTTCTACCATTTCGCAGGAGATCATGGACATTATGAAAGAAGACGTGCCGAATGCCGAAGAATTGCTGACACGCAAAAACTCCACATTTTCCGGAATAATTGGTCCGAACGGCGCTGTTGTAGGTGAACCTTTAATTGATGAGGAAGGAATTGTATATGCCGATATTGATCTTTCAAAATGCATCCAGCCAAAACAAATGCATGATATCCTCGGACATTACAACCGGTTTGATATTTTCGATCTTCGCGTCAATACCGCGCCAACAAGAAAGATAACTTTTGTAGACAATCACGAGGATTTCAATAAAAGGTAATACGCTGCCCATGAAAAAAATCACGCTGCTGTTTGTATTGCTTCACCTGAACGCTTTTGCCCAATCCTACATTACCAATGTCACGGTTGTGGATGTCGAACGGCAGCGGCTTATTCCGAACCAGACAGTAACTATTGTAGGCGATCTGATATCTGATATTAAGCCAGCAAACACAAAAATTCCTTCAAACGCCGTAGTGATCGACGCAAAAGGAAAATTCCTTTTGCCGGGATTGACCGATGCGCATATCCACTTTTTCCAAAGCGGCGGACTCTACACTCGTCCCGATGCAATAGATCTGCGTAAAATAAAACCTTACGAAAAGGAAATAGAAAAGGTACACAATCGCATGGAAAATGTCCTGAAACGCTACCTCCGAAACGGGATCACCACCGTGGTCGATGTCGGCGCAACATACAATTTCCTCAAACAACGGCAAAATTTTGCAACCACGGAACTTGCGCCATCAATTTATATGACTGGGCCTTTATTGACGACTTATCAGCCGGAAGCTTTCGCCGGACTCAAGGATGATGCGCCTTTTCAGTTGGTTGCAACACCGGAAGAAGCACGGAAAATGGTCCGTGAGCAGCTCACGCATCAACCTGACCTGATTAAAATCTGGTACATTGTCAACGTCGATAATCTCGACACAGAAGCCGGCGCACGCAAATATCTTCCCGTTGTAAAGGCGATTATCGATGAAGCCCATCAAAACAAAAAGAAGGTCGCCGTGCATGCCACTGAGCGCATCACAGCACAACTGGCTGTTGAAAATGGCTGTGATTTTCTTGTTCACAGTATTGAAGACGAACTCCTGACAGACGATTTCATCAAACTCTTGAAAAAGAAAAATGTCGTGCTGTGTCCAACCCTTGTCGTTTATGATGGTTATGAAGATACTTTTGGACAGAAGCTTAACCTATCAGATCATGAACTTCGCATGGCAGATCCGTTTCAGCTAGGCTCGCTGCTTGACTTGAAACACCTTGCCGATACATTGCTTGTAAATGCTTACCGAAAATATACGATTGCCGACAAGCAGGTGGCAAAAGTTCTCCAAACCAACAACATCTGCATACAAAACCTGAAGAAGCTCTCCGATGCCGGCGTTACAATTGCCACCGGAACCGATGCCGGAAATATTGGAACACTGCATGCTTCCTCGTATCTTGACGAACTCCTGAGAATGCGCCAGGCCGGACTCAGCAATTGGAAGATCATTGAAGCATCGACCATCAACGGAGCAAAAGCTTTGGGTAAGGAAAACGAATTTGGCAGCATCGCAAAAGGAAAGAAAGCAAACCTGATCCTTCTTGATGCCAATCCGGTTGAGAACATAGAAAACCTCACGAAAATCCACCGCGTCATCAACAAAGGCGTATTTTTAGATCCTGACAAATTACTGCTGGAAACACCTGAAGAATTGGTTCAAAGACAATTAAACGCTTATAATTTTCGCAACCTCGAAGCATTTCTCGATACTTATGCCGACGATGTAGAAGTTTATGACTTTCCCGAGAAACTCCAGTACAAAGGGAAAGAGACCATGCGGAAAATCTATGGCGGAATGTTCAGCAAAGTTCCAAACCTTCACTGCGAAATCCTGGGGCGCGTTGTAACCGGAAATTTTGTAATTGACAAGGAACGCGTGCAGATTAACAAGGAAATCATTGAAGGCACGGCAATTTATCAAATCGAGGATGAAAAAATTAAAAAGGTCTATTTCATGCCTATGGCAGACTAAAATTAAATTCAACATCCTAATGATTAATTAAAATATTATGGAAGCAAAACACAGCGATGATGTCATAGGACGCGCCCGGGTTCAGGATACGCCGGAACTTGAAGCTTATTACGCCGAACTCAAAAATCTCGGCGCCGGAGCACTCTGGACCGTAGCAAACGATATTGAGCCGTGGGAACCGCGCACTTCATCCGTCCCGATGCTTTGGCGGTACGATGACCTGCGCGAACTCGTCCTGAAATCATCCGAACTCGTAACCCCCGAACAGGCCGGGCGCCGTGTCGTGTATCTTGTAAACGACCGTCGCCGGGATGTCAGCGCTGCCGTAGGCTGGCTTTACACCGGAATCCAGGTGACGCGGCCCGGAGAAAGCACTTCGGCACACCGTCACAAAGCTTCTGCCCTGCGGTTCATCATGGAAGGCGAAGGCGGCTATACCGTTGTCGACGGCAATAAAATTACATTTGAAGTCAACGATTTTGTCATCACGCCAAATTCCACCTGGCATGAACACGGCGTTGCCGAAGGCGGGAAAACCTGTATTTGGCAGGACGGACTCGATATTCCGCTCATAAATGCGCTTGAAGCCAACGATTATGCGGTTTTCGATGGAAAACAGCCGCTTGCAAAGCCTATAAATTATTCGCCTTTATCCTTTGCAGCACCCGGAGTCATTCCCGCAGATGTCGTCTGGGAAAAGCCGTATTCGCCGCTTTTTAAATATTCCTGGAAACAGGTTTATCCGGCGCTTCTTGAAGCCGCTCAAGTCCAGGAAGGCTCGCCCTATGACGGGATCATCATGCAATATTCAAATCCGCTTACCGGCGGCCATGTCATGCAAACCATGGGCGCATCAATGCAGATGCTGCGCGCGGGCGAACACACAAAAGCCCACAAACATACGGGCTCATTTGTTTATCAGTGCGCAAAAGGAAAAGGCTACTCTGTTATCGGCGGAAGGCGTTTCGACTGGAAAGAGCGTGATATTTTCTGCGTGCCGTCATGGGAATATCACGAGCATGTAAACCTTTCGGAGACCGAGGATGCATGCTTGTTTGCGTTCAACGATTTACCCGTCATTGAAAAACTCGGACTCTATCAGGAGAAGGCATACCCTGAGAGCGGAGGTTATCAAACGATTATTTAATTGAGGCACGGGAACCTGCTGTACGCTATATCTTTTTCTCATGCTTCGAAAAAGGATGCCGCTGCCATCAGGGCCAGACCATAAACAAACCACAACAATAAACCATTAATGAAATTACTTACTTACCAATACCAATCCGAAGAACAAAAACTCGGCGTACTGCTTAACGACACGGTAATCGACATCGAACAACTTGGAAACCGCAGCAACATGTCGTTTCCCAAAACAATGCTAGAGCTTATAGATTTGAGAGAAGATGAAGTTTTCCGGATTTCAGAAACGATAAGCCAGGCGAATGAGGATGTGATCGCCGATTGCTCCATTCCGTATTCTGAAGTTACAATCCTTGCCCCTATTCCAAAACCGCGAAAAAACATCATCGGGATCGGGCTTAATTATACCGAACATGTTGCTGAAAGCGCAAGAACGCTTGACACATCAAATGAACTTCCGCAACAACCTGTTATTTTTTCAAAACCGCCAACCGCAGTTACCGCGACAAATACCAATATCCTTCACAATGCGAAGCTCACGCAGCAACTGGATTGGGAAGTTGAACTTGCAGTCGTTATCGGTAAAAGAGGAAAATACGTTAAAAAGGAAGATGCCCTTGATCATGTATTTGGTTATACTGTGATCAATGATATTTCGGCACGTGACTGCCGCCGCGCCGGCCAGTGGATTGTTTCCAAAGGACAGGATACTTTCGCGCCAATGGGTCCGATATTGGTCACCAAAGACGAAATCCCGAATCCGCACGACCTGAACCTTTCTTTGAAACTGAACGGCATCGAGAAACAAAACTCCAACACAAAGTTCATGCTTTTCAACATCAACGACCTGATCGAGGATTTAAGCACTGTTTTTACGCTTGAACCCGGCGATATCATTGCAACCGGAACTCCGGCCGGCGTTGGCGCGGGAAGAAAACCGCAGGAATGGATGTGGGACGGCGATGTCGTTGAAGCGACTGTTGAAGGCATCGGGACGATCGTAAACACGGTTAAGGAGATTTCAATTAATAGTTGATAATTAAATTTAGAGCGGCCGCGTTAGGGATGGAAGCGAAAAGCCCACAGCGCAGCGAGGACTTGCAGCGGACAGCCCGGCCGCAGGCAACGCCCGAAGAGATATAGATGATAGAATAAAGATAACGGAATTGAAATAATTGATTTCGACCACTAAAAACCCGATTAAAAAACCAACTTTAATGAAATACCGCATCGGCCAGATCGTGCCATCATCAAACGTAACCATGGAAACTGAAATTCCGGCTGTTTTCCGGGCGCGCGAAACCATTTTACCGGAACGCTTCACGTTTCATTCCAGTCGGATGCGGATGAAAAAAGTCACCAAGGAAGAACTCGAAGCCATGGATGCAATGAGCCTGAAATGCGCGCAGGAACTGTCGGACGCGCATGTCGATGTTATGGGTTACGCGTGCCTTGTCGCGATTATGAGCATGGGCCGCGGCTATCATTGCGTTTCGGAAAAAAACCTTGAAAAGGAAACTGCTGAGAATGGCTTTCCTACGCCGATAGTGACCAGCGCCGGGGCTTTGGTTACCGGACTCACGGCATTGGGAGCAAAAAAAGTCGCCCTGATCATGCCATATATGCGGCCGCTTGCCGACATGGTTGTTGATTATATAGAACATCAGGGATTTGAGGTTGTTGATTCGATTGCTCTGGAGATTCCGGACAATCTAGAAGTCGCGGCGCAGGATCCGATGAATCTATTGGAAATTTATAAAAGACTCAACCTTGAAGGCGTGGATGTCCTCGTGGCTTCATGCTGTGTCCAGATGCCTTCTCTTGAAGCTATCGACCTGATTGAAAAGGAAATAAATATCCCCGTGACATCGGCGGCGGTTTGCACAACTTACGAAATGATGAAAAAACTCCGACTTGATGCCCGCGCCCCTATTGGCGGAAAGCTTTTAAGCGGCGGGTACTGAGACTGCTGAATTATATAAAATTCTGTAGTAAAGCTGTAAATTGTTTAGAAGGGTAATCGTGAAATTTGTCAATACCATCTAAACAAAATAAACCATGGAAATTGTACACGTAACTCCTGAAGATTTTAACAACGCTCCAGAACTAAACAACATCATTTCAATCAACGGATTTGAAGACGCTGAATCGGAAGAATTCGATTTCGACTTTGATTACGATCCTAATGAAATGTATTTCGCACTTCACGGCAGACAAGCGGTATAGCCCGAAGACTTCTAATTTAATTCCAACAAACATTCATGGTGATATAACCTTCGAAAAACTATTGTTATGGCCTTACATCTGACAGAAATTGAACGTGTAAAAACCATTACGAAAGAAGATTTCATAAGGAATTATTATAAAAAGCAGAAGCCTGTTGTGATTGAGAAACTCACTGCGGACTGGCCAGCATACCAAAAGTGGAAGCTTGATTATATAAAGGAAGTCGCAGGCGATAAGACAGTACCGCTGTATGATGACCGTCCGGTATCGCATAAGGATAAGTTCAATGAGGCTCATGCCGAAATGAAAATGGCTGATTACATTGGCCTGCTGAAGTCAAAGCCTACGAATTATCGAATCTTCCTTTACAATCTGATTAAGGATGTTCCGTTGCTCAAAAACGATTTCAAGTGGCCGGATATCGGCCTCAGCCTGGTAAAGCAGCTTCCGATGCTATTTTTTGGAGGGGAAAATTCCCGCGTCTTCATGCATTATGATATTGATTATTCAAACATTCTGCATTTCCATTTTGACGGTACAAAGCAATGCATTTTATTCCCGCCCGACCAGACGCCATATCTGTATAAAGTACCACACGCCTTAATTTCACGGGAAGATATTGATTTTGATAATCCCGACTTTGAGAAATGGCCCGCCCTCAAACATGCCAAAGGATACATCACCAGGCTCAACCATGGCGAAACATTATATATGCCCGAAGGTTACTGGCATTACATGAAATACCTTACACCGGGTTTTTCAATGAGCCTTCGCGCCCTTCCTAAAAACATCGCGAACATTTCAAAAGCCGCATATAACATTTTTATCATGCGCCATTTTGATAATTTTATGCGGAAACGAAGAGGCCAGTCGTGGATCGACTACAAAAACAAAAAAGCGGTTGAAAACACTGAACAGCACTTAGTGTGAAAGTTTTGGTAATCACGATAGCGGCTTCTTATTTTATCGATAAATTTAAGTAACCAACAACCCATCGCTATGAACGGACTCTTTAAAACACTGATTGCCGGCTACGGCGCAAAAAAACTTGGAGGCGGCTGCCTCGGAACCATTTTGGTATTTGTCGTTATTTACTGGATGCTCGGCCAATGCAGTTGATGCAAAATCCTGTAACATTAATCTTTTTAAGCGTAAGTAGGTTTGAGCATGAGCGATGTAACTTAGCCTAACCTAAATTATTAAATCATGGGACAACAAACGAATAAAGGTGGAAACATGAACCCAAAAGGGCAGCAATTCCACGATACACGAAGAGAGCTGCCACATACCAACCAAAAAAATCCGCTTCATACCCGCGATAATACGGCAAAGCATCGCTATCAGGATTATGATGAGAAGCTGACCAATGACGAAAACTATGACCTGAACAATCCAGACGGAACCGATGAACCCATGGATTTCAGGAATAAGTTCGACAACAATGAAGGCGACCAGCCTGCAGGATAATTAAGTAAGCGCGACCGGTGTCGCGCTTTTTTTTAGCCATTTTTTAGGCGGTCAAGCAAAAGCTTCAGGCTGACAGAGGCAAATCCGGAACTGTAATCTGCCAGTCCGTATGGAATGATCAGCTCTCCGTTATGGACGATCGATCCACAGGAGTAAACCACATTGGGTACATATCCTTCGCGTTCTTCCGCGTTGGGAACGATGAGCGGTTCCTTTAATCTTCCGATTTCCTTTTCAGGATTGTCAAGATCCAGAAGCGCAGCGCCAATGGTATAAGTACGCATCGGACCGACAGCATGTGTAATCACAAGCCAGCCTTCATCAGTCTCAATTGGTGATCCGCAATTTCCAACCTGAACAAACTCCCACGGATATTCCGGCGATTGTATCCTGATCGGGTTTTCCCATTCGTTGATGTTGTCAGAATACATGATGTAATTGTTCCATCCGTCAATCCGGGACAGCATCGCATATTTTCCGTTGATTTTTCGGGGGAACAAGGCAAGATTTTTATTTTTCGCCCCGTTTCCGTGTAGCGGACTCGTCCTGAAATCATAAAAATCGGTTGTTTTCAGCAACTTCGGCATAATGTGGAAACCATCATACGCGGTGTAAGTCGCGTAGTAAACAACGTTGCCATCTTCCCGGACGAACCTTACAAACCGCGCGTCTTCAATCCCGCGGCTCTCCAGATCCGAAATCGGGAAAATTACGCGGTCGCTGATATCGGTATCCCGCGAAAAGCTGATTTTCCGGTAGCTGTCAGACAAGGCCAACAGCAAATTGTATTGCGATAATATATGTTCGTCTGTTGTTTCTGATTTGGCCTGCAGGATTATTTCTTTCAGTTGCTCATAATCAAAAGCATCACCGAGCTTCTCATCAACCGTCCGCAAAAATTCGGCATTTATTCCTTCGTCCTCACCTTTTGCGATAAACTGCTTTTTCTGATAGGTTGCATTCCGCACCCTTTCGGCCTCATCTATATAATTCCCTGACGGAATTACTGTAATGTTGTTGTTTTTATCGATAATCGCACGGCGAAATACCACAGAAGAAACATGCCCTTCGCCCACTGCCCGAAAACTGATGATCACGCGAAGCTCTCCTTCTTCAAGGTTACTGCAATCCGGATCCGGTACAATCGACGGGTTAAAGAAAGCTGCAGATTCTATTGAATATTCATGCGTAAAATAAGCGCCAATAAGAAGTTTGGTGAAATCATCCAGCTTTTCCGGATCTGCTCCGGCAGCGACAACCTGTGGCTTTACCTTCTCAAAATGTTTGTGGAGCTTCTTGGTGATGCTTCGGTGCCGTTTCGAAAAATCCTGCAGCAAGGGCGAAATCTGGGCGAATATTTCATCTTTGGAAAGTGAAAGGACTTTTTTGATCAGGACGACTGCCCGTTCTTCTCCACTGAAGAAAAACCTTGCTATTACACGTCGCGGATCGGGCGTAACCCTGACGGGCTTGCGTTGAATTGTAAGTCTCATGCATTGGATTTATTCGTAAGTTAAGATAAAAACCGGAGAACCCAACCACAACTTAAAATTGTGTAAAACTGAAAATAATCCTGTAACGGTCTGCGGCAGCCGAAGTAGTAACTTTAAGAAATAAAATCAAGAAAAATGGAAACTGCCAACAACAATAACAATTTTGATAAAAAAGATCAATCTGAAGACATTTTTGACAGCCCTGTGAACACACGTCCGGCGATGGGGGAAAATGATAATCTGGAAAGCCTAACGCCCGATGAAGATGCGGGAACAGATCCGAATGAAGTTCCTGACAAGCCTTCCTTCAACCGTGATAATGAAGATTCACAAAACACGACCGGCACTTTTGACGGTGAGATCGGAATTTAATAAGCCATCAATTCCTTCAGCGCGGTTTGGAACCTTCCTTTCGGAAGATACTGGTCCTCAAGCGCTTTGGTAAATGGAATCGGTGTTTCAAGACTGGCAACGCGTTTTACGGGTCCGTCGAGCCATTCGAAACAATCTTCCATAATCATCGCAGAAATATCGCTGGCAATTCCGCCAAACATGCTGTCTTCCTGCAAAATGATGCATTTGCTTGTTTTCCTGACGGAATTATATACAGTATCCTTATCCATCGGCTGCAGCGTCCTGAGATCGATCAGGTCGGCGGAAATATTCGGATTGAGCTCCAGTGTTTCCAAAGCCCAATGCACAGCAGCACCAAATGCAATGATCGTGATGTCTTTGCCTTCTTTAAGAAGCGTAGCTTTCCCTAACTCGATGGTGTAATAATCTTTCGGAACGTCCTGATACACGCTTCTGTAGAGCATTTTATGTTCGAAATACATCACAGGGTTCGGATCGTTGATAGACGCATTCAAGAGGCCTTTGGCATCGTATGGAAACGCCGGATAAACCACTTTCAGTCCCGGGGTTTTGGTAAACCAGGCTTCATTGGTCTGGGAGTGGAACGGACCCGCCTGGGTTCCGCCGCCACAAGGCATCCTGATGACGACATCGGCTTTTTCGTTCCATCGGTAACGGACTTTCGCCAGATAATTTACGATTGGGTTAAAGCCTGTCGATACGAAATCGGCAAACTGCATTTCCACAATTGCCTTATAGCCGTTGATAGACAACCCCATTCCGGCCGATACGACTGCCGATTCACAGATTGGCGTATTGATGACACGTGATTTCCCGAATTCGGCAACAAAACCATCAGTTATTTTAAAAGCACCGCCATATTCGGCAATGTCCTGGCCCATGATCACGAGATTTTCATGACGTTGCATCGACTGGCGAAGCGATTGCGAAATGGCATCGACAAACCGTATATTCTCCTTTTCGCCAAGGGCTTCTATATGTTCAAATTTATACGGAGTATAAACATCGTTAAGCTCAGTAGAAAGATCAGCTTTGATTTCCGATTCGGAATTTGCCATCAAAAGGTTGTCGTCGATCTCGCCCTTGATTTCCTCACGCCATTGCTCATCACGGTCCGCCCGTAATACATTTTCTTTCAGAAGGTATTTCCGGAAGTTGTCCACCGGATCTTTTTCCGCCCACATATCCATCAATTCTTTCGGGACATACTTGGTTCCGCTGGCTTCTTCATGTCCGCGCATGCGGAAAGTTTTAAATTCCAACAGCACCGGACGCGGATTCGTGCGCATTGATGCCACAATATCCGTCAGTTCATTAAAAACTTCAAGAATGTTGTTCCCGTCGATGATATGCGATTCCATTCCGTAGCCAATTCCTTTATCGGCGAGGTTTTCACAACGATATTGTTCACGGGTTGGCGTTGAAAGTCCGTAGCCGTTATTTTCTATAATAAACAGGACAGGCAAGTCCCAAACGGCGGCAATGTTCAAAGCTTCGTGGAAATCACCTTCGCTGGTCGCGCCTTCCCCGGTAAATACTGCGGTGACTTTTCCGTTTTTACGAAGTTTGTCGGCAAGTGCAATTCCGTCGGCAACACCAAGCTGAGGCCCGAGGTGCGAAATCATTCCGATGATCTTATAGTCCTGAGTACCGAAATGAAACGATCGATCGCGGCCTTTGGTGAATCCGTTAGCCTTGCCTTGCCATTGGGAGAACAATCTGTATAACGGGATATTCCTTCCTGTAAAAACACCCAGGTTGCGGTGCATCGGAAGAATGTACTCACTCTCATCAAGGACGGCTGTGACTCCAACAGAGATGGCTTCCTGCCCGATTCCCGAAAACCATTTGGATACTTTCCCCTGGCGGATCAGGATCAGCATTTTTTCTTCGATAAGGCGTGGTTTTAATAAACGGCGGTAAAGATCAAGAAGCTGATTGTCGGTGAGGTTTTTCCTATCGAAGTTCATCCGGGCAAATGAGTTAAAATTCGGTTCAAAAGTATAAAAAAAATACTGACCGCTGCCTTTTATACCACAATTTTGGAATGTTGATAAGTTTTAAAATTCGTTTATAAATTTATTATTTACTTTTGTTTTGCACAGGCTGAGAAGCTTGTGGTTATTAACGAAAATAAAATAGTATGCAAAACATTCCCAGTGTTGACTTGCGTGATTTCCTTTCGGGCGACCCGGAACGTAAACAAAAATTTGTAAATGAAATCGGAAAGGCATACGAAGATATCGGCTTCGTGGCATTAAAAGGTCATTTTTTGGATGACAAACTCGTTGATACATTGTATTCGGAAGTACGAAACTTTTTCAGCCTTCCCGTCGAAACGAAATCAAACTATGAAATTCCTGGCATCGGAGGCCAGCGTGGTTATGTTTCTTTCGGAAAAGAGCATGCTAAAGGCCGTTCTGCCGGAGATCTGAAAGAATTCTGGCATTTTGGCCAATACGTTGAAAACGATCCGAAGCTTGAAGCGGAATATCCTGCGAATGTTGCTGTGGATGAACTTCCTCAATTTAATGATGTTGGCCGTGAAGCTTACAAAATGCTTGAAAAAACAGGGGTATATGTTTTACGCGCACTGGCAATATATTTAGGACTCGATGAATTTTATTTTGACGATAAAGTAAAGAACGGGAATTCGATCCTTCGGCCAATACACTATCCGCCAATTACTGAAGAACCAAAAGATGCCATCCGTGCGGCTGCGCATGGCGACATCAACCTGATCACGCTCCTGATGGGCGCGCAGGGCAAAGGGCTTCAGGTCCAGAATCACGATGGGGAATGGATTGATGCGATTGCAGAACCGGATGAACTCGTGATTAATGTAGGCGACATGCTTTCCCGACACACAAATAATAAATTGAAATCGACAATCCACCAGGTGGTAAATCCACCGAGGGAACTTTGGGGAACATCACGTTATTCGATTCCGTTTTTTATGCACCCGATCAGTGAAATGTCGCTGAACTGCCTTGAAAATTGTGTCGATGACGAACATCCAAAATTATACGAAGACATCACAGCGGGTGAATTCCTTCATGAGCGTCTTGTTGACCTTGGATTGATCAAGAAGTAATAAATTTAATTTTTTTTCAAAAGACATTAAGTGATGCTTAGTGTCTTTTATTTTTTAGAATGCCCGTCAGAGAGATCATACGACATTAAATTGCGTTATGTATCCTGAACCGGCTTCCAAACATCAAAAGAATGGCAAAAAAAATCAACAGCCTCGATGACTTAGGCGGATTTGTATTTTCCACCAACAAAGATTTCACATTCGAAGACAATTCCGCTTCCGAGCAAACCCTGCCGCCAAACAAGCAGCGCCTTGAAGCGCATCTCGACAAAAAAAATCGCGGCGGAAAGGTCGCTACAATCATCAAAGGATTTTCCGGCAGCGAAGACGACTTGAAAAACCTCGGGAAAATGCTAAAAACCAAATGCGGTGTCGGCGGCGCCGTAAAAGACAACGAAATCATCATCCAGGGAAATTTCCGCGACAAAGTCATGACAATACTGCAAGACGAAGGCTACAGCGTAAAGCGCATCGGAGGATAATCCAACACCAAACAAAATGATACAAAGCTCAGAATTAATACTAAATCCCGACGGAAGCATCTATCACCTGAACCTCAGGCCGGAACACATCGCACACGATATAATTTTCGTTGGCGACCAAAGCCGGGTCGAAAAAATCACGCAATTCTTCGACAACATAGAATTTTCAACACAGAAACGGGAATTTCGCACGCAAACCGGAACATATAAAGGCAAAAGGCTCACCGTCATGTCTACCGGTATCGGCCCCGACAACATCGATATCGTCATGAACGAACTTGACGCTTTGGTCAACATCGATCTTGAAAGCCGCCAGCCAAAAGAACAACTTACAAGCCTCAACATTATCCGTATCGGGACTTCAGGCTCACTCCAGCCGGATATTCCGACCGACAGCTTCGTGATGTCGAAATCGGCAATGGGACTTGATAATATGCTCCGCTCCTATTTAATTGACGATATTTCAGACAAAGCCACCGAAGAGGCTTTCATTTCCCACACCAACTGGGATCTGCGCAAAGGCCGCCCATACGTTGTGCAATGTTCCGAAAAACTTGAAAAGATCATCGACAGTGAGCGCATGCACAAAGGAATCACAGCTACGGCAGGCGGATTCTACGGGCCGCAGGGCCGCATTTTACGACTCAATATCCAGGACACAGAGCTGAATTCCAAAATGGATAATTTCAGCTTCAACGGAAACAGGATCACGAATCTGGAGATGGAAACCGCCGCGATTTACGGACTTTCAGCGCTCCTCGGTCACAACGCTTTGTCGCTCAATGCCATTATCGCAAACCGTGCACTCGGCACTTTTAGTCTCGATTCCTATAAAGCTGTAGATGAATTAATTACATATACATTGAACAAGTTGGCAGCGAACTGATTCAGGAGCTTTTTCCTGCTGTCCGCTATATCTTTTTAAGCTTTGCCTTGCTCACGCCGGCCAATCTTAAAAAGGATGCCGCTGCCATCAGGGCTATGGCCGGCAACAAAAAACGCACTTCTATGAAAACAATAAAGATTGTCGGCGTACCGGAACATTTCAATTATCCCTGGCAGCTCGCCAAGGAACAAGGTGCTTTTGAAAAAGAGGGCATCGACCTGCAGTGGACAAACATTCCTGAAGGAACCGGGAAAATGTGCCGCATGCTTCGGGAAGGCGAAACAGACCTTGCCGTTATTCTCACTGAAGGCATTGTAAAAGATATCGCCGACGGCAATCTTTCAAAAATTGTACAGGTTTACGTGGAAACTCCATTGATCTGGGGAATCCATGTGGATGCAAAATCAGAATTTCAGGCGCTTACCGATCTTGAAAATACTAAAGCCGCGATCAGCCGCTACGGTTCCGGCTCACACCTGATGGCCTACATCAATGCACAAAAACAAAACTGGAACCCCGATAATCTCACTTTTGAGATCGTCAATACGATTGATGGCGCCGTGGAAGCCCTTTCTACCGGAAAAGCCGATTATTTTATGTGGGAACGCTTTATGACAAAACCATTGGTCGACAATGGAACCTTCCGCCGCGTTGCCGATTGCCCAACCCCATGGCCATGTTTTGTGATTGCGGCCCGCAATGGTTTCCTTGAACATCATCCGTCAGAAATTGAAAAAATACTTTCAGTAATAAATTCCGTGACCAAAACTTTTAAAACAGTTGACGGAATAGAAAAGACCCTCGCTGCGACCTTCGCCCAAAAGGAAGAAGACATTAAAGAATGGCTTTCACTTACGGAATGGTCGCAGAAGCATCTCTCTGAAGATATGTTAAACAAAGTCCAAAATCAACTCTTTGACCTTTCGCTTATTGATAAAAAGGCTACTTTTACCGATATTGTAAAAGCATAGTTCTGGTTTACAATGACAAAACTTAAAGATATTCCGTTCCGGGAAATTGCGCAGCGATTTAGGATCAAGAAACCCTGGGATACGGTCATCATCTTAATCCTCAATATTCTTATTGCCGTTCCGGTGTTCATTATTGTCCACCAGAACCTTATCGATCCCGACTGGTACTTCCAGTTCGACCGGATTTTCCTTTTCATTATTATTGTTGTTGTCATCCAGCTTATACTGAGATTGCTTCGCCGCGTGTTGCTGATCGCAATATTTGCATACCTGCTTTTCCTTCTCTTCGGCAGCCTTTTCGGAAGATACGGCTTCGCCAGCGTTTTTGAAGATTACCGCGCGATGATCTATACCATGGCGGAGGATCCGAATCCGCAGGACATCATCATCTCCAAGCTTCTGCCTTTTCCAAATAAGAACCGCATCATTAATGCCGTGGAGTATGACAACCCGAGGGTTCGGAATTTTGCAGTAATGGCGACTACGAAACATTTTAAGGATGTAAAGAAATATGGGGATTACCGCGCAGTTATTCAGTGCTTTGCAGCTTTTCAGGAAATCAACAGCCGGTGGAATTATGTGAACGATCCAAAAGGCCGCGATTATATTGCCAGCGCGAGCGAATCGATAATGTATCTCTCCGGCGATTGTGATGACCATGCGGTTTTGATGGCGGCCTGCGTCCGTGCTATTGGCGGAAC
Organism: Flavobacterium sp.; assembly: GCA_036399795.1. Classification (GTDB taxonomy): domain Bacteria; phylum Bacteroidota; class Bacteroidia; order Flavobacteriales; family Flavobacteriaceae; genus Flavobacterium. The sequence continues at coordinate 63,192 of DASWML010000003.1, forward strand.
ACCGCGACTCATTCATACCACGGGACATATCTATCCGGAAATCCTCGTGGGCAGGAAGAGCGATCTTGAGGTAGTAAACTATTTAATCAAGGAAGTGCTGTTTCCAAAAGAAAGCAAAGGACAAGATATCCATTATCACATTGATGAGCGCGGCGCCGTATGGCTCAACCTTGATTATACTGCAAAATATCCCGGCGGCCCGTTCATGTCGGAAGAGATTCTTGGTGCGCTTACACTCAATTGATTTTTATTTCCCAAACCTAACATTTTGTGCCGTTTTTGCTATCTTAGCTAACTAAAATGCTTTTGCATGAAGAAGATTATCTTTCTACTACTGCTTTGCGGCCCTGTGGCATTTTCCCAGGATGCGCAGGATTCTACTGCAACATCACTTGATGAAATTTATACCCGTAAGAATGAATTCCGTGTAGACGTGCTTTCCCTGATCGGCCAGAGCAAGCTCAACCTGAGCTATGAACGGTTTCTGGGCAGGGATTTTTCTGCCGGATTGACCCTTGGATACTCAAGCAGTGAAAAAATCGATGATGATTTCGACAGAGGCTATCGCAATACGCGTCCGGAGTATGACATCACGCCTTATGTAAGGTATAAAATGTCGAAAAGTCCTCATAACTTCTATTTCGCAGAAGTCTTTATATCCGCAAATGGCGGCGACTTTAAAGAAATTGTACGTCGTACCGATACAGAAGGAAACGGTTATTATGTCACTGAAAAATCAAGATATTCGGATTTTGGTATTGGCGCCGGACTCGGTTATAAAATGTACCTGAAGCAACAGTTTCCGATTGAATTTATGGTTGGTTTCGGAACAAACCTTTTTGACAAAGACAAAAGTCCGGATACATTATCAAGGGTTGGCTTAAGTGTCGGCTACAGATTCTAAAAACTATTACAATGAAAAACTTACGATATTTTTTACCCGCATTTGCAGCTTTGTTTCTGGCTGCTTCCTGTGATTCCAATGACGATGGATTTTACAATACAAAATACATTAATGCGCAAAATCTTGCGACCATTGAAACACTTCCCGAGTATTCGGTTGGTGATGTGTTATATGTTGAAGCATTTATCCCAAACCTTTTGCCTGAACCTGAACAGTCGAATCCTTTGAATATCAGGAAAACAACCGGTAATGCCGATGTTTTCGAGTTTTCATATGTTCTTGAACGCAACACCGGCGGGGACAATTGGGAATTTGTCGATCTGACCGATCTTTTTATAGAAGATCAGGGTGACGGTGATGCCGGTTCATTTATACAGGCATATCCTGAATATAATAGTCTTATGGATGCTTACATATTCCGCGGTGGAATTCAGTTTGCGCAAACCGGCAATTACAGATTAAGCTTCGGGTATAACAGCAACTCGACCGACAGGGTGGAATTTATTTCACACAGTCCCGGAAATAACGTCACGCTGAATATATCTTCTACCTCTGCCGATATCGAATCCGGATTTTACACTTTTACAGTAGATTAATTACCATTTTACAGGATTTTTCCCTTCACTGACAAGATATTCATTTGCTTTACTGAAATGACGGTTCCCGAACCAATGCCCTTTATTGGCGCTCAATGGCGACGGATGGCCGGTTTCCAGCACAAAATGACGATTGCGGTCGATGACTGCGCCTTTTTTCCTGGCATAGCCGCCCCATAATAGAAATACGACATTCTCTTTCAGGTCGGAGATCTTGCGGATTACAGCATCAGTGAAGATTTCCCATCCTTTAGACTGGTGGCTTGCCGCCTCACCTTCGCGTACTGTAAGGGTGGCATTCAGCAGCAGTACGCCCTGATCGGCCCAATGTTCAAGGCTTCCGGATCTGGGAACGGGATTACCGATATCTGTTCGTATTTCTTCGAATATATTACGCAAGGATGGCGGGAAAGCAATCCCATCGTTTACAGAAAAACAAAGTCCGTGAGCCTGATTAGCTCCGTGATATGGATCCTGTCCGATGATTACTACGCGTACATCATCAAAGGAACACCTGTCGAATGCGGCGAATATTTTTGGGCCGGGCGGGTAACAATTGCCTAGTTGGTATTCCGTCTTCACGAAAGAAATTAAATTTTGGAAATACTCTTTTTCGAATTCATCCGCAAGAATATTTTTCCACGACGGATTTATGTTGATATTCATAGGAAACATTTATTCAAATATAAGCAGAGACGTGCTTCTTCTCCAAAATCCTGTATCATTTTGACTAACTTTGCATAGCCTTTTGGCAACCATAATAATGACAAGCATAACAGAAAAAACATTGCAGGATTTACAGTTTCCGACCATTCTGGAGACTTTATCAGCCATCTGCAATACCGAAATAGGCAAAGAAAAGGCGGCGGAAATCAAGCCATTCCGAAATCGGGACACGCTGATGGACGCGCTTCAAATGACATCGGAATATTTGTCTTCTTTCCAGAATAATAACGCAATTCCGAACCACGGTTTTGACCCTGTCACTGCTGAAATCAAATTCCTAAATATTGAAGACAGTTTCCTCGACGCATCTTCATTCAAGAAAATAGCCTCACTTTCAGACACATCCAATACATTGCTGAAGTTCTTCAAGAAGTTCAATGATTATTATCCACAATTGAATCTACGGGCTTCGGTTGTGCCGTTTACTACTGAAATTGTTTTAAAAATTGAAGAAGTCATTGATAAATATGGGGAAATAAAAGACGATGCGTCACCCGAACTGCTGGGCATCCGGCGCGAGATGAACAATGTTCGTGCGAAAGTAAACCAAAGCTTTGTCACCGCGCTGTCTCACTACAATGGCTTGAACTATCTTGACGACATCCGCGAAAGCATTGTGCAGAACCGGCGCGTCCTTGCCGTGTTATCCATGTACAGGCGTAAGGTTAAAGGTTCCATTTTGGGAAGTTCCAAAACCGGAAGCATTACTTACATCGAACCGGAAACAACCCTGAAATATTCACGCGAATTAAGCAACCTTGAATATGAGGAAAAAGAAGAAGTGACCCACATCCTGAAGCGGCTATCAAATGTCATCCGTGTTCATGTGCCTTTGCTCAAAGAATACCAAGACTTTCTGAGTGATGTAGATGTCACTGCAGCTAAGGCTAAATACGCCTCGCGAATCAATGGAATCCTGCCAAATATTACGGAAGGGCGCCGGATCTATTTCCGTGAAGCTTATCATCCCATTCTGTTGCTGGCCAACAAGCAAAAAAATGAAGTAACCTATCCGCAAACGATCGAGCTCACACAGGAGAACAGGATCATCGTCATCTCAGGACCAAATGCCGGCGGTAAAACAATCTCCCTAAAAACTGTCGGACTCCTGCAACTGATGCTCCAGAGCGGCATGCTCATACCGGTCCATGAGCGCAGTGAAACGTGTTTGTTTGAACGTATCATGACTGATATTGGCGATAATCAATCAATTGAAAATCACCTAAGTACCTACAGTTACCGGCTCAAGAACATGAATTACTTCCTGAAAAAGTGCAATAACAAGACACTGTTCCTGATCGATGAGTTCGGGACCGGCTCTGATCCTGAGCTTGGCGGCGCACTCGCAGAAACATTTCTCGAGGAATTCTATCATCGTGAGGCTTTCGGGATCATAACAACACATTACTCGAACCTTAAAATGCTGGCCAATGAACTGCCAAATGCCAGCAACGCCAATATGCTCTTTGATGAAAAATCACTTGAGCCGATGTACAAACTGGTCATCGGTCAGGCCGGAAGTTCATTTACTTTTGAAGTGGCACAAAAGAATGGCATTCCATACGGATTGATTAATCGGGCAAAGAAGAAGATCGAAGGCGGTAAAGTCCGTTTTGATAAAACCATCGCTACCCTGCAGAAAGAACGCTCTAAACTCGAGAAGACCTCGCAAACACTCAAGGAAGAAGAGTCAAAAACAAGGGAAGAAAACAAAAAAATGGAATCCATCAACGAAAAAATCCGCCAAAAGCTTGAAAGCTATCAGGAACTTTACGATGCAAACCAAAAAATAATTTACATCGGGCAAAAAGTCGAAGACCTTGCAGGGAAATATTTTAATAACAAGGACAAGAAAACGCTCATCGGGGAATTCCTGAAGCTCGTTGAGATCGAAAATTCAAAACGAAAAAAAGCCACTGTCAAAGAACAAAAGGTAAAAGAGGAGCAGCAGAAGGAAGTCGTCAAGGAAGTCACCCAGAAAGTCGAGGAAATCCGTCAGGAAAAAAAGGAAAAGAAAGCAAAAGCCCAGCCTGTGGAAAAACCAAAACCTGTTTTGAAAGTTGGCGACCGCGTACGCATGAATGATGGAAAAGCCGTCGGCAGCATCGACAGCATCGAAAAGAATAAGGCCGTTGTAAACTACGGAATCTTTACCTCCAGAGTAAGCATTGATGACCTTGAATTAGTTGAAGCAAAAAAATAAATATGGAAATACAAGACCTTCCCGGCGGAAAAAAAATTATCCTGTTTGACGGCGTGTGCAACCTCTGCAACTCCTTTGTACAGTATGTCATTAAGAGAGATACGAAAGATATTTACAGGTTTGCGGCATTGCAATCTGAAATCGGGATGAAAATCCTCGACCACATCAAAGTTGATCCGTCGAAAATAGACAGCATTGTCCTGTATGAACCTGGCGTAGCATATTTTTATAAGTCGTCTGCAGCAATAGAAATAGCTCGTGGACTCGGCGGATTTCTCGGCTTGAGCCTGATATTCAAAATTTTTCCGGCTTTTCTAAGAAATCCTGTCTACGATTTTGTAGCCCGAAACCGTTACAAATGGTACGGCAAGAAAGAAAGCTGTATGATTCCAACACCAGAGCTTAAGGCAAAATTCCTTTAGGCTTCCACATTTTCTTCTGCGTATGTGCCTTCTTCCCATTTTCCTACAACCGAAGTAGCGAGCGCATTGCCCAACACATTGGTCGCACTTCGGAACATATCACAAAAATGGTCGATCGGAAGGATCAGAGCAATGCCTTCAACCGGAATATCAAACATGCCGCAGGTTGCCGCTACAACTACCAAACTCGCCCTTGGAACACCTGCGATGCCTTTGCTTGTCAGCATCAGCACAAGAAGCATGGTCATTTGTGTACCGAGGCTTAAGTCGATCCCATAAGCCTGAGCAATAAAAATACTCGCGAATGTCATGTACATCATACTGCCGTCAAGATTGAAGGAATAGCCCAGCGGAAGCATAAAGGAAACGATTTTGTCCCTGACACCGAAACGCTCCAGCTCTTCAGTGAGTTTTGGAAAAACTGCCTCGCTGCTTGTTGTTCCGAAAGCAATGATCAGCGGACCGACAATCCTTTTGAGCAAAATGCTCATCCGCTTTGAAAGGAATATATAACCCACAATCAGCAATACCGCCCAAAGCGACGTAATTCCAATCAGGAATGAGCCGAAATATTTAATATACGTCAGCAGCAGATCGTTAAGGTCACGAATGGCAAATACCGATGCGATAGCGCCAAAAACCCCTAACGGCGCGAATTTCATAACATAATTAACCATTTTCAGGATAATGTGGCTGGTTTTATCCAGCGCATGAATTACGGGTTTTGCATGATTGCCGATCGATGCCGCTGCGAGTCCGAAGAAAATCGAAAAAATCACAATTTGTAGAATTTCATTCGTGGCCATTGCCTCAACAATGCTTTTCGGAATGATGTGCTCGATGAAATTCTGGGCTGAAAATACCTGGGTTTTCTCGGTAACTTCCGATGCAGTCGACAAATCCACATCTGATAGATTGAGTCCGCTTCCAGGTTTAAGCAAATTCACAAAAAACAAACCAATGAGCAACGAAATGAACGAAGCAGTAAAAAACCAGGCAAGCGCCTTTCCTCCTATCCTGCCGACAGCTTTGATGTCGCCCAGTTTGGCAATCCCAACGACAAGTGTCGTAAAAACCAATGGCGAAATGATCATCTGAACCAATCTAATGAAGACGGTTGCAAGCATTTTTATGTATCCGCTAAAATCTTTGGCCGCTTCCGCCGACAGGTTGTTGTGGATGTAAATACCGAGAACTGCTCCGAGAAGCATCGCAATCAGTATCTGAACAGTTAGGTTTGAAAAAAATGAAGCCTTTTTTGTTTCGGTTGATGTCATAGTTGTTGTTTATGGAGTTTAGCCGACTGCACGAATGCTCTCATCTGCAGAAGCCGGGTTCCAAATCTTATTTATACATTTTATTAATCAGATAAAAATCGGCGAGTACGATTGCCGCCATTGCTTCAACAATCGGCACTGCACGCGGTACAACACACGGATCGTGGCGGCCTTTTCCCTGAAGTTTCACAATATTTCCTCGTTGATCGATGGTTTCCTGCTCCTGCATTATGGTGGAAACCGGTTTAAATGCTACGCGGAAATAAATATCCATGCCGTTGCTGATGCCGCCCTGGATTCCGCCTGACAAGTTGGTTTTCGTAGATCCGTCAGCATTATAAAGGTCGTTGTGCTCGCTTCCTCTCATCCTGGCGCCGCAGAAACCACTTCCGTATTCAAATCCTTTAACGGCATTGATGGAAAGCATGGCTTTGCCGAGTTCCGCATGCAGCTTGTCGAAAACAGGTTCTCCAAGTCCGACCGGTACATTTTGCAGCACACAGGTCACAGTTCCGCCAATAGTGTCGCCATTGCTTCTGACCTCACGGATAAGCGCTTCCATTTTTTCGGCAGTTTTAACATCGGGACAACGAACAGCATTCAATTCTGTTTTTGAAAAATCGAGCTGTTGGTAAGGCTTGTCGATAAAAACATCGCCGACTGAAGATACAAAAGCGTTGATCTTCACCTGAGGCAGGATTTGCTTTGCAACCGCCCCGGCTACCACGCGGCAGGCAGTTTCACGGGCAGAACTTCTTCCGCCACCGCGGTAATCACGGACTCCATATTTCTTCTCATAAACAAGATCTGCATGCCCGGGACGATAAGCTTCCTTTAAATGTGAATAATCCGTGGGTTTCTGATCAGAATTGGGAATGCTGAACCCGATTGGGGTTCCTGTGGTTTTCCCTTCAAATATCCCGGAATAGAATTTTACTTCATCCGCTTCCTTTCTTTGCGTCACGATGGCAGACTGTCCGGGTTTGCGCCGGGCAAGTTCATTTTGAATGGCGTTGGTATCTATTTGGAGTCCGGGCGGACATCCGTCGATAACGCCGCCCAAAGCTTCACCGTGTGACTCGCCGAATGTTGTAACCCTGAAAAGCGTTCCATAGCTGTTACCCGCCATAAAGTAGTTTTAAACAAATGTAATGTTTCACCGGGAAATTGTAAAATTACTTTCTGTTGAAGCCTTAATGTTTTCTAAAGTATAATAACCAGACAGGATGTTTTTGGTAAATTAGATAATAAACCAAAAATTAGCTGAAATGAAAAAATTGCTTCTAACAGTATTTGCCGCAGCCGCCTTTGCTGCGTGTTCATCTGATGATGATCCTGATAATGATACCGCATCAGAAAACAACTTTCTGCCGTTGACCACCGGAAATTACTGGACTTACAATGTTACAGGCGGCGGAATAACTTCACGTGATTCACTATATGTTGAAGGTGATACGGTTGTTGACGGGAACAACTACAAGCAAATGAAGACGCTGCTGCCGCTTGCTACAGGTTTCTTTTCACAATCACTTCGCAACAACGCCATCAGAAAAGTAAACAGTTCCCTTATTATACATGGAAATGCAGGCTTTAATCTCGGCGGCGCAATACCGATCGAAATTAATTTGGATGACTTTGTAATTTTTCGGGAAAATGCCCAGGCTAATGACGAATTGAGCAATGTTGACGGAACTATTGAGCAGGAAGTCGGAGGTTATCCATTACAATTGAATTATACACTGACATCGCGGGCAGGCGAAACGTTTTCCTCCTATACCGTACCCGGAGGCGAAACATACACAGATGTGAAATCGGTTCAAATAACCTGGAACCTCGGCGTGTCCACAACATGGACTTTGGCAGGATTTGAAGTTGACATTCCGATTATGGCACCCCAGGATGTACTCGTGTCAACAAACTATTATGCAAAAAATGTCGGGATGATCTACGGCACCACAACACTAAGCTACGATCTTGAAGACTTTTCGGAAGCCGATATTGAACTTCCGATTCCACCATCGGCAAACGAAACACAGCAGGAATTCCTTGATGATTTTCAGGCAGACTGACATTTATTCAGCAATAAAACCCTGTTAAAATAAAATCAAATAGCCGGAGTGTTCACGGTTGCTTCTGTAACTTTGATATACTAACTAACAAATTCTGACATGAAAAAAATCATTTTTAGTGCTATAATGCTGATTGGACTGGCGTTAAGCGCAAATGCACAGGTTGTGCGAAAAAACGCTCTGGGCTTGCGTCTCGGAAGTAACGACGGGTTTGGCGGTGAATTGTCTTATCAACGCGGACTCGGCAGCGACAACAGGCTCGAACTAGACCTGGGCTGGAGAGACAGCAACCATTATGACGCAATGAAACTTGTAGGTTTGTACCAATGGGTTTGGAATATAGACGGCGGATTCAACTGGTATGCCGGCGTAGGCGGCGGTTTGGGAAGCTACAGTTGGAACGATGACGATTTTCCCGGCGATGACGATGACGACAGCGGGACATTCCTTCTGCTTGCCGGTGATATCGGTATTGAATATGTATTTGATATTCCGTTACAGCTTTCGCTCGACTTAAGGCCTGAGCTTTATTTCGGTGATGATTTCAGGGATGATAATTTCGGACCGGATATCGCACTCGGAGTCAGGTTTACTTTCTAATAAAAAAATCCCGCTGTTTAGCGGGATTTTTATTTTATCTCAATCGGTTTTTTGGAGTTTATTTTTAAAATCGTGTAAGGATAACTAATCACCGTGGCCGCCATTCCTTCGGGTTCCTTGTCACGAACCGTTACAATTATTTTATCGGTTGTCTCGGTTACGTCTTCTACAAGCAGTGAATATCCTGCGGAAGGCTTCTCTCCCATGTTCAGGATGATGAAATTTGAATTTGTCATATCCGATGGGGAAATTTTATTCCTTAGATTTTCATCTCCCTGAAGCATCGCAATCTCTTTTTGTTCGGTCAGGATTTCATAAAACCTGATATTCGCTCCACCGTCGTTTTGTACCGTCATTACTTCAAACAAGGCTTTATTTCCTGTGACAGGTTGTTTTGAAGCGCATGATACCAAAAAAAGGATCACAAACGCCGTAATTACTTTTTTCATGGTTTTTTATTTATCGCATTCCTGTAAATTTCTTCATATAAAGGAAGGATTTTTTTAATATCGAATTGTTTTGCTACGCCGAGCGCATTCCGTTTGAATTGTGCCAGGATGCTGTTGTCCTGCAGAATTCTCAATGCATTCTTTGCCATGGAATCCGTATCGCCAACATCACTAAGGTAACCCGATATTCCGTCAAAGTTAACTTCAGGCAAGCCGCCGGTATTGCTCGAAATTACAGGAACGCCCCAAGCCATTGCCTCGAGCGCCGCCAAACCAAAACTTTCGGTCTCAGATGGCAGCAGGAACAGATCGGTATAACTTAATATCCGGTCGATCTCATTACTGTTTCCGAAAAAAATCACTTTGTTCTGTAATCCGCGTTCACGGCAAAGCCTTTCAGCCTTTTCCTTTTCCGGCCCATCGCCTACCATCATCAGCTTTGACGGAATCTGTTTTTGTATCTTGTCGAATATCTTGATGATATCGGGAATACGTTTTACCTTCCGGAAATTGCTGATGTGCGTGATGATCCTTTCATCTTCATTGGCTATAACGGAACGCCGGCAGGGAATATTGGGATCGGTCGTATTTTTATCCAATTCAATAAAATTCGGGATCACATGGATTTCTTTGGTGACATTGAACAATTTATACGTTTCGTCGCGAAGATTTTGCGATACCGATGTGACGACATCCGATTTATTGATGCTGAAAGTCACGGCAGGTTTGTAAAACGGATGGTTTCCGACAAGCGTAATATCGGTTCCGTGTAAGGTTGTCACCATCGGAATGTCAATTCCTTCATCCATCAGCATCTGCTTGGCCATATAACCTGCGTAAGCATGCGGAATGGCATAATGTACGTGCAGCACTTCAATATTATACAGCTTTACCATATCGACGAGCTTGCTTGACAAGGCAAGTTCATACGGCTGATAATGGAAAAGCGGATATTCGGGTACGTTCACCTCATGGTAATGTACATTCGGATTGATGAGTGCAAGCCTCACGGGCTGCCGGTAAGTTATGAAGTGGATTTCATGTCCGCGGTGGGCCAGTTCGAGGCCGAGTTCAGTTGCAACGACACCGCTTCCGCCGAAAGTAGGATAACAGACAATAGCTATTTTCATCAGTATAAATTGATCCTGCGAAATTAACGATTTATTCGCCAGAAATTGGCTATTTCACGATTGCCTGTTGAATGGCTTTTTGGATGTCTTCGCGGATATTCTCTTTGGAAAGCGTATTGATGTTTCCGTCGGGGAAAGTGCGGTTGGATAGAAAAACGTAAACAATCTCGGTTTCAGGATCGGCCCATGCCATTGTTCCGGTAAATCCGGTATGGCCGAAGCTTTTTGGGGAAACACAGCCACAGGTTGGCCCGGCCTGTCCCGGAAGCTGCGGCTTGTCGAAACCGAGTCCGCGCCTGTTTCCTTCCTTACAAAACCAGCAGGTATTGAAGTCATCAAATGTTTCCGCTGAAAAATATTGTGTTCCGGCGTAGTTTCCTTTCTGAAGATACATCTGCATCATCTTCGCAATATCGATTGCATTGGAGAAGATTCCGGCATGACCTCCAACGCCGCCTTCCATTGCCGCTTCCATATCATGAACGTAGCCCTGAACTACCTGATGACGGAAATAAGTATCATTTTCTGTCGGCGGAATCATACTCATATCATACTCACGAAGCGGATTATATAACGTGTTGTTCATCCCGAGAGACTTATAAAAGTTGTTATAACTCAGGCTGTCAAGGGTTTTGCCTGTGGCTTTCTCGAGATATTCCTTCAGGATGATAAAGGTAAAATCGCTGTATTTGTATTCCTTTTTCGGAAGAAGCTTGCTAAATGCGATCTCTTTCATGATCGTATCGCGGTAATCATTCCTGATAAAAAGATTTTCGGTGACCTGCCGTGAAAATTGAGGCTCGAATGACTTTCGGTAATATTTTTCGCTTGGCATTCCGGCCGTGTCAAGTGTGGCTTTGTAAAATGGGATCCATGGCTGAAGCCGCGCATAATGCGAAAGAAGATCCTTCAGCTCAATGCTCTTCTTATCGGTATCGGCGAACAGCGGAAGCATATTTCCGAGCTTTGATTCCATGCTGATTTTCTTAGCATCATACATCTGCATAACATTTGGCAGTGTGGAAAGGATTTTCGTGAGCGATGCGACATCGTATAAATCTGTATTGGAAACCTTCATCCCGTTGTCGTACGTGTGGTTTCCGAAAGATTTATGATAGATCACTTTCCCCTTTCGCGCAACAAGAACCTGGATTCCGGGAGTCATTTTCGCCATGATCGCTTTCATGGCAATCTGGTCGATTTTGGTGAGCATCGCCGAATTCATGCCGACATTTTCCGGCGCTGTAAATCCAAGCCGGTTGATGCGTTCCGTTTTGAGTCCGTCGTTGATTTTGAACGCGGAGTTGATCGAAACCGGAAGTTTTCCTTTTGATTCTACTGCGCCAAAAATCATTTCAGCAGAAACAATCTGGGAAATATCGGTATTCTGATAAGATATGATCAGGGCTTCAATATTATTGAAATTTGAAATCGGTATGATCGAATACGGTTTCGCGAATATATCAAGAATGACATTATTGTATTTTGCAATCGTATCCAGTTTTGCGAGTTCGGCGGGTTTAAAATCGTGATTTTTCCAGGCGCCATCGGGCTTGTGAAAACCAACAATGACTTTGGTGAACGGCTTCAGGCGGACTTTCAAACTGTCGAGATTATCTTCGGCTATTTCAGTCACTTCGCCATATTTCTGTAAAGTTGAAAGAAATGCGGCAGGCGAATCATCACCAAGCTTCACATAAGCCAGCTTTTCATTTTCAAGCTTTTTTATAGGAAGCGCCTGATTTGAATTTTTTAAAACTGTCACTGCATTTTCATACAGTTCATATTGGAACGCGGCATTCGCGGTGGTGTTGAGGTCGCGATATAAATTATCGGTATCGATTGGCCTGTACATATCCAGTCCGGCGCGGTACTTGAATTTCAGGATTTTTTTAACAGAATGCGCCAGACGTGTTTCAGAAATCAACGAATCCTGATAAGCCACACAGATTTTCTCAAGCGCCCAAGGTACATTCTCCGCAAAAAGCAGCACATCATTTCCTGCGAGGAATGCCTCAAGATCGATTTCTCCGGGTTGTTTAAAGTCGCTCGCCCCTTTCATGTTCAGCGCATCGGTAAATATCAATCCTTTAAATCCGAGTTCTCCCTGAAGGATATTCGTGACGACATTATAGGAGATCGACGACGGATAATTTTCACGCGATTCAAGGCTCGGAACGTTAAGATGCGCCACCATTACGGAAGCCAGTCCTTCAAGAAACAGCTTTTTGTATGGGAAAAACTCAACATCCTGGATGCGTTCCTTTGAAAAGTTTACGGTCGGAAGCGAAACATGCGAATCAACTTCAGTGTCACCGTGTCCGGGAAAATGTTTTCCAGTTGCGAAAACGCCTTCACGCTGAATGCCTTTCATCAGTGCCAGCGCACGGTTTGTCACGTTTACTTTGTCTTCACCGAAGGAGCGGTTGCCAATAATTGGGTTGCGTGGATTTGTATTGATGTCGAGAACAGGGGCAAAATTAAAATGGATTCCCATCCGGCGGCTTTGCTTGCCATATTCGGCACCGACTTTTTCGATCAGCTTCAGGTCCTGGATCGCTCCAAGTGTCATATTCCATGGAAATCGATTAACAGAATCCAGTCGCATCGCAAGTCCCCATTCCGCATCAATCCCAATAAATAAAGGAACCTTTGATGTTGCCTGATACCTGTTGGTGAGTTTGGCCTGGCGCATTGGCCCGCCTTGAAGGAAAATCAATCCGCCAATATTATAGTTCTTGATCAGCCGTTCGACCGAATTTGTATGAACGGTGTCTTTATTTGAATATGCCGCGACCATAAAGAGCTGGCCGACGCGCTGGTCGAAGGTCATGTTGTTGTAAACGCTGTCAACCCATACACTTTCCTTTTCTCTTTCGAGTAAAGGCGCCATGTGGTGGAACTGCGCAGATGCAACTTGCCCAATAAGCAGTAAAACCAATAACCAATTTCTCATAGTAGGGATTTAAAAGAATCGGCTGTGCCAGCTTTCGTGGGCGGGAACTTCCCAAAGGTCATTCCACTCACCAACTGTATTGACTAGATTATTAAAAACTATTGTATTTTCTGAGACGGCTTTGTCTTTAGCCATTTTCTTAAATTCCGTAAGTGATTTGTGCGCAATGTGTTCACCGAGCCTGTAGGTAACATTCATCTTGTCCAGAAGGTCGATGTTGTATTTTTGCTCCAGCATCTGGATGAAACGTACCGATTCATCTATTGAACAGCCGGTTGCTATTTGTGGCTCCTGATTTACAGCCAAAATGATAAAACGGTTATACCTGATCAGGAATGATGCCTCAAGAGATGTTCCGTGGGAAGCCCAATTTTCGACAAATTCACGTGTTGCCTGTTCAATTGCGGCAATTTCCTCATCGGTAAGCTTCCGGTTGGACTGGTAGATCCATATTTTGGATTCTTCCGGAAGTGCGTCAAATGGAACGTACATATTTTTATTTTTTTGATAGTCCGGAAATGATCTTGAAATAACGGAATTCCTTTAATTTCGGATCAAACATCTCCACTTCATTATACATAACCGTAATCCGGTCTTTCTTTTTTATCTGATTGTCGATAAACAATGACGCAGTGTCGAAATAATTCATCAACAGCATGCTGTGAACACGTGCATTTTTATCTTTTACTTTTATCGTAACAAAATCACTGTTTAGAATCTCGATAATTTCCCCTTCAATGGTGAGTGTCTTGGCTTCTTCTTCCTCGGCTTCGACAGCATTCCCGAGTGACATCAGTGTTTCAGGACAATATTTGGCCATCTTCAATGCGATCTTTTCCCCAAAATTCGTCATCTGTTCTTCATTGCCAAGCTCAAGTTTTTCAACTTTGTCTACTTCCTCCGCGTGGTCAGAATAGCTTTGGAAAAAGCAGGAAACAAACTCATTTCTCAATGTTTCCGCATTCATCGACGCTGCCGGGCCTTTCTTGCTGATGCATTCGCAGGTTTCAGTGGCAAGTGTTTCAAGAATGTCCTGTGAATAACCCGGTGCAGAAACCAATATCAGGAACAATAAAATTCTTTTCATAAATCCTGAGCGTTTGCGATCAATTCGGCAATATCCATCACGCGGACTTCGCCTTCTTTTTCCTTGTTCTTAACGCCGTCAGTCAGCATTGTATTGCAGAACGGGCAGCCGGCAGCGATAATATTTGGCTCCAGCCCCAGCGCTTCTTCGGTTCTTTCTATGTTAATTTCTTTAAAGCCGGGTTCGGCATCTTTAAACATTTGTGCACCGCCTGCCCCACAACAAAGTCCGTTGCGGCGCGAACGTTTCATTTCAACAAGCTCGGCATCAAGTTTTTGTATCAGCTCTCGCGGCGCTTCATAAACATTATTGGCGCGGCCGAGATAACACGGATCATGGAATGTTATCCTTTTTCCACGGAATTGGCCGCCTTCGATGGTTAGTCTGCCGGAATCAAGCAGCGACTTCAGGTATTCGGTGTGGTGGATGACTTCGTAGGTTCCGCCCAGTCCCGGGTATTCATTTTTTAACGTATTGAAGCAATGCGGGCATGCCGTAACGATCTTTTTGGCTTCATAAGCATTCAGGACTTCGATGTTCATCATCGCCTGCATCTGAAACAGGAACTCGTTCCCTGCCCTTTTCGCCGGATCGCCCGTACAGCTTTCTTCGGTTCCCAAAACAGCAAAAGGAATATTGGCCCGGTTAAGGATGCGTACAAAAGCTTTTGTGATCTTTTTTGCCCTGTCGTCAAAACTTCCGGCGCAGCCAACCCAGAAGAGTACTTCCGGCTGACGGCCTTCTGCCATCATTTCTGCCATTGTAGGCACTGTAATACTTTCTGACATTGTGTTCGTTTTTTCTGCAGTCCGCTGCAAAATTATACTTTCTATTGGTGCTGCCCGTCGTCAAAAACCTGAATTGTCACTTCTTTTTCAACAAGGTCAGTAAATTTTCCGCGATACTGTGTCGCTTTAACCAAATGGTTATCAATCCAGTGATAGTTACCGCCACGGGGTTTCCCCATCAGCATGCCGTGATATTTGAAACCGTGCTTCGCCAGCCATCTTTCGGTATATTCACGGTGTGCTTCGGTACGTGAAGTAAAAAAATAAATGACGTGGCCTTCGTCATACCATTTGTTCAGCGTTGCGAGTGCATCAGGATAAACTTCTGCCGTCAGCATTCGCTCCGGTTCTTCATTTGGGATATCGTCACAGATCGTCCCGTCGATATCGATCAGGTAATTTTTAATTCCTTCAGCCAAACCAGTACTTACCTGTTTTTCCTTTTCGGTTACTGCCTCAAGATTCTTCTCCGTTTCTTTCCTTTCCATAATGTTTCTAATTTTTTGATTAAAAACACCCCTTAAACTCACAAATAAGAGAATTTTTTAATTTTCGTTTTTCCAGTTCAAACGGTCCTGTTGGCTGTATTGCCAAGGAGCGCCGTTGTTTTCAACATTCGACATCATCGCGTTGAGTGCCATCGGGGCCGCGCTTTGCTCCATTACGAGGAAGCGGCGCATGTCCATGATGATCGATAGCGGACTGATGCTCACGGGACATTCTTCAACACAGGCGTTGCAAGTCGTACAAGCCCAAAGTTCTTCCGGTGTGATGTAGTCGTTAAGCAGCGTTTTATTATCGGGTATAAAAACTCCTTTATTCGTATCGATATTTTTGCCGACTTCCTCCAGCCTGTCGCGTGTATCCATCATGATTTTCCGCGGAGATAGTTTTTTTCCTGTAATATTTGCCGGACACGCCGCAGTACAACGTCCGCATTCCGTACAGGTGTATGCGTTTAAAAGCTGCACCCAGTTCAGGTCCTGAACATCGCTGGCGCCAAATTTAGCCGGAACAGCATCAGGATTGGCGGGCGCTGCAAAAGGATCTGCATTTGGATCCATCATCAGTTTTACCTCATTGGTGACAGAATCGAGATTTTTGAATTTCCCTTTCGGATCAAGATCGGCAAAGTATGTATTGGGGAAAGCCAGTAAGATGTGAAGGTGTTTTGAATAATACAAATAGTTCATAAAGAACAGGATTCCGGTAATGTGAAGCCACCAGAAAGCGCGCTCCAAAAGGACAACGGTACTTTCGTTCATCCCGTTGAAAATTGGTGCAATGTGACTGCTGATTGGAAAAGAACCCGCCTGGGAATAATGCGAAAAACCCATTTGCTGAAGCCATAAATCTGCAGAATTCATCAGCAGGAACAGTGACATCAGGGCAATTTCGAAATAAAGGATGTAATTCGCGTCGTGTTTTGGCCAACCGCGGAGGTCGTTGTGGATAAATCTTTTCAGCCTGATGATATTCCGCCGGACAAGAAAAGTGATTACTGCGAAAAGTACAAGAACTGCAAGAATTTCAAATGAACCGATAAGAAAACTATAAAAGCCGCCCATAAAGGCGAAGACGCGATGTGTACCGAAAAGTCCGTCAATAATAATCTCAAGAAGCTCAAGATTGATGATGATAAATCCGGCGTAAACGATAATGTGCAGGAATCCGGCAATTGGCTTCTTCACCATTTTCGATTGGCCCAATGCGACAAGCGCCATATTTCCCCAGCGTGCCTTAGGATTGTCGTACCGGTCTATATCGTGCCCAAGCTTGATGTTCCTTACGATCTTCTTAACGTTCCTGAAGAAATAGCCGAACCCGATGCAAAGCAGGATGGCAAAAAGTATATTGTCTAGATAACTCATAGATGTTAGTCGGTTGTCCTTATGGAATCGTTTTTAGGAGCAACGTATGGTTTGTTTTTTTTGCCGAATAAAGAAACATTGACGTAACGCGTTGGGTTCAGCCTCACATCCTGAAGCAACAATTCGAGTTCGCTTGAAGCCCGTGCGAAGTTCTTATACAAGGTTTCATCTTTCATAAGTTTGCCCATTGTTCCTTTTCCTGATTGGATTTCGGCCATGATCTGGTCTGCGCTTGCCAATGTATTTTCCAGCTTCCGGATAGTTTTGCCGAGATCGGCACGAGCGATCGAATCGGAAATTTTTGACAGGTTGCCTGCTGTCTTATCAAGATTTGTAAAAGTGCTGTTGAGCTTCTGCTTGTTACCGGCTAAAATATCATCGAGGTTTCCCGAAGCCGATTTGAATTCAGCCATTGTAGCATCGAGATTTGCGATCGCGGCTTTGAGGTGATTTTTTGTATTGGTGTCGAGGACTGTGTTGAAGTTGTTCAGCAAAACATCGGCGCTGACCGCCAATTTTTCGATCTTCTCCTGAAGTGGCGTAAGTTTTTCCCCTACAAGCGCTGTCAATCCGGGAACCACGCCTCCGCGGAGTGTATCGCCAGACTCGGCAAGGGTTTTATCGGCGAGGTTCGGCACGATCTGGATTTGCTTTCCGCCTATGAGCCCGGGCTCATAAATATTGACAAGACTTGATTTTGAAATTGGGAAATCACTGTGGATCTGCAGTTCAACCACAAGCGACCCGGTATTGTTATTGAGTTTAATGCTGTTGACTTTCCCGATTACGAGTCCGCTGATGGTTACCGGCGCAGATACGCCCAGTCCTTCAACATTGTCATAATTCACATAAAAAAGCTTGTAATCGTTAAAAAGGTCCCTGCCTTTCAGGAAGCTGTAGCCCCAGATAAAAAGTAAGATGGAGGCAACAACCAGGATAGCGGTTTTAATTTCTCTCGTAATTTTCAATGGCTTGTCTTTTTCGCAAATTTACCTATTAAATTCCGAACCTGCTATTATTTTAATGCTTCCTGAATAGTGATTTTCTTACCGTCTTTAAATGCGATCACGAACGCCGATGTGTAACCTTTCGCCTTGGCTTCGGCCAAAAGGTTCCTTGCGCTGTTATAATCGTTGGTTTCGCCATACATATATTTGTACAGGTTGTTTGATGTAAGCATCGAAACAGAATTCAAACCATTGAAATTTGACGGCACCAGATCAAGCTTTGTACTGCTTACCGCAAGCTGAACTTTAAAAGTAATCCCTTCCTTAGCGGCCGGCTGCTGTACCTGGGTTTCCGTCTTTTTAGGTTCAGGCGTTTTAACAACAGGCTCAGGGATAATGGTATCGACAGGTGTTTTGGACACCGGCGGCTCAACAACTTTCTGCGACGGCCTTTCTGCAATTGAATTGTCGCCTGCGCCATTTCCGAAGTATTCTTTCTTATAGCTTATGATGGCATCAGCTATTGCTTTTGCTGTTTGTTCCTGACCTTCTTCCGAATCAAGAAAAGCACCATCCTGCGGATTCGAGATAAAACCCATTTCGATCAGCACCCGTGGCATATAAGCTTTGTGCAATACCATGTAAGGTGCCTGTTTTACGCCGCGGCTTTTCTTGCCGAGCGCATCGGTAAAAATATCCTGTACTTTACTGGCAAGAGCGATACTGTTTTCAAGATATTCTTCCTGTATCAGTGTCATCCCAATCATGCTTTCAGGGGAATTTGGGTCGAACCCTTCGTATTTTTGCTTATAGTCTTTTTCGAGGGTGATAACCGAGTTTTCGCGCTTGGCCGCTTCAAGGTTGGAGGCGTTTTTGGTCATACCCATTACATACGTTTCGGTACCGTATGCCGCCGTATTTTTGTTGGCGTTGCAGTGGATCGAAACGAAAATATGCGCATCGGCACGGTTTGCAATGTTCGCCCTTTCAACAAGATCAATAAATACGTCGGTTTTCCTGGTGTAGATGACTTCAAAACCGGAAGTGCTTTCCAGCATCCGGCCTACTTTCGTCGCCACGGCGAGGGCAATGTTTTTTTCGATGTGGCCATTATAGACAGCCCCGAAATCTTTTGCGCCGTGACCCGCATCAAGGGCTACTTTAAACTTACCAGACTGGCCGAAAGAAGCCACTGAAAAACCGCATAATAAGACCAGAATCGCTGCTTTGATTTTCGTTGATAAACCCATGGAAAGTAAAAGTTAATTTAATTAAAACACTAAATCAGAATATTGACAAATGCTTATTTTTGACCAAAATTAATCTGTAAGTTTGACGCGTCAATTACTACAACGCATTTTTACAAAAATAGTATTAAAACTTTTGCAGGCAAACTTATCCAATATCGTTTTATCAGCAATGTTTCTAACAATTTGTTCGATAAAATCATTCTCACAGGAACGTCCCGTAAACACCATTTCCGCGCCAGCAATAAGACAAACAGACAGTATTCCTGCCGCCATTAATCCGGTTGTTGCCGATACAGTCAAAATCGACTCGATAAAACCCAAAGCCCTCCTTTCTGACAAAATAAAATATAAAGCTGAGACTTATACAAAGATCGACCAGAAGAAAAAACTCATCACTTTATATGACAAGGCAGAGCTTTATTATCAGGACATTGAGCTGAAATCCGGCATCATTGTCATGGATTATGAAAAGGAAGAAGTCTATGCCGGACGCATTAAGGATTCCACCGGCGCTTATACGCAGCTTCCCGTTTTTAAACAGGGCACGAATGTCGTCGAGCCTGATTCCATCCGGTTTAATTATCGTACCAAAAAGGCGCTTGTATGGAATTCACGTACCGACCAGGGTGAATTTAAAGTGAAGGCTGAAGTCACCAAGAAAGAAAATGATTCGGTGTATTTCATGAAAAAAGCGCGGTTCACCACATCAAAAGATATTGAAAACCCGGAATATTATTTTCAGACCGATCGCGTAAAGCTTGTTCCGGGGAAGAAAGTGGTAGTCGGACTCACAAATATGGTTATTGCCGATGTGCCGACGCCGCTCGCGCTTCCGTTTGCGTTCTTTCCCATGTCGGATGAAAGTACTTCGGGAATCCTCGTGCCGACATATGGTGAATCGCGACAGCGGGGTTATTCACTTCAAAACGGCGGATACTATTTTGCCCTCAGCGACAATTATGACCTTGCCGTCCTTGGCGATTATTACACCAACGGAAGTTATGGCGTGCGCTTCGAGTCGAGATATGCAAAAAGATATCGCTTCAACGGGAACATCAACGTCCGGTTTGAAAACCTGATCAACAGCGAGCGTGGCTTCCCCGATTATTCAAAAACTAATATTTACAACATTCAGTGGTCGCACAGCAAAGACGCGAAGTCCAATCCTAATTCGCGATTTTCCGCATCGGTGAACCTCGGAAGCAGCCGTTATTTCCAGCAATCGATCAACCAGGTAAACATCGGATCGGCGCTAAATAACACGCTGAGCTCGTCGATATCATATTCAAAAACATTCAATGTCGAGCCGCAGGTCAATGTATCATTAACTGCCACGCATTCGCAGAACACGCAAACGCAGATCATTAATATGACACTGCCGACTTTACAGGCCAGTGTTGACCGTGTTTTCCCGTTTGCCCCAAAAGACGGGATCAAGAAAGGTTTTTTCAAGAACATCAATTTCCAGTACAGCCTGCGGGGCGAAAACAGGGTGACAACTACCGACTCGCTGTTCTTCAGAAGTGAAATGTTCGAAAATATGAACAACGGGCTCCAGCACAGCATTCCGCTAAGCACCAACTTCAAGATTTTTAAATATTTCAGCGCTTCAACCAGCGTTAATTATGAGGAAGTATGGTATTTCAAAACCATCAGGCGTGGTTATGATACGGAAAGGGATACACTTATAACACAAGATGTCGGCGGATTTGATGCCTTCCGTACCTATTCTTTTTCATCAAGCCTCGGAACAACGATTTACGGAACTTTCAACCGCGGCGAAAACAGAAGGCTTCAGGCCATCCGCCACGTGATGCGCCCTTCGGTTTCCTATAGTTATACGCCAAGTTTTGACCGGTATTACGATACTTATGATCCCGACGGAAGCGGTACGATGACCAAAGAATATACGCGCTTTGAGGGCGGAATTTTTGGCGTTCCGGGAAAGAACTATTCCAACAATATCGGGTTCAGCTTAAGCAACACATTTGAAGCAAAGGTTACCGATCGCGACACCACGAAGACAGAAGCTAAGAAAATCATGCTGCTCAACAACCTGAACCTGTCTACGAGTTATAATATTGCGGCTGACTCGCTCGGCTGGTCTCCGGTACGGATCAGTGGCGGAACGCAATTGTTCAAGGAAAAAATGAACGTGAATTTCGCCGCGACGTTGGATCCTTACGCGATTGATAACGCAGGACGAAGGATAAACACCTTCAACATCGATAATGGTGGCAGTCTTTTTCGGATGACAAGTGCAAACATGACGCTGAATTATTCGATTTCGAGCAGCGACAACACAGGAAACAAGCTTAACAACACCCAGGGATTGCGTAACGGAGGACGTGCGGATGACCTTTTTGGGACAAACACCGATTTCAGCGACCGGCGGGAAAGTCAGTTTGATGAAGACGAAGAGCAGGACGATCCCGATGTGTTGCCCGGCTTTTTTAATGCAAAGCTTCCGTGGGATCTTACACTCGCCTATTCGCTTACTTACGGCAACACGAACCGGCAAAATGAGATTACAGGAAATTCCCTGATGGTTTCGGCCAACCTCGATGTAACGCCGAAATGGAAAGTCGGTGTTTCAACGGGTTACGACTTTGTTCAGCAGGGCGTGACGTTTACACAGTTAAGATTCGAAAGGGATCTGTTGAGCTGGCGGATGGATTTCAACTGGGTGCCTTTTGGCAACAATACTTTCTGGGGATTCTTTATCGGAATTAAATCGGGAGTGCTCAGCGATATCAAATATGAGAAGCGTACACAGCCTGACCGCGTGATTAGATAAGAGACGAGATTTTAGAAGCGAGAATCAAGAAAAGACTAAAGAAGAAAGACAGGAAACGATAAACAATGAAAAAAATAATTTTTACAGACAAAGCGCCTGCGCCAATCGGGCCATACAGCCAGGGCGTTCAAATCGGAAACACCTTGTATACTTCAGGACAGATTGCGTTGGATCCGGCTACGATGGAACTCATCCTGGATGACATTGAAACCGAAACCAGACAAGTCATGGAAAACCTGAAAGCTGTGCTGGAAGCGGCTCAAATGTCTTTTGAAGATGTTGTAAAAACCACAATTTTCATCACCGATATGGGAAACTTCGCCCGCATCAATACGGTTTACGGAAGCTACCTGAATGAAAAAACGGCTCCCGCGAGGGAAACCGTCCAGGTTTCTGTCTTACCGAAAAATGTGAATGTTGAAATTTCTATGGTTGCGGTGAAATAGCATTCAGCAGCAATTGTGCAGTGGCTTCGTTGGTCGCCAGCGGAACATTGTGAACATCGCAAACCCGGATCAGCATGTTGATATCGGCTTCATGCGGATGATTAGCCAGCGGATCTTTAAAGAAAAATACCATCCTTGTTTTTCCTTCAGCAACACGTGCCGCAATCTGCGCATCACCGCCAAGCGGACCTGAAAGCATTTTCTTTACTTTAAAACCGGCCTTTTCTGCCTTGCTTCCGGTTGTTCCGGTGGCGATGAGCCTGAAGTCGCCATTGGTGAGCAATTCCCTGTTCTTGTTGAGGAACTGAACCATTTCTGCCTTCATGCCGTCATGGGCGATCACTGCAATTTCCATTACGTATTTAAAATGTGGTATTGTATGAGCCCGTCGATTGGCCTTCTTAAAACATTTCCGAGCGTGAGCCCGTGCCGGTCAAGAACCTCTTTTAGTTCATCTTTCAGATAAAAAGCGATGGAACCGATAAAATGCACCGGAATCTCCTTCGCATTCCCATACTGCAAAATA
Source organism: Flavobacterium sp. (assembly GCA_036399795.1). Taxonomy (GTDB): domain Bacteria; phylum Bacteroidota; class Bacteroidia; order Flavobacteriales; family Flavobacteriaceae; genus Flavobacterium. The sequence goes on from DASWML010000003.1 coordinate 86,236, forward strand.
TAATTTTCTACAAAATCTTCCATCCCTGCGAATATAATTTTTTGACAGAATTCATTATCCTTATGCTGAATGAGGAATTTCGCAAATGTTGCGAGATACGCGTTCGGATTGGGCTCTTTATATAGATTGTGCTTGATCACATCAGCATCCAGGTTGTATTGCTTTTCGAGATCTGCGGCGAGTTCTTTTGGCATTTTGTTGAAATAATACCCGCGGATCAATTGCCTGCCAAACTGGTTTCCGCTGCAGTCGTCCATGGCGATGTAACCTAATGACTGCACTTTCTGGTGCAATTCTTCCCCATCGAAATAACTGCAGTTCGAGCCTGTTCCCAAAATGCAGACGATGGCTTTTTCATTTTTAGGCGTTGTGGCGTAAACCGCAGCGTAAGTGTCTTCGCTGACGGAAACTTCAGCTTTGGTGAAATACTCCTTAAAAACGTTTGTCAGGAATAATTTCATCCTATCGGTGCCGCAGCCCGCGCCGTAAAAGAACAGGTGCGAAACCTTGTTGCGGTTGTGCGAAATGTCGAAACGGTCATTGAGCCTTTCGAGGACTTCCTCTTTGCCGAGAACTTCCGGGTTGAGTCCGAGTGACTGCGTGGTGAACAATACTTTTCCGTTGTCGTCGATGGCAATCCAATCTGCTTTGGTGGAGCCGCTGTCAACTAATAATTTCATTTATTTTAATGGGATTAAGTTCAGGTTGGTTTAGCCCTGATGGCAGCGGCATCCTTTTTTAGCTCCTTTGACACGACAATCGAATTTTGATCTGCTAAAAAAGATAGAGCGTACAGCAGGAATGGCTTCAAATAAAAAACCCGCTAAAGAACGGGAATTTTATGATTTACTGCAAGCCTGCGATGTGCACGCTGAGGTCGATGAGTTTGCTCGAGTAGCCGTATTCGTTGTCGTACCAGGAAACGATTTTAAAAAACGTAGCGTTGAGCCCGATTCCGGCTTTTGCGTCGATGATTGAAGTGCGCGGATCGGAAACAAAATCCTGTGAAACAACATCGTCTTCGGTATAGCCGATGATTCCTTTATAATCTGTTTGGGAAGCGTTTTTAAGCACGGCCATGATCTCTTCGTAGGTAGTTTCGCGGCTGAGTTTTACTGTAAGGTCGACCACAGAAACGTCGGCAGTTGGAACACGCATCGACATTCCGGTAAGTTTTCCGTCAAGTTCAGGAATTACTTTTCCGACAGCCTTTGCGGCGCCTGTTGAAGCAGGAATGATGTTCAGCAAGGCAGCACGGCCTCCGCGGAAATCCTTTTTAGACGGCCCGTCAACGGTGAGTTGTGTTGCAGTTGTGGCGTGAATGGTTGTCATCAGGCCTTCGACAATCCCAAAATTATCATTAATTACTTTAGCAAGTGGCGCAAGGCAATTTGTTGTGCATGAGGCATTTGAAACAATTGTATCCTGTGCGGTCGCTTTTTCGTGATTAACGCCCATGACGAACATCGGAGCATCGGCTGACGGCGCGGAAATAATAACTTTCTTAGCGCCACCATCAATGTGAAGCTGTGCTTTTTCGAGCGTGGTGAAGATTCCGGTACATTCGGCAACGACATCCACTCCGGCTTCATCCCATTTCAATATTGATGGATCTTTTTCGGCAGTAACGCGGATATGACGGCCGTTTACATACAGTTGGTTATCGCGCACGTCGATTTCGCCGGCGAAATTACCATGTACTGAATCGTATTTTAAAAGGTAAGCCAGGTGATTCACTTCGAGCAAATCATTGATGGCGACGACTTCTACATTATCCCTGTTGAGCGTTTCCCTGAAGACGATCCGTCCGATGCGCCCGAAACCGTTTATTCCTAATTTTACTTTTGACATTTCAGATGGGTTAAGTTTATAATAATTAAGTTGACATAATATCGGACACGCGCAACAGTTCCTTGTCGATTTCAGTGTGTCCTTTGATGGCCTGTTCCAGTGGCGTAAGCGCTATCTTATCACCAAGAATGCCGACCATATAATTTGATTTTCCTTCGAGAAGCGATTCGACCGCCTTTACGCCGAGCCGGCTTGCCAACACACGGTCAAAACAGGTTGGCGAACCGCCGCGCTGCATGTGTCCGAGTACCGAAACACGAACATCATATTCAGGCATGTGCGTATCGACGTAATCTTTCAGTTCGAAAACATTTTTTCCGATTTTATCACCTTCAGCGATGACAACGATACTTGAGGATTTTCCGGAAGCCTTACTGCGGCGGAGTGATTCGACAAGGCGCTCGAGTCCGAGGTTTTCTTCGGGAATGAGGATTTCCTCTGCGCCTGCCCCAATTCCGGCGTTGAGTGCGATATGCCCGGCGTCGCGGCCCATGACTTCCACAAAAAACAAACGGTTGTGCGAACTTGCCGTATCGCGGATCTTATCTATGACCTCAACAACGGTATTGAGCGCTGTATCGTATCCTAAAGTATGGCTTGTGCCGAAAATATCATTATCGATGGTTCCGGGAATTCCCATTACCGGCAATCCGAATTCCTGATTGAAAATTTCAGCGCCGGTGAAACTTCCGTCGCCACCGATGACAACAAGCGCCTCGACACCAGCTTTCTGAAGGTGTTCAAAAGCTTTTTTACGGCCTTCGGACTGCATAAATTCTTTTGATCGTGCCGATTTAAGTACGGTTCCGCCTTTGTTGACGATGTTGTTTACGCTGCGCGGCCCCATTTCCTTGAAGTCGCCTTCGATCATGCCCTGATAACCGCGATAGATCCCGATACATTCAATACCGTGATAAGCACAGGTTCGAACAACAGCGCGGATCGCCGCATTCATGCCAGGGGAATCGCCGCCAGAAGTAAGAACTCCAATTTTTTGTATAGTTTTCGGCATTAATTTAAGTATTAAGCTGCAAAATTAACAAACATCGGGTAGCTTAATGGCCGTGATATTAGTAATTTAATAAAGATTTAGAATTTCAATCGTTTTCGTTGATAAGTTTTACGACTGGTGTTGCAAGGGCGGGAAAAACAGCAGATCTAATCGTCGGTAGGAACGGCTTCCTCGTTGACTTTTTCAGTTTCGGGCTTCTTCTTTTCGCCGCTGTTCATTTCGATGTAATCAGGAAAATAATCAGAATCGGGCATAATTTCGGCCGGACCAGGCTGTTCCCTGTCAAGCTTCATATTCTTGAAAACGCGGTTGACAAATTCTTTAAAAGTATCAAAATCGACTTCATAATTGATACCGATTCCCTGCGTGTATCCAATTTGCTGGATCACATAATTGATATCGTTCTCACGATTGAAAACCCTGAGATTGAGCGTTCCGTCTTCGTTAACCCTGTATTGAACTTCAACATCGCCGACAATGGCCGATTCGTTGATGCCGCCCACAGGAACGCCGACTTTTCCGTTAAAAGTGATCCGGTCGCTGACTTTGGTGGAAACTGTAAAGCCGAAACGTCCGTCGGTTTCAATTCCAGGCCTTTTATCGGGTGAAACATAATCGATCCCTACGACAAACTTGCCGTCTTCATCCTGAAAAAGGTCGCTGAAAATTCCGCTTGCCCGTTCAAAGAAGTTGCCCGCAAAATCGGATTGACTCACACCTTCCGCGCTTAGGAAACCTCCTGAAGACAACAGGTATAATGCCTGTGTTTGACGTGTATCTTTATCGTCGAGCTTGTATTGGATTTCGGAACGCAGGACCGAACTAACCGTTGGAAAATTAATGGTGAAATCAGGCTCGGGGCTGCTGAGATTTCCCCTGATGCCAACGACTACTTCCACCGGTACTTTTTTATTGAAGGATGCATTTTCCAGAAGTACGGCAGGATTTGCGGTTGTTTTGTAAATGGCTTCAATATTCAGGACAGCGCGCATCGGATCGCCTTCCCAGGTAATCGAACCGCCTTTTTTTACTGAGAATCTTTTGTCGATCAGTCCGCCGTATTTGAAATTATATACTCCTTCATAGGCCTGGAAATCTCCCCACATGTTGAACTTCCCAAGCGTGTTGATCTTAAAAAGCAATGAGCCGAAGCCTTTTCCCTTGATTCCGTGTCCGGTGTTTCGATCAAGAATCACTTCCACTTCAGCATCGGGCGTGATATCAAAATCAAACTCCAGTTCAAGTCCGTTATAATCACGCGCCTGCTCAACGATCCCCTTTTCAATATTGTACTTTTCCTTTTGTGAAAGGAAATGGATGTAGCTGCTCGTCCCGGCTACTTCCGCATCGTTGATTGGGATTTTTATCTGGGTTCCGTATTCTGATTTCGCATTTACCTTAATGAACAATCCGCTGGTCGGACCGGTAATTGTTGCATTTCCATTGATGAATGCGGTTCCGTAGTATGCTGCATCTTCACTGTCTTCGGTATCGAGCGCAAGCAGTCTGTCGGAAGCAATGTCGAGATCGAGTTGCCAATCACCGAAATTATGGTGCCTGACGCGCCCGTTCAACACCCCGAAAGTATTGTATTTAGGATCGGTAAGCGCCGCATTACGTACTATAAATGATGTTTCGGTGACATCAACTATCGATTTCTTTTCAAGTTCGTAATTTACATTGAGATACGGGATCGTGAGTCCGGCATCGTCAAGAAACAGCCTTCCGTTAATCTCTGGATCATTCAGGTTCCCTTCAATTCTGGTCGTCCCCGACGTGAAACCATGAATATTCGTGATTACATCTCCGCCGAGCGAACTCAGCGAACCGAGATTGAACCGGTTAAAGCGAAGGTCAAGATCGGCAATGGTTTCTTTGTTTTGGATAGAAAGCTCGCCTTTGGCAGAAAACGATTCGATATCCTTATTATCAATGGTTGAGTTGACATAGAATTTCCGGAAACTGTCATCGCCCTGAACATCAACGGCGAGTTTTCCAAGCTCAACCCCGTTCACCTGAAGTTGGTCAACCGTAAGTGAGGCAGTTGGCTGATAAACATTACTGTTTTGCCTGATATTGACGCCTCCGTTGAGGTCGCCCTGGATATCAAAGCGGCTTACCATCGGCGTGACTTTGCTGAGGTCGACATTCTCAAATGTCAGCTTCAGGTCTTTGTTGGTTTTTCCTTCCAGTTTTCCGTCTAAAGCGATCTTTTGGTTTTCGTGAGACATGACGATGTTCTGGATATTAAAATGCTTCAGCGCCTTATCAAAAATAATCCGGTTATCTGGCGCGTCATTTTCATTCAGGTACCAGAGATTGTCTTTAAATTTAAGTTCTGATTTGTTGATCCCAACAACGCTGTTCCTGTTCTCATCGATCGTGTGGTAAAGGTTCAGGTTATAAAAATCTGCAGCCTGCGGGCCGCCTTTGAACTCTGACCGTACATATAGCGTATCATTGGTGGTGACGTTCAGCAGACTGAAATCGGAAATTTTATAATACTTCGTCCGGATGCTGTCCATCTCGACATAAGCGTTGTATAGCGGGTTTTTATTATCGATCCTGATGTTGATCCTGTCAAAGTAATTATCGAATGCTGTAATCAGCGGCGATGAAAAATTAAGCTTGAATTCATCATTGTCTGAATCAATGTTTCCATTAACGACGGTATTTTGTCCCAATGAAATTCCCGGATAAAAAATTTCGATGATTTTGTTATAAACAGTAAAATCAAACTTCATGAACTGCCCTTTCTTGACCGTATTGGGCGAATAATTTGCATACAGGCTGCCGAGGGAATTTTCGACCATTTTCGGGACCTGCCCAAATTCAAACTGCCCGACGATTGTTCCGTGGATGATATCGGGTGAATTTATCGTGATGGTGCGGATACGGTTTTCATCAAATGCCGAGGTGACTTTAAAATCATCAAAAATATAAGTGTCGCGGTTGTTTTGGTAGGAAGTCTGCGTGATGTAAACATTTCCTTCCATATTGTCAAGCGTGTTGCCTTTGACCTGCATCCTGATATCGCCTTTGAATACAGAAACCGTATCATTTTTCATCAGCTTCAGCTTGACCAGGTTGGCATAATCGATTTTCGCATGAAAATCATACTCCATATCCTTTTTCGCAAGATTGACCAGTCCGTCAAAATCCATGAACAGGTTCGGATCGTTGATGTTGATGCTGCCTTTGAAGACCGGCTTGCTCAGGTTTCCGTTTACGACGATATTTGAGTAATTATAGCCGTTGTAATTGATCCTGTACACGTCGCCGCTAAAGCTTGTGTTGAGATATTTTTCGGTAAAACCCTTTCCATCAACATCTACGTTTAGAGTTACTGTTCCAACATCGGTTCGGTCGAGCATCTTTCCCAAATTGAAATTTTCAAGGATGATGTAACCGTTATATGACGCATTATCGATGTTGTCTATGTTGGTCATCGCCAGGTTCGACTGGATATTTCCCAGGGCGGAAGTCATATAAAAATCGGAAGAAATCGATTCCATGGTAATTTCGACTTTCCCCCGCAGGTTGAACATTCCGAGTTTCCGAAGCGATGTAGGGAGTTTTTTCCCCAGAATATTCGGAAGCAGCGCCACAAGATCTTTGTATTGTGACGAGACTTTGTCGAAATTCCCTTTCATATAAAAGCCGGCATCCTGATTTCCGAGCAGGTTCCTGAAATTGACCGTTCCTTTTATTTCAGAAAAATTACTGTCGGTCAGGGCGAGATTGGTAGCCGTAAAATTGTTTAACGTTCCTGTGATATCAGATGAGAAAATGAAAAGGATGTCTTTCCCGATCTCTTTGTAGAAATACCTGATGTCGTTGGTGGCAATCGTGGCTTTCGCGCCTTTAATATCAAAAAGCACCTTGTTGCTGAAGTCCAGAAAATCCTCGCGTACATACCGCAGTGCAACATCGCCGTCAAAAGTCGATTTTTCGGTGCGGATGGAAAGCTGTTTCAGCAGGATGTTCTTTTTCGTATAGGTAAAATCGGTGGCAAGCTGTTTTACGTAGAGTCCGCGGTGATCGGCAAACGACATTTTCCGGATCAGCATCGTAACATCGGGGCCGTGAACCTGAAGGTTTTTAATTGATGCATTGATTCCGGAAAGATCAAGGCTTTTTTCAACGTCATTATTTTCGTCGATCAGCAGAAAACGGCTGTCGGAGGCATAAACATTTTTCGCCCGCAGCAGGAACTTTCTGTCTGACGATTTTTTGCCGGTATCAAAAAGCCTGATAAACCTGTCAAGGTTTGAATCTTTTTCGCCTTTGTAAATTTTCATGAAGAAGAGCAATCCGTCGGTGCGGATATCGCCAAAAAGAAGATCGCCGTTATAAAGCTGGCGAAAGCTCAGGATATTGGTCTGGATGCGTTTGGAAAAAATAAGTGTGTCCTTGTGGTGGTCGCGGATGAGTACGTCTTTAAGCTTAACGCTTCCGAACGCTGATATTGCCACGCGATCCACCGTAATATCGGTGCCGTAGTCTTTATTTAGTCTTTCGGTGATGTATTTTCCAAGTCTCGTTTGTACCGACGGAAGCGAAAGTGCAATGCCCATCAGCAGCAAAAACAGGATAAGCCCGAGCAGCGTACGGAGCGCTATTTTCCAAAACCTTTTGATACTTCCTGTTTTTTTAATTGCCAAATTTGTCCGAGCCAATAAAAAAGGGTTAAAATCGCTAAATTTGCCTGCCGTAAAAATATAAATTTTTTACCGAGCTTTGGTTAATTTAATTCAAAATCAGGCACTCTTTTATGTCCGACAACCCGGTTTACATCCTTGCCATCGAAAGCTCCTGCGACGATACCGCTGCGGCTGTATTGCAGAACGACAAAGTGCTGTCGAATGTTGTGGCAAACCAACTGATTCACCAGGAATATGGCGGCGTTGTTCCTGAACTTGCCTCGCGTGCGCACCAGCAGCACATCGTTCCGGTTACCGATGCCGCGCTTAAAAAAGCAGGAATTGCAAAAGAGCAGCTTTCAGCCATTGCTTTTACTCAGGGTCCGGGACTTATGGGGTCGCTGCTTGTTGGAAGTTCGTTTACAAAATCACTTTCCCTTGCACTTGATATTCCGCTGATTGCCATAAATCACATGCAGGCACATATTCTTGCCCATTTTATCGACGAGCCTGAAGTATTGAAGCCAACGTTTCCTTTCCTTGCGCTGACCATCAGTGGCGGACATACGCAGATTGTGAAAGTGAACGATTATTTTGATATGGAAATCCTTGGTGAAACCACTGACGATGCCGTGGGTGAAGCATTCGACAAAACCGCGAAAATACTCGGGCTTCCCTATCCCGGCGGACCGTTGGTCGACAAGCTGGCGCAGCAGGGAAATCCGTTGGCGTATGCTTTTACCAAACCGAAAATACCCGGTCTCGATTTTAGTTTTTCGGGACTGAAAACAGCCATTTTATATTTTATCCAGAAAAAAGTTGCCGATAATCCTGATTTTATAAAAGAAAACATTGCCGACATTTGTGCTTCGGTGCAACATACGATCATCGGGATCCTGATGGATAAGCTGAAGCTTGCTGCAAAAGAAACCGGGATAAAACAAATTGCAATCGGCGGCGGCGTGTCGGCGAATTCAGGGATCAGAAAAGCGTTGAAAGACAGCGAAGCGCATTTCGGTTGGCAGACATTCATTCCGAAATTCGAATATACAACAGATAACGCCGCAATGATCGGCATCGCGGCTTATTATAAATTCCTTGCTGCAGATTTCGAGGATTCGTCCGTAGTTTCAAAAGCAAGAACCACTTTCTGATGCAACTATTTTATAACCCCGACATCACCGATACCACGCCCGGATTTTCTTTCGACAGGGAAGAAAGCCGTCACATCATTAAAGTGTTGCGAAAAACAAACGGCGATATGATGTTTGTCACAAATGGCCGGGGCAAGTTGTTCCGATGCCGGATCACGGTAGCTTCGGATAATAAATGTATGGTGGAAATCGTTTCCTCGGAAGTGGTACCTGAAAGACCTTACCGCCTGCATCTCGCAGTGGCTCCGACCAAAATGAACGATCGTTATGAATGGTTCCTGGAAAAAGCTGCTGAAATTGGCGTGACCGAAATTACGCCTTTAATTTGCCAGCGGTCAGAACGGCAAACGGTTAAAACGGAACGATTCCATAAAATCCTCCTTTCGGCAATGAAACAATCGCTTCAATGCTATCTCCCGATACTGAATGAACCTGTGCCGTTTAAAGAATTCATTAAACGGAATGTCAACGGGATAAAATGCGTTGCACATTGTGAGGAATCAGACAGAAAATCATTAAGACAAGTGATTTCTCCGGAAACCGACGTCACTGTGTTAATTGGTCCTGAAGGTGATTTTACGGCAAAGGAAATAGCGTCGGCTTTTGATTCGGGATATATTCCCGTGTCGCTCGGGCAAACACGGTTGCGTACAGAAACGGCGGCAATTACAGCCTGCCACAGCGTAGCATTCATAAACGAAAAATAACATGAAAAAGATATTGATTATACTTCTTCTGGCTTCGGTCCAGCAGATGGCATCACAGGAAATCGCGTTGCTGAAATATTCCGGCGGAGGCGATTGGTACGCCAACCCTACATCACTCCCGAACCTCATTAGATACTGCAATAAAAACATCAGCACAAGGCTGAAGCAAAAACCTGCAACTGTTGAGCCTTCGAGTCCGGATTTATTGTCTTATCCTTTTATACACATGACCGGCCACGGAAATGTCGTTTTTAGCGATTCCGATATCTCAAACCTGAGAAAATACCTTGCTGCGGGAGGATTTCTTCACATGGATGACAACTACGGCCTGGATCAATACGCCCGCCGCGAAATCAAGAAGATATTTCCCGATGTTGATCTTGTTGAAATTCCCGTAAGCCATCCGATCTTCCAAAAGCCCTATCCTTTCCCCGCCGGAATCCCGAAAATTCACGAACATGACGGAAAAGCGCCACATGCCTACGGAATTTTTCTTGAAGGACGGCTTGTGCTGCTTTATACCTACGAAACAGATCTTGGCGACGGATGGGAAGATGCCGAAGTGAACAATGACCCGGTTGAGGTTCGCGAAAAGGCGTTAAAAATGGGTGCCAATCTTATGAACTACGTCTTCAACAATTAACATATTTGCACCAGCTTCATCAGCGGCAGATTGTTAAATTTCAATTTTTTGCGCAATATTTCAGATTTGGGAGCAGTTATTCAAGAAACCCAAATCTTAATATTATGAAAAAATTATTGGTATCGGCAGTGATATTTACTGCGCTGTTTTCATGTCAGAATGATGATGAAGTAAAGGCCGCTGGTGAAACAGGCGCAACAGGCGAGACCGCCAAAAGAGGTTGTGCCACCCAGGAAGTATTCGAGCAACAATTAAGGGATAATCCTGAGTTCGCCGAAAACGTAAACAAAATAGAAGCCTTTACCGAAAGAACGGCCCGCGAGGGCAAACTTGTAAACGGCAAAATCCAGATTCCGGTTGTTGTAAACGTACTTTACAAAACCGCGGCGGAAAACATTTCATTGAGCAGAATCCAGTCACAGATTGATGTACTGAACAAAGACTTCAACGCTACCAACTCCGACTTCAATCAGGTTCCTGCACAGTTTGCAGGCGTAAAGGCCAATGTTGGAATCACCTTCGTTCTTGATGCTGTTTACAGAAAAGCAACCACCAAAACTTCATGGGGAACCAACAACGATATGAAGAAAACCACAAAAGGCGGCCTTAACCCTACAAGCCCGACCACAAAACTTAACCTTTGGGTTTGCACTATTGGTGGTGGAATATTGGGCTACGCGCAGTTTCCGGGCGGTCCGTCATCGACAGATGGTGTTGTGATTGATTCGCGTTATGTCGGACTTTCAGGCACCGCCAGCTATCCATATAATCTTGGGCGTACTGCCACGCATGAAGTTGGCCACTGGATGAACCTGCGCCATATCTGGGGCGATACCGCATGCGGAACCGACTTGGTTTCAGATACGCCAACCCACAATGCGCCAAATTACGGCAAGCCAGCCTATCCACATTACAGCACATGTTCAGGAACGCCAATCGAGATGACGATGAATTATATGGATTATACCGATGACCGCGCAATGTTCATGTTCTCGCAGGGCCAAAAAACCAGGATCAATGCAATATTCACTTCGGGAGGCGCAAGAAACAGTTTTGCCCAACCATAATATTTAAATTGGTTATAAAAAAACCCGCTACTTTTGTGGCGGGTTTATAATTTATGGAAAATTCATCCTTTAGTTTTGATCATCGCTTGCTGGATCCTGAAATTCAGGATTATATCGACAAAAAAACCGGCACTGACATCTCCTCGCTCGCCCTTGGAAAAAATCCTTTTTCCGGAGTTCTGTGGGCTGACATCATGAATCAAATTTCCGCAAAATCAAAAGCAAAAGACAAGCTTCCGCCGTGGTACAACAATAAAGGAATCATTTATCCTGGCCGCGTCCCGATGGAACAGACATCTTCTGAAACAACCGCGCAATACAAAGCAACAATCGTTTCAGGTGAAAAAATCGCTGATCTTACCGGCGGCTTTGGTGTCGATTCATATTATTTTTCAAAACAAGTTACAGCGGTGACTTATTGTGAGCAGCATCCGGAACTGGCGGCGATTGCAGCGCACAACTTCATTCAGCTTGGTGCCAAAAATATCAACAGTCATGTTGGCGACAGTATTGATCTACTTCGTATGCAACCCCAGAAATATGACTGGCTTTATGCTGATCCGGCACGAAGGAACGAGGCCAAAGGAAAAGTCTTTATGCTGAGGGATTGCCTGCCAAATGTTCCTGATAATCTTGAAGAATATTTTTCGTATGCCGATAATATCCTGATAAAAACCTCGCCGATCCTGGACATTTCTGCCGGGATCTCCGAATTGGAAAATGTTGCTGCAGTTCATGTTGTCGCTGTGAAGAATGAGGTGAAGGAATTGCTTTACGTACTGAAAAAAGGATACAACTCGAAGATAAAGGTCTGCACCGTGAATTTTGCGCGTGATACGACCGAAAAGTTTGAATTCACTTTGGGAACTGATGCTGCAGTTCGGTTTGCAAAGCCTTCCATCTATCTTTATGAGCCGAACGCAGCAATTATGAAGTCGGGCGCATTCGATGAAGTCAGTTCACACTTTGATCTCGCGAAACTCCATCAGCATTCACATTTGTACACTTCAGAAAATGTGATTGAATTCCCGGGCCGTGTTTTCAGGATCGACAATGCCCTTGCTTATGATCGCAAGTCGATGAAACAATTTATTGCTGATGTTCGGCAAAGCAATATCACTACGCGAAATTTTCAGGAAACTCCGGAATCGTTATATAAAAAATGGAAAATCAAGCCCGGCGGTAATGTATATTCTTTTTTTACGACTGATCTAAACAACAATAAAATAGTTTTAATTTGCAGCAAAATATCATGATGAAGATTGTTTATTTGCTTTTTGCCCTGCTGTTCTCGGGATTAATCTCTGCACAGCGGCCATGTGCGTTTTCTACCACTGTAAAGGATTCATTGGGAACCTACAGGTCAACATCGGAATATCTTGTTCATGAAAAAAATTTCGGCGGGAATTCCTCTTACCTCTTTTTCTCCCTCGCTGAGACTGATGGGCTGCCAACGTTAAACACGCAGCTTATCCAGAAGAGCAGCGGCTTTATCAAGGCGCAATGTTTTGATAAGAATTCCCGGATTTATCTTCAGCTTAACAATGGAAAAATTGTGACACTGATGCATATCGATGTTGAAAATTGCGGAACTTCCATCAGGGACCAAAAAGGTGTCAATAACCGTGTAATGAGCGGTTTTTTCCTCTTCCGAAAAGATTCTTATGAAGAATTAAAGAAATCCCCAGTTTCCCTAATCAGGATCAAGTATTCCACCGAAACCATAGATTACATCATTAAGGATGAGCTAAAATCGGAACTTGATGGAAAGATTTATAATCCTTCAGGTTACTTTGTCGAGACACTCCATTGCCTGGAGGACTAATCGCAGTCCCATTTAAAGTTTGACAGACTGTCTTTCCCTGAGCCCGCGAGGTTGTAGTGCCACCATTCAGAATCAAAGGCAGTAAAGCCGTGGCGGAGCATTATTTTTTTAAGAAGCTTGCGATTTTTACGTATGTGCGATGTCAAACCCTTGTATTTATGCGCTGCTTCGGGTCCGAAATGATCGAACGCCGTTCCCATATCCAGCTCCTCGCCTTTTTCATCAATAAGGGTAAGGTCGACTGCCCCGCCACGGTTGTGGATTGAGCCTTTCGCAGGATCGGCAACATAAATAGGATTCGAAACAATTTTCCACATTTTCTTTTGCACATCAACAGGCCTGTAGCAGTCGTAGAGTTTTATGCGGTAGCCTTTCTTCAGAACTTCATTGTTGGCTGCTATAAGCGCCTTCACGGTTTTATGTCGGAGGAAACATTCTGCACAATTATAAACCTTTGTTCCGAGAAAGTTTTTATCAGTCGCGTACTTCATATCCAGGACCAAATCAGTACTGTAATCCCGAACATTTACAAATGTCGTATCGGCAACTGTGGCTTGCGCATTCAATTGCTGCAAAGAAATCAATACGGAAATGACAAACAGACAAAATTTCAACTTTGCTTATTTAGAATTTGTATTTACAGGAATCGCCGCGGTAATATCGAATTTTTCGAGGAAGTGTTTGTGCATGTATTGCATTCCTTTCCTGGTTCCTTCATCGGTTCTGAAAGAGATGTTGCTGGTGTTGCAGACAAAAGTTGAAAGATCGCCGGCTTTTTTTTCAGTTGCGTCCCTGTTATCCAGTTTGATCTGACGGATGGTAACACGATATTTATTGTCGGAAACATCAATAACAACACTATAATCCATATAAAGCTGTGCAAATGCTATCGTGTTGAATGATGTGCCGCCATACTTTTTAAAGTTGACTTTATCGCGCTTTACAGGAAGCGTGAATTGTGCCTGATTGGTTGCAACGACAGTGTCGGCAGTGACTGAAGCCATTCTTTCCTTAACCATGGATGAAATTTCCGATGAGGATTTCTCGGCTATGTCATAGGTATGCTGCCAGAAAACAACTTTGTTTTGAAGGATAAAATCTGTTTCCGGCGCTTTAACCTGTGCCGAGGCGAATAATGCCGAAAAACTGAGCAGTAACAGGAGGATATTTTTCATTGTGATTTTCGTTGAGGAATAAATATACGCAAAAACTACAAAAGCTGCAACCGCTAATTAGCCATATAACAATTGCTAGGGAATCTTTGATGGGAAATCAAAGGCCGGAAAGATCAACGAAGGATTTGCTGCGCACATCTTAAAGCTTCGCTTTGAATCAACAACCAAAAAAGACCTGAAATTAAAATTATGACATTTTCCCATTCGTGATTCACGAAAGGATTTGCTCCGCACATCCTTAAAAGCTCCGCTTTGAAAATCAATAACCCGCAAAGGCATGAAATTAAAATTTCAACCTCACATATTTCCCGTTCGTGATTCACGAAAGGATTTGCTGCGCACATCCTTAAAAGCTCCACTTTGAAAATCAATAACCCGCATAGGCATGAAATTAAAATTTCAACCTATGCGGGTTATTGATTTATTCGTGAACGCAGAAGGATTCGAACCTTCGACCGCCTGCTTAGAAGGCAGGTGCTCTATCCAGCTGAGCTATGCGTCCGCTGTCTTATTTCGACCGCCTGCTTTTGAAGGCAGTGCTCCATGGATGAGCAATTCGAAATCCAAAAAATTTAGTCGGGGTGGCAGGATTCGAACCTGCGACCTCCTGGTCCCAAACCAGGCGCGATGACCGGGCTACGCTACACCCCGAAAAAACCTATGCTTGCGGAGAGTAAGGGATTCGAACCCTTGGTACAGTTTCCCATACGCATGTTTAGCAAACATGTCCTTTCGGCCTCTCAGGCAACTCTCCAGCTCAAAGAACTTAACTTTTTAAGCGGTTGCAAATCTAAACTGTTAATCTAAAATTTACAAGTAAATGTATGCTTTTTTTAATGTTTTTTCTTTCATGCCAGAAAAACATCTAGCAATCAAATGCATAGCAAACCATGGGGCGCAATTCGCAAATAATGGACTTTGTAATCAGGTATTTGCACAAAATCCTTAAATTCGCACCTTAATAAATCAAACCGTGATGAATAAAAGGATTGTTATTGTTTCAGCGGCAAGGACGCCGATAGGAAGTTTCATGGGCGCACTGTCATCTGTAACTGCATCGAAATTAGGTGCTGCTGCAATTAAAGGCGCACTCGATAAAATTAATCTTGATCATAATCTTGTAGATGAAGTGCTGATGGGTAACGTTGTCCAGGCTGGTGTTGGACAAGCGCCGGCACGACAGGCTTCCCGACTTGCCGGTTTGCCAGATACTGTTGTCGCAACTACTATAAATAAAGTTTGTGCATCAGGCATGAAAGCTGTGATGCAGGGCGCTCAGGCGATTATGGCCGGTGATGCAGAAATCGTTATCGCGGGCGGAATGGAAAATATGAGCCTTATTCCACATTACCTGCATTTGAGGAATGGAAGCAAATTCGGGCCTGCTACAATGCTTGACGGACTCCAAAAAGACGGACTCACAGATGCTTACGATAATAATGCAATGGGCGTTTGCGCTGATTTATGCGCGAAAGAATACAATATTTCGCGTGAAGACCAGGACAAACATGCCATTACATCATACCAACGTTCTGCGAAAGCATGGGAAGACGGAAAATTCAGCAACGAGGTTGTTCCGGTTGCCGTGCCGCAGCGCAAAGGTGATCCTGTTATGGTGACCAAAGATGAAGAATACACCAACGTAAAACTGGATAAGATTGCGTCACTCAACGCTGTATTTTCAAAAGAAGGAACGGTAACGGCGGCAAATGCATCGACAATTAACGATGGCGCAGCGGCAATTGTATTGATGAGCGAAGAAAAAGCCAATTCGCTTGGATTAAGGCCGCTTGCCTACATCAGAAGTTATGCAGATGCGGAACAGGAACCGAAATGGTTTACTACGAGTCCGTCCAAAGCATTGCCGAAAGCGCTTAAGAAAGCCGGGCTTTCGCTTGCGGATGTTGACTTTTTTGAATTCAATGAAGCTTTTTCTGTGGTTGGCCTTGTGAACCAGAAAATATTGGAACTTGACGAGAATAAAGTTAATGTCAATGGCGGCGCCGTGTCGCTTGGGCATCCGCTGGGATGTTCGGGAGCAAGGATCATTGTGACACTTTTGAATGTCCTTGAACAGAATAATGCAAAAATCGGAGCGGCGGCTATTTGTAATGGCGGCGGCGGCGCATCGGCAATTGTGATCGAGAGAGCTTAATTTTACCTGACGGCCCAGCCCCGATTGCAGCGGAAATCCTTTTTGTGGAAGCGGTTGCGGATTGATGAAGATGCTGAAACAAAAAGATTGAAGCGGAAAGCGGGAAATTGCTCCAGAAAAAATAAAAAAATGCTGAATTTCATTTGACTAATGTCGGCTGAATTCAGCATTACCTTTAAAAATACCTATGTTCGGAATTTGTAATTTAGCCATTGTGCCTTTGCGTGCGGAACCAAATGACCGCAGCGAAATCGTGTCGCAAATGCTGTTTGGAGAGCATTTTGAGATCCTCGAGCAGAACCGGCAGTGGTCGAAGCTTCGTTTGGCTTATGACGGTTATGAAGGCTGGGCTGATACGAAGCAATATCGGATGATTTCGAAGGTGGCGTTTGACGGGCTTTCGGAAGTTTCACCAACGCTAAATGCCGATCTTATTGAGTATGTTACCGGAAACGAAAATCTTTTGATGCCAATACCACTCGGCGCATCGCTTGGATTTCTTGATCTTCAAGATGTAAATGTGGAGAAGTTTGTCTTTGAAGGCCTCAGTACAAGTGGCTTAAAGCCAAAGCAGCAGCTTATCCAGACCGCCTTTCTTTACCTGAACGCGCCTTATTTATGGGGTGGCAAAACGCCTTTCGGGATTGATTGTTCCGGATTCACGCAAATGGTTTACAAGCTGAACGGTTACAAGCTGCTGCGTGATGCCTCACAACAGGCTGCCCAAGGCGAGGCTTTGAGTTTTATTGAAGAGAGTGAGGCGGGCGATTTGGCTTTCTTTGACAATGATGAAGGAAAAATTATCCATGTCGGGATTATCATGGAGAACAATTATATCATCCATGCGAGCGGAAAGGTTCGTGTCGACAGACTTGACCACCTTGGCATTTACAACGCGGAAGTCAACCGACATACGCACAAGTTGCGAGTAATTAAAAAGTATATATAAAAAAGCCCCGTAAGTTACGGGGCTTTTTTTATGCTTTGACCAATTAGTTGCTTCGCGCTGCTTTGACTGCTTTTTGTTTATCGGTCATCTCGAGGAAACCGTAAACACCGATGAGATTGTCTATCACGGAATCATTTTTAGCATCGATGGCATATGCTTTTTCAAGATAGGGCAATGCGCCTTTAAACAATGCTTCGCGTTCTTTTTTAAGGACAGCATATCGTTTATTGTCTTTTTCTGTGGTGCCGAGTTTGTTCATTTCATCAACAATTTTCTTGTCGCCCTTTAATTTCAGCGCTGAAAGATTGATGTATGCATTGATATAATCCGGATTGATCTCGATTGTTCGTGCGAAATACTTTTCGGCATCGGCATCCTGATTAGACTGCATGCTGATTACTCCAAGGTTGTAAACAAGATCTGCATCATTCGGATTTTTCTCCAACACCTGGCTGATGAGTTTTTTATATGTCTCTGTGTCTTTCAGGGTCAGGTACATATCAGCTTCTGTGAGGAGCAATGAAGTATCATCGGGATTTTGTTTTTTTGCTTCTGCAAGGGCGGCTTTTGCTTCCTCGACTTTCCCTTTATTTACAAGAATCAGCGCAATGTTTTTATAAATTTCACCGCGTTTTGATGGTATTTTTTCCTCTCTTGGCAAAGAGTGCGTCCCCAGAGTTACCATTCTGTCGCGTTGTTCTTTGGTCGGATAAACATCTTCCTGATCGGTTGCGCGGTTTTTAGCGATGTAAGCTGTTCCCTCGCCTGAATAGTTGAGGTTTTTTAACTCATTATAATATTGAAGCGCCAGATCATAATCTTTGGCGTTCAGGGCAAAGTTAGCGGCATTATAGAGCATGTCCTGGTTTGACGGACTCATAAGGTACATACTGTATAAAATCCTCGCGGCGTCTTTGTAGTTGTTTTGATTCGCAAGTGTGACGGCATATTGCTGTAGCATTGGCGCAACGGTAGTATATTCCTCTTCAATATCTTTGGTATATACTTTTTTGCCGGTCTGTTTTTCATGATTAAGGACCGCATTATAAGCTTCTGCTATTGGCGGGATGTTTTTAATGTTGTAGGTCTTCATGAACAACATTAGCATCTTTGACTGATTCTGGTTTTCAGGTTTCTCAAGCTGTGCATTAAGTTCAAGTGACGGCACCTGCACTTTCAAATAATTCATATACACGCGATCAGCTTCAGAGGCGGAAGCTATATAAGGTTCCAGGGCCGAAACCGCAGTTTTGTATTCGGCGATGTCCTTATCATTCAGCTTTTCCTTATCGTATATCCTTTTCAAAACCTTCATTTCATCCTTTTGTGCGGAAGCAGTGAAGTTAAACAGCACAGCGGCTGCGATTACTATAAATTTTTTCATTTTAATTTTGTTTATTCTTCTTCATTAGGTGTTTCATCAGTGCGTTCTGCAAGATCGTCTGAAATTTCAGGATTTGATATTGCTTCTACGTTAAGCACTGTTTCTCCGTCTTCGGTCTCGACGATTACTTCCTCTTCCTTGATGACTTTGGTCACTGCGGCGATGGAATCATTTTCTTTGATGTTGATCAGGCGGACACCTTGAGTTGCCCTTCCCATAACACGCAGATCGGAGACTTCCATTCGTATCGTGAGACCCGATTTATTGATAATCATCAGGTCATCGGCATCGGTGACACTATTTATTGAAATCAGTTTGCCGGTTTTTTCGGTGATGTTTAAGGTCTTGACACCTTTTCCTCCGCGGTTGGTGATACGGTAATCTTCCAACGATGAGCGTTTGCCGTATCCTTTTTCAGAAACGACAAGGATTTCACTCGTCATATCGTTTACCGAAACCATTCCAATCACTTCATCTTCGTCATTTGCCAGAGTGATTCCACGTACTCCGGAAGCGCTTCTTCCCATTGGCCGGGTTTTTCCTTCCTCAAAACGTACCAGTTTGCCTGATTTTACAGCGATCAACACCTGACTCTCCCCGGTTGTTAATTTTGCTGCCAGCAATTCATCGTCTTCGCGGATGGTTATGGCTGCGATACCGTTCTGTCTCGGCCGTGAATATTGCTCAAGAAGTGTTTTCTTGACTTGTCCCTGCTTTGTAGCCATCATGACATAATGGCTGTTGATGTATTTTTGGTCTTTCAAATCCTGCGTACAGATGAAAGCTTTCACTTTATCATCGCTTTCGATGTTGATCAGGTTTTGGATCGCACGCCCTTTGCTGGTTTTACTGCCTTCCGGAATTTCGTACACCCGCATCCAGAAACATTTTCCTTTTTGGGTGAAGAACATCATGTATTGGTGATTTGTCGCCACAAACAGATGTTCGAGGAAATCCTGGTCGCGTGTTGCCACGCCTTTCTGTCCTACTCCGCCCCGGTTTTGGGTTTTATATTCCGAAAGCGGTGTACGCTTGACGTATCCTGCATGTGAAATTGTGATAACAACATTTTCATCGGCGATAAGATCTTCAATACTGACGTCTCCACCCGCATATTCTATTGTTGAGCGGCGTTCATCGCCGTATTTATCACGAATTTCAGTTAATTCAGTTTTTATAAGCTCCATCCTCAGCTCCTTGCTCGCAAGCAAATCCTTTAAACGCTGAATGAGTTTCATTATTTCCTCGTATTCTGCGCGAAGCTTGTCCTGTTCGAGTCCGGTAAGCTGCCTTAAACGCATTTCCACGATTGCACGCGCCTGTATTTCGGAAAGCGAAAACCTTTCAATAAGGTTTGTCCTTGCCTCGTCACCGTCTTTTGAGGCGCGGATAATCCGGATTACTTCATCAATATTATCCGACGCTATAATAAGTCCTTCAAGAATGTGCGCCCTTTCTTCCGCTTTGCGGAGCTCGAACTGCGTCCTGCGGACAACTACATCATGACGGTGTTCCACAAAGTAGTGGATCATATCTTTCAGGTTCAGCATCTGGGGACGCCCGTTCACAAGCGCAATGTTATTTACGCTGAAAGATGCCTGAAGTTGGGTGAACTTGTATAATGTATTAAGGACGACATTTGGAACAGCATCACGTTTAAGGATATAAACGATTCGCATTCCTGTTCTGTCTGATTCATCGCGGATATTTGCAATACCTTCAATCTTTTTGTCATTGACAAGATCGGCGGTTTTTTTGATCATCTCGGCCTTATTGACCTGATATGGAATCTCACTGACAACAATCGCCTCGCGGCCTTCGACTTCTTCAAAATTAATCTTGGCGCGCATCACGATACGCCCACGACCGGTTTTAAAAGCCTCACGAACACCATCATAACCATAAATAACACCGCCCGTCGGGAAGTCAGGAGCCTTAATATGCTCTATCAGTTCATCGATTTCAATATCGTTGTTGTCTATGTATGCCAGGGTTCCGTTCACAACTTCAGTTAAGTTGTGCGGCGGCATATTGGTAGCCATACCAACGGCAATTCCCGAAGCCCCGTTAATAAGAAGGTTAGGCACTTTGGTAGGCATTACCTTAGGCTCATATAACGTATCATCGAAGTTGAGTTGAAAGTCAACGGTTTCTTTATCGATATCGGCGAGGATTTCTTCTGCGATCCGCCTCATACGGGCTTCCGTATAACGCATTGCAGCAGGACTGTCGCCATCTATGGACCCGAAGTTACCCTGTCCGTCGACCAATAAATAGCGTAAACTCCATTCCTGAGCCATACGCACCATCGCATCATAAACAGAAGTATCGCCGTGTGGATGGTACTTACCCAAAACCTCACCGACGATCCTCGCGGATTTTTTGTGAGCGCGGTTTGAAAGTACGCCAAGTTCATACAT
The DNA here is from genome assembly GCA_036399795.1 of Flavobacterium sp. Classification (GTDB taxonomy): domain Bacteria; phylum Bacteroidota; class Bacteroidia; order Flavobacteriales; family Flavobacteriaceae; genus Flavobacterium. The sequence continues at coordinate 107,221 of DASWML010000003.1, forward strand.
TCCATAAAGAACCCGCCTGTGCACAGGCTTAAGCCCGTCGCGCACGTCAGGCAGCGCCCTTGATACAATAACCGACATCGAATAATCGATGTAGGCTGATTTCATTTCATCTTCAATATTAATCGGAATTAACTTATCCCCGTCAGCCATAGACAATTTCTGATTTTAAAGTTGTTGGTTAAAAAAATCCTGCTAATATAAGGTTTCCCGTGCTTTTTACGTTTATGTGCTACTTGATTTTTAACAGGATTTATTAACAAAGCGCACTATTATAACAGTTGATAAAATAATATTAAATAGATTCCGAATCCCGAGATTTTTTTGTCACTTAGCTGTCAGTTGATTCCGCAGGGTACGGTTTTTGCCAGCCGGCGCAGAAATTTGCTAATTTATTTACAATCCTACCAGTTATGGACGATAATTTTTCCCCAAGAGTTAAGGATGTCATTACGTACAGTAAGGAAGAAGCCCTGCGTTTAGGGCATGACTTTATTGGGACTGAACATCTGATGCTGGGCATTTTAAGAGACGGAAACGGCAAAGCCATCAATATATTGAACAACTTGTCAATTGATCTTGATCATTTACGCAGAAAAGTCGAAATATTGAGTCCTGCCAATCCAAACGCCGATATAAGCAACGAAAAGAAAAACCTTCACCTGACACGTCAGGCTGAAAGGGCGCTTAAGACAACATTCCTGGAAGCAAAGGTGTTCCAGAGCAACTCTATCAGTACTGCTCACCTGCTCCTTTGCATCCTTAGAAACGAAAATGATCCTACAACCAAGCTGTTGAATAAGATGAAAATCGATTATGATACAGCCAAAGAACAATATTTAAATATGAGTCCGAACGAAGAAGAATTTTTAGAAAACCTGCCGCGCAACGAGTCGTTCAATGACGATTCAGGACAAGATGACAGTCTAAAAGAAAGCAGCTTCAACAATCCTGCTAACAAATCGAACAAAAAGTCAAAAACTCCGGTCCTTGACAATTTTGGACGTGACCTGACTGAAATGGCCGAGGACGGAAAACTTGACCCGGTCGTAGGCCGTGAAAAGGAAATCGAACGTGTTTCGCAAATCCTTAGCCGACGCAAGAAAAACAACCCGCTGCTCATTGGTGAGCCAGGCGTTGGTAAATCAGCAATTGCCGAAGGTTTGGCGTTGCGCATTATCCAGAAAAAGGTATCGCGCATCCTATTCAACAAGCGTGTCGTTACCCTTGATCTTGCAAGTCTTGTCGCCGGCACGAAATATCGTGGTCAGTTTGAAGAGCGAATGAAAGCCGTAATGAACGAGCTTGAGAAAAATGACGATATCATCCTTTTTATAGATGAGATCCATACCATTGTCGGAGCCGGTGGCGCTACAGGTTCACTTGATGCATCAAACATGTTCAAACCTGCACTGGCGCGTGGCGAAATTCAATGTATTGGCGCTACAACACTTGATGAATATCGCCAGTATATTGAAAAAGACGGAGCGCTTGAAAGACGTTTCCAGAAAGTGATTGTTGAACCGACATCTGTTGAAGAAACAATTACCATCCTGAATAACATTAAGAATAAATACGAAGACCACCACAATGTAACTTATTCGCAGGAAGCGATTGAAGCTTGCGTTAAGCTGACAAACCGGTACATGTCTGACAGGTTCCTTCCAGACAAAGCGATTGATGCGCTTGACGAAGCGGGTTCGCGTGTCCACATTACAAATATTGATGTTCCGAAGCAGATCCTTGACCTTGAGCGTCAACTTGAAGAAGTGCGTGAGTTAAAGAATACTGTTGTCAAAAAACAGAAATACGAAGAAGCCGCAAAACTGCGTGATGATGAAAAGCGTCTTGAAAAAGATCTTGCACTTGCCCAGGAACAATGGGAAGAAGAGTCAAAAAACAACCGCATCCAGGTAACTGAAGACAATGTAGCCGATGTAGTGTCGATGATGTCCGGAATTCCTGTGAATCGCGTGGCTCAGACAGAAAGCAACAAACTTGCAAAACTGCCTGAACTTATCGAGAACAAAGTCATCGGTCAAAGAGAGGCAGTGCTTAAAATTGCCCGTTCGATCCAACGTAACCGCGCGGGATTGAAAGACCCTAACCGCCCGATCGGGTCGTTTATTTTCTTGGGACAAACCGGGGTTGGTAAAACACAGCTTGCGAAAGTGCTTGCGAAAGAATTGTTTGATTCTGAAGATGCGCTTATCCGTATCGATATGAGCGAATACATGGAGAAATTTGCGATTTCGCGACTTGTCGGAGCGCCTCCGGGATATGTTGGTTATGAAGAAGGCGGACAGCTCACCGAAAAAGTCCGCAGAAAACCCTATTGTGTGGTGCTTCTTGACGAAATCGAAAAAGCACACCCCGATGTATTCAACATGATGCTTCAGGTGCTTGATGACGGATTTTTGACAGACAGCCTCGGCCGTAAAGTCGACTTTAAGAATACGATTATTATCATGACGTCAAACGTTGGTGCACGCCAACTGAAAGACTTTGGTCAAGGTGTTGGATTTGGCACTTCTGCAAGGACACTCCAGGCTGATGATCATTCAAAAAGCATCATTGAAAATGCCTTGAAAAAAGCTTTCGCACCTGAATTCCTGAATAGGATCGATGATGTAATTGTTTTTAACCCGCTTGAAAAAGAACACATCGACCTGATTATAGAAATCGAATTGAAAAAGCTCTATGCAAGAATTTCTGAACTGGGTTACACACTGAATCTTTCAGATAAAGCCAAGGCATTTATTGCAGATAAAGGTTTTGACAAACAATTTGGTGCAAGACCGCTTAAAAGGGCGATCCAGAAATATGTTGAAGATGCGCTGGCAGAAGAAATAATCATTTCGAAAATCAATGTAGGTGATGAAATCTACATGGATCTTGCCGACGAAAATGCCGATGAACTCACGGTGACCGTTCAAAAAACGGAAGAGCCAACGAATCAATAATTTTTAATTGATTAAATAAAAAAGCCTCGCAGTAATGTGAGGCTTTCTTATTTAAAAATTATGTTCTCTTCCCAGATTGGTATCTGTGGTATTGCCAGGCTGGTCATTGGCCGAGGAATGGTTTGTGTGCGATTGGTACTTCCTGTTTCCATGTTGCTGATGATGCCTGTGCTCCTGCCCTTCACTAACTATGTCATCGCCGGTTGGCCGCGTTTCGTACGCATCATGATTTTCCGAAGATGATTCATACTGTGGGTTGCCTTGATCTTCCCGATCATTCATCCCTGTTTTTTTATTGTCTTCCATTTTTAAATGATTTAATTAAAGATATAGAAATCCGCTCGGCTTTGAAATCATTTTAGCTTATCATTGGCAAGCGATCTATCTTTACAATATCTGTGTCCGATGAAAGAAAACAATCTGCTGCCTTATGATGGTGAAGCCTTATATCTTGAAAAATTTTTAAATGAATCTGAGTCGAACTATTATTTTAAAGCACTTCTTGAAACGATAAACTGGCAGTCCGACCAAGTTAAAATTTTTGGTAAAATTAACATCATGAAAAGGAAAACCGCCTGGTATGGCAACGCGGGACTTACCTATAGTTACTCCGGCAGCACAAAGCAACCTTTACCCTGGACGAAAGAACTGCTTGACTTGAAGGCGCTCATCGAAGACGCATCCGGTAAAACTTTTAATTCCTGCCTGCTCAATCTCTACCATGACGGCGATGAAGGAATGTCGTGGCACAGTGATAACGAAAAAGAACTCGGTAAGAACCCGACGATAGCATCGGTAAGCCTTGGCGCGGAAAGGCGTTTTGTTTTTAAAAATAAAAAAACCAAGGAAACTGTAGCTGTTATCCTGAAAAGCGGCAGCCTTCTGATTATGGGCGGAACAACACAGGACAACTGGCTCCACGAACTCCCGAAGACAAAAAAATGCAGCAGCCCGAGAATAAACCTCACATTCCGTACCATCATACCCGAGGCTTACTAAAAACTCGTACGCGTGTGCGGCATATCATTGGCCGAACAATGGTTGGAAAACATCCTGTACTTCCTGCTGACTGAATGATCTGAATGCCGGCACTTCCGCTGCACTTCAGGTACGGTTTCTTCAACCTGTGTACCGTCTGACAAACCATCGCCAACGGCTTCAATATCACTTATCGGGCTTTGCAATTCTTCCTGCATACCCATTCCTGAATTTTCTGTTTCCATAACTTAACTATTTAAAATCAGCAACTTACAGTAAAATTATAGAATTTATACAGCACCGGAAAATGTTCTGCGTTAAATTAATTGAGAAGTTCTTCATCTATCCTGAAACTTTTCAGGAACCTGATCGTGTTCTCGATATCGTTATGAAGTATGCGGTCTTCAGTTAAAAACGGAACTTCCTCGCGATACGATCTCAGGAACATTTCAATAAATTCACCAGACTTCAACGGGTTGCGGAATGCCATTGCCTGCGAAGCATTCATCAGCTCAATGGCAATGATACGTTCAAGATTGTTGATCACCTGAAGCGCTTTCACCGCCGCGTTGGCACCCATACTCACATGATCTTCCTGTCCGTTGCTTGACACAATACTGTCTACACTGGCCGGAGTCGCCAATTGCTTGTTCTGGCTGGCAATGCTTGCTGCAGTATATTGTGGAATCATAAAACCCGAGTTCAAGCCCGGATTCTCAATCAAGAAAGCCGGCAGTCCTCGTGAGCCGGAAATTAACTGATAGGTGCGTCTCTCGGAAATGCTTCCAAGCTCCGCAAGCGCTATCGCGAGAAAATCAAGTGCTATGGCGAGTGGCTGACCGTGGAAATTGCCTCCGGAAAGGATTTGGTCGCTTTCCATGAAGATGTTCGGATTATCGGTAACAGAATTTATTTCGGTCTTGAAAACTTTTTTTACATAATCAATTGCGTCTTTTGAAGCGCCGTGTACCTGAGGAATACACCTGAAGGAATACGGATCCTGGACATGTTTCTTATGCTGCGCAATAAGTTCGCTGCCTTCCAGAAATTCGAGTACGCGCCTTGATGTTACGATTTGCCCTTTGTGCGGTCGTATCATATGGATCTGCTCGCTGAAAGGTTCTTTGCGTCCATCAAAAGCTTCAAGGGAAATGGTTCCGATAAGATCAGCGAGATAAGAATATTTACAGGATTTAAGCAGGATGTAAACACCATAAGCGCTCATAAACTGTGTGCCGTTCAAAAGCGCAAGACCTTCTTTTGATTTAAGAACCACCGGCGACCAACCCTGCAGCGAAAGTGCTTCCCTGGCGTGCATTTTCCGTCCGTTGAAGTAGACTTCGCCATGACCAATCAGCGGAAGTGACAAATGCGCAAGCGGTGCGAGATCGCCAGATGCGCCCAGTGAACCTTGTGTATAAATTACCGGAAGAACGTCATTATTATAAAAATCGATCAAACGTTCGACTGTTTCCACCTGAACGCCCGAAAAACCATAACTGAGCGACTGGATTTTCAGCAGCAACATGATTTTCACGATTGCCCTCGGTACTTCATCGCCTATGCCGCAGGCGTGTGATTTTACCAGGTTTTCCTGAAGCAGCGATAAATTTTCATTTGAAATCTTTATGTTGTATAAAGAACCGAATCCGGTATTGATCCCATAAATAGGTTCCTCATGTGTCACCATTTTATTATCGAGATAATCGCGGCATTTTTGTATGTTAAGCTTCGCTTCTTCGGAGAGTGACAGTGATTTGTGCTGTGAAATGATATCCTGAAGGATTTCCAGCGTCAGCACGTCGGTGCTGATGTAATGGCAGTTGTCCATGGTTGGGTTATTGGTTGTCCAAAATTCCGCAAATAAGAGCGAACTCACAACAAAATTGAAGATTATTGTGAAATGGATATGAACAAGTTAAAGACTGCTCACGGCAAGCCAGGCTTTTCCGATGTACCTGATGATATCTGAAGCTATAAACGATTGATAACCGGTCTCAGGCTGTGCAAGATCGGCTGTGAGTCCGTGCAGGAAAACTGCAATAACTGCAGCATCCATCGGCTGATAGGATTGTGCGAGAAGGCTTGTGATCATCCCGGTGAGAACGTCTCCGCTTCCGGCGGTCGCCAAAGCCGGATTGCCGCTGGTATTCTCATATATCTGGTCGTGATAAACTACAAAGGTCGGCGCTCCTTTGACCACAAAAATTACATCATATAGTTTAGAAATCGCGATTACTTTTTTCATTTTTTCGTCCTCATCTTTCCATGTTCCGGCGAGGCGCTCGAGTTCCCGGACATGTGGTGTCAGAATGGTTTTTGGCGGAAGGAGCTTGAACCAGGATTTGTTTCCAGAGATAATATTGATGGCATCGGCATCTACAACGAGCGGTACTTTAACCAACTTCAGGAATTGACGTAACGCTTTCTGCGTGGCGGCTTCGAGTCCTAACCCAGGGCCGATGCCGATGGCTTGCGGGAGAATACGATATTTAATATCTGAAATGAATTTATCCGATTTGTCTGAAATCGCCATGGCTTCAGGAACTGCAGTCTGGATAATACTATTTCCGTGTGAAGGAATATAAGCCGTTACGAGTCCGCATCCTGTTGTCAAAGCGGCTTTTGAAGCAAGGCAAACGCAGCCCATTTTTCCATAACTTCCGCCAATGATCAGTGCGTGGCCTTGCGTACCTTTATGGGCCGCTTTATCGATAGGCTGATAGCGCTTGAGGATTTCAGTTTTGGTGATGTGGATGTGTTGCAGCATGTTTTTGTTTTACCTATATAAATTTAAGGATTTTAATCGCAGGCAAACCGCTAAAAATTTCCAAAAATGCCCTAGCCCGGATGGCAGCGGAAATCCTTTTTAGCCTGTAACCCATTCATTGTGAGACGGATTTTCGGCTAAAAAGATTGCAGCGTACAGCCGGAACAGCTCCAGAACAGAAACCATCTGAATCAGGCTTGCCACTACATAAAAAAAGAATAAATTAGCGCTTTCAAATTTAAACTCTGACGATGAAAAACACCGCGCTGACGCACATCCATGAAAAGCTTGGAGCCAAGATGCTTCCTTTTGCCGGATACAATATGCCGATACAATATGAAGGCGTGAATGCCGAGCATGAAACCGTACGTAATGCTGTTGGCGTTTTTGATGTGTCGCACATGGGTGAATTTTTGCTTTCGGGCCCGAATGCGCTTGATTTAATACAGAAAGTCACAACCAACGATGCATCGGTTCTCACAGTGGGCCGCGCACAGTATTCCTGTTTGCCCAATAATGAAGGCGGAATCGTTGATGACCTTATTATTTATAAAATTAAGGACGAACAATATCTATTAGTGGTGAATGCCTCCAATATCGATAAAGACTGGGATTGGATTTCTTCACACAATGATATGGGTGTGGAAATGCGCAACCTTTCGGAAGATTATTCACTTTTGGCGATCCAGGGGCCGAAAGCCGTTGAAGCGATGCAGCCGCTCTCTCCTATCGACTTGTCGGCTATAAAATATTACCATTTTGAAGTGGCTGAGTTTGCAGGAATCGAGCATGTCATTATCTCTGCTACGGGTTACACCGGTTCAGGAGGTTTTGAGATTTACTGTAAGAACAGCGAAGTGGAGCAAATCTGGAACAGGGTTTTTGAAGCCGGCGCTGCTTTTGGGATCAAGCCGATCGGATTGGCCGCGCGTGATACTTTGCGTCTGGAAATGGGATTTTGCCTTTACGGAAACGACATCAATGATTCTACATCGCCGCTTGAAGCCGGACTGGGATGGATTACGAAGTTCAATAAAGATTTTGTCAATTCGGAAAATCTGAAGAAACAAAAAGAAGAAGGCGTTAAAAGAAAGCTTGTCGCTTTTGAGATCACAGACCGCGGAATTCCGAGACATGATTATGAAATCGTCGATAAGGAAGGAAATGTTATCGGAATCGTAACTTCTGGAACGATGTCGCCTTCGCTGAATAAGGGAATCGGACTTGGGTATGTTCCGACGGAATTCAGCACACCGGAGAGCGAGATTTTTATCCGCATCAGGAAAAATGATGTTGCGGCCAAAGTTGTCAAGCTGCCGTTTTACAAGAAATAATTAATTTAATATAGACAGACTCTTATGGGAAGAGCGTTTGAGTTCAGGAAGAACAGGAAAATGAAACGTTGGTCGGCAATGGCCAAGGCGTTTACAAGGATTGGGAAAGATATTGTGATGGCTGTAAAAGACGGCGGCCCGAATCCTGAATCGAATTCCAGATTGCGGGCAGTTATGCAGAATGCGAAAGCTGCCAACATGCCGAAAGACAACGTTGAGCGTGCGATTAAAAAAGCTACTGAAAAGGATACGGCGAATTATAAGGAAGTGTTGTTTGAAGGTTATGCGCCACACGGAATTGCAATCTTGATAGAAACTGCAACCGACAATAACAACAGGACCGTGGCCAACATCAGGAGTTATTTTAACAAATGTAATGGCAGCTTGGGAACGCAGGGTTCAGTGGAATTTATGTTTGACCATACCTGTAATTTCCGAATTGCAAAAACAGGCAATATCGATGTTGAGGAACTCGAGCTTGAACTGATTGATTTTGGCATTGAAGAAGTTTTCGAGGATGAAGACGGGATCCTGATTTATGCGCCTTTTGAAAGTTTTGGCGCGATCCAGAAAGAGCTTGAACACAGGAATTTTGAGATCTTGTCGTCGGGATTTGAAAGAATTCCGCAGGTAACAAAGCCACTTACGGAAGAACAGGTCGCGGATGTCGAGAAATTACTTGAAAAAATTGAAGAAGATGACGATGTGCAGAATGTTTATCATACGATGGAGAATTAATTAATAGAAAGATGTTAATAAATGGGCTGCGGCTCATGTCAAACAAAAAAGCTCCATCACTGGAGCTTTTTTGTTATTAAATTATTACTAATTATTATTACTTTCTATTTTATAAACTCGATCCTTTGCGCTTCCTCAAGGTTGATGCTGTCAAAGAAACCTTGCTCGTTCATCCATTCGTCACTGAACACTTTGCTCATGTATCGGGAACCATGGTCAGGGAAAATAGCAACAACATTGCTGTTTTCATTGAACTCGCCTTCTTCTGCATATTGCTTGATGGCCTGCATCACCGCGCCTGAAGTATATCCTACGAAAAGACCTTCACGCTTTGCAATTTCGCGGGTAGCATGTGCGCTTTCCTCGTCGGTTACTTTAATGAACTTATCGATCAGGTCAAAATCAGTGGCAGATGGAATGAGGTTTTTGCCTAGTCCTTCGATACGGTAAGGGTAAATCTCGTCATTATCGAATTCTTTTGTTTCGTGGTACTTCTTCAGAACCGACCCGAAAGCATCGACACCCAGGATTCGTATTTGAGAATTCTTCTCTTTCAGGTATTTGGCAGCGCCTGAGATGGTTCCGCCGGTTCCGCTGCAAGCGACAAGATGTGTGATTTTTCCATTGGTCTGGTCCCAGATCTCCGGTCCTGTCGTTTTATAATGCGCGTCGATGTTAAGCTGGTTGAAGTATTGGTTGATATAGACCGAGCCTTTGGTTTCCTCATGAAGGCGCTTTGCCACATTGTAGTAGGAACGTTCGTCATCTGCTGAAACATGCGCCGGACAAACATAAACTTTTGCTCCCATGCTCCGCAGCATATCAATTTTATCTTTGGATGATTTAGAGCTTACGGCCAGGATACAGTTGTAGCCTTTGATGATGCTAACCATTGCGAGGCTGAAACCTGTGTTGCCGGAAGTTGTTTCGATGATCGTATCACCCGGCGAAAGGATTCCTTTTTTCTCTGCTTCTTCTATGATGAATAAGGCTATCCTGTCTTTTGTGGAATGTCCGGGATTAAAAGCCTCAACCTTCGCATAATAATTACCCTTTAAATTTTCGGTAACCTTATTGAGCTTTACCAGAGGTGTATTCCCTATCAATTCAAGGACATTATTATACGCTTTTATTTCTTCTTTCATAAAACAATAGTTAATCAAGGCTAACCTGAGTCATATGTCCGGCCCTAAATACCAGCAAATTTAAGAAAAATATTCTAATTACTTTTTAATTCCTTCTAAAGTTAAAAAAAAACTGAATTCCTTCGCGAGCTCCCGCAGCGCCTCAAATCTTCCTGATGCGCCTCCGTGGCCGGCCTCCATATTTGTATTCAGGAAGAGCTGATTCGCATCGGTTTTCATCGTCCGCAGCCGGGCGACCCATTTGGCCGGCTCCCAATATTGAACCTGCGAATCGTGCAGGCCGGTTGAAATGTACATATTGGGATAATCCTGTTCCTTGATATTGTCATATGGCGAGTACGACAGCATATATTCGTAAAAGATTTTTTTGTTCGGATTGCCCCATTCGTCATATTCCCCGGTTGTCAGTGGTATGGAGTCGTCTAGCATCGTCGTCACCACATCAACAAAAGGTACCTGGGCAATGACACCATTATATAGTTGCGGCGCGATATTGACAACTACGCCCATTAGAAGTCCGCCTGCTGAACCGCCTTCAGCGTATAAATGTTGCGGCGACGTGTAACCTTCGGCGATAAGATATTCTGAACAGTCGATAAAATCAGTGAAAGTATTCATCTTTTTCAGCAACTTCCCGTCTTCATACCATTGTCTTCCCATATCTTCCCCGCCACGGATGTGCGCAATTGCATACACAAAACCGCGATCCAGAAGTGATAATCTGGTGGTGGAGAAATAAGGTTCCATCGTTATTCCGTAGGAGCCGTAAGAATAAAGCAGCAATGGATTCTTACTGTTTTTCTTCAGGCCTTTTTTATAAACCAGCGAAATCGGGATTCTCTTCCCGTCCCTGGCTTCCGCCCATATTCTTTCTTCAAAATAATCTTCTTTTTTAAACTTTCCGCCCAACACTTCCTGTTCTTTAAGAACCGTCTTTGTTTTTGTGCGCATGTTGAAATCAATAACTGAAGAAGGTGTTGCCATCGACTGGTAGCTGTACCGAAGAATTTCAGTATCAAAATCCGGATTTACAGATGCCGCAGCCGTGTAGGTTTCACTCTCAAATGGAAGATAATACTCGGTTTCCCCGTTCCATGGCATGATCCTGATCTTGTCAAGGCCTCCTGCCCTTTCTTCCACCACCAGGAAATTATTGAAAATCTCGATATCTTCAAGCAGCACATCTTCCCGATGCGGAATAACTTCTTCCCAGTTTCGGGAGGAAGTCGCTGTTTCCCGCGTTTTCATCAACTTGAAATTTGTTGCCTTGTCTTTATTGGTACGGATGTAAAAATGCCCATCGTAGTGCGAAATCCCATATTCGAGGCCGCGGCGCCGTGCCTGAAAGACCTCAAATTTTCCTTTAGGATCATCTGCATTAAGAAACCGCGATTCTGTTGTCATCGTACTTTCACAATCGATCACAAGATATTTTCTTGATTTTGTCTTGCCGATCTCGATATGGAACGTGTCATCTTGCTCATGATAAACCAGTACATCATCGGCAGCGCCCATTTCATGGCGAAAAATCCTGTCGGAGCGTAAAGTTGTTTCATCCTGTTTTGTGTAGAATATGGTATGGCTGTCATTCGCCCATACTGTGTTTCCTGTGGTTCCAGGAATTTCATCTGAAAGGATTTCCCCTGTTTCAAGATTTTTGATTCCCAGGGTAAAAATCCGCCTGCCAATAACATCTGTCCCGAAAGAGGCAAACCGATTGTCGGGGCTCACGCTAAAACTTCCCAGTTGAAAAAAGGAATGCCCTTTAGCCATGACATTGCAATCGAATAAAATTTCTTCTTCTGCCGAAAGGCTTTCTTTTTTTCGTGAATAAATCGGATAGTCGCCACCTTTTTCAAACCGCGTGATGTAATAATATCCATTGTAGAAATACGGCACGGAAGAATCATCTTCTTTAATCCTGGATTTCATTTCAAGGTAAAGCTGCTCCTGGAAATCTTTTGTGTGCGCTGTAGATTTCTCATAATATTCGTTCTCTTTATTGAGGTAGTCAATGACTTCCGGATTCTCCCTGTCGTTTAGCCAATAATATTCATCAATCCTGACATGTTTGTGCTTGCGGAGCTTTTTTGGAATTTTTCGGGCAATTGGCGGCTGTATATCCTGAGGCATATATTTTAATAAACTTAATTTAGAAACAACTTGAAAATAGTGATGCAATATAATAATTTTGTAGTGTACGACTGATTGTTGCTGTGGTTGGAATTTACTCAACCCAAAATTATCAACTTAAAATTTAAGCTATGTTCGGAGATTTAATGGGAATGATGGGAAAACTCAAGGAAACCCAACAAAAAATAGAAGACACTAAAAAACGCCTTGATACCGTGCTGATCGATGAGCAAAGCAGCGACGGCCTGCTTAAGGTGACGTTGACGGCTAATCGTGAAATAAAAAATATATCAATTGACGATTCACTGCTGGATGACAAAGAGCAGCTTGAGGATTATCTCGTACTTGTATTGAACAAGGCCATTACAAAAGCGGGTAATGTCAACGAAGCGGAACTTGGCGCTGTTGCCAAAGACGGAATGCCTGATATTCCGGGAATGGATTTATTTAAGTAACTATATTTTTTGCAGCGTTTCCAGCACGTAGGTATGCATCACTTCACGGTAATCGAGGTGTGTGACCATGCGCAGTTTTCCCTGTCCCATAGAACTGATTGAAATTCCCTTCTGGCGGAGTTTATCGATAAAAGCTGCTTCATCGGCGCCTGCTGCCAGGTTAAAGATGACAATGTTGGTCTCCACAGGCTCAACACGGGAGACATAAGCTGATCTTCCAAGAGCAGACGCAAGTTCTTTTGCCCTGCGGTGGTCATCTGCAAGCCTGCCGATATTATTTTCCAGGGCGTAAATTCCGGCTGCGGCAAGATATCCCGCCTGACGCATTCCGCCTCCTAGAATCTTCCTGATTCTCAGTGCTTTATTGATACTTTCTTTATCTGAAATCAGAAGTGACCCAACCGGTGCGCCCAATCCTTTTGAAAGACAGACAGAAATTGTGTGGAAGAGTTTTCCAAAGCTCTGCGGATGCTGTTGCTTTGCCACCATGGCATTAAATATCCTCGCGCCGTCAAGGTGGAATTTCAGGTTATGGTCATCGCAGACCTGACGGATATTTTTAAGTTCTTCAAGCTCATAACAAGCGCCGCCGCCTTTATTGGTGGTATTTTCGACACAAACTAACGTCGTCAGCGGACTGTGGTAAAAGTCGGGCGGGTTGATCGCGCCTTTTACCTGAGAAGCTGTGATCATTCCGCGGTTGCCATCAAGCAGGCAGCATGAAACGCCGCTGTTAAAGGAAACACCGCCGCCTTCAAAATTATATACGTGCGCATATTTATCGGCTATGAGTTGGTCTCCGGGATTGGTATGAAGCTTAATCGCGGTTTGATTCGCCATTGTTCCTGATGGAAAAAACAACGCGGCCTCCATCCCGAACATATCCGCAACCTGCGCCTCAAGTGCATTTATTGACGGATCCTGCTTATAAACGTCATCGCCAACCGGTGCGCGAAACATAAACTGGAGCATTTCGGGCGTAGGTTTGGTAACGGTATCACTGACTAAATTAATTTCCATATAATCGAAATGAAGTGGTATTTTTGCGGACACGAACGCGCCGCGCGAATCGGACTTTTAGTTAAGCAAATTTACACTTATTTATGACAAATACCGAACAGATAAGAGGTATTATAGAGCGTCTTGGTGCGCTGAGGAGGTATCTTTGACATCGATGCCAAGCTCATAGAAATAGCCAACGAAGAAGAAAAAACTTTCGCTCCAGACTTCTGGAACAACGCGAAAGAGGCTGAAGCCATTGTCAAAAACCTGCGAACCAAAAAAAAATGGGTTGAAGACTACCAAAAGGCAATTTCCCTAACTGAAGAACTTCAGTTGGCATACGAATTTTATAAAGAGGGCGAACTTTCCGTCGAAGAACTTGATGAACAGTACCATCAGGCCAATTCACTTATAGAAAACCTTGAATTCCGCAACATGCTTTCTGACGAAGGTGACAGCATGAGTGCGGTGCTTCAGATTACTGCAGGCGCCGGCGGCACAGAAAGCTGCGATTGGGCACAAATGCTCATGCGCATGTATATGATGTGGGGCGAAAAAGAAGGCTATAAAATCCGTGAATTGAATTTTCAGGCCGGTGAAGTTGCCGGGATCAAAACGGTTACGCTTGAATTCGAAGGTGATTATTCCTTTGGATATTTAAAAGGTGAAAACGGAGTACATCGTTTGGTAAGGATTTCCCCTTTCGACAGCAATGCAAAGCGTCACACGTCGTTCGTTTCGGTGTATGTTTATCCGCTGGCCGATGATACGATTGAAATTGAAATCAGTCCCGCAGATATTTCTTGGGAAACCATGCGTTCAAGCGGAGCAGGCGGACAAAATGTAAATAAAGTCGAAACTGCGGTACGGCTTCGACACCATCCTACAGGAATTATTATTGAAAATTCGGAAACCCGTTCCCAACTTGACAATAAGCTTAAAGCGATGCAATTGCTGAAATCACAGCTTTACGAAATTGAGCTAAAGAAAAAGCAGGCGCTTCGCGATGAGATTGAAGCCAATAAAATGAAGATAGAATGGGGATCGCAAATCCGGAACTATGTGATGCATCCATACAAACTTGTAAAGGACGTGCGATCAGGTTATGAAACCAGCGATGTTGATGCCGTCATGAATGGTGAAATTGATGAATTCCTCAAGGCTTACCTCATGATGATGGGGCAGAAAAATGATATTTAATCATACTACAGAAAAACTGTAAGTAGAGTGAAAAAAAAGTTATATCCTTGCGCTCAAACAAATTATAACAATGAGAACAAGCTACTTATTCTTTTTCATTCTCTATTTAACCATCGCCAACGCGCAGATTCATTTCGAAAAAGGCTACTATATTGACAATTCAGGACATCGGGCAGAATGTTTAATAGAAAATCTTGATTGGAACAACAATCCAAGAAAATTCAATCTTAAACTTACAGAAGGCGGCGAAATTCAGGAGCGGACAATTGACAACACCAAAGAGTTTGGCATCGCCGATGTCTCAAAATATGTTCGTGCCGATGTTGATATTGATCGTTCAAGCGACCGGCTCTCTACACTCACCAAAGAGAAGAAGCCTACATTTGTAAATGAGCGGATGTTCTTAAAAGTTCTTGTTGAAGGACCACAAAGCCTTTATACTTACGACGAGAGCGGCCTGAACCGTTTTTTTTTACAAAACAAAAGATGGCTCAATCAAGCAACTTGTTTATAAAAAATACCATCCGCTGATTGGCGTTAGCAATCCCGATGCGCGAAAAAACAGGAATGAGGTTGATTATTCTGTGGTTTATGAGAACAAACAGTACCAAAACCAGCTTTGGAATGATGTAAAATGTCCGGATACAAAACTCAGTCAGATTGAAAAGCTGAAATACACCGTAGCCGACCTTATAAAGCACTTTAAAGAAGTAAACAACTGTAATGGGAGCGAAAACACAGAAAAGAAAACAACAAATTTTGAAGCCAAGGTCAATAAAGGAAAGTTCAACCTTAAGGTTGCTGTGAGTTATAATATGTTCAATTCCACGATTGAACAGGATCTTGGATGGCTTTCTTCTGATATCAATGAATCGTCGGTTGGCTTTGGTTTAGAAGTTGAGTATATTCTTCCTACAAACAAAAATAAGTGGTCGGTAATATTTGAGCCAAATTACAACTCCTTCAAAGGGTCACAGGAACTTCATGGCCGTTTTGCTTCTGATGTGGACCGAGTCGATGTTAAATATGTTGCCATTCAACTTCCTGTCGGATTCAGGTACTACATGTTCCTGAACAACGATTCGAAGCTTTTCTTAACCGGCGCTTTTGCAGTTAATCTCTTATCAGGTTCCGAAGTGGAATACGATAGATTTTCTTCATTCTCTGTTTTTCCTACAGTATACAATTTCGGACTTGGAGCAGGCTACAACTACAAAAGATTCAATTTCGAAATCCGTTACTACACGCCCCACGGACTGAATCGCAACATTACTTCTTCTGTGCAGAAAACTACAGCCATTCTGAGATATTCCTTTTTTTAAGAAGCATCAATTATAAAAGAAAAGGTCCGTAAAGGACCTTTTTCTTTTATATAAATATTTTTAAAAGCCAGTAAAACAATGCCGCCAACAGCGCCGACACCGGTATCGTAAGCACCCAGGCCCAAATCAGACTGACCGTTACGCCCCATCGCACTGCCGAAATCCTTTTTGTGAGCCCAACGCCAATGATTGACCCAGTAATGGTATGTGTAGTACTTACCGGAATTTTAAAATGTTCCGTAAAATACAAAGTAAGTGCTCCGGCAGTTTCGGCTGCAACACCTTCAAAGGATGTTACTTTGGTAATTTTTGAACCCATCGTTTTTACAATTTTCCAGCCTCCGCTTAAAGTCCCCAGGCCAATTACGGTATAACAAGTGAGCGGAATCCATTCAGGCATCTTTCCTTCGACATCGCCGTTCGGTAGCACAACATCGAGCCACTCGGGCATTGAATCTTGCGCCGCTCCTGTCGTATGGATATAAACTGCGACGGCTGCCGCAATAATTCCCATTACTTTTTGTGAATCATTACCGCCATGACCCAAACTAAAGGATGCGGAAGACAACAATTGCATTTTTCTCAACCAATAATCCGAACGGCTGTGGCTGAGGCGACTAAATAGCAGTGCAAAAGTTCCGATCGACAATATTATAAATCCTACAAGGAACCACTTGATATTATGTGATTCAAAAGCAACACTCCAAAAATGGGAAGCAAATCTTGGTTTTTCTATATCAAACTTAATCTGCGCAGCAACAAACCCAATACATATCAGCATCAACAATCCAGTGAAAATTTTTGGATAAATGCTCTTGCGCGATGCGTACAACAGCCAGATCGAAATCAGATAAGAAAATAATGCTCCAACCAGCGGAGCGAGTACTATAAAAGCAATAATAATCAGGACCCCTGAAGGCATTCCGCCGTCTTTACCAGGAGAATACCAGTTAACCACATCAAATCCGGCATGGGCAATGGCTGCACCGGCAAATCCGCCTATCAGCGTATGCGAAGAACTCGATGGAATTCCCTGCCACCATGTAAAAAGATTCCAGCAAATGGCCGCAACCACTCCGGCCAGGATTACAATCAGGTCTATTTCCATTGTTTTGGCTGTTTTGGCGACCGTATCGGCAACACCAAAACCAAAAACCCAGTATGCAAGGAAATTAAAAAAAGCAGCCCAGAGCACTGCCTGAAACGGTGTAAGTACTTTTGTGGCAACTATGGTTGCAATTGCATTGGCCGCATCATGAAAACCATTGATGTAATCAAATATAAGGGCAAGTACAATAATGACGATTAGTAAAGTAAATTCCATTTGCAGCGACTAGGAGTGTTTAACAACAACAGACTCAAGGACGTTGGCCACACTTTTACATTTATCCGAGGCGGTTTCAAGCGCCGACAAAACTTCTTTATATTTAATGATGTTCTTGGCGTCGGTCTCGTTCTCGAAAATATCTGCAACGGCCTTATCGAATACATTATCGGCCTTTCCTTCTAGCTTGTTGATCTTCTTACAGGCATCAGTAATGGCTTTCAGGTTCTTCATATCCTTTAGTTCCTTTATTGCAACACCAATGTGCTGACAAGCCTCAAGGTTGATTTCCGTCAGCTTCCTGATAGATTTTGTAATTTTTTCCACCTGGTAAAGGCGCATCCTGCTTGCAGCACCGTGCATGTAATCGGCCACATTATCGATGGCCTTGATCAATGCATGGATATCTTCACGATCAAAAGGCGTGATAAAGTTACGGCTGAGTTCCAAATGTGTTGTATGCGTAATGCCTTCAATTACAGCTTCAAGTTCTTCAATCTTTTTAAAATGTTCTTCGCGCTCATTCTTCGGAAGGTTTACCGCCTCGTGCAAAGTTTCTGCAAGTAGGATCAGATTGGCCGAAGCCTGTTCAAATAATGGAAAGAAGCTTTTATCTTTCGGAACAAGGAACTGGAAAATGCTGTTTAAAGACATAATATGTTTTTTGATGGTGCAAAAGTAGAAGTCTTATGTTAACAAATCATTAAGGAATTGAAAACTCCGCAACAACAATCGGTTCTT
This sequence comes from Flavobacterium sp., assembly GCA_036399795.1. Lineage (GTDB taxonomy): Bacteria > Bacteroidota > Bacteroidia > Flavobacteriales > Flavobacteriaceae > Flavobacterium. Next base: position 125,323 of record DASWML010000003.1, read on the forward strand.
GGTTGTTGTAGTCAACCTGTGAATTTTGTATTTTAGCGCTCCAAACAACAGCCGCTGCTGATAATAGATTTCTCTAAATATGGATTTAAACTTCAACCAGAACGAAGACCACAACAAGCTGCTCCTTTCAGATTTAAAACAAAGATACAAAACAGTTAAGCTCGGCGGAGGCCAGAAACGGATAGACAAATTACACGGTGAGGGAAAAATGACGGCCCGTGAGCGTATTGCCTATTTACTCGATCCCGGATCAAAAAATATTGAAATTGGCGCCTTTGCCGGCGATGGAATGTATGCTGAACATGGCGGCTGTCCTTCCGGCGGCGTCGTAATCAAGATCGGTTATGTCAAAGGGAAGCAATGTATTGTGGTGGCGAATGATGCTACTGTCAAAGCAGGCGCGTGGTTTCCGATAACGGGAAAGAAAAACCTTCGGGCGCAGGAAATTGCAATGGAAAACCGGCTCCCGATCATTTATCTTGTCGACAGCGCTGGTGTTTACCTTCCGATGCAGGATGAAATTTTTCCCGACAAAGAACATTTCGGTCGCATATTCCGTAACAACGCCATCATGAGCAGTATGGGAATCACGCAAATAGCTGCTGTTATGGGAAGTTGTGTTGCAGGTGGCGCTTACTTACCGATTATGAGTGATGAAGCCCTGATCGTCGACAAAACCGGAAGTATTTTCCTTGCCGGAAGTTATCTGGTAAAGGCTGCGGTCGGTGAAACAATAGACAATGAAACCCTTGGCGGCGCTACAACACATTGCGAAATTTCGGGCGTGACCGATTATAAAGCTAAAGACGACAAGGATGCACTTGATAAAATCAGGAATATAGTTGACAAAATCGGCGACTATGATAAAGCCGGCTTCAACAGGATCAAACCTGAAAAACCTGCGCTTGATCCGAATGATATCTTTGGATACCTTCCAAAATCACGGGGTGAACAATATGATATGATGGAAATCATCAGCAGGCTTGTCGACAACTCAGAATTTGAAGCCTACAAAGATGGTTACGGACAAACGATCATTACCGGATATGCCCGGATCGACGGTTGGGCTGTGGGTATTGTCGCCAACCAGCGTAAAGTAGTCAAATCAAAAAAAGGCGAAATGCAGTTTGGGGGCGTAATCTATTCTGACAGCGCCGATAAAGCAACCCGTTTCATCGCAAACTGCAACCAGAAAAAAATCCCGCTTGTATTCCTGCAGGATGTCACCGGTTTTATGGTCGGCTCCAAAAGCGAGCATGGCGGAATCATTAAAGATGGGGCGAAAATGGTCAATGCCGTCAGCAATTCCGTTGTCCCGAAGTTTACCGTGGTTGTCGGAAATTCGTATGGCGCAGGCAATTATGCGATGTGCGGAAAAGCATACGATCCGCGGCTCATATTTGCATGGCCAAGCGCCGAACTTGCCGTTATGGGCGGAACACAAGCTGCTAAAGTGCTCATGCAAATCGAGGCTTCATCGCTTAAAGCAAAAGGCGAAGTCGTTGATGAAGTTAAAGAAAAGGAACTTTTTGATAAAATCAAGGCGCGTTACGATGCGCAGGTTTCTCCATATTACGCGGCATCAAGGCTTTGGACAGATGCGATAATTGATCCGCTTGAAACACGTACATGGATTTCAATGGGTATCGAGGCTGCCAATCATGCACCGATACAAAAGCAATATAATCCTGGTATCATTCAGGTTTAATTGTAACATTTAACGCAGTCGGCTACTAATCCTGAAACTTCCTTATGAGAAAATTAATGACATTGCTCGTTTTTGCCGGATTCCTTCAGGCTTCGGCACAAAAAGCATTTACCAGAAAGGATTCGCTTCATGGCGGCTTACGAAAAGAAAGAACATCATATGATGTCCAGCGATATGATCTCGATCTGCGGATAAATCCAGATGAAAAATCCATCTCAGGATTAAATACCATTACTTTTAAATTGCTGGAACCCAGTAGCCGGATACAGGTCGATCTTTTTGAAAATATGAAGATCGACAGTATTGTCCTTGATCGTAAAAAACTTACCTATAGCAGGGAATTCAATGCTGTTTTTATCAATATTCCGACAAATACCGCAACTGCGACCGAACAAAAACTAAATTTCTATTATTCGGGCAAACCAACTGCGGCGCGTAATGCACCATGGGACGGCGGCTTCGACTGGAGAAAGGATAATACCGGGAAACATTGGGTAGGTGTTGCTGTCCAGGGAACCGGCGCAAGCCTTTGGTATCCGTGTAAAGATTCGCAGACAGACGAGCCTGAAAACGGCGCTTCAATAAAAGTGGCGGTTCCAAATGGCCTGATGAATGTTTCCAATGGCAGGTTTACAGGCAGCACCGATCTGAAAAATGGCTACACCAGATGGGACTGGGAACTTAAAAATCCAATCAATAACTATAACATTACAGTAAACATCGGTGATTATGTATACATTCACGACAACTACAAAGGGCTTGATCTCGACTATTATGTGCTGCGGTATAATGAGGAAAAAGCGCGCAAACATTTTGAAGTCGTTAAGCCGATGATGGATTGTTTCCAGGCTAAATTCGGCCAATATCCTTTCGCTGACGACAGTTATAAACTTGTTGAAACGGCATACCTCGGGATGGAACATCAAAGCGCTGTCGCATACGGAAATAAATACCAAAACGGTTATTTGGGAATGGACACTTCACGCTCGGGCGTAGGTGCAAAGTTTGACTACATCATCATTCATGAGTCGGCACACGAATGGTTCGGAAACAGCATCACATCAAAAGACATCGCAGATATGTGGATCCATGAAGGTTTTACAACTTATGCGGAGACAGTTTTTGTAGAATGTATTTACGGATATGACCAGGCGATGAGGTTTATCAACGGACAAAAGGCCAACATTGGTAATGATAAGCCGATCATCGGACATTACGGAGTGAACAACGAAGGTTCAGGGGATATGTATTTCAAGGGTTCACTGATGATCAATACACTGCGGCATATCGTTAATGATGATGCAAAATGGTGGGGAATTTTATTGAAATACGCGAATACATACCGGCATAAAATTATCGACACCGAAGAAGTAATAAGATTTTTCAGTGCCGAAATTGGTACTGATCTTACCCCAATTTTCAACCAGTATTTGCGAACCACAAGATGGCCGGCGCTCCAGCTTACCAAAGAAAACAACAGCTTTACTTACCGTTGGAATAATACCGCACCCGAATTCCGCATGCCGGTTGATGTTGAAATTAATGGCAAAACCACAAGGCTGATGGTAACTGCTGCCATTCAGAAATACGACCTGAAAAATGCTTCATCAGCAGACATCAAAGTAAAAACCGATCATTTCTTGATTACAGTCGAATAAAAATTCCGCATTTTGCTAAACTTCAGAAATAACCAGTTCAGGAACTTTGTAAAAGCTGATCTATTGTTTCGCGGCGCATAATCTTCCCATTCCCGGTTTCAATAAACTTCGGAATGAAAACAACGTCTTTTGGCCGTTCGTATTTATCCAGCTTTTCAAAAATACCGGCCGGCAAAGTTTCCTCTTGTCCTTCAATCAACAGCACCAGCCGTTCCCCGAGCTTTTCATCAGGCCTGCCTGCAATAAAAAATTTCCTGCTGATCATATTGCTCAGCTTGTCCTCTATCTGTTCGGGAATTAATTTTATGCCGCCGCTATTGACGATGTTATCGATACGCCCCAGGAAAACAAATTGATTCTCATTGACAAGCTCGACAAGGTCATTCGTTACAATAACTTCCCCGGAAACCTTTGGTGCATGAATAACTAGACAGTTTCTTTCATCATAAGAAATTGTCACGTGCGGCAAAACTGTGAACGCATTCTCCCCTATCCTTTTTGCGGCAATATGTGTAATGGTCTCGGTCATTCCATAGGTTTCGTAAGCCTCGACCGGAAGCTTCGCCAGTTCTTCCTCGAGCTGGCGGCTGATCTTAACTCCGCCAATAATCATTTTCCTGACATTAGAAAGATATTTGAGCGAGTGCTGCGCCTGCAGCGGAACCATCGCAGTGAAGTCGTAACAAGTGTCGTTGTTCACCATTGGATGTGCGTTCGGCTCCACAAAATCCATATCAAGGCCAAGAATGAACGCCCTGACGAACATCATTTTTCCGGCAATGTAGCGCACAGGCAGACAATGTAATATTTTGTCGCCAGGCATCAGGTCAAAGAAATTTCCCGTTGCAACGGCTGAATTCACCATTGACTGTTTGTCGATCCTGATTGTTTTCGGTTTGCCGGTGCTTCCCGAAGTATTCAGTTCGATCTGTAAACTCTGATCAAACCAATCCAGCAAAAACTCACCAACCGCTTTCTCGAAATCTTCGCCTTCCTTTATAAAACTATAGGCAACGCGGCAAAGATCGTCGCGGTCGAGATGAAACCCGTTAAGTTTAAACGACGGATGAACATCATTGTATGTCGGGTTCACCATCTGCTTTTTCTGATACAATGTCTGCATAAGATTCAATGTTTCCTGTTAATTTTTCTTTCCATCCGCTCCAGCGGTACTTTCTACTAAAGATAAGCAAAAGCAGCGGATATATGACCACCACCGGAAGGATCACGTCATATCCTGCTGCCGGATCAGAGATGTCTTTTAAAACTGAATGCGTTTGAAAAGCGGTCCAGTCGCTGGTAACAAGCAACGCTCCGACGAGGTTATTTGCGGCGTGGAAACCCAGCGCAAGTTCGAGTCCTTCATCCATGAGCGTTATGATACCGAGGAATAGACCTGTGCCGATGTAATAGACAAGGATGATATAACCCATCTTTTCCACTTCGGGATTGGCAATATGCATCATTCCGAAAGCCACCGATGTAAATACAAGCGGAAGCCATCTATTGCGTGTCAGCACACCAAATCCCTGCATCAGATAACCGCGAAAAATATATTCTTCGGCACTGGTTTGCAACGGGATCATCAGGATCGCAATTGCGGCCAGTATAATAAAAGGAACCGGTTTAAAATTAACGACAAAGTCATCAGGAGACACGACATACATGATTCCGATACTCAAAATACTGAAAGCAGCCCAGAAGCCGAATGCAAACATGATTCTGCCCCAGTCGATTTTAGTACGCGACGTTGTAAGTGTTGTAAGCGACTGCCGGTGCAGGAATTTATTGATAAGATATACTATCAGCAGTGTCACTGCGAAAGGCAGTAAAATAAAAAAGAGCATGAGGTTTGGCTCGAGGTATGTCATCATTTCGTCCTCCGAGGTGGGAAAAGCCCGGCCTGACGCTATGGATTCAGCAGCAAAAGCAGCTATCAACGGAAGCTGGCCTATAACAGATGCTACGATTATACATATGGCCCCTATGACATATTTTCCGAAATTATTGTTTGGCCGGATCGCCTGTTCTATAAACATACAGATAAATTTAGCCCCTAAATTAAGGCAAATATTAAAGTCAATAATTATAGCTTTACGTAAAAAATCGTAATGATCTATATCTACCACAACAGCCGCTGCGGAAAGTCGCGCGAATGCCTTCTATCTCTTTCAGGATCAGGAAAACAGTATACTGTACGGAATTATCTCGAAGACAAACCCTCCATTGATGAACTGCAGGAATTGCTGAAAAAACTGGGGATACAGCCGCTGGAACTCGTACGCCAAAAAGAAAAAGTGTGGATTGAAAATTATAAAGACTTAAAAATGACCAATGATGAGATCATTCAGGCAATGGCCGAAAACCCGATTTTGATTGAACGCCCTATCGTTATCAATGGCGATAAGGCAGTCATTGCACGCCCTGCCGAAAAAGCCCTTGATATACTTTAACAATCCTTTGTGAACGGCCACCTAAACCAAAAGGTAATTTTGCGTTCTTACTGCCTTAAAATCTTCGTATGCGCGCTACCAGACCTATCTTTGCACTTTTCGCACTGTTATTTCTTTCCATTTCAGTTCTTGCACAACCCGGACAAGAGGTTCGAAGGGTGAAAGTCACAGGAAAAGTTGTCGAACAAATTTCCAAGCAACCACTTGAATACGCAACAATTACCTTCCTGGCTCTTGAAAATCAAAAAGCCATAGCAGGCGGAATTACAAATGCCAAAGGGGAATTTGATGTTGATGTTCCGGCGGGAACTTACAACATCAGCATCGAGTTCATTTCGTTCAGGCCAAACCAGCTCTCCGGAAGGACAATTTCAGAAAACACAAATCTCGGCACTATCTCGTTAAGTGAAGACGCAACGCAAATTGATGAAGTTGTCGTTCGTTCCGAACGCACTACGGTAGAAATCAAGCTCGACAAAAAAGTATATAATGTAGGCCAGGATCTGATGGTTCGCGGCGGAACTGTAAGCGATGTTCTTGATAACATTCCGTCGGTTGCCGTGGATGCCGAAGGAACCGTAAGTCTTCGTGGCAACGAAAATGTCCGCATCCTGATTGACGGCAGGCCTTCAAACGCTTTAAATATTGCCGAAGCGCTTCGCCAGATTCCGGCAGATGCGATTGACAAAGTTGAAGTTGTTACCAACCCTTCCGCCCGATACGAATCTGAAGGCGGCGGCGGACTCATCAATATCATCCTGAAAAAAGGTAAGAACCAAGGTGTCAACGGAACTGTCATCGCATCGGGCGGCATTCCGGAAAGCTATGGTATTTCGGCAAATGTCAATTATAAAACTGAAGACTTCAACCTTTTTACCAACATCGGCTACAATTACCGGACAAATCCCGGAAAATCGTTTACCGACACGCGCTACCTTAACAACGACGGTACGACAAGCAACTATGTGAATGAGCGCCGTGAGAGCGACCGCCTCAACAAAAGCTTCAACACCAATTTCGGGATGGAATGGTATCTCACCAAAAGCATTACCTGGACCAACCAGTTTAGGTTAAGGAACAGCAGCGGAGACAATCCGGAGAAAGTTTTCTTCCGGAACTACGATGAGAACAACGTTTTCCAGTCGGCCAGCACACGTTTCAGCGCGCAGGAAAATGACAATGAAGAAATAGAATATTCGACAAATTTCGTCAAGAAGTTCAAGAAAGAAGGTCATACACTTACCATCGACGGATCATTTTCCCAGGAAGAAAGCAACGACCTGTCAGACATTAATACCGGTCAGGAAACCGTGGCAAACATCCAGGAGCAGAACGACAACGAAATTGATGTCAATTATGTGCTTCCGCTTTGGAAAGACAGCCAATTTGAAGCAGGCTACAGCGGCGATTTCAGAAAACAGGTAAGCGATTTTGAAAACAGCATTTTCAACAACACATCAGGAGAAACCGACTTTACCAACAGCACACTGGAATACAAGGAGAAAATAAACGCGCTGTTTACACAGTATGGTACCAAATTCAATAAATTTTCGGTTTTGCTCGGACTCCGCTGGGAAGATACCAACATTGAGATCAATGAGCTCACGACCCGTGACTTCAACAACAAGCGCTATAGCAACTTCTTTCCCAGCGTGTTCCTGACATACGAACTCTCCGAGCGGAGCAGTGTTTCCCTCAGTTACAGCAGAAGGATTTCACGCCCGCGCGGACGCCAGATCAATCCGTTCCCGAACCGCTCAAGCAACATCAATATTTTCCAGGGAAATCCCGATCTTGATGCGGCATTCTCAAATGCTTTTGATCTTGGATACTTGCAGCGTTGGAATAATTTAACCCTCAGCACATCGCTTTATCTTAACCGTACGACCGATTCTTTCCAGTTCATCCGCAGGGAATCAGGTGACTTTGTTACTACACAGGTTGTGGGCCAGCCCGATATTACAGACGAGCATGGCCAGATCATTACCATTATTGAAGGTGAAGATGTAATTACGCCTGTGATACTTTCAACCCCAATCAATCTTGCAACTGAGTATCGCTTCGGCTTTGAATTCACCTTAAACTATACCCCTTTCAAATGGTGGAAACTCAACAGCAACTTCAACTTTTTCAGGAATGAAACCCAGGGCGATTACACTTACACCAGCTTCGACGGCGATGCAGTCACACAGGATTTTGACAATACGGCTTATTCATGGTTCACAAGACTAACATCAAGGGTGACGCTTCCGTACAAGATCGAATGGCAAACGAACTTCACCTATAACGGCCCGCAAACCACTGCACAGGGAAAAAGCTACGGAATCGCAGCAGCCAACCTCGCATTCAGCAAAGACATACTCAAAGACAAAGCAACCATTGCACTTAACGTTCAGGATGTTTTCAACTCGAGGAAAAGGATTTTCGATACTTATATCCCGGGAAGGCTCGAGTCACACAGCGAACAGCAATGGCGCGTAAGAAGCATCAACGTGTCGTTCACCTACAGGTTCAATAAAAAGAAATCGGAGCGCGAAAAACAGCCGCAAAGAGAAAATGAAAACGGAGGAGACGAAATGTTTCAGGGATAAAAAAAGGAAGCCGTTTGGCTTCCTTTTTATTTACAATCAACCTTTTACAGGTTCGACTGGTTGTTTTCCATATCAAGCTTCTTCTTTGCCCTTCTCTCTTTATAGAGTTCCCAGCTCGCTCCGCCAACCCAGTAAAATACAAAGTTGATCAGGAATATCATCAGCCAGAAACCCATCGTCAGGATGGTAAGGAAAAGCAGAAAGCCCAAATACTGTTGAAATTCAAACATGTTTTCCGGAAATTTTTGAATTATACGCAAATGTAAGCGTATTATCATTTCCTTCCAATTAAAACGAAATCATTTTTAAAAAAAGGTAATTATGCGTAATTTTGAGCAGCTTTTTCAGGAGCTGATTCCTGCTGTGCGCTCTATCTTTTGTTCCATTGCATTGCACAAAAGGATGCCGCTTCCATCAGGGCTAGGCATTCGGCTTCCCGGGAATCTAAACAACCAACCAAAATCAACAAATAATAAATTAACATGGAATATAGAATAGAAAAGGACACAATGGGTGAAGTCCAGGTACCGGCCGACAAATATTGGGGTGCCCAAACCGAGCGATCACGGAACAACTTTAAAATAGGCCCGGCGGCTTCAATGCCTAAAGAAATTATAGAAGGTTTTGCCTATCTCAAAAAAGCCGCAGCTTACGCCAATCACGATCTTGGCGTATTGCCTGTTGAAAAGCGCGATGCCATTGCAGCAGTGTGCGATGAACTTCTCGATGGGCAACTCGCAGATCAGTTTCCGCTGGTAATCTGGCAAACAGGTTCGGGAACACAGAGCAATATGAATGTGAACGAAGTCATTGCAAACCGCGCGCAGGTCCTTGGAGGCTTTAAAATCGGCGAAGGCGAACAACTTGTCAAAGCCAACGACGATGTAAACAAGTCACAGTCGTCCAACGACACCTTCCCTACCGGAATGCACATTGCCGCCTATAAAGCCGTTGTATCCATCACAATTCCAGGAGTTGAGCAACTTCGCGACACTTTAAAAGCAAAAGCTGCCCAATACATGAACGTTGTCAAGATCGGCCGTACGCATTTAATGGATGCGACCCCGCTTACGCTCGGCCAGGAAATTTCGGGTTATGCGGCGCAGCTTGATTACGGACTCAGAGCGCTTCGCAATACGCTCGATCACCTGTCTGAACTTGCCCTTGGCGGAACTGCGGTAGGAACCGGACTCAACACGCCTCCTGGCTACGATGTAAAGGTGGCAGAATATATTGCTGAATTCACAGGGTTTCCATTTCGGACCGCCCCAAACAAATTTGAAGCGCTTGCTTCTCATGATGCCATTGTTGAAGCGCACGGCGCATTAAAGCAACTGGCGGTTTCCCTGAATAAAATTGCCAACGACATCAGGATGCTGGCTTCTGGGCCGCGTTCTGGAATTGGCGAGATCCTTATTCCGGAGAATGAACCGGGATCGTCAATTATGCCAGGGAAAGTAAATCCGACACAAGCTGAAGCAATGACCATGGTTTGCGCGCAGGTTTTAGGCAATGATGTCGCCATTTCCATCGGCGGCATGCAGGGACATTATGAACTCAATGTTTTTAAACCGGTTATGGCGGCAAACTTCCTTCAATCAGCGAGGCTTCTGGGCGATGCCTGTGTTTCTTTTGATGAGCATTGTGCGCAGGGAATTGAGCCAAATCATAAGCGTATCAAAGAGCTGGTCGACAACTCGCTGATGCTGGTCACGGCGCTGAACACTAAAATCGGTTATTACAAAGCCGCTGAAATTGCACAGACCGCTCACAAAAACGGAACAACTTTAAAAGATGAGGCCGTCAGACTGGGTTATGTTTCGGCTGAAGACTTCGATCTTTGGGTAAAACCGGAGGATATGGTTGGCAGCCTGAAGTAATTCCTCTATAGCTTACTCTCTGATTAAGCCATATTGCTATTTTTAAAAAAGCTCCTGCATTTTAAGTGCAGGAGCTTTAATTTTTATTGGACTGTGTATTCCATTTTATCCACTTCCGACAGCCTGAAATACCCGAGGGCGAAGTTTTTGCTGTTGGTCTGGTTGATGATGTTTCCGCGCACATTGGTCGGCGTAGTTTGCCAAGGCCCGCCGTCGCCTTCTGAAATGTCAAGCAGAATGTCCATATAATTCATATATCTTTCCGAAATGCCATAGAGCGAGAATATCATCTCATCGCCTGACTCCAAATCTTCATTCATGTAGAAACCGAAGTTCTGGTTTCCCTGTGAAAACTCATCATCGAAAACATCATAATCAGGAAAAACGGTAATATTTGTCTCAAAACCGGTCATATAAAAATTGTCCTGTGTGGCATCATCCTGAAAAAAGAACTTGATCTCAATCACATCGCCGGTAAATCCGCCTTCGTCATCCTGGGAAACATTATCTATTTCCGGTGCGGCAATCAGTGTTTCGACAGCAGTATAAACCTGTCCGCCTGTTTCTACGGTAAGTTCATAGGTTTCGCCGAGTTCCGGAACAAAATTATTGCATACATACACGCCAGTTCCCGGGGTTTCAACAAATTCAAAAATTATGTCATCACTGTTTGTAACTGTAACTGCTGCACCGGTTACCACAGGCACCTCGGTTTCGTAAAACCCGGTGGTAGTGGTGAGTCGGATCTCTTGCGTACTTCCGTCGGTTCCTTTAACCCAATCTATCGAAGCATCGATCACCAGTCTTGGTGCGGCGGTGTCAAGGTCGACTTCCACTACATCTTCACAGCCTGCGAAGATGCCCATTAATAAAATCAGAAGGTATTTGATATTTTTCATGATGATGATTTTAGAATTTGAAATTATAAGATATGCTGGGAATAATGCCGAATATTGAAAGTCTGGTAGCCTCATTTACCCCGGTTTTTTCATTTTGGCTGAATGTCATCGAAGCAGCATTTGACCTGTTGTAGAGGTTGTAAATACTGAAAACCCATTCGCCCTGCCAACCTTTGTCCTTATCGGGTTTTGGAATGTAGGTTGCCGAAACATCCAAGTGATGATATGCCGGAAGCCTGCTTTGGTTGCGGCCTTCATACGTTGGCACCACTACGCCATTATAGACATATTGCCCGTTGGGGAATGTCACGGCTTTTCCGGATTGTAATGTGAAAGTGCTTCCGAAAGACCATTTTTTGGTGAGTTCATACGCGCCGGTAATCGAAAGGTTATGCAATTTGTCGTAGCTCGCACGATACCATTCCCCATTATTAATGCCGGTTTCGGCTGCTGTCCTGCCGGGTGTTTGCTGCTCTGATTTCGACAAGGTATACGAAACAAAACCCGTTAGCTTGCCTGAATTCTTCCGAAGCAGGACCTCCAAGCCGTAAGACCTTGCCTTTCCGTTCAAAACGACCTGCTCGATGGCATTGTTCGCGATAAGATCGGCACCGTCAATATAATCCAGCCTGTTCTTGATTTTCTTATAAAAGCTTTCGATTTCCAGGGAATAAAGGTCATCTTTAAAATTCCTGAAATAACCCAGCGCCACCTGATCCAAAATTTCAGGTTTGATGAACTCATCACTCGGAGCCCAAACATCAAGCGGAGTTGCCGAAGCTGTGTTGGATATTAAATGAAGATATTGGCTCATCCTGTTATAACTTGCTTTTACCGACTGGTTGTCGGTTATCTCGTAAGAAACAGCCAGCCGCGGCTCAAGGTTGTCAAAGCTCGCAATGGTTTTTCCGCTGCCATAATATTGCGATCCTGTGGCTTCGGCTTTTTCGTAGATCTGCAGGTCATTGTTAAAAGCCACAGCCTGATTGTTGGCATACGTATTTATCGTTTGCTCGCCGAGCCTGTAGAACATGTTGTACCTCAGTCCGTAGTTCACCGAAAGCTTTGATGTAAGTTCCTGTTCTGCCTGGATATAAACCGACGGTTCCAGCGCGTATTTATAATCAAGTTGCGAAGGGTTAATTCCCGAAGTTTCTTCAGACGGAGTGATCGTTCCGGGATTGAATTCGTAATACGTTGCACTCGCGCCCCAGCTCAATTTGAGTTTATCTGTAAGATAATTTTTAAAATCATACTTCAGATTGTAATTCTTGATTCCCGATTCCCATTCCAGCCCTTCGAAGTCAAGGTTGAGTCCGTAATAATAATCGCTGTAGATCATTGAAAAGTTCGAGAAAAGCTTATCGGAAAACAAATGGTTCCACCGAAGGTTAAAAACGGTATTCCCGTAGGTATTGCTGAACATATCGGTCATCCTGAAAACATCCCTTCCAAAATAACCCGAAAGGAAAAGTGCATTGTTATGGCCGAGTTTGTAGCTGAGTTTGGCATTCAGGTCATAGAAATATGCAGAATTCTCTTCACCTGAGAGCTTCAGAAATAAATGTGCATAAGACCCGCGGCCAGCGACAAGGAATGAGCCGATATCCTTTTTGATCGGACCTTCGGCAAGCAATCGGCTGGAAATAACGCCAATTCCGCCATTCATATGAAAATCATTGCTGTTGCCGTCTTTCTGGTAGATATCAAGCACCGAAGAAACGCGTCCGCCGAAACGCGCGGGAATTCCGCCTTTGTATAACTTTAAGTCCTTAATCGCATCCGAATTAAATACGGAGAAGAAGCCGAAAAGGTGTGATGAATTGTAGATCGTGGCCTCGTCAAGCAGGATCAGGTTCTGGTCGGCTGAGCCGCCGCGTACATTAAATCCGGATGAGCCTTCCCCGGCATTTGTCACGCCCGGAAGCTGCAAGATCGATTTGAGTACATCGACTTCGCCCATGACCGCAGGCATTTTCTTTATCTCGGCGATCGTAAGCTTGTTGGTGCTCATTTCGGGGCGCCGGATGTTGGTCACCGTTGATGTGCCTTCCACAAGAATTTCCTGTATCTGCTGACCTTCAGAAGAAAGCATGATGTTTTTGCGGACATCGGCGGTTAAAGTGATGCTTTCCTCTATCGGAAGAAAACCGACATAGCTAATTTGCAATGTATAGTTGCCTGGCGGAACCGAGATGGAATAGAAACCATATTCGTTGGTGCTGATTCCCTTTGCCAGCTCCTTAATATATATGTTGGCGCCGATAAGGGTTTCGTTGTTTGCGGCATCAGATATAGTTCCGCTAAGGGTAACTTTTTCCTGTGAGAATGCATTTAAAACAGAAAGTAAAAAAAGTAAGAACGATAATAAGAACTTCATTGGAATTTTCATGATTGATTGATTGATGATTAAAATATTTTGATTTGATGATTG
>DASWML010000004.1:0-276453 GCA_036399795.1 Flavobacterium sp.
TTAAAAAATATGTTGATTTCGAAAGATACGTGCTGGCTATGCATTGTAAACTCGCCGGAAGGATCATCGATTATGACAGGTTCCTGTCGGCTATCAATATCAATAACCTGACATCAAAGCAGCGAATGATGCTGAAACTGCCCCTGCCGATCTTAAAATTGATAAAGAAAGTGAAGTTTTTCCTTCTATTGAAAGGATTCAGGCTTACAAGCTATTGATGTTGTTTCGAATATAAATCGAAATCCCTTTCATAGTCATTTTCATCAAATTCCCCCGAAGCCAAAACCAGACAAACAGCCCCGGAAGAAAAATTCTCCAGTTCCCGCCAGGTATCGCGGGGAATAAGCAGGCCTTTGTCAGGCTTATTGAGCGTCACGGTCAATGTTTCACGCCGGTCATTTAAGATGACATCAAAACTCCCCGAAAGCGCAACCAGCAATTCTACCTGTTCCCTGTGTGCGTGGCCGCCTCGCCTTGCCGTACTCGGAATATCATAAAGATAATACACCCTTTTTACTTCAAAAGGAATCGTGTCTTTTTCGATGATTCCAATATTTCCGCGGTAATCCTCAATTTTCGGAATGGTTATAACGTGGGCTTTCATGGCGGCTAACTTACATTAATTTTTAAGAAATCGAGCCATTGCCTTCCTGCCGTTTCCAAAGAAAAACGCTGGACGCTATCCCTTGCGGTGGCCTTGCATTTATTATAAAGCGTCGTGTTTTGCCCGAACATGTCCATAGACTGGGTGAGCGCGTGGAAATCCTGATCCCGTACCAGGAGCCCGTTAACTTCATGCTTAATAATTTCAGAAGGCCCGGAAACACAATCGAAAGAAACCACCGGAGTTCCGCAGGCAAGACTTTCAATAAGCACTGTGGGAAGGCCTTCCCTTCTGCTCGACAACACGAAGAACCGCGCATTTGCCATATATGGATAAGGGTTTTCAACTCCCCCGGGAAATACAACCAGATTTGGCAATCCCAATGATGCGGCAATTTCCTGAAGTCCGGCGCGCTTTGTCCCGTTGCCTAATATGACGAGCTTTATATTTTTTGACGGCAGCGATGACTGTGCGTAAGCCGCAATGAGCTTGTCGAATTGCTTCACTCCGCGATCCATCCGGCCGGCCGCTAGAATGTAATCACCGGGAATCGGAACTCCGTCGCCGGAAGTTTCCTGTATTCCTTCGAAATCAACCGGATTGTAAAGCGTCTTTACATTGGTGAGTCCGTATCGGCCGATGAGTTTTTCCTGAATGGCATGCGATACCGCAGCAACCCCGTAAGCATTGTCGTAAACGGCACGCGCCTGCCATGTATTTTTTGGGAGATAAAGGCTTGTCATTGAGCTGTGGACAGTATAGATGACGGGCGCATTGTAAAGGAATCTGGAAATGAGGAATTCTTTCCAGAACGATGTACGGATCCTGAAGTCGATGATGTAATTAAAACGCGTCGACCGCAGGTATTTGCTAAGGTGCCTGAAGCGGCTGTATTTATTGCTTAAACTGTTCCCACGGCTTTTCATCCTGCCGAGGTTCAGCAGCTCGCCCGAATATTTATAGGTAATGCTGTCGACTACAATAACAGTGTGGACTTGTATTCCTTTGGATGTAAAATATTCCGACAGCAGTGCCATCGCTTTTTCTGCGCCTCCGGTCGACAAACATTCACCTACGAGGCATATTTTGATTTTTCTTTTTTTGGACACTATCTGGAAGCCGCATTACAAACGGCATGAGGATTATATTTTTATCTTTAGCCAAAAATAGAAAAATAACCTTATGAACCCTTTCAAGGAAGTAATATTGGCGAAAAAAGATAGTTAAATGAGGATTTTATTAGTCGGGGAATACAGCAGGCTCCACAATTCACTTAAAGAGGCGCTTGTACAGCTTGGCCATGAGGTGACGCTTGTTGGCACCGGCGACGGATTTAAAAATTTCCCGGTTGATGTTGATATCGATGCGAAATGGCTGAAATCGAAAGTGCCGAACCTCTTCAGGCAGGTTCTATACAAACTGTTCAGATATGATATTGCAAGGATTGAATACGGAATGAGATTCCGCAATGAGCTTCCGAAGCTTAAAAATTACGACGTCGTGCAACTCATCAGCCTGACGCCGTTTTTTGCCCCGTTGTGGATGGAATTCGCACTGCTGAAAAAGCTCCGGTCACAGAATAAAACAATGTTTACACTAACCTCGGGTACCGATGCTATTTTTATGAAGGCTGCCATGGAAGGAAAGTTCCGGTATTCGTTGATTGATCCTTATTTGGCAGATAAATCAATAGCAGAAGAATATGCCTATGCACTGCCACATCTTACGACAGGCTTTAAGAAACATCACGAGAAAATGCTTCACCTGCTCAACGGAATTATTGCCACCGACATCGATTATGATATTGCGCTGACCGGACATCCCAAATCACTTGGAATGATTCCGAATCCTGTAAATATTGAAACCATACCATTTGGGATACCCGATATCAATGAAGAAATTGTCATCTTTCACGGGATCAACCGGTGGAATTATCATAAAAAAGGAAACGCGTTTTTTGAAGAGGCATTGGAAATCATTGAGAAGAAATACCCTGGACGGGTTAAAATCATCACTGCCGAAAATATACCTTATGTTGATTACATAAAACTTTACGACGCATCGCATATCCTGCTCGATCAGGTTTACGCATATGACCAGGGCTATAATGCGCTTGAAGCAATGGCACGCGGGAAAGTTGTTTTTACCGGCGCTGAAAAGGAATTTATGGCGTTTTATGGTTTAGATGAACCTGTAGCGATCAATGCACTTCCCGATATTAACGACATTGTAAGCAAACTTTCATTCCTGATCGATCATCCTGAAGAAATTTCGGCTATTGGCAAAAGGGCGCGGGAGTTTGTGGAAAAGGAGCATGACTATTTAAAAGTTGCAACAAAATATAATGCGCTTTGGGTAAAAAAATAGCGGAATTGTTTTTAGGGGTGAATTCTATACACGCTTCCCGTGTGTGCTAATCAAAACTTTCCGATGAATTACACATAAAATGACAAAATATATTACATAATTAATACAATGAGCTAATACAACTCCTTGCAAACCAATCTGCAAAACCAAAAAATTGCTCAACCAAAATAATATTGTCAAAGAAGCCAATTCGGTAATTATGAATGTGACAGTCATGCTTCTTGCAAACAACTGGTATCCGAGGATCAGCGCGCACCCTTTAAAAAAATCACCAGTGAGTTGCCATAAGAAAAGCTCAGAAACGGGCTCAAACTCAGGTGTGAAAAGAATACGTATTACAAAATCCCGGATGAAATATAAAATGATGAGACCTACTGTAAAAAAAGGCATAATCAGTACAAAATATTCTCGCAGTACATCTCTGGATTCTGCTCTGGTTGTGGCCACCGATAAATTTGGTAAAAAGTATACACTTAGCACTGTAGAGAGAAACATCATATAAAAACCTGAAATCCGGCTTATTGATTCCCAATATCCAGCTGATTCCAGCCCGACAACGATGATGACTTTCTGCCTGATAGCAAGAAAAGTCAAAGGGCCTGCAACTCCCGAAACAACTGCCATCAGCGTGAAGCTGGAAAATTGGCTTAATAGCCGTGCATCAAAGAAACGCGTTGAGATCGATACTTCTGGGACGAGTTCCTTCACAATAAAATAAAATGACACAAAAAAAAGCATTGCCGGCGCCAATACTATTGCCATCAACGCGCCTAATGTCCTGAAATGCCAGACAAGGATGAGGGAAATTAGCAATCCTAGTATATTACCCGCAATGTTGATGATGATCACCTTATTGAACAGTTGCATTCCATTCAATATTGAAATTATGGCCATTGAAATTGCAAGCCATGGTAAAGACAATGCAGCAATCTTAAATACGGATGCAAATTCATAGGAATGCCCGAAAACAGCATCATTTAATTGCTGTGCGAAAAGATAAAATCCTAAACTGAGAAAAAGCGAAACAATTATCAGGGTGATAAAAACGGTTGAAATGATTCGGCTGAGACGCTCTGATTCCCGTTGTGCTTCGGCCACATACTTTACAATGCCATTCTGCAAACCTAGTGTACTGATACTCTCTATTGAGTTAAAAAAATTTCGCATGTTACCCGCCAGAGCCATTCCGGCAGGGCCGATAAAAATCGCAAGTACTTTAGAACTGATAACTCCAATAAGAATTTTAATCACTACACTGGCAGAGTTCAGCGAAGCGATCCTGAACACAGGCTTCATGAAGACAGTTTTTACCCTGCGCATTTAATAATTATTAAGCAAATTGGCAATTGAAGTGGCCTCTGCCATCTCAAGAACCTGACTCATAGGCAAACTCAACACTTCTTCATGAATGATCTCAGTCAGCGGAAAAGACAGTGCATTCCATTCCGCGAAAGCTTTTTGTTTATGCGGCGGCACAGGATAATGGATCATCGTTTCAATTCCGTGTTCTTTAAGATAACCCTGAAGCAGGTTCCTGTTTTCTGTACGGATGACAAAAAGATGAAAAACATGCGCATTTCCTCCATCGTACTGCGGCAACGTTATTTTCGGGTTTGAAATATCGGTGAAATAGCGTTCGGCAATTTGTCTCCGACGGGAATTTTCAATGTCAAGATTCGGGAGTTTAACATTTAAAAAAGCCGCCTGCAGTTCATCGAGCCTGCTGTTGAAACCAATCCGTTCGTTATAATATTTTACTTCCGAACCGTAATTGCGAAGTGAAGCGACAACCCTTGCGAGGTCTTCATCATTTGTGGTCACAGCCCCGGCATCGCCAAGCGCCCCGAGATTTTTTCCGGGATAAAAACTAAATCCTGCCGCATTTGACAAATTGCCTGCTTTCCTTCCGTCAGCCAGTGCGGCACCATGCGCCTGGGCCGCATCTTCAATAACGAGCAGGTTGTGTTCTTCGGCAAGAGAATTTATTTTTTCCATATCGGCTAGTCGGCCATAGAGATGAACCGCAAGAATTGCCTTGGTTTGCGGGGTGATCTTTTTTGATGCCGCTTCGGCCGAAATATTAAATGAATTTTCATCAGGTTCGGCAAGCACGGGAACCAGTCCCGAATGCATCACCGCAAGAATGCTGGCGATGTATGTGTTTGCGGGAACAATAACTTCATCGCCTTCTTTAAGTCTTCCAAGTGCAATATACCCGCGGAAAATCAGGACCAACGCATCAAGTCCGTTCCCAACACCAATGCAGTATTTTGTCCCGCAAAAAATCGAAAAATCATTTTCAAAAGTTTTTACTTCATCGCCGAGAATATACCAGCCTTTATCGGCAACATTCTTTAGCTTTTGCTGAAATGCTTCCTGATAAGGCGCATTTATTTTTTTGAGGTCGAGGAATTTTATCATATCAGCACCTTTTCAAGAGAAGCAAAATTTATGGTATCCACTTCATAAAAATCCTGTACAACCGTATTGGCCCCCAAGCTTTCTTTCCAGAAGACAAGCCCTTCATTGAGTTTACGCCCCTGTTGCTCGTTTGAAATCCCGAAATCGAAAAAACGCTTCTGAGTAAAAACTTCGGTAAGCAGATGATGGTACAAAAAATCAAGCGAGCCGAGTGTGTTTTTATCTTCCCGGCCTGAAATATATTGCGGATGGGCAACATTTTCCGACACAAAAACCGTTGTTCCGGCCACAATTTGCTCCTGATGGTAGACATTAAAATGCCTGATATTTTCAGGAAACGATCGGTGCAGCTTTTCGATTTCCTCAAGGCTATGAACGGGTTTAACGCCGTGTTTTTTCGCGAGGTTGGGAATGAGTATCTTCTCCCAAAACAGGCGGAATTCAGGTTCTTCTTTAATTACAAGCTCATTTTTTATCCCGCGCCTGATGCTTTCCCGCCGCGTTTTGGTAACGGTGTAAGGCTTCGACAGGTCAATAACCGAAAGCGCGTCCCTTCTTGTCAGTACGGCATCTGCCAAAAAAAGCGCATAATGGAATTCTTCGGCTGGTTTCAGGTGGTAAATCGACGGGATCGTTTTGATTGCCATACGCATAACACCTTCAGAATTCAAGTATTTCAGTACCGAACTGAAAATAGAAATTATTTCCGCAAGCTTTACTTTTTCACCATAAACAAGTCCGCCGTAAGTAAGTCCATTGTGCGAATAAACCACATTTCCCTCTACATGCGCGGGCAGCAGCGCAACCGGATTTTCATTTTCATAAATAATCATGGAACAATCCCTGAACCGGTCTGAATGATATTCCATAAAGTCGCGGTGAAACAGGAATGTTGCATTTTTTGCCGTTGCAATAAAGGCATTCCAGATATCGAAATATTTTCGTTCGTATTTTCTGACAGAATAAAGTTTCACCGGCATCTTTTAAAACAGCCGAAAATTAAGCATTTATTCGCTAAGACCTTCAAAATTCACGGTCGGCATCAAAAAATTATTACCTTTAAGCTCGTTTTTCATTCCTGCAAACGTGAAAATAAAGTTCCTCCTACACCTATTTTTATTTTTATCGCTGGCAGAAGCCGCTTCTGCGCAGGACATTTCCCTTTACCAGCAATTTAACGGGCGCTACGATTTCATGTTTATTGGCAATACGCTTAACCTTGCACCCAATGGCGCCATGGATCCATGCCTTATCAATACGGCATCTTCGGCAGAACTTGCCCTTAGTCCCGCTGATGTTATCCACAAAGCTTATCTCTATTGGGCCGGTTCGGGAACAGGCGACTTTGATGTGGAGCTTAATGGCGAGGAAATAACCTCCGAACGCGACTTCACAGTCACACTTGCCTCGACAGGCCTGCCTTTTTTTAGCGCTTTCGCGGATGTCACTTCGCTGGTGCAATCAACTGGGAACGGAAATTATACGCTGTCAGAACTCAACATCGCGCCTTTCCTTAACGAAGTTGATTATTGCAGCAACGGAACCAATTTCGGCGGATGGGCAATCATAATCATCTACGCAAATGCTTCGCTGCCGCTGAACCAACTAAACGTCTATGACGGCCTGCAGCGTGTTCCCCAGGAAATAAACATCACATTAAGCAGCCTGAATGTTATTGACAATGAGGATGCGAGGATCGGATTTGTGGCTTGGGAAGGCGACCGCACCATTGATGAAGGCGAGTCACTTACTATAAACGGCAATTTAATCGGCAACCCGCCGCTGAATCCTGACGACAATGCTTTTAACGGCACAAACAGCTTTACCGGCTCAGAAGACCTGTACAATATGGATCTTGATGTGTACAACATCCAGAATAATATCTCCATCGGGGACGCGACTGCCGAGATCAGGCTAACGTCCGACCGTGATTTTGTCATGATCAACGCCATTGTCACCAAACTCAACAGCCAGCTTCCCGATGCGACCGTTTCGATCGATAATATTGCGCTTGAATGCAATTCCAGGAACATCATTGTCCATTTTACTGTGTATAATCTCAACAGCACCAACGCCCTGGAAAGCGGCGTTCCGATTGCCATTTATGCCGATGGCGTATTTATAGGCTTTACCGAAACGCTGGGGCCGATTGCGATTGGCGAAAGCTTTTCAGATCAGATTTCTCTGGTTGTTCCTGATAACATTCCCGAAAACTTCATCCTGACATTTGTAGTCGACGATAACGGAACGGGAACAGGGATCGCTACTGAGATCCTTGAAACCAATAATTCTTTCTCAGCGCCGGTATCGCTGCTTTTGTCGCCGGAATTCAACATTCCGCCCGACTTAAAAGCCTGCAACGAAGGTTTTGGCAGCGCGACATTTGACTTTTCAAATTATGCAGGTCTTATTCTGATTGATCCCAACGATACAGTGTCATATTATATGTCTCAGGCTGATGCCGAAAATGCCGCGAATGCCATTATCAATACTTCTTCATACCATGTGCAGTCGACACCGGCAACAATTTTTGTGAGGATTGAAGACGGAACCTGTTTCAGCATCACTTCATTTGACCTGCTCACAAAAAATTGCCCGCCGATAATTTATAATTTCGTTTCTGCCAATAATGACGGGGTCAACGATGTTTTTTTCATTGAAGGCCTGCGTGATATCTTCCTGAATTTCAAACTGGCAGTATACAATCGCTGGGGTGCGAAGATCTGGGAAGGCGATAACAATTCCGCAGATTGGAATGGACGTGCTACAAAAGGATACAGGATAATTGGTGATGAAGTGCCCGACGGGACTTATTTTTATGTGCTCGACCTCAACGATCCCGACTATGAAAACCCTTTCAGCGGATTCCTTTACCTCAACCGATGATTATTTATGTTCGAGCGGCTGAAGGCTCCACCTGAACTTTACCGCGAGCAGCCGCAGGGCGATCATGATCGACGCAGTAATCAGGTAAAGAACATCGTTGTCGAGGTTCAGGTTCTTCAGGGTAAAGAAAATAAAGCCTCCGAAAATACAGATGGTCGCATAAATTTCCCTCCGGAAAATCACCGGAATCTCGTTACATAAAATATCGCGGATTACGCCGCCAAAACATGCTGTCATTGTCCCGAGTGCAATACAAATCACAGGATGAAGTCCGGTCTCAAGCCCTTTCTGGAGCCCGATCAACGTAAAAACCCCGAGCCCGATTGTGTCAAACAGAAACAGTGAAATCCGCAGCCTGTCGAGCTTCTTCCGAAAAACAATCGCCAATAAAAAGCCGGTGATAATCATGTAAACATAATCGATCTGCAACATCCACGCAACGGGCGTTCGGCCAATCATGACATCGCGCAATGTTCCGCCTCCGACCGCCGTTACAAAAGCAATGATGAATACGCCGAAGGGATCGAGTTTTTTGTTCATTGCCGTCAGTGCGCCGGAAATGGCAAAAGCTATCGTACCGAGGATTTCAATGATATGGAACATGAAAATTCTTTCTGCAAAAGTAAGTATCAAAGTCGGCTTTCATATAATATTATTGCACAATTGCGTTTAATCAAAAGCGTATATTTACAACAAAATTAAGTGTTGAAACACATCACCAGCATTCACAATCCGTATATAAAATCACTGTCGGTTTTACAGGAAAAATCCAAAGCACGCAAACAAACCAATACTTTCCTGATTGAAGGGAAACGGGAAATTGAACTTGCGATAAAAGGCGGTTACCAGCTTGACACCATTCTGTTTTCTGCGGATTTCATTTCGGAAGATGAAGTCCGCGCCCTGATTCCTGCCAATGCAGAAATGATTGAAACCAGCACCGACGTTTACCAGAAACTCGCCTATCGCGATACCACCGAAGGAATCCTCGCCGTCGCCAATGCGAAATCTTTTTCGCTTGCCGATCTTAAACTCGGTGAAAATCCACTGATTCTTGTCGCTGAAGCGCCCGAAAAACCTGGAAATATCGGTGCATTGCTGCGAACTGCCGATGCGGCCGGACTCGATGCCGTAATTATTGCCAATCCAAAAACCGACCTCTATAACCCCAATATCATCCGCTCTAGCGTAGGATGTCTTTTCACCAACCAGATCGCCACAGGCACAACGGAGGAAATTATTGATTATCTCCGGGAAAGGAAGATCAGCATTTATGGCGCGGCGCTTCAGGACGCAGTCGCTTACCATGAACAGGATTTTAGCCATGCGTCGGCCATTGTGGTCGGCACAGAATCAACCGGGCTCACAGATGCTTTCCGCCAAGCGGCAAAAAAGAACATCATGATCCCGATGCAGGGACAAATCGATTCTATGAATGTCTCGGTCGCAGCCGCGATCCTTGTCTTTGAGGCAAGGCGCCAGCGCGGCTTCAGGATGTAAGATCGCCCTGTTGCACAAATAAATACTTCTGCCTACTTTTAAACACTGAAACCCCCGAATCAATGGTCGAAATCGATATAGAAAAAGAGAACAAGGCAATAGCGCAGGAATATAAGGAACTGCTGCGCATCAGCTATCAGACGCTGACCGAAGATGATAAAAAACTCATCCGAAAGGCTTTTGATTTTGCTGTTGACGCCCATAAAGAACAGCGCAGGAAATCGGGTGAAGCGTATATCTTCCATCCGATTGCCGTTGCTAAAATCGTCGCTTCTGAAATTGGCCTTGGTGCAACTTCCATCGCCGCCGCACTGATGCACGATGTTGTTGAGGACACACACGTCACTATTGGTGAAATTGAGAGCCTTTTCGGACACAAGGTTGCGCAGATCGTTGAAGGGCTGACGAAAATTTCGCAGGTAAAGAAAGACATGAACATTTCGATGCAGGCGGAAAATTTCAGGAAAATGCTCCTCACGCTGAACGATGATGTACGCGTGATCCTGATCAAGATTGCCGACCGGCTCCACAACATGCAGACGATGGATTCAATGCCGGAGCATAAACAGGTGAAAATCGCGTCTGAGACACTTTATATTTATGCCCCGCTGGCGCATCGGCTCGGACTCTACAATATCAAGACACAACTCGAAGATCTCGGGCTGAAATACACCGAACCCGACGTTTATAAAGATATTGTAGGCAAAATCAAGGAAACCAAAGAAGAACAGGATGCCTACATCAGTGATATTTCGAATATTCTGAAGAAATCACTGGATATCGAAGAAATAGAATATCACATTAAAGGCCGCCCGAAATCCATCTACTCTATCCGCAGGAAAATGCGTGCGCAGAATGTGAGCTTCGATGAAGTTTATGACAAATTTGCTTTGCGGATCGTTTACAAATCAACGCCGCACGACGAAAAATTCATCGCCTGGAAAATTTATTCCATTGTAACCGATCATTATCGCCCGAGCCCGAGCCGGCTGCGCGATTGGATCTCATCGCCGAAGTCAACCGGATATGAAGCGCTTCACATCACTGTTATGGGCCCGAAAGGACGTTGGGTGGAAATTCAGGTGCGCAGCGAGCGGATGGACGAAATTGCAGAAAAAGGATACGCGGCACATTACAAATACAAACAGGGAACGACTGAAGAAAGCGGACTCGATGTATGGCTGAACCTCCTGAAGGAAGCGCTTGAAAGTTCTGAAACCAATGCCGTGGATTTTGTTGAAGACTTCAAGATGAACCTTTATGCAAAGGAAATTTTCGTCTTTACACCGAAAGGTGAAATAAAATCACTGCCGAAAGGTGCCACTTCGCTGGATTTTGCCTTCAGTATCCACTCTGAAATCGGGATCCGCACCCGCGGAACAAGGGTTAACGGTAAATTGGTTCCGCTGAACCACGAACTAAAAAGTGGTGACCAGATTGAAGTGATCACATCGCCAAACCAGAAACCGACGGTAAACTGGCTTGACTATGTAACGACTGCACGGGCGAAGAACAAGATTCGGAATGTCCTGAATGAAGACATGAAAAAAATTGCCGCTGAAGGCAGGGAAGTCCTCGTACGGAAACTGCGGCATTTGAAAATTACAGCCAATGAGGCGGTAATCAATGAACTCGTAAACTTTACCAGGCTCAAAACAAGCCTTGACCTTTTTTACCGCATCGGAATCGGGGCAATAGACAACCAGGTTTTAAAAGATTACGCGGCGCAGAAGAGCAATACGCTGATGAGCTTCTTCAAGAAAACCATCAAGCGCGGGCATCATACCGCAGATGAAGACATCCACAAGCAACAGATCACGCAAAATTATGACATGCTTGTGTTTGGGGCAGAACAGGATAAACTGGATTATACTTTATCGACCTGCTGCAGTCCGATTCCGGGCGATGAGGTGTTCGGTTTTGTAACGATCAATGAAGGAATTAAAGTCCATAAGAAAGATTGCCCGAATGCCATTTCGCTCCAATCAAATTATGCTTACCGGATCATGCAGGCAAAATGGATCGATTCGACGCAGCAGGAATTTAAGGCCATATTGAAAATTACCGGAATGGACACACTCGGACTCACGAACAAGCTTACCAAGGTAATTTCCAACAACATGCATGTGAATATCCAGAGCATCTCACTCAGCGGCGAAGCGGGAATATTCAACGGACAGGTTGCTGTTATCGTGCAGAACAATACGATCCTGAAGCGGCTTATCGAAAACATCAAGAAAATCGACGGGGTTGATAAGGTGACGCGGGTTTACAAGAATTAGTTCAAGGTTTGAAAGTTGTAAGGTTTAAAGTTGATAATTTCGTTGATAGGATAATGCCTAGCCCGGATTGAAGCGGCAGCCCGCAGCAGCGCGAGGACTACAGCGGAAAGCCGGAAACAGCTCCTGAAAGAAGACGACGTAAAATTTTACTTCAACTTGATTCTGGCTTACAACTTCATAACTTTTAACTTTAGTCTATAACTTATAACTTTTCCACTTTCAACATTCAACTTGAATCCCTTACCTTTGCGCCATGACACAAATATCCGTCGATAACAGCAAAAACCAGGAGATCGTGAGGAATGTCTTCACGATGTACCTTGAAAATAACGGGCATCGGAAAACCCCTGAACGCTACGCCATTCTTCAGGAAATTTATGACAGCGAAGAGCATTTTGATATAGAGAACCTCTACATCAAGATGAAGAACAAAAACTACCGCGTGAGCCGGGCAACGCTTTACAACACCATAGAACTACTGCTGGATTGCGCATTGGTGCGGAAACACCAATTTGGGCAAAACCAGGCCCATTACGAAAAATCATATTTCGACAAGCAGCACGACCATATCATCATGACCGATACCGGCGAGGTGATCGAGTTTTGTGACCCGCGCATCCAGATCATTAAAAAAACCATTGAGGAAATCTTTGATATAGAAATCCACAATCACTCCCTTTATTTGTACGGAAACAGAAAAAAAACTGCCGCCGAAAATCCCGGAGACACTTCTCCTGCTAACAACAACTAACAACCAACAACTCAAATAATGGCCGTAGATTTATTACTCGGATTGCAATGGGGCGACGAAGGCAAAGGAAAAATTGTTGACGTGCTCACATCCGGATACGACATCATTGCGCGTTTTCAGGGCGGACCAAATGCCGGACACACGCTCGAATTCGACGGGATCAAGCACGTTTTAAGGACAATTCCATCGGGGATTTTCCATAACAATTCGATGAATATCATCGGGAACGGCGTGGTCATCGATCCGGTGGTTTTTAAAAGTGAGGTTGACGGACTCGCGAAATTCAACATCGATTTAAAATCGCGACTGATCATTTCCCGAAAAGCACACCTGATCCTGCCAACGCACCGGCTTCTCGATGCGGCTTCGGAAGCCTCGAAAGGCAAGGCGAAAATAGGCTCAACACTGAAAGGGATCGGGCCGACATACATGGATAAAACAGGAAGAAACGGCATCCGCGTTGGCGATATCGAGCTTTCTGATTTTCGTGAACGTTATCGTGCCCTGGCCGACAAGCATGAGTCGATGATCAAATTTTATGATGTCGCAATACAATACAATCTCGCCGAACTTGAAAAAGAGTTTTTCGATGCGATCGAAGATTTAAAAAAATTAGATTTTATCGACAGCGAAGAATATCTTCACCAGGCGCAAAAAGCCGGAAAATCGATTCTTTGCGAAGGTGCGCAGGGCTCGTTGCTGGATGTGGATTTCGGAACTTATCCTTTCGTTACATCTTCAAACACGACTGCTGCCGGCGCTTGTACCGGATTGGGAATTGCCCCGAATAAGATCAAGGATGTTTACGGAATTTTCAAGGCTTACACAACGCGCGTCGGAAGCGGCCCTTTTCCGACCGAACTGTTTGATGAGGCCGGCGCGACAATGGCACGTGTAGGAAATGAATTCGGATCAGTGACAGGAAGGCAAAGGCGTTGCGGCTGGCTCGACCTTGTGGCGCTGAAATATGCCATCCGTGTGAACGGCGTGACGCAATTGATGATGATGAAAGGCGATGTGCTTTCGGGTTTTGACACGCTGAAAGTATGCACCGCATACAATTACAAAGGCAACGAAATTTCGCACCTTCCGTATAACATCGAGCCTGAAAATGTAACTCCGGTCTATAAAGAATTTAAAGGCTGGAAGGCCGATCTTACCGGATTGTCGACCTATGATGAACTACCCTCGGAACTAAAAGAATACATCAATTTTATTGAAGAGGAAGCCGAAGTGCCGATTAAAATCGTTTCTGTTGGGCCAGACCGGAAACAAACCATAAAGAAGTAATCAATGCTCCGGTAACGGGGCGTTTTTTTTCACCACCGAAATGAAACTCACGAAGCTCTTTACCGGATTTTTTGAAAGCGAAAAGGCTGGCGGGATTATCCTGATGGCGGCGACAATCATTTCGTTGTTGCTGGCTAATTCATCATTTTCGGGAGAATATCTAAGTTTCTGGCATACCGGAATCGGCACGCATTC
This sequence comes from Flavobacterium sp., assembly GCA_036399795.1. Taxonomy (GTDB): domain Bacteria; phylum Bacteroidota; class Bacteroidia; order Flavobacteriales; family Flavobacteriaceae; genus Flavobacterium. The sequence goes on from DASWML010000004.1 coordinate 14,297, forward strand.
ACTTGAACACTGGATCAACGACGGGCTGATGACGATTTTCTTCCTTTTGATCGGGCTCGAACTTGAAAGGGAAATCTACCACGGAGAGCTTTCGAACATTAAAAATGCCGCGCTTCCGATATTCGGCGCTTTAGGCGGAATGGTTGTACCTGCTGCCATTTACCTTATGCTGAATTTTGGCACGACAACACAATCTGGTGCGGGAATTCCGATGGCAACTGATATCGCGTTTGCCGTAGGGATTTTATCATTGTTGGGAAACCGCGTTCCGGCGGCACTGAAAATATTCCTCACGGCGCTGGCTGTTATTGACGATCTCGGGGCCATCATTGTCATTGCCATTTTTTATACCGATTCGGTTTCGCTGGCTTATCTGTTAGCTGCATTGGGAGTCTGGGGAATTCTTTTTATCCTGAACCGGAAGAAAATACACAACCTCATCCCCTATCTTTTCGGTGGCGCAGTAATGTGGTATTTTATGCTCAATTCAGGCATTCACGCAACAATAACCGGGGTGATACTTGCATTTGTTATTCCTTTTGGTGACGGCGGAAAGAAAACAGCTTCCTATGTGTTACAGGAATTCCTTCATAAACCTGTCGCATTTATAATTCTGCCGTTGTTTGCAATGGCCAATACAGCCATAGTCATTTCCGGCGGATGGCACGAAAGCCTGGGAACTTTGAACAGCATCGGGATCATCTCCGGGTTGGTCGCGGGAAAACCATTGGGAATCCTGGTGTTTTCTTTTATTGCCGCAGCTTTGGGATTATGCCGGTTACCGTCCGGACTTCAATGGAAACATATTTTTGGGGCGGGAATGCTTGGAGGAATCGGCTTTACAATGTCCATTTTTATCACATTGCTGGCTTTCGATGATCATGAAGTCATCAATCACTCAAAAATTGCCATCCTTGCCGCGTCGCTCGCCGCAGGTATTTTGGGATTCGTCACACTAAAGCTCACACTGCAAAAGGAACATCGCAGGACTACCGCTCGAGCCGATAAATAAAAGATTCCACCGGCGCTATTGAAACGGGGATTTTTCCTGTTCCGCCTGAAACCTTCATTGTACTTTCGGTGCCGTAGAGCTGGTCTTTCACTTTATAGCTTCCGTCCCTGAGGTTCCACATTTTGATGATGTCTGACGGAATAAAAAGCTCAAATTTGCCTGGTGCCGATTTTGAAAGATTGGCTACAACAACGAGCTTTTCATCATCCGACCATCGCGTATACGAATAAACATCTTTAGGATAATTCGCATTCGCGCGGTTGACCGTTTGAACTTCACGGTAGTGGCCTGTTAGTGCGGGACTCTTGATGGTGAAGTTCAGCAGCCTTTTATAAAAATCCCGCAGTTTCTTTTCTGAATCTGAAAGCTGGCCGCCATCGAACTTGCCATTGTTCATCCAGCGCTGGTGGTTCGGTACGCCGATGTAGTCAAAAATCGATGTCCGTGATCTTGTTCCGAAACCAGCATTTTCATTGCCCGGCTCGCCTACTTCCTGTCCGAAATAAACCATTGCGGGCGATGAACCGATTGTCGCTGAAATTACCATCAGTGGTTTTCCATTTTCTCCGCTTCCGGCAAATTCCGCACTTGCAAGCCGCTGCTCGTCGTGGTTGTCGAGGAAATGCAGCATGTGGCCTTCAATATCTGAAAGTCCGTTTTGGATTTTCACGATATCATCAGTCGATCCTTTTCCGTGAATAATATCTTTGAGCTTGTCGTATAATTCGACTTTATCATAGAGGTAATCCATTTTTCCGAGTCGGATGTAATTTCTGTATTCCTTCGGATTGTAAACTTCAGCAAGAAGGAATGCATCAGGATTTTTCATCTTGATTGCCGAGTTCATATAGCTCCAGAATTCATACGGAACCATCTCGGCCATATCATAACGGAAGCCGTCAACGCCTTTTGCAGTCCAGTATAAAGCGATGTCGCGGAATTTCCTCCATGAATTCGGCACATTTTTGCCTTTCCAGAATTCAAAATGCTCTTTATATGATTTATTCTCGAAACCGGCAGGAAGCTCTGGAAAATCTTTGGTTCCGTCAGGGCGGATGCCATAATTGATCTTCACGGTTTCATACCAGTCGTTGATGTCAGGCTTTGCATTCCGTGAACCGTTGCCGGTCCATTTAGCGGGATTCTCGGTGAATTTCCCATCAATAAGCGGATGCTTCTCTCCGTTTAGCGGCTTATAATTGTCGGATACTGGCACCTGAAAAGGCTGTCCCGGAATGTAGTAAAAGTTGTTGTCGCGTTTGTATTCTACGGAAGTGTCGTCATCAGCGCCGAAATCACGAACACCCTGCGGATTGATCTTCCCTTCATATTTCCTTGCAATGTGGTTCGGTACGATATCGATCAGGAGTTTCAGTCCGTTTTTGTGCGTCCGCTCAATCAATGCTTCAAATTCCTCAAGGCGTTTCGCAGGATTCACAGCCAGGTCCGGATTTACATTGTAATAATCTTTAACTGCATATGGCGATCCGGCGCGGCCTTTCACGACTTCGGGATCATCGTTGGAAATTCCGATTGACGTATAGTCATTGATCAACGCATGGTGCGGAACGCCTGTATACCAGATATGCGTGACGCCGAGCGCTTTTATTTCCTGCAGGGCTTTGTCGGTGAAATCATTAAACTTTCCTACGCCGTTCTCTTTAATGGTTCCCCAGGGCTTGTTGGTGTTGTCTTTATTCCCGAAGAGGCGCGTAAAGACCTGGTAGACAACTTTTTTATTTTCGGTGACAGTTTTTTGCGTGCCGGATGCCATTTTTGTATTTGTGGTTTTTTGTGCGATTGCCAGCATGTTAATGCCGATCAATGCTGCCATGATAATTGCTCTGCTCATGCTCACTTGGGTTTTCGTGATGAAGTTTACAAATATAAAGCTTTGAGGTAAGTTGCGCCACTCTACTAATTTATTCTTAATAAGAAAGGGCAGCGACGCATTTTTCCTAAATTTGGCGAAAATTCCAGCTTTTGAAAAAGTACCGCTTTTTATTCCTTATCAGCCTGGCGGTGTTGCAAATGAATCTGGTTTTCGCGCAGCAGCCAAAGAAAATCGTAATTGAGTACTCTGACTTTGCAGATGTGAACCAGACCGAAATTCCCGATGCCTTCCTTCTCACTGGGAATGTCCGCGTTAGCCATGACGGTGTAATCATGACGTGCAACAAAGCGTATTACTTCCAGAAAGAAAATTATATCAAGGCATTTGGAAATGTACAGATGGTTCAGGGCGATACGCTCTTCATGAACAGCAAATACGCCGAATACAATGGAAATGTAAAACAGGCTTATGCAACAGGCAACGTCCACATGCGTTCGCCCGATATGACGCTTGTTACCGATACAATCAATTTTGACCGTAACATTCAACAGGCATGGTACAATACCTACGGGACAATCACCAATAAAGACAACACGCTCCGCAGTAAATCGGGCAGGTATTTTGTCGGGCAGAGGAAATATCAGTTCCTGACGGCAGTAACGATCACCAATCCGAAATATGTCATCAAATCAAACCACCTCGATTATTTTACAAATTCGGGGCATTCGTACCTATTCGGCCCATCGACCATCACAAGCAACACCAATTTCATTTACACCGAAAAAGGGTTTTATGATACAAAGAAAAACGTTGCCCATTTTGTACGGAAATCATATATAAAATACAAGGACCGGCTCATTCGCGGCGACAGCCTGTACTACGACCGGACCAGGGAATTTGCCTCGGCGACAAACAATGTAAAGATCACCGATTCCATAAACCGCGGCATTGTCAAAGGCCATTATGCTGAAGTGTACCGCAATAAAGATTCGATGTATGTGACCAAACGTGCTGTTGCGGTGAACTTTGTCGAAAACGATTCGGTCTACATCCATGGAAAAAAACTGATGGTGACGGGAAAACCTGAAAACAGGATCATCCGCGCCTTCAATAATGTTCGATTTTACAAGACCGATATGAGCGGCAAATGCGATTCTATACATTCCAATCAGAAAGTCGGCCTCACGCAGATGATCGGGCGTCCGATATTATGGAATTTCGACAATCAGATGACAGGAGATGTGATGCATCTTATCGGGAACAACAAAACCGAAAAACTCGACTCGCTGAAAGTGCTTAATAATGCTTTTCTGGTTTCTAAAGATACTATAGGCACGGGCTTTAATCAGGTCAAAGGCCAGAACCTGTACGGAAAGTTCCTGGAAAACAGCCTCCATGAGGTTGATATCATCAAGAATACCGAAGTTGTTTATTACATGCGGAACGAACAGCAGGAACTCATTGGGATCAACAAAAATGTCAGCAGCAAGATCAACCTGATTTTAGATAAAAATACCATTGAAACCATTACTTTCTTTAAAACCGTTGATGGTGATATCTATCCCGAAAAAGACCTGCCCGAAAATGCCCGGAAGCTTCGCGGCTTTATATGGCGCGGCGATGAACGGATAAAATCTAAAGATGATATTTTTCCTCCGGAAGAAAATGAGATGAACGAAAAGATCGTCAGGGAAAGCGAAGCCGAACTCGCCAAAGAAAATGTGCCGATGCAATACCGAAAGGAAACGCTGGAATACGACAAAAACAATCCGAAGCCGCAGGTAAAGTAGCTATTAATATTCTGCAATCAATAATATCTTGAATCCCGATTTCTTTAAATACCAGGCGCAGACTTCGCCTTATCCTTTAGGAATGGAAGTTTCCCATGCCGAAGGAACTTACATCTACGATACCAATGGCAAACGCTATCTGGACTTTGTCGCCGGAGTTTCCGCGTGCTCACTCGGACATAAAAATGAGCGGGTGAACAATGCGATCAGAGAACAGCTTGATAAGTACTCGCACGTGATGGTTTATGGGGAATTTTCGCAAAATCCCGCTGTAGAATACTGTAAATTACTTGCTTCATTCCTCCCAAAGCCGCTGGAGAAAACCTATTTGGTAAATTCCGGGACCGAAGCCACCGAAGGCGCACTAAAACTTGCCCGTCGCGTTACCGGCCGCAGCCAGCTTGTTTCGTGTCACAATGCTTATCATGGCAATACAATGGGCTCGATGAGCGTTATGGGTTATGAAGAGCGGAAGCGCGCATTCAGGCCATTGATCCCCGACGTTGATTTTATCACATTCAACAATGTTGACGACCTGCAGAAGATAACACACAAAACCGCAGGCGTAATTTTAGAAAGCATACAGGGCGGAGCCGGGTTTATCGAGCCGCAGGATGGTTACCTCATGAAAGTCAGGCAGCGATGCAATGAAACCGGATGCCTGATGATCATTGATGAAATACAGCCCGGATTTGGGCGCACCGGGAAGTTATTCGGTTTTGAAAATTATGATGTGGTTCCCGATATTGTGATTTTAGGTAAAGGAATGGGCGGCGGAATGCCGGTTGGCGCGTTCACGGCATCATCGGAAATGATGGATATGCTGACAGAAAATCCGAAACTCGGACATATCACAACTTTTGGCGGACATCCTGTTATTGCTGCCGCCTGTCTGGCAACTTTACGTGAAATCACCGAAACCCATCTGATTGCGCAAACACTCGAAAAAGAGAAACTGTTCCGTGAGCTTCTGGTACATCCTTTGCTAAGCGGCGTCCGCGGTCGCGGATTAATGCTCGCCGCAATGACCAGAAGCGCCGCAATTACCGACTACGTTATTTTGAAATGCCAGGAAAAAGGCGTAACTTTATTTTGGTTGCTCTTCGAACCATGCGCTATCAGGATCACGCCGCCGCTGACAATCTCAGCAGAAGAAATAGAAGAAGGCTGCAGGATTATACTTGAAACGCTTGATGAAGCAGCCGCGATGCCCTAATCAGAACTGCCTGATTCCGTTCTTAAAATAGTGTTAATTAAATTGTTTACAACAATACTGATTTTATTCTAAAACAGGATTCGGGCTCTGTACTTTTAGTATGGATAAATTTTAATCACAACAGTATGCAATTAAGCAACGAAGAAGAAGAATATAACTTATCCCTTTCCAGATTCGAATCGATGCTGAAAACCAATAAAGTACTCTTTTTCGATTCAGAAGAGTTCGAGGAAATCATCCTTCATTATCTCGACATGGGAAAGACCTCACTGGCCAGGAAAGCGTTGAAACTTGCACTCGAACAGCATCCCAAATCCACCGGACTAAAGCTGGTACAGGTTGAAATGCTGGTATATGAGGACAAACTTGACCAAGCTGAAAAGCTTCTCAACGAACTATACGCGCTTGAGCCACACAATGAGGAAATCTATATACAGAAAGCAAATATTTATTCCAAACGGGACAACCACGAGAAAGCTGTCGAGCTTCTGAAAACTGCCCTGAAATACACCGATGATTATGCCGATGTGTATAACCTTATCGGGATGGAATATCTGTTTATGGACAACCTCGAGCTGGCAAAAGAGAACTTCATCAAATGCCTTGAGGAAGACACGGAAGACCAGGCCGCTTTATATAATGTGGTTTATTGCTACGAATTCCTTGACCAGAATGCTGAAGCAATAGAATACCTCAAGCAATATATCGACAAGAATCCGTATAGTGAAATCGCCTGGCACCAGTCGGGCCGACTCTACTACGGACTTAAAGATTATGAAAATGCGCTTCGTGCCTTCGAATTCGCGACCTACATCGATGATGAATTCATCGGTGCTTATATGGAAAAAGGGAAGTCGCTCGAAAGGCTGAAACGCTACGATGAGGCGATCGAAAGCTACAACAGGACAATTGAACTCGATGATCCGACGTCTTATGCACTGCTTCGTATCGGAAAATGTTATGAAAAGCTTGGAAACAAGGCGGAGGCGCTGAAGTATTTCAACAAAACCGTCCATGAAGATCCGCTTCTTGATAAAGGCTGGATTGCAATTACTGATTTTTATTTCCGTCAGAAAAACTTCCAGAAGGCCCTGTTTTATGTCAACAAAGCCCTGGCAATAGACAATGAAAATCATTTATACTGGAAGCGCTACGCAACGATCAATAAGGCAATGAACTTTTTTGAGGAAGCCGAAGTTGGCTACAGAAAAGCGGTCGAATATGGCGATTACCAACTTGACACATGGCTTTTTTGGTCTGATATATTGGTCGATATAGGAGAATATGACAACGCGATCACTGCGCTGCTGCAGGCTTCTGAATATTTTCCTGAAGAATACCAGGTTGAATACCGCCTCGCCGGACTGCATTTTATGATGCAAGAAAATGAAAAAGGGGTTTTCCACCTCAGTAACGGACTGCGGCTGAATTTCCAGAATCACAAAATGTTGGAAGAACTTTTTCCCTCGATCTGGGACAAACGTGTGGTTCAAAGCTGCATCGCAAAATACAAGAAGAAATAATCAACCCTTGATCTAATAATCCGGCGCTCAGGCAGCCGGATTTTTTTCATATGGAAAATAAAAAATTCGGGCTTTTAGGGCGCAACATCGGGTATTCTTTCTCCAAAGGATATTTTACTGAGAAATTCCGAAGCCTTGGATTAATAAATTGTTCCTATGAAAATTTCGACATCCCTGATATTTCTTCCTTCCCTGAAATTTATAAAACTGATTTGAACGGAATGAATGTCACGATTCCCTATAAAGAAGCTGTGGTTCCATTTCTTGACGAACTTGATGATGCAGCCCAAAAAATCGGCGCTGTCAACACCATAAAATTTCTTCCCCAAGGCCAACTCAAAGGCTTTAATACGGATCATATCGGATTCCATGATTCTTTGAAGCCATTATTGCGCCCGCATCATAGAAAAGCACTCGTTCTCGGTACAGGCGGCGCAGCTAAAGCGGTCGTTTTTGCGATCGAAAATCTTGCTATCGCCACTCAATATGTTTCACGCAGGCCCGAGAACAATTCCATCAGTTATCAGGATTTATCAGCCGAACTTATGGCCGAATATACAATCGTTGTCAACTGTACGCCTTTAGGAACAAAGCCGGAAATCGATGCTTGTCCCGACATTCCGTACCAATTCCTGACAGAAAAACACCTTGCATACGATCTTATCTACAATCCGGCAGAAACCACGTTCCTGCAAAAAGCCGCACATCAGGGCGCGGTCACCAAAAACGGATACGAAATGCTCGAAATCCAAGCCGAAGCATCCTGGAAAATCTGGAATAGCTGAACCAACATCCATATAACGATTGCCCTACAGGTTCAGAAATTAAACTGTCAGCTGCTTTTCGTGCTGATTCCATTGTGCTTAAAGCCTGTTTTTTCTTTGAATTTCGCCCTGTCTTCACTATCTTCGCTTCCTTAGCTATGAACCTTAAACATTTAAACAATGTTAGAAGAAAAGAATGATAACCTGCCACAGGACGAAAATGCGGCAGACGGAAATGCAGAAAACCAGCAGCCGGCAGACGACCAGCAGGACAACAACAGCCAAAACAGTGCAGCTACTGACGAAGCGCCCGGCGAACTGGTTCAGGAAGTCCTTGGTGTCGAGACTGACACCGATGATGAAGAACTGATCGTTGATGCCGATGAACCTGAAACTGTAAAGCCGCTAGATGTATTCTTTGCAGAACAAGGCGAAGAGAGCAATGATGTACCAAGCGACCTGCTTACGGAAGGAATGGACGATGAGCCGATCGAGGGCGCATCAGAAGGTCCTGAAAGCGGAAATCTTGATGATGTTGAAGATGTTATGCGCGAGGTTTCTGAAAAAAGGGACGATGTTGGCGATGTTGCCGAAATGGTGCAAACTATTGTAATTGCGCCAGAAGAATTAAATGATGAAGACCGCCTTAATGTTGATGAACAGCAACAGGCGATTATAGATATTGAACGATCGAACGCAGAAGAAAGTGAAGGCGGAAGCCGTGAAGAGCGTGCCGATATTCCGATGCGGAATTATGACGACATGTCGATGGAGCAGATCGTAGCCGACCTTGAAATGTTGATTTCAAATGAAAATGTTACTTCAATCCGCGAACATGTTGAAGAAATAAAAAAGTCATTCCTGAACAAATACCATCATTTTATTGATGAGAAAAGACAGGAATTCCACAATGAAAACCCAGAGAGTACCGAGGATTTTCATTATCAGCTTCCGCTGAAGGTGCGTTTCGACCAGCTTTACAACCTGTACCGCGATAAGAAAAACAGCCATTTCAAAAGCCTGCAAACCAACCTGAAGCAAAATCTTGAAGACAGGCTTGCGATTGTTGAGGAACTTAGAAACCTGATCAATCCGCAGGAAAGTATCAAAGACACGCTGAAGCATTTTAACGGGCTGCGTGAGCGTTGGAAAAATGCCGGACCGATTCCGCGGGACAAGTACAACCACGTATGGAACAACTATCATTTCCATGTAGAAAACTTTTACGATTACCTTCATCTTGACCGTGAAGCGCGTGATATTGACTTCAGGCACAATCTTGAGCAGAAGCAAAAAATCATTTCGCGTGTCGAGGAACTTGTAAACGAACCCGACATCAATAAGGCATTCCGGGAATTGCAGGACCTTCACCGGATCTGGAAAGAGGAAATCGGCCCGGTTTCCAAAGATCACCGGGAGGAAATCTGGAACAGGTTCAGCGACCTGACAAAACAGATGCACGACAAACGTGAATCCCTTTTTGAAAAACAACGCGAATCCGAGCAAAAGAATCTTGAGAGAAAACGCGAAATCATCGCACAACTTGAGCAGCTTGCACAGGAAAAAATGTCAAGCCATCAAGGCTGGCTCGGGCAGATTGAAAAAGTGGAAGCTTTACGTAACGAATTCTTTGCAGCGGGAAAAGTTCCTTCAGAAGTAAATGAGGAAACATGGACTGCCTTTAAAACCGCAGTTCGTAATTTCAATTCCCTTAAAAATTCATTCTATAAAGACATCAAGAAAGACCAGAATGACAACCTCAGCCGCAAACAGGCGCTGGTTGACCGGGCGAATGAATTGAAAGACAGCAGCGACTATGCCGCAACAACCCCGATAATGAAGCAGATTCAGGAAGAATGGAAACAGGTCGGGCATGTGCCGCGTAAATTTTCTGATAAGCTTTGGAAAGAATTCAAAGCCGCCTGCAATCATTATTTCGAGCAGATGAAAGAGAACCGCACTGAGGAAACTTCCGAGGAAATGGACGCTTTCAATAAGAAAAAAGCTTACCTGGAAACACTTCGGGAATTCCAGCTTACCGGTGATCACAAAACCGATCTTGATGCCATAAAAGCGCACATTGAACTCTGGAAGTCGTTTGGAAAAGTTCCTGAAAACAGAAGGCACATCGAAGGGAAATTCAACAAGATACTGGACGCATTGTTTGACAAACTCAGCCTCAGCAAAAAGGAAGGTGAAATGATGCGCTTCTCAAACAGGCTTGAAAACCTTTCAGAAAACAATGATGCACGCAAGATTGAAAGCGAGAAAATTTTCCTGATGCGGAAGATTGATGAAGTACAGGGTGAAATTTTTCAGCTTGAAAATAACATTCAGTTTTTCGCAAATTCAAAAAAGGAAAATCCAATGGTGACCGAGGTAAGGAAAAATATCGAAAAACACAAAGAGCAACTGGCAACGCTCAAGTCCAAACTCAAACAGATCAGAAGCCTCAAGACAGAATAAAAAAAGCCCCTTCACCGGGGCTTTTTTAATATATCCGCAAATTTACCATCCAAAACAGAGTATTTCATCGGAAATTTGAACCCGCTCAACTAGTTTCTTTAAGTTTTCGTTAACTTTTAAATTCAAGCACATAAATTTAGCCCCGCTAAACTGCTGAATGAAAAAAGTGAAATGAAACAGGCGCTGTATTTATTACTGCTTTTAATTTACAATACCGCGTGCACACAAATATATTATGTGAACGGCGCGACCGGCAGCGACAATAATTCGGGCCTTACTTTGGGCAGCTCCTGGAAAACAATCCAGAAAGCAGCAAACACAGCCTTACCTGGGAGCACAATCTTTATCCGTGGCGGAACTTATCATGAAAATGTAGAAATCGATTTTTCAGGATTACCCGGAATTCCGACCGTCTTCAGGAATTACAATAACGAAACCGTTTATATTGACGGAACCGGAACCTCAACCTCCGACGGCACAGCCCTTATCAGAATAAACGGCGCGAGCCATCTTGAATTCAGGAACCTGACCCTTCAAAACCTGCTTTGTACCAATGCCACAGGAATTCGCATTCTGCCCGGCACATCAGGCGCAACAAGCAACATTAAAATTTCCAATATCATCATATATGGCATTAAATGGACAAGTTCAGCGAACACAGTTCCCTCGAATGGCGACAATGCCCATCCAATTGTTGTCTATGGTTCCGGTGAAACACAGGCCAGGGCGATTTCGAACATCACCATTGAAGGATGTACGATCTATGGAAATGTAACCGGCTACAGTGAAAGCCTTACCATCAGCGGGAATGTTGACGGTTTTCTCTTAAAGGACAACATCGTAAGGAATAACAGCAACGTAGGCATCGATATTGGCGGCTATCACGGGGTTTCTCCGAACAATACGCTCGACCGTCCACGCAACGGCGTAATCAAGGGAAACAAAACCTTCGGCAACCTTTCTCCCTACTCCACTGCGGCAGGAATTTACATTGATGGTGCCTATCAGGTTTCGGTCGAAAATAACGAAAGCTACAACAACTCGTACGGAATTGAAATCGGCTGTGAGGAAAACGGGACAACAGAGAAGATTACGGTAAAAGACAACATCTTCTATAATAATGTAGTGTGCGGTATTTATCTTGGCGGGTTTGACGAGTCTACAACGGGTCAGGTTCTGGACTGTACGATCAGGAACAATACCATTTTCCAGAATGACACGCAGTATGAGGGAAATGGTGAATTACAGATCAGCAAAGCAAGTAACTGCCATATCGAGAACAATATTTTCTACACCAATACGCAGCAGGTTCTGATGAGTTTTGTTGATATCGAACCGAGCGCGAATAACAGCTTTGACTACAATTGCTGGTTTACCCCGAACAATGACAGCCACAATTTAGGATTTATTTATCCTGATATCATGTACACATCTTTCAGCGATTATCGCGCAGCAACGGGACAGGATGCACATTCTTTCTATGGCGACCCGAAAATCAACAGCAGCACGCTGGCGACGCTCGACATGAGCCTGCAGGCTAACAGTCCGTGTATAGACGCAGCAAATCAGGAAACCATTATTTCTATTGGTGAAACTTGTTTTTCGGGATTGAACAGGCTTTTCGGAACACTTGACATCGGCGCGTATGAATTCCCGGTCCAGTTGTCAACCGCAATAAATAAACAGGAAGCAACGGCAGTTTCCCCGGTTCCTGCAACCGAATTTATTTACATCAGTTCAAATAATGAAATCAGCCGGGGCATCATTTGCGACCTTAGTGGGAAAATACTTCTTCAGAACGACGGAGCTAATGAGGAATTCAATATTTCTGTACTTCCGACAGGTCTTTATGTATTGAAGCTCCACTATACCGACGGCGGTTCCTCGGTACACAAAATCGTAAAGAAATAGCTACAGCTTCTTGGCCTCGTTCCAGAAGACATCCATTTCTGCAAGTGTCATCCCGGATAAGGGCCTACCCAATTCACCGGCTTTACTTTCCAGATACTGAAACCTCTTTATAAATTTTTTATTGGTACGTTCCAGTGCATCTTCCGGATTTACATTAAGGAAGCGCGCGTAATTAATCATGGAGAAAAGCACATCGCCAAATTCGCTTTCAATACGATCTTGGTCGCCCGCTTTAACTTCTTCCTGAAGTTCCTGCAACTCTTCCTGAACCTTGTCCCAAACCTGGTGCGGCTCTTCCCAATCGAAGCCTACGCCTTTTACCTTATCCTGTATCCGTGAAGCTTTTACAAGCGCGGGCAGGCTTTTGGGCACGCCCTCAAGTACCGATTTCTTGCCTTCTTTCAGCTTTAGTTTTTCCCAGTTTTGCTTAACTTCTTCATCATCCTGCACCTTAACATCGCCATAGATATGCGGATGGCGAAAAATCAGCTTATTGCAGATCTCATTTGCAACATCAGCGATATCAAAAGATCCGCTTTCGCTTCCGATTCTCGCATAGAAAACAATGTGCAGCAACAAGTCGCCAAGTTCTTTCTTCACTTCCTGAAGGTTGTTGTCCAGGATGGCATCGCCAAGCTCATAAGTTTCTTCAATCGTAAGATGGCGGAGGCTTTCAATGGTTTGCTTCTTATCCCACGGACACTTCTCCCGAAGATCATCCATAATGTTCAGCAGGCGTTCGAAAGCTTCAAGTTGCAACTGGCGGTTTGGCATGACGTAAGTTTTTATAAAAATAAAAAATCCTGCCGCGCAATGAACGGCAGGATGATAATTTATGAAGCGAGATTTAAGCTTTTTTGGCTTTAGGCGCAGGTTTTTTCTTTGTTTCTTCCATTGCTTCAGGTGCAGCGGGTGTTTCTTCGGCAGGCACATCCTGGGCTTCAGCCTTGGCCGGAGCTTCTTTCGAAACCATTCCTTTTGCCTGAAGCAGGTTATACCAGTTGAGCACTTTCTTTATATCTGACGGATAAACACGGTCTTCATCATAATCCGGAAGGACTTCCTTAAAATAGGCAATGAGCTGTGCGTTGTCTTCTTTGTGTGAAATCGCCGGGCCGTTGTCTTCCTTGATGGCAATGCTGCGCATAACTTCTGCCAAAGGTTTTTCCTGGCCGTGCGTGTACATTGAAATTTCTGATAAAAGACTGACGTTGCTACGGAGTCCGACAGTGATCTTTTTACCGTCTATAAGCGATTCTGCCACAAATCCTGAACGGGTCTGGATTTTCAAAACATACAATCCCGGTTTGCCTGTAATGGCGAGTACTTTTTCTAAATTCATCAATTAATGTATTTCTGATTTATGTTATCTGCCTTTTTTGGCAACAAATTTCATCTTGTAATCCGGACGCGTTTTGCCTTCCATGATATTTTGCAACTTCTTTTGGATGAGCCGCTTTTTTAATGAGGAAATCAGGTCGGTAAAAAGAATTCCTTCAATATGATCGTATTCATGCTGTATGACACGCGCTATGAGTCCGTCGAAAATCTCCGTCTTGCGATTGAAATCTTCATCATAATATTCAATCGTGATGCGCTCTTTTCTGTAAACATCCTCACGCACTTCCGGAATACTGAGGCAACCTTCGTTAAAACCCCATTCCTCGCCTTCTTCCATCAGAATCCTGGCATTGATAAAAGTACGACGGAAGTTTTGCAATGCCTCCTGTTCTTCTTTGGAAAGATCTTCATCTTCACCAAAGGGTCGCGTATCAATCACAAAAAGCCGGATCGAGAGTCCGACCTGCGGCGCGGCAAGTCCAACACCGTAAGCATTGTACATGGTTTCATACATATCGGCAATGATCTGTTTGAGATGCGGATATTCGGGAGCGATTTCAGCTCCGATTTTTCTCAGTACAGGATCGCCGTAACCGACAATTGGTAGAATCATCTTTTTAATTTTAAGACCGGCTGATGCCAAACGACCGCAAAAATAATCAAAAAATAAAGACTGCCTGAACGGTCATCATTAATTAGGGAATTTTTATAAAATCATCTTAAAACAGCTTTGCCTTCAGAAATTATCCTTTTTACAATAGCTACCTTTGCGTGAAGCTGAAAATATATGGGGAACAGCGTACGCAACCTGATCTGGAGCATGAATTTCGCAAATGCACTCAAGGTGACATTTGCCGCGGCTGTACCGGTAATTACTTTTGCTTTCCTTGACGATTTCACTACCGGGTTTACTATCGCGATTGGAGCTTTGCTGACATTTCCCAGTGATATTTCCAGCAATCTCACGCACAAGATCAACGGAATCATTACTGCGGCTTTTATTGTTGCAGGAAGCGCTTTCCTTATCAGCCTGAGCTATCCGTTTCCATTTGTATTCTATCCTTTGCTTGTCGTGCTGACGTTCCTGCTTTCGATGATTTCAGTTTACGGGCAACGGGCCACATTAGTTTCATTTTCAGGCTTGCTTTCGGTTTCGCTTGTTTTCAGCAGCGTTTACCAGGGCCACGAACTGTTCCGCCATTGCCTGCTGATGCTTTGCGGCGGATTTTTTTATCTGATCGTTTCACTGCTCTTTTATTATATCCGTCCATATCGCTATGCCGAACTGCAGTTGGCGGAATGCATGCGCCTGACGGCAAAATACCTGAAATTACGGGGCGACTTATGGTCGGTTAAAGCCGACAGGTCAAAGATCATTGAAAAGCAATTGCTCCTTCAGGTCGAACTCAATACGATACATGAAAATATCCGTGAAACATTGATCCGGAACCGTACGGGATCAGGCGCTTCAAGTCAGAACCGGAAAATGCTGATCGTATTTATCGCTTTGGTCGAAATCCTTGAACTGGCGCTGTCGACATCATTTGATCACGAGAAACTGCACAGGAAGTTCAGCGGACACAAGAAAGTGCTGCTTACTTATCAGAGCCTGGCATACAATCTCGCGGCGACGCTGCGCCGGCTGGCAAAAAAAAGCATGCAGAACAAAAAGAAAATGATATCCAGACATGATCTTTTCGGGGATCTTTCTGCGCTTGAAAGTGCAATTGCCGACTATGAAAATGCATTGGGCAAAGAGGCTGCTGCCGAAGGGGTTTCTATGTTAACTACCATGTTGCATTATGCTGAAAAGCAGGTCGAACGCATCAATATCACAGAACGGGCTTTTACACTTGCCGTCTTCCGCCATGATTTTAAAGGGACCGACAAGGATCTGGAAAAATTCCTCACGCCAGAATATTATCCTTTAAGCACCCTGAAGGAGAACATGAGTTTTTCGTCGTCCAACTTCAGGCATTCGCTCCGCCTTACGATCACGATCCTTATTGGCTTCATCATCGGGAAAATTTTCCCTTTCCAGAACGTTTACTGGATACTGCTGACAATAGTCGTGATTATGCGGCCGGGCTACGGACTCACGAAGGAGCGCTCTTATCAGCGGATTTTCGGAACAGTTCTCGGTGGATTAATTTCCTTCGGGATCCTTGCTGTGGTCCATAATAATTATGCAATTGGAACGCTCGCCGTGATTTCGATGATCCTTGGATTTACCTTTTCACAATCGAACTATAAAGTTGGCGCTACGTTCGTCACCATCTATGTAGTCTTCCTCTACGGAATGATGATGCCCGACATACGGGATGTTGTCCAATACCGCATTCTGGACACGGTCGTCGGTGCAGCGCTGTCTTTTGCTGCCAGTTATTTCCTTTGGCCGTCATGGGAATTCCTGAGCGTTCCGGTTTACCTGAAAAAGGCCATCAAAGCCAATCTGCAATATCTTAGGGAAATTTCCCTGTTCTACAATAAAAAAGGCGAAGTGACCGTGTCTTACAGGCTAGCGCGAAAAGAAGCTTTTATCGATGTCGGAAACCTGATGGCTTCGTTCCAGCGGATGGCACAGGAACCCAAGTCGAAGCAGAAGCAATTGCCAGCAATTTACAAGCTCGCCTTACTGAACCATACGCTTCTTTCTTCCCTCGCGTCTTTAGGCACTTACATCCAGTCGCACAAGACCACAAAAGCATCGGAAGCCTTTAATGTTGTTGTCAATACGGCGATGAAGAATCTAGAAAATGCAGTTCACCTGCTCGATGATGAGCCATTGGAAAAGCTGCGGGGCGAAGACTTGTCATCGCGGCTTACCGAACTCAAAAACATCCGCGCGCGTGAACTGTCGCAATATGGCGGGGATGAAGGCTCGTTCAGCGAAAAAATGCAGGAAGCGCAACTCGTCATTGAACAGCTTGTGTGGCTCACAAACCTCACGGAGAACATTATCAAGGGCATCAAAGACCTCAAAATAAATTAACCGGTAATTTGGAGTGTTTCAGATGTATATTTCCTGATTTCCTGAAGAAGTTCCGGATCGTTGTTCAGCGAACGCCCGAAAGACGGGATCATTTCCTTCAGTTTTTGCTGCCAGTCAGGGCTTTTTGCTTTTTCTGTAAAGCATTTTTTGATCAATTCCAGCATGATCGAAGCCGATGTCGATGCGCCGGGAGAAGCGCCGAGCAAAGCTGCAAGTGAACCATCTTCTTTTGTCACGACTTCAGTTCCGAATTCAAGAACGCCACCACCATCTTTCCCTTTCTTGATAACCTGGACGCGTTGTCCGGCAACCTCAAGTTCCCAATCTTCTATTTTCGCTTTCGGAACGTACTGCCGAAGCAACTCGATCCGGTCTTCGGGCGACTGCCTTACCTGATCGATCAGATATTTGGTGAGCGGCAAGTTGTGAAACCCTGCGGAAAGCATCGGGATGAGGTTATTGGCTTTAATCGACAGCGGAAGGTCTAGATAGGAACCGTTTTTCAGGAATTTGGTCGTGAATCCTGCGTATGGCCCGAACAGCAATTCTTTTTTCCCGTTGATCATCCGCGAATCGATATGCGGAACAGACATCGGTGGCGCGCCAACAGCCGAGGTTCCGTAAACCTTTGCAAAATGTTTTTCAATGATCTCTTCATTGGTGCACCGCAACCATTGTCCGCTTACGGGAAATCCGCCATAACCGCTGCCTTCAGGAATTCCGGCTTTTTCCAGCAACGGCAAAGAACCGCCGCCGGCTCCGATAAATACGAAAGGGGCACGGACTTTCTTCTTCTCGCGGGTTTCAAGATCACGGACAACCACGCGCCATTTGCCATCTTGTTTCTGTTTTAGCCTGCGAACCTCATGATTAAAGAAAATTTTTACACCATCCTGGTTCATCAGATAACGGAACATACTGCGTGTGAGTGCCCCGAAATTTACATCAGTGCCGATCGGCATATAAGTCGCCGCTGAAGGTTCAGAAGCATCGCGCCCATCCATGACCAATGGCATCCATTTTTGTTGTTGAAACCGCTCGGTGCTGAATTCCATTTCTGAAAACAATGGATTCGCATGAAGCGCAGCAAATCTGTTGTTCAGGAACCTGACGTTTTCATTGCCCCAGACGAAACTGATATGTGGAATGCTCCTGATGAAATTTTCAGGGGAAGTGATCAATCCTTTCCTCACCAGATATGACCAAAACTGTCGTGATACTTCAAACGATTCGGCAATTTTAACAGCTTTTGAGACATCGATCTTTCCATCAGTTTCCGGAGTGTAATTGAGTTCGCAAAACGCTGAGTGCCCGGTTCCGGCATTATTCCATGCATCTGAACTTTCTGCAGCAGCGCTGTCAAGACGCTCGTAAATCTCGATTTTTATATCCGGTTGCAGTTCTTTCAGCATCACGCCGAGCGTTGCACTCATGATTCCCGCACCAATAAGTATTACATCTGTTTCCGGGCGTAGCGTATCTGGCATAGTGAGTTTTTATTTCTAAAGATACGCCTCGCTTTGTAGGTATTTTTATATATAAATTGGAAGACTTTATATCATTTTCCGTGTAAGGTAATCGCGAAGCATGATCGTGGCGGCAATTTCATCAATCAGCGCTTTGTTCTGCCGGTGTTTCTTTTTCATTCCGCTGTCTAGCATCGACTGAAAAGCCATTTTTGAAGTAAAGCGCTCATCAACACGCACAACAGGCATCTCAGGAAAGGCGGCGGAAAACTTTCTTACGAAAGCTTCGATCAAAGGCGCACTTTCAGAAGGTTCGTTATTCATCTGGCGCGGTTCACCGATGACGACTTTTTGTACGTTTTCCTTACTGAAATAATCACGAAGAAAATCTATTGCCGTTTCAGACGGAACAGTCGTCAAGCCCGATGCGATAATTTGCAATTCATCTGTGACTGCAAGTCCGGTTCGCTTGATTCCGTAATCTATGGCAAGTATTCTTGGCATCTTAAAATTTAATTTCGATTTGGTGCTGCATAAAATCAGCGTAACGTTCTGCAGCGGTAAAAATTCCATCCTTGCGGCTTTTTGGAACTTTCATGAAAAAGTCTGTCTCAATAATGACTTTATCTTTTTTAAACGTACGCTTCCATGTTCCTTCTACACGGCCATCCATAACGATGACAGGCCTAAAGATACCATTATTTGTAAAAGCCTTTGGCGCGTGAAGCAGGTCGATCGACGAACTTCTGTCTTTATAACTGATCAGGAATTCATCGAATGCGGGAAGGAAAAATACGCTTTCGTTATTGATTTCCTGTCCGGAAGGGCAAACATAATAATCTGAAGATTCAGCCTGGAAAGTTTCAAATTTTTGGCCATTCAGCGCGATTGCCATTCTGGTATCGGCTGCTGAGAGTCCGGACCACCACTGGAAATCCTTTAAAGTCGCGGGTCCGTGGCTTGTAAAATATCTCCTTGCCAGTTCAGCGAGCGCTTCCTCCTTAGTGAACGATGGCGATTCCGGTACGCGTTCATCCAGTAAAGCATAAGTATTGTTCTTGCCTTTTCGGATACCGCTGCAAACCAGTCCGGATAATTCCGCGTGAAACATGATATGCGCACTGCGAAAGCTGTCGGTCCTGATACTGTGGCTTTGCAAAACCTGCATGATTTCTTCCCGGGTATGATGGTTTCCTCCGTCAAGGGATTTTGCAATGATTTCGTTGCAGCGGGCGAATACTTTATCGTCGAGTTCGAGCTGCTTGTTTGTTGCTGCCATCTGCCGCATCACGTTAGCGCCTGTCAGCTTCAGCATCCAACGGATGTCTTCGGCGGCAACGAAATGCCATGTCGGCCGTAAAATATGCGTACGGAGGATTTCGGCGGAATTAACAGCTTCTTCTATTATTTCATCCCTCGATTTCCGACATCTTATGCCAACTGCCCATTTTGCCATTGCGTAATCCTGTGCCTGCATCGCACCGAAATGTGAAACAATTTCCTTTGGCGACTTGAATTCCGGCGATGAAAGCAATTGCACAGACAGCCTGTAGTTTGAAATCTCTTGTAAAGTCATGCAGATGTTAGTTTTCCGATCCTGAGCAACAGCGGAAAAGCCACCTTTTTATCATTTCTTTCCCATGAATCCAATAATTCGTCACGAACAAGGTCAAACGGGTTACTGCAGTTCTTTTTTTTGTAATTCTGGCCTGCCGACCATGTGCCAAAATAACCTTCAAGCTGTTCAAAAGACCATATAAATTCGTTTCTGAATCGCTTTACGGGAATTTCATCAAAAGGAAAAGGGATCGTCGTGTATTGCTCATCGAGATAACGCCGCTCCGGATGCCAGTAATCCCCAAGGATGT
Source organism: Flavobacterium sp. (assembly GCA_036399795.1). Classification (GTDB taxonomy): domain Bacteria; phylum Bacteroidota; class Bacteroidia; order Flavobacteriales; family Flavobacteriaceae; genus Flavobacterium. The sequence continues at coordinate 34,480 of DASWML010000004.1, forward strand.
TGTTGTAATAGTGGCGGATGATCTTGTCGGTCTCAGGATTAGTGGAAAGCAAGTCATAGCCAAGAATAGCAAATATCCCTTTAGGCTTCAGTATCCGGTAAACTTCTTTATAAAATTTATCGAAATCAAACCAATGGATTGCCTGTGCAACCGTGATCAGATCAAATGTGTTATTGGGAAAGCCTGTCTCTTCTGCAGATTCACATTTGTAGATGATGTTGACTTTTTGGACCGCATCGGCCAACTGCGCAGTGCTGATATCGGTGGCAAAAACTTCCTTAAAATGATCGGCAAGAAGCGCTGCAACCTGTCCGTTTCCGGTAGCAACATCAAGCGCCTTGAGTTTTTCATCAACAAATGAAACAATATAACCGATCATTTCCGGCGGATAATGCGGCCGATAACTCGCATAGTCAGAAGCAACATCGCTGAAGTAGTCTTTCATAATCTTGAAGTCACTCAAAATTACAGAATTTCAATGTGAGCAGGAACTTTAACATGGTTAAAATATAAACTTTAACACCTGTCGGGAAATATCAATTTTTCTTCTTCGTTAATAAAGGGCCCCAAATACCAAACAATGAAATCACTGCTTTCCCTGCTGATGGCTTTTGTTGCTCTCAGCGCAGTCTCACAAGACAAAAATTTTACTTTTGACGAAATCCAATCCCGCAACGCCAGCCTTGAATGGGAATCTTCGCAGAAAGTGAAACAGCGGACCGCACATTTTACGGCAGATGAGATTGTAGTTGACGTCGACAAAAGTTACAGGCTCGACATTGTTAAAGAAACACACCTGCCCGATAACGGCGTCATTTATCTTTGTAAGGACGAGAAGCGCCACGATGTGACTGTGATGCTGATTTCTGATGATAAAATGTATCTTTACGATGAAGAAAAGCGTTTCCTCATCAATTTCACCAATCCGACAGTGATAAAAACCGGGCGTTCCTACGCCGATCTTGATTAATTCACGCCCCTGAAATTCTTCCGAAAGCTTTATCTTTGCTCAAAAGATACACATGAACCATCTGCGCGCCACAGTCGAAGAAGCCTGGGAAAACCGGACATTGCTCCAGGAAGAGAAAACCATAGAATCTATCCGTAAAGTTGTTGCACTTCTTGATGAAGGCACGATTCGCGTTGCCGAGCCCACTGCAGATGGCTGGCAGGTAAACGAATGGATAAAGAAGGCAGTGGTAATGTATTTCCCAATACAGAAAATGGCAACGTTTGAAGTTGGAATATTTGAATACCACGATAAAATACCGCTCAAAAAAGGCTACGCCGAAAAAGGCATCCGGGTAGTTCCCAATGCGGTTGCGCGCCACGGAGCCCATATTTCAAAAGGTGTTATTTTGATGCCGAGTTATGTAAACATTGGCGCTTACGTTGACGAAGGCACAATGGTCGACACTTGGGCAACGGTCGGAAGCTGCGCCCAAATCGGCAAAAATGTCCACCTGAGCGGCGGCGTCGGTATTGGCGGCGTACTTGAACCATTGCAGGCCGCTCCGGTAATCATCGAAGACGGCGCGTTCATCGGATCCAGATGCATTGTGGTGGAAGGCGTTCGTGTAGAGGCCGAAGCTGTTCTTGGCGCAAACGTTTGTCTGACTGCGTCCACCAAAATTATCGATGTCACCGGAAGTGAACCCGTTGAAATGAAAGGCATCGTTCCTGCGCGTTCGGTGGTAATCCCGGGAAGTTATACTAAAAAATTTGAAGCCGGCGAATATCAGGTGCCATGTGCACTGATCATCGGAAAACGGAAACCATCAACCGACCTGAAGACGTCGCTCAACGATGCACTCAGGGAATACGATGTTGCGGTTTAAGTTGAAGAAAATCCTTGTCATACAGCAGAAGATGATCGGTGATGTGCTCGCAGGAACTGTCATTTGCCGTGCGATAAAGGAAAAATTCCCTGATTGCGAGGTTCATTACATGATACAGCCGCAGACGAAAGCTGTTGTTGACGGAAATCCATTTGTTGATAAAACAATCATTTTCGATCCAGCCGGGTCAAAAGGGTTATTTGGGCTGATGGACTTTGGAAAAAAACTCAGGGTAGAAAAATATGATGCGGTGATTGATGCTTATGGAAAATGGGAAAGCATCATCCCGGCGTGGAAATCAGGTGCAAAAGTACGGATCGGATTCAGGAAATGGTACACTTCTTTTTTCTATACAAAGACTGTCGAACCAAAAGATAATATTCCGGGATCGGCGATTTACCACAGGCTGCAGTTGGCGGAAGTGTTTACCGGAAAAATATCAGACATAATATTTCCACAGATTTACCTCAGCGAAAGCGAAATCAAAGAAGCAAAAAATAATATTTCGCAGGCCGGACTTGACCAGCAACCACTTCTGATGATCAGCGTGATGGGAAGCAGCACAAGCAAAAGCCTTCCGCCACAACAAATGGCTGAAACCTTAAATATCATTGCATCTGAAGGAAATATGAAATTGCTTTTTAACTTCATGCCGAACCAAAAAGCCGAAGCGGAAGAAATATTTAATTTCTGTGCGGCTGAAACCAGGGAAAAGATTCTGTTTGATTTTCCGATTAAAGGATTGCGCCCTTTCCTTGCGGTACTTTCACAATGCGATGCACTTATCGGGAACGAAGGCGGCGCGGTGAATATGTCAAAAGCTTTGGGGATTCCGACTTTTACGATCTTTTCCCCATGGATCAATAAATCCTCGTGGGATATGTTAACCGACACAGACAATCACGTGGCTGTTCACCTGAATGATTATTTTCCGGAAATTTATCAGGAAAAACATCCAAAAAAGCTCAAAAACCGGTCGGCAGAACTTTATCAGAAACTCATTCCGCAATTATATCGGGAACAACTGCAGGCCTTTACATCGAAGTTTATCAGGTAAATTTTTCAAGATACCATTCCACCTGTTTCTTGAGGCCTTCCTTAAGCGTGATTTTCGGATCATAGTCCAGCAATTTTCTTGCTTTATCGATAACCGCTGCGGTCTTAAGCTGATCACCGGGACGCGCGGGCTTGCTCTCGACAATGAGCTTTTTTTTCATAATCTGCTCGACAATTGCGATACCTTCTTCGGTTGTGCTTACCTGGTCGGTGCCGAGATTGATCATTTCACCATTAAGAACATTTTGCTTTCCGATAATTGCTGCGAGTCCGTCAACAATATCACCAACATAAGTAAAGCTGCGCTGGTGGCTGATGCTGCCCTCAAAAAGCGGAAACGGCTTGTCGTAATACAGGTTTTCAATGAGTTTGGTGTATAATTTCTCAGGTCTTTCGCGCGGACCGTACACCGAATACAGCCTTATGGAACAGGCATTCAGTTTCCCTTCGCGCTGCAATGCAAGAACCAACTGTTCGGCCGCCCATTTCGTGATTCCGTAAAAGGAAACCGGCTGTGGTGGTACATTCTCTCCTATCGTTGCTTCTTTCCCGTAAACAGATGACGTCGCAATATTGACAAAAGACCTGAGATCCGGATTGTGTTTTAAAACAGCATCAAGCAAATTTCGCGTTGCATAAATATTATTCCGCACATATTCTTCTAGCGAAGTATCTGCGGAAATTCCCGGTTGGGCCGCAAGGTGAAAGATGTAATCATAGGGTGTTTCAAAAACTCCGGAAAGGTTCGAGTTCAGGTCTTTTGCAAGAATGGCAATGCCGCGTGCAGCAAGATCGGATTCATTAAGATGTTTCAGTCCGGGGTCATAATAATCGCTGAAATTATCAAGCCCGGTCACGTCATGGCCATCATCGGCAAGCCGTTCGCAAAGATGTGAACCAATAAATCCTGCTGCGCCGGTGACTAGAATTTTCATACTTTTTCTTCTTTTCTGATGCCATACGGCGTCCATACGATCTTATTGGCTTTAACGCCTTTGCGTATGGCAATATTGGCAGCAACACCTTCTTTTGTTTTATAGCCGCGGCTGTGGTCAAGATGCAGGCAAATCGCTTTGTGGCGGATTTGTTTTCCTTTGACACCGAAATTCTCAAGCCGCTCCCCGATTTCCCGATCAGATCCGCCATATTTCATGCGTTCGTCATATCCATTGATGGCGATCATATCGTCACGGAATCCGGAAGAATTACAGTTATTGAATGATGGTGTTGTTGGTGTGACCATGTCCAAAACGGTTCCGAGTGCGCCTTCACTGGAAAGCTTCAGCGTTTGGGAAAATCCGAGTTTATCAATCTTTTTCAGCCATGAAACATCAAAACAACGCTGCCTGAGAATATCTTCTCTGGTGATTGCCTTGCTGACTTTCATACTGAGCTTGCAGTAACCTCCGGAAAGGAATTTCCCCCTTTCGGCATATTTGGCGTGGACTTCAACAAAATCTTTTTTCGGGATACAATCACCGTCGGTCATGATAATGTACTCGTTGGCGGCTTCAATAATGGCAACATTCAGTATTTCCTGGCGTCGGTAACCCAGGTCTTCATGCCATAAGTGTCGTAACGGCACAGGATAATCTGCGGCGTAAGCCTCTATAAGTTGTTTCGTGGCCGGGCGTGAGCCGTCATCGGCAACAATAACCTCAAAATCTTTGTAGGTTTGAATACTGTAGCCGATGAGGACTTTCTCAAGCCATTCTTCGGCATTATAGGTACTGACAATTACCGATATTTTCATCTTAACCTCTTTTTAAGTAATTGTTAAACGGCAACAGCGCAACTTTCGGGGCCGGCTGCATCGTTCTTAATCGTGCTGATCCCGTTACTGATAGTTGTCACTTTGTGCTTTTTATTGTATTTCCTGATCATCAGGTTTTTGTTCTTGCTTTCATCATCGGCATAATCGCGTTCATGTTCGAGATGCACACAAATGGCGCTGTAGCGGATTTGCCTGGCACTGACGCCGTAATTATTGAGGCGTTCCCCGAACTCACGGTCTTCACCACCGTATTTCATATCCTGATTGAAGCCATTCACGGCGATGATGTCTTTTTTCCATCCGGAGGCATTGTGTCCGTTCCAGGATGGTTTGGTTGTCGTGATGAAATTGAGCAGCGACGCCCAGATCCCGGTGACGACAAACTTTGAATTCTTAAAACTATTTTTGAGTCCGTTTCCTTTAAGCCATCCAATATTAAAGCATTGCTGCTGAAGGATGTCATCTTTCGAAATCGCTTTTGAAATCCCGAGCGGAAGCTTAAAATATCCTCCTGAAAGAAAGCATCCTTGTTTACGCAGCCTGAGATGTGCAGCAACAAAGTCGTTACGCGGAATGCAGTCACCATCGGTGAAAATCAGGTAATCAGAATTGGATGCGAGTACGGCTTTGTTGAGGATTTGTGTTTTCTGGAAACCGAAGTCGGCATGCCAGACATGCGTTAACGGAATCCCGATCCTGTCTTTAATCGCATCGATAAGATATTTTGTCTGCGGATGCGAGCCGTCGTCAGCGATAATGATCTCAAAATCCCTTTCGGTCTGCACGCTGAAACCCCAAAGGACTTTTTCAAGCCATTCCTCGGCATTGTAGGTGCTCATTATCACGGATGCTTTCATAGCTACAAACTTAAGAATAAAATCCGCGTTTACTTTTTCCAGAATTTTATTTTCTTCTTGATCCGCCGTCGACGGTGAAATGCCGACTGGAATTCCTGCGTGAATTTCCATAATGAACTGAATATCATTTGTTCAGGTTCTCCTGAATGTTTTGCGTATTCGTTGCTCATAATGGCGACCATATCTTTTTTGGGCGTGAGCCTCGAAAGGTTTTTCATCCTGCGCTCAAAAGGAATTGTTTCATGGAAAATCATCCTGTTAAGGTCGACCAGAAAAAAGCGGCAGTTTCCATTCGAATCCTTTGTGATCAATGTATTTCCCGGCGAATGATCCAAAAACTCAACCCCTTTGCGATGGAGCTCAAAGGAAAATACCGTGAACTGCCTGAGGATGTTTTCATGGCCGGGCAAATCCGGATGGCTTACTAGGTCTTTAAACAACAAATCGGCTTTCAGATATTCAGAGATATAGTAACTATCAAGCAGTCCGGCAAAATCGTGATTTTCAAAATAAGCTATGGGCTTCGGAGTTCCGATTTCCAATTCAAGCAGCTTCTTTGCATATTCAAATGAGCGCTGGGCTTTTGATTTCCGGAAGAACCGATAAACCACTTTATTAAAAAATCCCGGTGTTTTAAATGACTTCACTGCAAAGGTTCGTCCGTGCAGCGTATAGAGCCTGATCGAATTCCGTTTTCCTTCAACAAGCACTTCCGTAAGCCTGTCAAAATTTTCAACGATGTCAATGATTGCATCGTGATCGGATATGCCGTCAGTAAAAACACTCTTCATATAAAGCGGTTCCGTTTTCTGATTAAGTAAGGCTACGCCAGCCCGCGGTTTATTTGCAATATTCTTTCCTTCAGGTAATCCTCACCCAGCAATTGTTTATCGTCAACGTGCTTCAGGTTAAATAAAGCCGTTGAAAAAAAAGAAATCGCTTTCTCTATCCGCAGGTTTGTATTCAGGTTGAAAATTTCAAGGGGAAAAAATTTTGGCAGGTAAATTATCTGTGGATCGGCGAACGGATAAACCGTTCTTTCCCTTGGATGTGTCTTAATGTATACAAGATTGCCGGCCGCCAATTCAGCATCGATGATTTCCTTGTATAGCATGATTTTTACTTCCTCGGTACAAAAATGATCTTCAAAAAGCGGCTGCGTAATAATAATCGTTGCCTTTTCCCTTTTCAGCGAAATATCTCCGAGCATGGTATTGAGCATCGCTTCTTTTTCGCCATCAGTCAGATTGCTTTCCAACTGTAAAAGATCAAGTTTCTTAACCTTTGGGATCAGTGCTTTGTCGGTCATTTTGGACGGATCACTCACAAGAACTTCCTTCACCTGCGGATCGTGGCCTTTCAGCAAAGGGAACTTTGTAATGTACTTCCGGTTGAAACGCCTGTGCCGCGGCGGCAGTTTCTGATTATATGTACCATAGCCATCTTCATACATCCTGAAGAAGTTCTTCTTGTATTTTATCAGGAAATAGGCGCGTGTACGGTCGATCCGGAAAAGGTTCAGTTCAGAATTGGCCATGAACTCATGGATTTCCAATAACTCCGGATTGTGCTTCTCATACAAATCGATGTAAATACCGGAACGCTGCGTATAATAGCGCCAGAAGTTGTACTTGGACCGCAGGTTCCTCACAATGGTATAGCCTTTTATCCTGAGGACTCGTTTAAAAACGCCGAGCTTTTCCACATTGTCTACAAATTCGCCAATATTCTCGATCATATCGTCGAGAAAAATCAATACCGATTCGTAGCCTTCATGCTTGTGCTTGTAGGCTTCAAGAATCGAGATGTAGACATGGTACGTCGAACAGCAAACGAAAGTTTGGTTCATCATAGTTATGCTTTCCTGTTCTTCAGCTTTTCCCTTTGTACTGACTCAATATCAAGAATGTCTTTTTCTTTATAACGCAACGCGGCATGAACCGCATCAAGGTCACGCGCAAGTTTGCGCAATCCCATTGGCTCGAGAGAAGCAGCGTGATCGGTTCCTTTCCAGGTACGGTCAAGCGTATAATGCCTTTCGATGATGTTGGCACCAAGAGTAAAAGCGGCAATATCAACGGCGATTCCAAGATGATGGCCTGAAAAACCGATGTTTTTTACTTTATCGGCATATTTCTCCTGAAGGATCCTGATGTCAAGCAGGCAAACGTCTTCAAACGGCACCGGATATCCCGATGTACAGTTGTATAACACAAGGTCTTTGTTCCGGTTTCTTTCGACAAAGAAGTTCACAAGGTCGTCAGTTTCGTCCTTTGTTGTCATTCCGGTTGAGATGTGGATTTCGCCTTCGTAATTCTTACAAAGCCAATCCAGCATTTCGTAGTTGTTGTTGCATGCCGAAGGAATTTTGATGAACTGCGGGTTCAGCGATGCGATTTCTTTTGCAGAAATGATATCCCAAACGGAAGTCGAGTAGATAATTCCCAATTCTTCGCAGTATTCTTTCAGTTCGCGGTTTTGGTCAACATCGAATTCAAGATATTCACGATGCGCTCCGTATGTATCGCCGTAAGAGTTTATCGGGTTCGGATGCGGCGCATTGTATTGCTCCTCTGTCAGGAGTTCGCGATTGTTCCTTTTTTGGAATTTCACCGCGTCGGCGTTGCAGAATATCTTTGCAATCTTGATCAGTTCTTTCGCGAGTTCCATTTCGCCTTTGTGGTTGCAACCAATTTCGGCAATAAGAAATGGTTTTTTGTACTCTCTATTTTTCATAACGCTTGTTGTATTTAATTATATGTTCGCAGGCGCTCCTGATGGCTCCGGCTGCGGAATTTGTATCGAAAGTAAAGTCGGCATGCTGTTTAATTATCGTCATTGCATTGTTTGGCGCAAATGACCACCCGACGCTGAGCATTCCGGCCAGATCATTTACATCATCGCCGAGATAAGCAAAATTATTCAAATTGAGATTTTTCCCCGCGGCAAGGTGTTGAAGGAACGAATATTTATCCTTTACACCAAAATATGCCGTGTCGATCTTTAGTTTTTTCATTCGTTGCTCAACAAGTTTCGATTGTTCCGAGGTGATCACAACGACTTCAACATTGTGCTGGCGAAGGATTTCCAATCCCATTCCGTCGCGCATATCGAATTTTTTCAGGAACTCACCTTCCGAACTGAAATAAACGCAGCCATCGGTAAAAACGCCATCGACATCAAGGACGAGGTGCGTTATTTTATCTGACTGTTTCCCTGAACGAAGCCGTTCGATCAGCAGGTTTTCCACAACCGACCAATCAGTAAGGCTATCGATTTCCATCAGTGTTTCTTCCGGCATTTCGACAACAGCGATTTTTCCGCCGAGACGGTTGCTGTTTTTCTGCAGACTGTCAGCCGTAGCGGCATAAACTGCCCCGTTTTCAATCAGCAAACCATTAAAATCCTGGCGACGCGGACGTTGAAGGAAATCGTAATTTATCGGCGTTCCGTCTTCATTCCAGATAAAGCGGTGTGTGCGGACGACGGTCAAGGCTGAATCGTTTCCGCCACTTCTGACCTTATCAAGGCATTCATTGATGTTTTCCCTTTTGGTTAGCGGCGACGTTGCCTGAAGCAGACAAAAAATATCAAAATCGTAATTTATTGTTTTGCAGAATTCAAGCATCGCAAATTCGGTTGAAGCCGTATCGGTGGCGCTTTCATCACTTCGCAAAACTGCACTGACCTTATCTGTCCAGGTATATTCCTTCCCTATATATTCGATGATGTCCTCATCATCAGTGTAAACGTAAATATGGTCAAGTGTTGAAAAAACTGCTTCCGTCAAAACCCATGAAAACAACGGACGGCCGGCAATTTTCTTCTTGTTTTTATTCCTGATCCCTTTCGAGCCCTTCCGTAGCGGGATGAATCCGATGCTTTTTGTCATTTGCCCACGATTTGGTAAAAGCCGCAAAGATAGCAAAACTTGGTGTAATTAATAATCTGCCAGTCACCATGTTTTTAGTAATCAACCTCAATCAACTATTCATCAGTTCAAGATCGCGGTTCAGGAAATCTTCAGGGGTTTTAAGAATGTCGCGCCCGAGGAATATTTTGTGCCCGACGTGTTTTATATTTTCAAGTGAACCTGAAAACACTGTAAAACCGGCCTCGAAAAAAAATTCGTCACTTAAGTTCAGGATTTCTATCGGGAACAACTGCGGAATCATCCTGATATTTTGAAAAATTGCATCGTATTTCGTGAGTTCCCGCGGATGCGTCTTCAGGTAAACGGTATATCCTTTCCCGGCTGCGGTCATGATGGCTTTGCGGTAGATGGCTATTTTTGTTTCTTCGGAAATGATCTTATCTTCGGATAACGGCTGCGTAATTACCAGAAATTTCTTCCGCGCAGCATAATCGACTTTCCCTTTGAGGAAGCATTCGAGAATGTCCTTTTTCTCCTCCGGAAGCAATGCCTCCTGAAGTTGTGCAAGTTCAAATTTCACTGCTTTTCTTCGGAGAACGGGATCTTTCAGCCGCTCCGGATGCTGCACCAGCACTTCCTTTACCTGTTTGTCATAACCCATCAAAATCGGGAAACGGATCAGGTAGCGGCGCTTCAGGTAACGCGACAACGGCATTTTGTGCATGTAGGTTGAAAATCCTTCTTCGACCATCCTGAAATAATTATCGGGATATTTTATCAGGAAATACGCGCGCGTCCTTACCACGTGGAAAAGGTTGATCTGCGAATTCGTGATAAACCCATGCTTGCTCTCGATAATATTATTCTCTCGTTCAAACAGCTTTTCCAGCGCGCCCCGGCGGTTGAACAAATAATTGAATGTCCCGATGTTTTTCCTGAACCTGGTAAAAAGTGAATAACTCTTTACAGCAATCACGTCGTCAAAAACCCCAAGAGATTTGAGTCCGGGAACCAATGTTTCTACTCCGGGAACACGATCACCGATAATGATGAGCAATGATGTATTTCCTTTCCTGCGGGCTTCGTAAGCCATCAGTATCGAAATATAGATATGATATAAGGAGCAACCGACAAAAGTTTGGTTCATATAGTACGTTTTTGGCAATCATCCGCCTGATCCAGGCTATGCCAAAGATAGAAAACTTACGCCTGAACTTTGAAAGTTGATTTGTCTGCAGATAATTCTGCCATTCATTACCTTTGCAGGCTAACTCCCGAAAATGGAAAACGAAGAAGTACACAAAGCCTTTGAAGTCATCAAAAATGGCGGCATCATCCTCTATCCTACCGATACCGTTTGGGGAATCGGGTGCGACGCGACCAACGCCGATGCCGTGGCCAAAATTTATAAACTGAAGCAACGCGAGGAAAGCAAATCGATGATCGTGCTGATGAACGGCGAGCGCATGATGTACAACGTTTTTAAAGAAATTCCGGAAGTTGCCTGGCAAATACTCGACTTATCTGAAAAACCTACAACACTAATTCTCGATACTCCCAGAAATGTCGCCGCCAATCTTATTGCGCCCGACAAAACCCTTGGCGTACGGCTGGTGAAAGAGCCTTTTTGCTACAAGCTTATGGAGCGGATGAAGAAGCCGCTGGTATCGACATCGGCCAATATTTCAGGGCAGTCAACGCCGGCATCGTTTAAAGAAATAAGTCCTGAAATTATCAATGGTGTGGACTATGTCGTAAATTTGCAGCGCGATAAAGAATCTGGAAAACCTTCTGCCATTATCAAACTGACGAATGATTCCCAGGTGAAGATAATCAGGAAATAACCCAATAATTCCACGGCAAAAATACCAGCAGTGACCCAAACAACCAATTTCAAAAGCGCCCTGAGCAGTAAAATTTTTAAAACTGTTTCCGAAGCTTCAGCAGCAATTAATATCGAAAGCTATGTGATAGGCGGATTTGTACGTGACCTTCTTCTGAAACGCGATTTTAAGAAAGATATCGATATTGTTGCTGTCGGAAGCGGGATCGACCTTGCGTTGAAAGTTTCGGAAATGCTCCCGAAAAAGCCCAAAGTCCAGGTTTTTAAAACGTACGGAACAGCCATGCTGCGATATAACGATACAGAAATAGAATTTGTGGGTGCCCGAAAAGAATCCTATCAATCTGACAGCCGTAATCCGATTGTAGAAAACGGAACCTTAAAAGACGATCAGGACCGTCGTGATTTCACCATTAATGCGCTGGCGCTTTCACTGAATGAAGAAAACTACGGCGATTTGCTTGATCCCTTCAACGGACTTGAAGATCTTGAAAAGAAAATCATCCGCACACCGCTTGATCCCGACATTACTTTTTCCGACGACCCGCTCAGGATGTTGCGCGGAATCCGTTTTGCGGCGCAGCTTGGCTTTACCATTACTCCCGAAGCGCTGCAGTCGATCAAAAAGAATTGCAACCGTATTAAAATTATTTCCGGGGAACGCATCGTTGATGAAATCAATAAAATCCTGTGCGCTCAAAAACCATCTGAAGGCTTTCTGCTGCTGTACAAAACCGGACTCCTCGACATTATTCTCCCCGAACTGACGGCGCTGAACCAGGTTGAGGAAATTGAAGGTCAAACCCACAAAAACAACTTTTATCATACCCTTGAGGTCGTCGACAATATTTCGCAGAACACAGATGATGTCTGGTTGCGATGGTCGGCATTGCTTCACGATATTGGAAAAGCACCTACAAAGCGTTTTGATAAAAAAGTCGGCTGGACATTTCACGGACACGAATTCCTCGGCGGAAAAATGGTCAAGAAAATTTTCGAACGCCTCCACATGCCGCTGAACCAAAAGATGAAATTCGTCCAGAAAATGGTCACCATGAGTTCCCGCCCGATTATTTTGTCTCAGGATATGGTCACGGATTCGGCTGTGCGCCGGCTCGTTTTTGATGCAGGCGATGATGTTGACAGCCTGATGGCGTTGTGCGAGGCCGACATCACCACAAAAAACCCAAACAAATTCCGGAAATACCACGATAACTTTAAGGTTGTACGCCATAAAATCGTCGAAGTTGAGCAACGCGATCATGTGCGGAATTTTCAGCCGCCCGTGACAGGCGAGGAAATTATGGAAATATTCAACCTTCGTCCGTCACGCGAAATCGGAATCCTGAAAGAAGCCATAAAGGAAGCTATTTTAGAAGGTGAAATCCCGAATGAATATCAGGCCGCCTATGATTTCATGATGCAGAAAGCCGAAAAAATCGGTTTGAAAAAAGTCAACCCATAAACATGAAAAAATACTTTATAACTGCTGCAAAAACCACTCTGGTACTGGTTTATGCGGTCATCATTGCGGGCGCGCTGGTGCGAATGACAGGATCAGGAATGGGTTGTCCGGACTGGCCGAAATGTTTCGGATATTATGTTCCGCCGACCGATATTGAAGAACTCACCTGGCGGCCCGGACGCGAATTCGAACGCGGACAGGTTATCATTAAAGATGAAGGGCTGTGGGTTGCAAACGGCGATTTTACTACCGGCCAAACCTTCGTCGCATCGCAATGGCGGCCTTATACAAAACACGATTATGCCATTTTCAACCCGACCCATACATGGATCGAATACCTCAACCGGCTTGCAGGCGCATTGGCTGGAATGGCAACTTTTGCTATGGCAATTTGTTCCTTTGGTTATTGGAGAGAGAAAAAGGCTTTAACACTGCTGTCATGGCTGACGGTTTTCCTGATGGGATTCCAGGCATGGCTTGGCGCGACCGTCGTCTACTCGGTACTGAACCCTGTGAAGATCACGCTGCACATGGTTGTGGCGCTTTTAATTGTTGCCTTGGTGTTATACATCATCCGAAGCGCGGTTGGAGCGACAAGGATTCGTAAAGTCGACCAAATTTTTAAAATCGGCCTGATCGCTTCGCTTTTGCTGTCGCTGTTCCAGATAATCCTTGGGACACAAGTACGCCAATTTGTCGATGCACAGGTCAAAACTTTGGGATATGACCAGATGGGAAGCGTCCTGGAAAGTCCGGAACTGAGCTTTTATCTTCACCGCTCGCTATCGGTTGTGGTAGTACTGCTTAACCTTTTTTTATTTGTCAGGAACAGCAAGCTGGAACTAGGCTATAAAAAGATGAACTGGGTAATGCTGTTTCTTATGTTTGAAATTTTGTCGGGGATCCTGATGTATTATTTCGCATTTCCCTTCGGCTCACAAACAATCCACCTGGTGATGGCATCGCTTATATTCGGAACGCAGTTTTACCTTCTGCTGGAAACCAAAAAAATATTGAAAAATCATTATAAGTAAAATCTATACAATTACCCATAAACCCTATTTACTAAGCACTTATCATACTATACTTAAACACGAATCGAAGTATACTCCGTTTAAAGTTAGCACAAAATTCCATAAACTTTTTGGAATAAACTATAACATTTCCTACATAAGAATGTTGATATTTGTCATATAACCAACACGTTTAAGCTATGCCAAATTCAAGAGAAATAGACGGCGGAATAACTGAGATAAAAGGAAAGCTGAAAGAGAAGTATGCTGAACTTACCGATGACGATCTGCTGTATGAAGAAGGAAAAGACGACGAATTCTGGGGAAGGATCCAGCAGAAACTGGGCAAGACCGAGAAGGAAATAAAGTCGTTATTTGATTAAAGCAGTCCCATTCTTATCGAACGTCCCCGCCGCCTGAATTGACTGCCGGGAAAGTAAATCTGAATGCGCCTGCAGAACTGTTCCGCCATGTTACATGATGGAACAGTTTTTTTTATGCAATCCACTCTTTGAAGCCTGCCACTTTTTCCCGGCTCACAATCACTTCATCGTCTTTATACCCCGGAAGCACAACCCTGAGACGGGAATTACTGTAAATCACGATATCCCTGATGGCTTTCAATGGCACGATAAATTTTCGGCTTACGCGGAAAAACTGCTTCGGATCAAGTTCCTGCTCGAGGGTTTCCAGTGTACAATCGACCAGATAATCCCTGTTATCGATAGTGTGGAGATAAGTTCCTTTATCCTGGCTGTAGATGCATTCAATTTCATCTGCTGTGATAACTTTCAGGTGCTGTCCCACTTTTACGGCAAAGCGTTTCCTGAACTTGCTTTCGGGCTGGGCAAACATCATCCTGATCTGCTCAAAGTCGACACTTGCCTGCGAAGGTTTCCGCTGAAGGTTTTTAAATTTGCTCAATGCGGTTTCAATATCGTCCTCATCAATAGGTTTAAGAAGATAATCTATACTATTTAATTTAAAGGCCTTTAGCGCATACTCGTCATACGCCGTTGTAAAGATGATGGCGCTGTCAATCTGTACCTTCTCAAATATTTCGAAAGACAAACCGTCGGAAAGCTGAATGTCGAGAAATATTAAATCCGGCGCGTCGTTTTTCTCAAACCATTGTATAGCTTCCTCTACAGAATGAAGCATCACCTGCGCATCAACTCCAAGTTTCACAAGCTTCCGCTGCAGCAGCCTTGCAGCCGGCTTTTCATCTTCAATAATAATTGTTTTGATCGCTATTCCCATTTTTGGCGCTTCTCTTTTTCCATCAGTTCCCGCATTTTTCGATCTTCCCATTCCCGGCCAAAAAAGAGATTCTCGGTAAAAACACCAAATGCATGAAAAATAACCCCAATTCCCCAGAAGAAAGCCATACTGAAAGTGTTGAACTCCATAAAATCTTCACCCGGATCACGCTGAAAATACTTCAGCGACAGTAAGATACTGTTTACAACGAGGTAAATGATCAGGTGCTTGTAAAAACCTGCGATCGACTTGATTCGTCTTCTTGCCCTGTCGATCTTTTGCTGTTCGATGCTTTTGAATTCTTCCATCTTAATTAGATTAATGTTGTTTTTGTTTTTCCTTTTCCATCCATTGTTTGAGCTTTTTCTCCTCCCAGGCGCGGCCGTAAAGAGGACTGTAACCAAAAGCATTAAAGCCATGTACCGTTATTCCGATTCCCCAGCCTAAGGCAGAAAAAATGAACCAGTATATCCAAGGCGTGTATACTAAATTTACAACGGCAAGTATGGGTATGACAATACAATAGCACATCAGGTTAAAATAAAAGCTTCTGATGCTTTTCGCCTTTTTACGCGCTGCCTCGTAGGCTGCCGCTTCGTGATTTATAGTATATTCCATGATATTTAATTCCAGCGGCGCGCCTTATCACGCTCTATGATTTCACGGATTTTACGCTCTTCCCAATCCCTTCCGAGGAAAGGAATGTAGTTAAAAACCGACATCCAGTGGACGATGACCCCGATTCCCCATCCGATGACAGGAAAAAGGAACCAAAGAAATTGCGGATATGTAGCAAGATTGAGTACTGCGAGCCCGATATTAATCAGGATATAAGAATACAGATTGCTGTAGAATCCTTTAATATCTTCAACTTTCCGCTGCATTTTGTAATAGTTCGCTTCTTCGCTGTTGGTATAAGTTTCCATTGTTTCAATTTGTTTTGTAAGTACTGGGATCCTGACTTCAAAAATATTATCGCGTTGCAGTACGCTCACTTTTCGTCGGGTTATCAATGCGTACCTGCTGATGATATTCTGCAAACCCACGCCCGGCCTGTCCTGAATCACTTCCTTTTTCATAAAATCATTTTCGATGACCAGATAATTGTCATCCAGATAAATCCGGATCTGCAACGGCTTCTGTTCGCTCGCCACATTATGCTTTACCGTATTCTCCAGCAGCAACTGAAGCGACAAAGGCACAACGAATGCATCCGATTGCGGAACCGCCTCAGGAAGCTCAAAAAACAAGCTGTTTTCAAACCGCATTTTCAGCAGGTTCATATAAGTTTTTGCAAAGGCAAGTTCCTCGGCAACCGAAACAAGCTCTTTATCCTTTTGTTCAAGAACATACCGGTAAACTTTTGAAAGTGAAGTTGTAAACTTTTGTGCACTTTCAGGATTTTCTTCAATCAGCGAACTAAGCACATTTAAACTGTTGAAAAGAAAATGAGGATCGATCTGGTTCTTCAGGCTTTCAAACTTCGCCGACGCCGTTCCCGCAATGATCTGCTGTTCCCTGACCTTGTTCTCCTGATATGCCTTGTAAAAATAAAATGCGTGAACAATCAGGCTGATGAAAAAGAAGATGATGACAGAAAAGGAATACGATGAAATGTTCTCATCATTCAGGAACTGCCCGAAGCGCTTTTTGTTAATGATTACCTCTTCAAGTATCCGAAGCAGGAAAATAACGACCAGCGTTGCTGCGAAAGAAGCCAGAAAACCAATCAACAGCCGCTTTTTATTAAACCTGTCGTGGCTGTAAACCCGATCCAGGGCAATAAATACAAAGGCATTTACGAAATAGATGCTGACAGTATAAAGCAGCGTGAACAGGAATCCGAAAAGCATCTTTAAATCCCATGTGAAGCTTCCGCCGGAGGCAATCCTCAGGACAACCAGTACCATAAAGATGATGCATCCGAGAACCAGGGATTTGAGAAAATGCTGGCGGAAATTGTTCATGCGATTCCGGATTATTTTTTACATTCGGTTTGTGCGGCCAAAGCGCGATCAAGTCCCCATTTGGGATGAAAAGGCGTTTCAGGCTTGAACTTCGCAAAAAGCCCGATGGCACGATCAATTTCGGCGCACATCGCTTTTGTATCGGTCCCGAAATATTTTGCGCCGCCAATTTCAAATTCGGCTTTGCCAAAAACAACACGGGGATTTTCAGGGGCAATTACCTGCGCTTTTGTGTAAAGTTCCATGACTTTTGCCGAAAGCCGCATCCCGTTGGTCATTGGATCGGAAGCGATGTAAGCCGTATGGATCATTGCCTGCATCACAAGGAGTTCGGCATTCTGCGGATCTTTATCCATTTCAGCATCAAGTGCGCTTTGTGCTTTTGTGAGCAACGAATTGATCTTTCCGCTGTCTTTTGTCTGGAAAGCTTCGATGGTATTGATCAAAGCGACGTAGTAATTCGGCAGCCAGCTTCCTTTTTCTGCGGCGGCAATACGTTCGAACATTGCCGAAGCTTCGGCATTTTTACCTTCTTTCCAAAGCTTGAATGCCTGTTCCATGCCTTGCTGGAATTTTCCTTGCGCACTGATCATGGCGCTTACAAACAAGACTAAAATTGTAATTGATTTTTTCATGATTATGTTGATTTTAATGATCCAAAGCTACTGCAGACTTCGCAGAGATGAAATTTTTAATATCTGAATTGTTATAATTTGGGGATGAACCGTTACAGGTTGTCAAGTTGGTTGCTCTTTTTGTCCTTGCTGATGGTCCAAAAGAATCCGATGAAGAAAAACCTGTCGGCTGTCGGGGTAATTGCCTGACGTTCATAAACCCCGGATTCATTAGGGGAATTTGCATATTCATATCCGAATACATTTGAATTCCCGAGCACATTCGACACCGAAAAGTACAAAATCTTCTGTGCGCTTAGCAAATACGCCCAATTAAAGCTCAGACTGTTGTAGCCTTTGGTTTTTCCGTTCATGAATTTGGCTTCATTAGGGTTGTTGTACGGCCTTCCGGTGCTGAAATTGTTGGTGAACCCAATTTGCGACTTCCAGTCGTTGATCCAGTATTTCGTAACAAGCGACAGGCTTTGCGACGCAGCAAAATTCGGCGTCACCGCGTATAAATAATCCCTATAATTTCTTTCTGTATCGATAAAAGAATACGATATCCAATATTCCAGATTTTTAATGGATTTGCCATCGCGCCAGAAGATATCGATGCCGCGCGCATAACCGCTTCCGTTGTTGCTGTAATTGACCGCAATGCCTTCTTCTTGAGTAAATTTAACAAGATGCCGATATTCTTTGTTATAAATTTCGGCACGGAATGTTTGCTTTTCCCGGCTGTACTGGTAATTCAGGATGTAATGCGACGCTTTCTCGCTTTCAAAATGATGGGTATTTGAAAACTTCAGATAATCGGCTTTTGGAGCCTGTGTAAAATCTCCATAGGCGAAAGAGAATTGCCCGCTGCGGCTGACTTTATAAGCTAGGGAAATCCGCGGCGAAAGCACTGTTTCATCAAGAAGATCGTTGTTTGACAAGCGCAGGCCGACTTTTGCAGCAAACTTTTTTGAAAAGAAAATATCCGCCTCGGTATAGGCTGCCGCGATGTTGGCATCATATCCCACAGGAAACTGATCTCCTTCAAATTCAACATACCTTTCAGTGAAGCCGGTGATAAAATAGTCAGCCCCGAAAGACAATTTGAACCTGTCGGAAAAGTTCTTTTTCAGCTTCAGCTTGAGGTGCGAAGCATTTTCGGTATTGCGTGCATTATCAAGATTGATGTCGGTATCATTGTGGTTATAACCATAGCTCAACCCGGTAAAAAGCTGCCAATTGGTACCGAAATTTCCTTTATAGGAAGCGTTCAGGTAAAAGTTGTCGTTGTGCAGGTTCACCCTGATTGGGAAAGGCGCGTTGATATTCTTTTGCGTGACATCGAAATGTGCGGCATCAAAAGCTGCGTAAGCTTTGAAAATACCATTATTAAAATGATACCTGTACACGGTTTCACCTGAAAATGACTGGTAAGGCCGGCTCCACTTTAAGTTTTGCGGAATGGCAGCATGATATGGCGCAAGGTCGATATAGGCTGCGTTGACACTTACCGAGCTTTTATCCCATTTCTGCGTATGGCCAACGCCAAGTCCAACGGTCATCAGGGAAATGTCGGTCTTTTCCTGATCAGGCTCATCCTGCGTATTCAGCAGCAGCACGCTCGAAAGCGCCTCGCCGTATTCTGAAGAATAACCGCCGGTTGAAAATGAAATCCCGCTGAAAAGGAACGGTGAAAAGCGCCCGCGTGTCGGAAGGTTGTTGGTGCTGGCGCCATACGGCTGCGATACCCGGATTCCGTCAACAAAAGTTTGCGTCTCATCGGCTTCACCGCCACGAACAAAAAGCCTTCCGCTCTCTCCTACTGTCTGCGTTCCGGGCAATGTTTGCAAGGCAGCGACAATATCTCCCGCCGAACCGGCAGTGGTAACAATATCGAGCGGTTTGAGTACCGAAACACGCGCTTTGTCGCCGGCTTCAAACGTTCCTGCAGTGACTACCACAGCATCTATGGTATTTACGCTTTCCCGGAGCCTGATTACTTTATCTTTAAAATCATCGACATCAATTATGGTTTTTGATGTTTCATAGGCGAGATAACTCACCACAAGCGTCTGTTTCCCTCTTTCGGTGGTCGAAAACCTGAAGTAGCCCAGGGTATCGGAAGTTGTTCCGTCATAAGTACCTTCGAGAAAAATGTTGGCACCCGGAATCGAATTTCCTTTTGCATCTGTAACGGTTCCGGAAATTTCAGCCTGGCAAAAACCGGCAAGTGAAAAGCATAAAAACAGGATCGTAAAGATATTCTTCATGTGGTTGGTTTGTGGGGCAAATATCCGCAGCTAAATAAAACTACGAAAATTGAAGTTACCGAATTGTTGAAATTGGATGCTGTACCGTAAATTGATTTCTTATTTTTCGTATTTATGTTTAAGTTAGCAAAGTAATGTCGTCCCGAAAGGATGCATTGCATATACTTACCCTGACAAAAAATAAATAATATGAAGATCCCATCCGAGTACCTGCCGGTAATGCCTTATCTGTTACTGAACAAGGCCGACGAATTCCTGACTTTCGCTAAAAATGTCTTTGGCGCTACCGAGCAAATGATTGTTCCGGGTGAAGGCGACCGGAAAATCATGCATGGAGAAATTAAAATCCACGATGCCGTGATCATGTTTGCGCAGGCCGGCGATAATTGGCAGGAAAAAAGTGCCGGAATGTTCATTTATGTCGACAGTGTCGATAAAGTTTACGATGCCGCCCTTCGGGAGAAAGCCATCAGCCTCTACCAGCCGATGCAGCAGGAATATGGCTATACTGCAGGTTTTGAAGATCCGTTCGGCAACCAATGGTGGATTGTTGAGGCTCAGTAAAATTAACGATCTAATCGGCTGCAATTGCTGCCGACACCAGTCGCATTTTGTATTTTTGTACCAAAACCAGTCATGGCGTCTTCACAAATACAAAAAAGAGCTTTTCGGATAAGATGGCAAAAGCTTGTCCTCGCTTCTGTGCTGACGGGCTTTCTGGCAGCTTTTCTCGCGCTGTCTTTAAAAGGGCTTACCGAATATTATGAATTCAGGCTTTTTGAAAGGGCATCGGCGTCATTGGTTTATTCTTTGACATTGCCCTTTATCGGGTTGTCGGTCATTTATTTTCTTCGTGAATATCTTTTCAGGAAAAAGGTTAACAAAGGAATAACAGAAATATTCGAATGCACCGCTTCAGGAAAAAACACACTCCCGTTATATAAAATTCCTTCGCATTTTCTCAACGGATTAATAACTGTTGCTTTCGGCGGCTCAACCGGAATTGAAGTTTCAACCGTTGTCGCATCGGCTGCGATCGGCACAGCGTCACAAAAAGAAAATCTTCTTCGGCACTACAAAACGGAATTGATTTGTGCTGGGATCGCCGCGGGAATTACGGCACTTTTTAACAGTCCGATTGCCGGACTCTTTTTCGCTTACGAGGTTATTTATCGCCGGATGACAAAATCCTTTCTTATCGCTACGCTTCCGGCTGTGGCCATTTCTTACGCACTGGTCATCATCCTGAACGAAAAATCCCTTTTCAACATCAGCATTACAACCTGGCATCTTAAAGCAGCGCCTTACTTTGTTTTACTTGGCATTCTTGCCGGAGTTATTTCGGTTTACCTGACGCGGTGTGTTATGGTTGTAAAAACGCTTTTTTCCAAGATCAGGGTTTATTTTCACCGCATTATCCTCGGAGCATTTATTCTTAGCGTTTCGATTATTTTCCTGCCCCAGCTTTATGGTGACGGATATCATGCGATGAACGATTTTTTCCTTCATCCCGAAACAACGCTTTCGATTTCACTAATTGCCACCTTGGTCCTTTTGCTTATGCTCAAGCCGATTGTTACATCGATCACGCTTGCTTCCGGTGGCGACGGCGGCGTGTTTGCACCCAGTCTTTTTATCGGGGCCTTTTTAGGGCTGACTGTCGCGTCAATACTTAATATGTATTTCAACGTTGGGGTGATTGCAATTAATTTTATGGTGATTGGCATGGCCGCAGTACTCAGTGCTAGCATTCACGCACCGTTGACGGCACTTTTCCTGATTTGCGGACTCACAGGCGATTACAAGCTGTTTGTGCCGCTGCTTGTTATTTGTTTTATTTCAAAATATACTGCAAAAGCATTATATCCAAAGACAGTATATTCCTTCACTGTAAAATAGCACGATGCCGATAAAAAAAATCAAAAGAACCTACCGCAAAACACGATATGTCCTTTACCGTGAAACGCTTGTCGATTTCCGTGAGCATTTTTGGGCTTTTACAGGCTCAGCAGTCGGAATCGGCCTGATAGCCTTTTTGCAATCAATGACGCTGCCGGTATCCGATGTCGTTTATCTCATCGGTTCCTTCGGGGCTTCGGCCGTTTTGGTGTACGGCGTCATCCACAGTCCGCTTGCACAACCCAGGAATTTAATAGGCGGACATGTGATTTCAGCATTTATCGGTGTGAGTGTGCAGACATTTGTTCCCGATTTCATCTGGCTGACTGCGCCACTCGCGGTTTCGTTGTCGATCATCGCGATGCAGATGACAAAAACGCTCCATCCGCCAGGTGGCGCGACTGCGCTGATTGCCGTTACGGGATCAGCGGAAATCAAAGCGCTGGGTTATTGGTATGTCTTGTCGCCAGTGCTTTCAGGAGCAATTATCCTGTTGATCTGTGCGCTGATATTCAACAATATTTCCTCTAAAAGAAGTTATCCTTCCGGCCGGCCGCACTACGGATTAAAGAAGCGCCTGAAGTCGGCCTTACGCAGATAAAAATGAGAATTTGTTGATTACTTTTTAAAACGGAAGCAAATTTAAATTTTACCTTTGCCCTTCAAAAATTTCAGGTTATGGTTTATAAATTCAGAGTGATACTCGATGCCGAGGAAGATGTGTTTCGCGATATTGCGATTCTTGAAGACGATTCAATGGAAGACCTTCACAATGCGATCGTAAATGCATTTGGGTTTGACGGAAGCGAACCGGCCTCATTTTATACCTGCGACGATCAATGGAACCAGGATGAGGAGATTTCGCTGTTTGATACGGGTGACATTCCCGGCGAGCAAAAAATCATGAGCGATTATGCCATATCTGAACTTCTTGACCAGGACAGCACCAAAATCATCTATGTGTACGATTTCCTGAACATGTGGACGTTTTTTGTCGAGCTTGCAGCCGTTGAGGAAACCAAAGCCGGCGACGATTATCCAAGTATGCTGTTTGCCCACGGAATTATGCCTGCCAGCGCTCCCGATAAGGATTTTGCCGATGCCTCGGAAAATGAATTCGACTATGACGAGGATGATCTGGACGATGAAGACCTGGACATGTTCGAAGGCGGCGACAACTTTGAAGATTTTGGCTTCGAAGAAAACTGGAATTAACCAAAATCAAATAACCAATATTTAGGATCTTGATTCTTATATCTTGATTCTGATTTTATCTATTAATATGATCAACTTATACAATACCCATATCGAAACCCTTTCAATCCACAGGGTTGCCAATAAAAGCCGGAATGAAAACGCATTTTTCTCGCAGCAGCCGTACGCGCTGAATGATGAAATTGTTCCGCTGATGAAGGAATTTTTCCTGAAGCCTTTCCGCGAAAAGGAGGAGAATTACTATCAGTTTGCGCATGAAGTCGATCTGGAGTACAACGACATGTATAAGTTTGCCACGGAAATATTTCTTAATCCGGAATCGGCGCACGAAGTCTCAAAACGCATTACCCAACATTTATATGAGCAGTCGAATCATCCGCACATTAAAAATGGGGAGGTTTATATAACCTATCTGACAAACCTTACGATCGACAATAATCAGGTGGATGCAATCGGGATTTTCAAAAGCGAGATCCAGACAGATTTTCTTCAGTTCAATGAGAACGGTTCGCAGCTCGAGATGATCCTGCAACAGGGAATCAGCCTGAATAAACTTGACAAAGGCTGCCTTATCTTCAATTACAAGAAAGAAGAAGGCTATAAGATTCTGTCGGTCGACAGCAACCGTTACGATGCCCGCTATTGGCTCGAACATTTCCTTTCAGTCGATGCTTTTGAAGATGAGAATTTCATCACCAAAAAATACCTGAAATTCTGCCAGAGCTTTGCCAAAGACGTTGTTCTTCCTGCTGAAGACAAGAAAGAAGAAGTAATGTTCATGAACCGTTCAGTGAATTATTTTGCCAAAAACGACCAGTTTGAGGAAACCAACTTCCTTAATGAAGTACTCGATAATCCTGACCTTATCCCCGAATTCAAAAACTATAAGGTCGACAAAGGCGAAAAATACAGTATTGAAGATGTGACCACTTTCCCGATTGCAAATGCGGCAGTATCTGATGCCCGAAAGTCGATCAAGAACGTGATCAACCTCGATACCAACATCCAGATCAAGATGGATTTCATCAATCCTGAAAGCGCTGAAAAATATGTTGAAAAAGGCTGGGACGAAGAAAAGCAAATGTATTATTACCTCGTTTACTTTAATAAGGAGCAAAAGAGTTAGTAAGTTTCTTCTGTAGAAATCAGCAGTTTAATGTAATTCATCGGATTTTTTTGGTTGGTCAGCGCAGTTTATTTAGGTTTAAACCAATCCCTAAATTACTGCCATGAAATCAATTATCTACAAGGAGAATTCATTTAAAGGCAAATTATTGTGCGCCTTTTTCGGCCATAAGTTTACCACAACCAAAGTCATTACAGATTATTTCCGTGAATTTGAATGCTCCGTCTGTCATCTTGAGGTGACCAACGACATCTCCGGAAAAAAAATTTCGCTGACACAGGAGCACAAGGAAATCAATGAGGCGCTCGTGGATCTTTACAAAAAACGGCAGTCGGCGCTTTAAGAATGTATACGATCTGTAACAAATTATTACATTAGTCGTTCTTAAACGCGCTAATAAAAACCAATAATTTGGAAACGATCCTCTCCATCAGAAACCTCCACAAACGTTTCGGCTATATCCACGCCGTCAAGAACGTTTCACTCGAAATCCATAAAGGCAATGTCTACGGAATCCTCGGGCCTAACGGCAGCGGAAAATCGACCACGCTGGGCATTGTGCTGAATGTTGTCAACAAAACTTCCGGCGAATATTCCTGGTTCGGCGGAAAAATGGAAACACACGATGCGCTGAAGAAAGTCGGCGCCATCATCGAACGCCCCAATTTCTATCCTTACATGACTGCCGAGGAAAACCTCAGGCTGGTTTGCAAGATAAAAGGAATCAATCATTCGAAAGTTTCCGAAAAGCTGGAAGTCGTCGGCCTTACAGATAGGAAAGACAGCAAATTCAGTACATTTTCCCTGGGAATGAAACAACGCCTGGCAATTGCATCTGCCTTGCTGAACGACCCGGAAATCCTGATTCTGGACGAGCCTACAAACGGACTCGATCCGCAGGGAATTCACCAGATTCGTGACATCATAAAAAAAATAGCATCGCAGGGAACGACTATTTTACTGGCTTCGCATCTTCTGGATGAAGTCGAAAAAGTTTGTTCGCATGTACTCGTCCTGCGCAAAGGCGAAATCCTTTATTCAGGGAAAGTGGATGAGATGACGTCAAATGAAGGTTTTTTTGAATTGTGTTCAGACGATAATAATGTGTTGAAGGCGGCCCTTGAGAGCCATCCGGGAATTGTCGGAATCACTGATGACAATGGAAAAGTGCAGGCTAAGATGAAAGCTCAGATCAATCCATCAGACCTGAACCGATACCTGGCGGAAAGAAATATTTACCTCACGCACCTTGTTAAAAGAAAAAACAGCCTGGAGGAGCAGTTCCTGGAGCTGACCAACAATTCACAACCATCAATCAAACAAAAATGAAGCGACTTTTATCTATCGAACTACAGAAAATCTGGAAAAACAAGGCCAGCCGGATTTTAACCATCAGTTATTTTGTTCTCCTTTCTTTTATCGCACTGATCGCTTCCATTAAATTCAACATTGGGAGTTTTAAGCTTCACATTGCAGAACAGGGAATTTTCAATTTTCCGTATATCTGGCACTTCAATACTTATATTGCCGCCATACTTAAATTCTTTCTTGCTATTGTGATCGTTTCGATGATGGCGAACGAATACAGTTACGGAACGCTCAAGCAAAACCTCATCGACGGCATGAGCAAGCAGGAATTCATTAAATCGAAATTCCTTACCGTGGTTGTTTTTGCACTTGCATCGACGGTGTTTGTCTTTATTATGTCGATGATCCTTGGGTTTTGTTTTTCGTCATATACAGAAATAGATATCATATTTTCTGATCTGGAATATCTGTTGGCATATTTTATTAAGCTTGTTGCATTTTTCTCCTTCTGTCTTTTTCTGGGGATCCTGGTAAAACGTTCGGCTTTTGCACTGGGCTTCCTTTTCGTTTGGAATATTGTTGAAGGAATAGCGAAGGCAATTCTCACATTCAAAATTTTTCCCGACAATGATGCGGCCGCCAACATTATGCAGTTCTTTCCGCTGGAAGCTATGTCAAACCTGATAAAAGAACCATTTACACGGCTTTCTGTGGTCAAGAATATCGAAAATTCTATTGGCGGTGCAGCTAACATTAAGGATTATGGCGTGAATATCAGCACCATCATAATTGTGCTTGTATGGATCGTTATATTTGTGTTAATGTCTTATAAACTGCTCAAAAAAAGAGATTTATAGTATCTTTGCGATGCTATGAATTTTTTGAAGAATACCCTGATATGGCTTTTGCTCCCGGGTTCGGTTTGCGCGCAATACATCCAGGTTGACGCGAGCTATACTACGCAGCAACTCGTCCAGAACGTCCTTATTGACAATCCATGTGCGAGCGCTTCCAATGTAGTGGTAAGCGGCCTCAATTTTGGCAGCGGCAACAGTTTCGGCTACTTTTCGGCAGGAACCAGCAGTTTCCCTTTTGCTGACGGAATTATCCTCAGTACAGGAAATGCAGAATCCGCTGTTGGCCCGAATGCATCCCTTTTGAGTGAAGGTCCGCCAAGCTGGCCGGGCGATTCCGATCTTGAACAGGCGCTCGGAATAAATAATTCGGTCAATGCCACGATCATGGAATTTGATTTTGTTCCGCTGGCCGATAAAATCAGCTTTGATTACATTTTTGCTTCAGAGCAATACCTTTCAAACCCATCGTCAAACCAATGCAATTATACCGATGGTTTTGCATTTCTGCTGAAACCTGCCAATACGACCCAGCCATACCAGAATTTAGCAGTGATCCCAAATACAAATACACCGGTAAAGGTGAACACGGTTCGCGGATCCGGTACGGTTTGTCCGGCCGCCAATGCACAATATTTTGATGCTTTTAATGATGTTGAGCATCCAACAAATTTTAATGGCCAGACGGTTGTCATGACTGCGCAGGCAACGGTTGTTCCGAATGTCACCTACCATATCAAACTTGTTGTGGCCGACCAGGGAAACAATCTCTACGATTCAGCGATTTTTTTAGGTGGCGGAAGCTTTAAAATACAAAAAGACCTTGGCCCCGACAGGCTGTTTGCGACTGGAAATCCGGTTTGTGATGGCGACAGCGTGATACTTGACGCTACCGAGCCTGGATCCAACACTTATCAATGGTTCAGGAACGGCGGCACGCTTACTGGTGAAACCAATCCTGTGTATACTGTTACGACGCCCGGAATTTATTCGGTTGAAATCAATCTCGGAAGCGGCGGTTGTCTTTCCACAGGCGAAATAGAAATTCAATATGCCAATCCGGTTGCGGTTTCGGGCGTATCACTGTTTCAGTGCGACCAGGACAACGATGGCACGGCGGCCTTCAATCTATCGTCGCTTAATAGCATCCTGACCCAAGGCAACAATCAGGTTACCGTTACTTATTATCACAATCTTTCAGATGCCCAGGGCAACGTAGATCCGATACAGGATGTTCAGAATTACGTTACCGCAGCGCCGTCAACAGCGATTGCAGCGCTTACAAACCAGTTTGGATGTACAGGATATGCTACAGTAGATCTGCAAATTTCCAACAATCCTGTCACGCAGCCGGCTCCAATCGGGATTTGTGATGAAGACGACCAGTCAGACGGTATTGCGTGGATCGACTTTGAAGATATGGTCACGCCTCAGGTGGTTGCCGGACTTCCTTCCGGACTCACGGTACAATATTACGCATCTGCAAATGATGCCTACACGATGACCAATCCGTTGCCGAACATTTTTACGAATACTACGGCGAACCAGCAGATTGTTTATGCCCGTATTTTAAATGGACCTGATTGTTATGGCGTTATTCCGGTCACACTGAACATCAGTTCGTTCCCTTCAGGATTTGAAGACGAAATCGTTTTTATTTGTACGAACGCTTCTGTTACTCTATCGGTTGCCCAAACATTTGCTCTTTATAACTGGAGTACCGGAGATTCTGATTATGATGCCGTTGTAACCACTCCCGGAATTTATGTTGTTACCGTAACCGACGTTAACGGCTGTAGCCGAAGTAAGATTTTTGATGTGCAGCTATCGCAAACTCCGGTAATCTTATCCGCAGATGTTGAGGATTTTGCAGGGGGAAACAACACGATTCTGATAAATTATACTGGAAACGGTGATTATGAATTTTCAATCGATGGCGTATATTTTCAGGAAAGCCCGCTTTTTACCAATGTCGCTCCCGGTGATTACAGCCTCTACATCAACGATTTGAACAATTGCGGAAATGCTGGGCCTGTTTTGGTTTTGGTGATGGATTATCCGAAGTTTTTTACCCCTAATGGTGACGGGATAAATGATTTCTGGAAAATAAAAGGTTTGGAAAACCGCGCCGGAGCGACACTCAGCATTTTTGACCGCTACGGAAAATTAGTGTGGTTTACGGCAGACGGTTCAGGTTGGAACGGGAAGATGAAAGCTGCCGACCTTCCGTCTACAGATTATTGGTTTTCAGTCGCTTTGCCGGATGGACGGACAATAAAAAGCCACTTCTCGCTCAAAAGATGACACTTTTTTCCTATTTTTATCAGATGAAAAAGAAATTACTGCTATTACTGACGCTTTTGTCGCTTACCTGTACTGCGCAGTTCAGCAAGACACATTATATTCCACCCCTATCTTCCTCCATTTTTGTCGTACCCGAAGAACAGTTTCTCTACATTTCGACTCCTAATATAACGCCTGTCAGTTTCCGCATCATAAATCTCGGCGGAACTGTAGTGAACGGAACTGTCTCACGCGACACTCCTTATGTATATTCAATCGGCGTAGGGGAATCCACACAATTAAACGTGAGGAAGTCGCAGGTAATGAGCGTCATGTCGAACAAAGGATTTATCGTAGAAGCAGAAGACCTGATTTATGTCAGCGCCCGTGTTACTGCCGGTGGCGGAAACCAGGCCGGTGAAGTTGTTTCAAAAGGCCTTGCAGCACTCGGAACCCAATTTCGTATCGGCGCATTACTCAACCAGCTTGTCCCTGAATACGGTCAGTCGCATTATACATTCATCTCAATTCTTGCCACTGAAAACAACACGACCGTACAATTTAATGATATTGAAGACGGCGTACAATTGATCAATGACCTGTCCGGAGACAATCCGCCCTTGCCTGTTGTTCTTAACAGCGGCGAAAGCTATGTAGTGGCTGTTGAAGGCCCGACACTTGCCAATAAAGACGGACTTGTCGGAGCGTTGGTGTCATCAGACAAGCCTATTGCTGTAAACTGCGGCTCGTTTGGCGGTACCAATGGAGAAATGGGAAACCTTGACCTTGGATTTGACCAGATCGTATCGGCAGAGCGTACAGGAAAGGACTTTATTTTTATTCGAAGTACGGGTATGAATAATGTTGAGCGTATCCTTCTGATCGCCCATGAAGACAATACAGAGATTTTTCTCAGTGACAGCACAACACCTTTAGCAACATTGAATGCAGGTGAATTCGTGGCGCTTAACGGAAATAAATTTACCCCTGCAGGAAATTTATATGTCCGTACCAGCAAAAATGTCTTCGCCTATCAAAGTATCGGCGATGATATCAGGCCTGATCAAGCCAACCAGGAAATGTTTTTCGTTCCGCCGCTGAGTTGCGAAACTCCCAGGATCATTGACAATATTCCGTTTATGAACCTTATCGGGACAAGATTATTCACAGGACGTGTTACCATTGTTACAGAAGCCGCGGCTACCTTAAGCTTTACCATCGATGGGGTTTCGTATCCTTTGGCATCACTTCCTTCCAGTGTAGTTGTGAACGGCCCAACTGCCGTACTTGGCAACAGCGATTATGAAACATACACACTCACCGGCCTTGGCGGAAATGTCTCAGTAT
Organism: Flavobacterium sp.; assembly: GCA_036399795.1. Lineage (GTDB taxonomy): Bacteria > Bacteroidota > Bacteroidia > Flavobacteriales > Flavobacteriaceae > Flavobacterium. The sequence goes on from DASWML010000004.1 coordinate 64,343, forward strand.
ATTCTACCGGGCAGCTTTATCTTGCCTCTTACGGTTCGAGTGACGCAGCGACTTTTGGAGGATTTTATTCGGGCTTTACCTTTAAGCCGGAAATTGCCTTCGACAAACTTGACGCAACGCAGCCGAATTGCCTTCCGAATGTAGTTTTATCTGTGAGTCCGCTGACCGCCTTTGATAATTTTCAATGGTTTTTCAACGACAATCCTATTGCAGGAGCAACAACAAACACATTTACACCGACACTTCCCGGTTATTATCAGGTATCGGCTACGATTGTTGCCTGCGGAACGACGCTTCTTTCAGATAAAATCCCGGTCAGCTCCTGTGCAACCAACGTTGACCACGATCTTGTTATTGATAACATCGACGCCGACAACGATAACGACGGAATTACAAATTGCACCGAGTCTTACGGAAACATCCTGATTAACCTGTCCAACCCATTGGCGGGGAACATTAATGTCGGCGCCTATTCAAATTCTTTCTCCGGAAGTTTTCCTGCGGCAACCGGCCCGCCGGCTGCAACGCCATTTATCGGGGCATCAGGCGGAAATTTTATCTCGGAAGTCACACCCGGCAAAGGCAATTCCGTAATCTATAAAGTAAATTTCTCGCAGCCGCTTTCGATATCCATGGATTACACAGTTTCGGCAAGCGCCCCGAACCTGCTCACATCCGATTCAGAGATTTTAATTAGCGTACCGGTGAATCAGACGATTACAGTACTCAATCCGACGAACCAATTGCTCATCGATACCAATTATGATGGTATTTATGAAAGCGGCGTAACCGAATTTTCATCTTTCGAACTCCGTTTCCGGTTGAATAGCGCCACACCGCTTGCTTCGGGTGCTGGTACTTTTAGTTTCAGGTCGAATCTGGTGAACGCATTTACTTTCACACAACGGAACCTTCGCGATGATATTGGTGCACGGGCTTCTTTCAGATTATCAGCTACATGCCTTCCGAAAGATTCCGATCTTGACAATGTCCCGGACCAATTTGATTATGACAGTGATAACGACGGAATTCCCGACCTGCATGAGTCACAAGGAACTGGTTTCCTGCCACTTTCCGGTGCAGACACCAACACAGACGGTCTTGATAATATCTTTGGGGTAGGAATTTCCCCTGCTGATAGTGATAATGACACTATAGCCGATTATCTTGATCTTGACAGCGATAATAATGGAATTTATGATTTGGTTGAAGCAGGCAGCAACGCACCTGACAGCAATGCAAACGGGATTATCGACGGAAACGCTTCGTCCTTTGGAAGCAATGGCCTAGCCAATTCAATTGAAACCACTGCAGGCAGCAATGTCATCGGCTACACGCTGAGCGATACGGATGCAGACGGTATCTTTAATTATCTCGAAACCGATAATGATAACGATTTGTGCAATGATGTGCGTGAAGCAGGCTTTTCGGACGCAAACAACGACGGTTATCTTGGCAATGCGGCACCTCCGACAGTAAATTCCAGCGGAATCGTTACCGGTGCCGGAGGCTATACAGTTCCAAATCCGGACTATTCAAACCCGACACCGATTGTTATTTCGGCAGAACCGCAGGATATTATTACATGTGAATTGCAGAATGCTGTTTTTTCGGTTGGGACAAATCCCGGAGTGACTTACCAGTGGCAAATCTCTACGGACGGAATAAGCTTCGCCAACATAACCAATAACGCAATATATTCGGGTGCGACAACAGCTACATTAACCGTGGCAGGCGTGATTCCCGCAATGGACGGAAACACGTTTCGTGTCCTTTTGAATAAAACCGGGAACGTGTGCGGACATACTTCAGGCGAAGCGGTTCTTTCGATTGATGCGCTTCCGCCGAGCGTTACGCTGACCTTGGTTCAGTGTGAGACCGGAAATCCTCCTGACGGAATTACATTGTTCGATCTTTCACAAGTCCTAGGCAGTCTTACCGGGAATGATCCCAATCTTTCAGCCGATTTTTTTACCAGCTTGTCTGATGCGGAGAATAATGTAAATCCGCTTCCTCTCGAGTATCCCAATATTTCCGACCCACAGCAACTGACGGTAAAAATTACAAATACTGATACCGGCTGTTTTAGTTACAGTATCCTTAATCTTTCTGTCAACAATCTGCCGAACGGTACCATAAATATGCCCGAAGCTTGCGACACTGACGGCAATGAAGATGGCTTTTTTGCTTTTGACCTCAACTCCGCGGGTGTTACTGTTGGTTTCGGACAAACGATCAGCTATTATGAAACTGAGAATGATGCGCTGCTGGAGGAGAATTCAATTGTTGATCCATCAGCATACATCAATCTGGTTCCGTATGCACTGCAGACAGTTTATGCGCGTGTTGAAAATACGCTAGGCTGCGCAGCAATAACCCGTATTAATATTAAAGTAAATGCTCTGCCGGATATCGATGCCAATCTCGCTTTGGAAAACCACGTGGTGTGTGTCAACTCGACCGTTTTCACCACAATCCTTGACGCTGCCTTACTTGATGGTTCATCGCCAACTGATTATACATATCAATGGTATTTTCAAGGTGTTGCAATTCCTGGCGCAACGGCTTACACATTATCGGTATCTATGGAAGGAACATATACAGTCGAAGTCAACAACAGCGACGGCTGCAGCAAAATCAGGACAATTCCGGTCATAGCATCCAGTACGGCGCTCGTCGAATATATCACCATTTCCGACCTCAGCGAAAACAATACTATAACTGTGGTGCTCACGTCCAACAGTTACGGCGACTATATTTATAGCCTTGATTATCCGAATGCGTTTCAGCAATCAAATACCTTTTACGATGTTGCGCCTGGAATCCATACTGTTTTTATTAAGGATGTGAATGGCTGCCCGATTGCAAGCGATGAAATTGCGGTGTTGGGAATTCCTAATTATTTTACGCCTAATGGTGATGGTTTTCATGATACCTGGAATGTAAAAGGCATCAGCAGTAAATTTTATCCTGAAACAGAGGTTAGGATTTTTGACCGTTACGGAAAACTACTGAAACAGATTGGTGCGGCAGGAACAGGATGGGACGGCACATTCAATGGCATTTCGCTTCCTTCTGACGATTATTGGTATGTAGTTCAGTTTGCTGACGGAAGAATTTTGAAAGGGCATTTCAGCCTTAAGCGATAATTCAAAACGAGAATCGAAGTCAATTGGCTTGGCAACGCGATTATTAATATCTTGTGTCGATCAAATTCAAACAAATATTATGAAAGTAAATAAAAGTGTGAGAATCTCTGGTGATCATACCATTGAATGGGGAGATTCAACTTGGGATAATGGAGCTGATTTTTCAATAAGAAATCGTTACGACAATACTTCCACTGGCGGATTCAATGTGCGGGGATCGAGCGAAATACCATGGCATGATTTCAATAGAATGATAAATGAAAGTTTGGCTAACGGTCAGTTCTCGACAAGTGAAATCGCAGATATTTTAAACGCAATTGCCAGAAATTCTTTAAAGTAACTTAGCGAACAACTTCCGAAACTATCATAAAAAAAGCCATTCTTTCGAATGGCTTTTTTTATGTATAACTTATTATTTAAATCTTTTCCTGTCATTTTCGTTCAGGTAGATTTTCCGCAAACGTATCGATTTTGGCGTTACTTCTACGTATTCATCTTTCTGGATGTATTCGAGGGCTTCTTCAAGGGAGAATTTTATTGCAGGAATAATACGCGCCTTGTCGTCAGCTCCGGAAGAACGAACGTTGGTTAGCTTTTTAGTTTTGGTAACGTTGACAGTCATATCATCGCCACGGGAGTTTTCACCGATTACCTGTCCTTCATAAATATCTTCGTTTGGATCAACAAAGAACTTCCCGCGATCCTGCAACTTATCGATAGAATAAGGAATTGCTTTTCCATTTTCCATGGATATCAATGAACCGTTGTTCCTTCCCGGAATGTCACCTTTAAAAGGCTCATATCCGATAAAGCGGTGCGCCATGATCGCTTCACCGGCTGTTGCAGTCAGCAATTGGTTCCGCAACCCGATGATTCCGCGTGAAGGAATATTAAATTTAACGATCATACGTTCGCCTTTTCCTTCCATGCTCAGCATTTCGCCTTTACGGATGGTTACGAATTCAACTGCGCGGCCAGATAGATTTTCCGGCAAATCGATCGTAAGCTCTTCAATCGGCTCACATTTGATGCCGTCAATTTCTTTGATGATAACCTGTGGCTGCCCAATTTGCAGCTCATATCCTTCCCTTCTCATGGTTTCGATAAGAACCGACAAGTGAAGTACGCCACGGCCATAAACCATAAATTTATCGGCAGAGTCAGTGTCTTCGACCTTTAGCGCAAGGTTTTTTTCAAGTTCTTTCGCCAAACGGTCTTTAATGTGCCGCGATGTAACAAATTTACCTTCTTTCCCAAAGAAAGGCGAATCGTTGATTGTGAAGAGCATGCTCATCGTAGGCTCGTCGATTGCGATTGTCTGAAGCGCTTCCGGATTTTCAAAATCAGCAATGGTATCGCCAATTTCAAAACCTTCCACACCAACGATGGCGCAAATATCCCCGGCAATAACTTCGGCAACTTTCTTGCGGCCAAGCCCTTCAAAAGTGTGAAGTTCTTTGATGCGTGACTTCAATATTTTTCCGTCTCTTTTAACCAATGAAATCGGCATTCCTTCTTTCAGGATGCCACGCTCAAGACGACCAATGGCGATCCTTCCTGTAAATGAAGAAAAATCAAGGGAAGTGATCAGCATCTGTGGTGTGCCTTCCGAAACTTTCGGAGCGGGAACATGCTCGATCACCATGTCAAGAAGCGGCTCAATATTACTGGTTTGGTTTCTCCAGTCTTCCGACATCCAATTGTTTTTAGCTGAACCGTAAACAGTAGGAAAATCAAGCTGTTCCTCAGTTGCGCCAAGTTCATACATCAGGTCAAAAACCTTTTCATGCACTTCTTCAGGAGTACAATTTTCCTTATCCACTTTATTGATGACCACGCATGGCTTGAGACCGAGGTCAATGGCTTTTTGCAATACGAAACGCGTTTGTGGCATTGGCCCTTCGAAGGCATCTACCAAAAGACAAACCCCGTCGGCCATATTGAGTACACGTTCAACTTCGCCTCCAAAATCGGCGTGACCCGGCGTATCGATAATATTAATTTTTGTTCCTTTATAAACTACGGAAACGTTTTTTGAAGTGATTGTAATTCCTCTTTCTCGTTCCAGGTCGTTGTTGTCCAGAATCAAATCACCAGTGTTCTCGTTTTCACGAAAAAGCTGGCAATGATACATGATTTTATCCACGAGTGTGGTTTTTCCGTGGTCAACGTGCGCTATGATCGCAATGTTCCTGATAGACTCCATCTCAATTTTTTTAGGGCGCAAAGGTAAGGTTTATTTTTTGATTTACAGTCACAAAAGTGAATCCCAATTGTGAGTTTCATTGTTGACAAGTTTGATCCTACACATGCCACCCCTAATGTTATTTTGCTATTTTTATCTCTTATGAATGACATCCCCAGCGACTCCGGTAATCCCCGCGAAAATTTTCAAACCCAAACCGGTTTGCTCTTTCAGGCATTGGAGGCTGTAAATACCGGCGTGGCAGTAATTGATCCTGAAGGAAATTTCAGCTACGTTAATAAAACTTTCGGGGAAATTCACGGATATGAAGGTGAAAGCCTCTTCGGAAAACACTACATGAACCTTATTCCTGAAGAAGAAAAGGAAATGGCAGGCAGAAACTTCGATGAACTGATACGCGAAGGAAAAAAAATCTCCGGAGAAAGGAAACTCAAGAAAAAAGACGGAAGCATCATCGAGATCAATTTCACTTCAGATTTATTAGAATACAATAGTGAGCGCTATATTCTTATAAGTGTTAACGACATTTCCCCTTATAAAACTATGGAACAGGAGCTTACTTCCAACGAGAGTATGTACCGTTCCCTGCTGGAGGACAATGTTGCAAAAAGTGAGGAAATCCGTAAATTGATCATGAATGCGGCTCTTGATGCGATTATCTGCATCAATAAGGCGGGCGATGTAACATTATGGAATCCCCAGGCCGAAAAAACATTCGGATGGAGTTCTGCGGAAGTCATGGGCAAATGCCTTTCGAACATCATCATTCCATTACAGTTTCGCACGATGCACGACAGGGGAATTGAAAACTACCTCAAAACAGGTCACGGTCCGGCGCTGAATGTACTTCTTGAACTCACCGCCATCAACAGGAGCGGCCAGGAATTCCCTATTGAGCTCACGGTTTTACCGATAAAACAGGAGGAGGAAGAAGAGTTTTTCTGTGCATTTATTCGTGATATCACCGAGCGGAAGAAAGCCGAAACAACACTCAAGGAACTGAACCATCAGATGGCAAAGACAATTGATGACCTTGCGAAATCGAATACCGAACTTGAGCATTTTGCTTATATTGCTTCCCATGACCTGCAGGAACCGCTGCGGATGGTAACCAACTTTCTGGGCCAGCTTGATAAGAAATACAACGACCAACTTGATGAAAAAGGCCGTCAGTACCTGCATTTTGCTGTAGATGGTGCTGTGCGGATGCGCAAAATCATCCTTGACCTCCTGGAGTATTCGCGGATTGGCAAACTTGAACAGGATCATGAGCGCCTCAAAATCCGGGAAGTTGTAAGTGAAGTCGTCACGCTTAATAAAAATTTAATTGACGACCTATCAGCAGAAATTTTATATCAGGACCTGCCTGTGATCGTGGCAAACCGCACTTCGATCCTGCAACTGTTCCAGAACCTTATCGGAAATGCACTGAAATACCATAATAGCAGCAAGCCGGTGATACAGATAACTGCTTCAGAAGATGAGTATTATTGGAACTTTGCCGTTTGCGATAACGGAATCGGCATCGACAGCAGGTTTTTCGATAAGATATTCGTGATATTTCAACGACTCCACAACCGGGAAGAATATTCAGGAACAGGAATCGGCCTTGCCATTTGCAAAAAAATTGTTGAGACCCACGGCGGAAGGATTTGGGTGACATCGGAGCCAGGCCGTGGAAGTACTTTTTATTTTACAATTAAAAAATAGTTTATATTTGTTTTACCCAAACCGCTAAACATGCAACCATTAAAGATCCTGTTAGTTGAGGATAACGAAGGAGATATTATATTGACACTGGAAGCCCTGAAAGAAGGACAGACACCAAAAGAAATCTCCGTAGTAAAAGATGGTTGGGAAGCGCTCGTATATATTGAAAAATCCGGAAAGGATTTTCCGGAGCCCGACATCATTCTTCTGGATGTTAACCTTCCTAAAGTAAATGGACACGAAGTGCTGACAAAAATTAAAAGCGACCCGAAGAAAAGACATATTCCAGTACTTATGCTTACGACTTCCTCTTCCCTGGAGGATATTACGAAATCGTACCAGAACAATGCCGACAGATACATCGCAAAACCTGTGAATGCAGAAGATTTCCTGCGTGTGGTAAATTCTGTTGAAGAGTTCTGGTCGGCGCATCAAAACAAAAAATAAGCAATGACTGCGGATGCCGGCTTGAAAGTATTGGTAGTTGAAGATAATTACGGGGACTACGTACTTATCGCGGATTATCTGTCGGAGGGATTTAAATCTCCTGCGCTCGTCCATGTGCGTAATTTCGACCAGGCAGAAAAGCACCTTGGTTCCGGAGAAAAATTCGATATTATCCTTCTTGACCTTTCGCTGCCTGACATGAGCGGTGAAGAACTCATTTCAGCCATCCATTCCCTCGCCCTTGAGGTTCCCATCATTGTACTTACAGGATATACAAACAAGGATTTTGGTTCTAAAACACTGTCTTTTGGGGCATCCGATTACGTGATGAAAGATGAGCTGAATACATCGCTACTGCACAAAAGCATCACTTACAGCATTGAACGCGCAAAGAACCTCAACAAGGTGCGCGAATCGGAAGAAAAGTACAGGAACTTATTCGAAAAGAGTCCGCTCCCAAAATGGATCTATGATATTGAAACCCTGAAATTCTTAAATGTCAACGATGCTGCCGTACGCCATTACGGCTATAGCAAAGACGAATTCCTGAACATGACAATCCTTGACATCAGGCCGCAGGAAGATTATGAATCGCTGCAGAATGCGATTGACGAGGTAAGGAGCAATAATGCTTATAAGCGTGGAAGTTTCAGGCACATTAAAAAGAATGGGGAAATCATCGACGTGGAAATTGAAAGTAATGAAACCGAATTTGAGGGCAGACTGTGCCGTTTGGTTTTAAGCATCGATATTACTGACAGGTTATTATCGCAAAAAGCATTAATGGCCAGTGAAAAAAGATTTAAGTCACTCATTCAGGAAGGTGGTGATCTTATTACCATACTTTCACCCGAAGGAATAATCAAATATGCCAGCCCGAACCATGAAGCTGTCTTAGGATATCGAAGTGCAGATCTTAGCGGGGCCAACATTATTGCTTATATCCATCCCGAAGACTACACCCGGACAACAAGATTATATAAAACATTACTCACCAGGAAACGGGTTTTTTCATCGCAGTTCCGGTTTCGCCACAGCAACGGCAACTGGCTCTGGATTGAGTCTATAGCCACAAGCGCACTTGATGACGATGCTGTTGAAGGATTTGTTATCAATTCACGTGATGTTACCGTGCGTGTTGAAAATGAACGGAAGATCCGGGAGACCAATCAGCGGTTTGAAGCCATTGCGAAGGCAACAAGTGATGCAATTTATGACTACGATTTCGGCAATCAGACTATTTATATTGCCGGATCCAATTATCACACGCTTTTCGGATATGTATTTGAAAATCATACGACCAACATTGATTTCTTTAAAGCCTGCATCCATCCTGACGAAAAAGAGCGGGTTTATGCATTCCTGAACAAGACCATCGAGAATCCTGAAAACACGCATTTCGAGATGGAATACCGGTTTCTAAAGAGCGATGGCACTTATGCAGACATTCTTGACAGATTCAATATTATCTGGAATAACGGCGTTCCGATCAAGAAAATCGGCGCAATGCAGGACATTTCCACACGAAAATTCCAGGAAACCATCCTGGCCTTCGAAAAGGAAATTTACGAGCTTAATGCCAATCCTGATATTCCGTTTGAATTTGTCATCAACAAGCTGGTGGTCAACATTGAAACCCTCATCCCTGCATCTTATTGCACAATCCTCGCCCTGACCGACGATCAAACCCTGAAACACATTGCAGGCACTTCTATTAGCCCAGAATATATCAAAGCTATTGATGGATTAAAAATAGGCCCGAAAACAGGATCCAGCGGCACGGCCATGTTTACGGGAAAGAGCGTTTTCGTTACCGATATAGAAAACGATCCATTGTGGGAACCTTTTCTTGATATTGTGCGCCCGCACGGATTTAAAGCATGCTGGTCGGTTCCCGTAAAAAAAAGGACCGGAAAAGTCATCGCTTCATTTGCAACATATTATAAAACTGTCCGCGCACCAAAGCAGGAAGAGATAAACCTGATCGAAAGGGTGACAAACCTGATTGGCGTGCTGATCGAGAACAGAAATTCATTTGAAGAAACCGAAAGGGCCAAAGAACGTTACGACATTGTTGCTAAAGCGACTAGCGACACGATCTGGGACTGGAAAATCCAGGATGATGATTTCCAATGGAACAAAGGAATTCATGGTGTCTTCGGGTATAAAAAAAACCAAGTGGGCAAGACTTCAAAGTGGTGGTTTGACAGGGTTCATCCGGAAGACAGCATCCGGGTTTCGATCAAACTTTATAATTTTCTTGAAGAAAAGGTTGAAAAATGGCAGGATGAATATCGTTTTGAATGTGCTGACGGAACCTATAAATACGTTTTCGACCGGGGATTTCTTGTAAAAGACAGCGAAGGACGGCCATTCCGGATGATTGGGGCAATGCAGGATGTTACCAAACAAAAGGAAGAAGAACAAAGACTGAAGCTTCTTGAAACCGTGGTGACACAAACGAAGGATTCGGTAATTATTACGGAAGCAGAAAAAGCAAGTACGAGTATTCCGAAAATTGTTTTCGTAAACCCTGCTTTCTCACAAATGACAGGTTATAAACCCGCGGAAGTCATCGGAAAACCACCGTCGATTTTCATGGGCCGTCAATCTGTCGCAAACCAGATCACCAAGCTTTCTGAAGCATTAAAAAACAAAAAGGAATTTAAGTTCGAAACCCTCAACCATAAGAAAAACGGTGAAGAATATTGGGTTAATTTCTCCATGATCCCGATTACAAACAAAGAAGGTGAACATTCGCATTGGATTTCAATACAAAGAGATATAACTGAAGAAAAACGACAGGAAAAGGAAAAAGAGCAACTGATTCGGGAACTTACACAGAACAACCGCGACTTAAAGCAGTTTTCTTACATTACTTCACATAATTTCAGGGCTCCGTTGTCAAACCTCACGGGCTTGCTCAACCTTATGGAAGATATTCCTATAGAGAATGAGGAACTCAAGGAAATTCTTGAAGGGTTTTCAAAATCGACACATCTATTGAACGAAACGATAAATGACCTTGTAAAAGTTGTGATTATTAAGGATAATCCTTCGATCCAGAAAGAAGAAGTGCTTATCAAGGATGTTTTTGAAAATGTGTTTAACCAGCTCGGTTTCCTGATCAGTCTTCATAAACCCATTATAAAAATTGAACTGGCAAAAGTTTCGATCCTGAACATTAATAAGGCATATCTTGAAAGCATCCTCCTGAACCTGCTGACCAACGCCATCAAGTATCGCGCAACCAATCGCCAGCTCAGGATAACTATTACATCAAAACAGATAGGAAATAATGTTACGCTGATTTTCCGTGACAACGGAATCGGAATTGACCTGGAGAGGAATGCGGATAAAATCTTCGGTCTTTATCAGCGATTCCACAATTATCCTGACAGCAAAGGTTTAGGTTTGTATCTTGTAAAATCGCAGGTAGAAGCTATGGGCGGAGCGATCACTGTGCAAAGTGAAGTAAATAAAGGAACGACATTCACATTATCTTTTAAAAATAAATAAAATGCTTGACAGAATCTTATGCGTTGATGATGATCCGATTACCGTAATGCTGTGCCGGAAGGTAATCTCGAAGGCATCATTTGCGAAACATACTGATTCGGCTCAAAACGGCGAGGAAGCGCTTCATTATTTTGATAACCTCATCCTTCATAATGACAACCACTATCCGGATTTGATATTGCTTGATTTAAATATGCCCGTGATGGGCGGTTGGGAATTCCTTGATAATTTTTCGAAGACGTACGCCAACTTCCTCACAAATACGAAAGTTATTGTTCTCTCCTCGACGATTGACCCCAGCGATGTTGACAAAGCAAAAACCTACACGATGGTTATAGACTTTATGTCTAAACCAATTACTGTTGAGATGCTGGAAAATCTAAAAAGAGTCTTGTAGACCATATAAATAAAAAAGCCCTTTTAAAGGGCTTTTTTATTTATATGAACAAAGGGTTCACGTTACATTTTTGCAATGTGCCTTGTGAGTTTTGATTTAAGATTCGCAGCTTTATTATTGTGGATAATGTTCTTCTTTGCAAGTTTATCGATCATAGAGATAACACCCGATAATTTTGAAGAAGCATCTTCTTTTTCAGTTGACATCCTTAATGCTTTTATCGCATTTCTGGTTGTTTTGTGCTGATACCTGTTAAGTACTCTTCTTTTTTCGTTGGTTCTAATTCTTTTCAGAGCTGACTTATGATTTGCCATTTTTTCTTTTTAATTAATGTAGTCCGTAGGGGAATCGAACCCCTGTTACCAGGATGAAAACCTGGCGTCCTAACCCCTAGACGAACGGACCGTTTGTGTTTAAATCCTAAATAGTAGCCCGTGGGGGAATCGAACCCCCCTTACCAGGATGAAAACCTGGCGTCCTAACCGATAGACGAACGGGCCGGCTGCTAATGCGGATGCAAAAATACAACTATTTTTTATTCGCACAATAGTGTGCGAATTTTTTTTATTCTTTTTTAATATGCCCTTGCAAACAAGACCCTTCGGGACGATTCCTGCCCGGTCAATATACATTTTCCGGCTTCTATGTTGGAATGCAAAGGGATGCATCGGATGGTTGCTTTAGTCATTTCCTTAATTTTTTCCTCAGTTTCTGACGTACCATCCCAATGCGCAGAAATAAAACCACCTTTTGTTTCAAGGATTTCTACAAATTCATCAAAATTATCGGCTTGGGAAATATGTCCGTCGCGATAGCTCATTGCTCGGTCATAAAGGTTTTGCTGGATTTCCTTTAGCAGTTCCTCAATATATTTTACAACATCGCTTTTGGCAACAATTTCCTTGCTCAATTTATCTCGACGGGCAATTTCAAATGTCCCATTTTCAAGATCGTTTGGCCCTATGGCAATTCTTACCGGAACACCTTTCAGTTCATACTCATTAAACTTGAAGCCGGGCTTATGCGTCGTCCTGTCATCATATTTTACACTTATTCCTGCTTGTTTTAATTGAGCCGATAATACATTTACTTCCTGCGTAATCGCATGGAGCTGTTCATCTGTTCTATGAATGGGAACAACAACAACCTGTATCGGTGCAAGATTCGGCGGCAACACCAATCCATTATCATCGGAATGCGTCATTACTAAAGCTCCCATCAGCCTGGTAGAAACTCCCCATGACGTTCCCCATACATATTCCTGTTTTCCTTCGGCAGTAGCAAACTTGACATCAAATGCCTTAGCAAAATTTTGTCCAAGAAAGTGCGATGTACCAGCTTGTAGCGCCTTTCCGTCCTGCATTAAGGCTTCTATACAATATGTTTCATCGGCACCGGCGAATCTTTCCGTTTCAGTCTTAAGTCCTTTAATGACCGGAATTGCCATGAAACCTTCAACAAAATCGGCATAGACGTTCATCATCTTTTCAGATTCCTCAATCGCTTCAGCCTTGGTGGCATGTGCCGTGTGCCCTTCCTGCCACAGGAACTCAGCCGTACGCAGGAATAACCGCGTACGCATTTCCCATCGGACAACATTTGCCCATTGATTAATGAGTAATGGCAAGTCACGGTATGATTGCACCCAGTTTTTATATGTACTCCAGATAATGGCTTCACTCGTGGGACGAACAATCAGTTCTTCCTCGAGTTTGGCATTTGGATCAACAATCAGTTTTCCCGGGTTATCGACATCATTTTTTAAGCGATAGTGTGTGACAATCGCGCATTCTTTGGCAAACCCTTCGGCATTTTTCTCTTCAGCCTCAAACATGCTTTTTGGCACGAACAAAGGAAAATAAGCATTCTGATGACCAGTTTCCTTAAACATTCTATCAAGTTCCTGCTGCATCTTTTCCCATATTGCATATCCGTATGGCTTTATCACCATACAACCCCGAACACCGGAATTTTCAGCGAGATCTGCTTTTACTACCAGCTCATTATACCACCTCGAGTAATCCTCTGCTCTTGTCGTTAATTTCTTACTCATAGAAGTTGTTTTGGCACAAAAATTGTTTTGTATTTTTTAACTTAAAAATCAGGCAAAACTAACTAATTTTGTTATGTACAACAATAAAAAAAGCTATTGATATGGAAACTCTTTATCCAACGGAGCAAAGCCGATCTAAATATTTACTATTTGGATTATTGGCATTTGTAGCCGTTTCGTGCGGTTCTTATCAAAACAGTTCCTATTATGACCGTGATGGCATATATGGTTCTGGAGATAATGGTAGCCGGCAATCAGGCTCTGATTCAAATGCTGAAAATAATCAATATAAAGATTACTTCGGTGCACTGCAAAAAGAGAACCCGGAAATTTTTACGGATGTAGAAAATTACAATTCTGCTACGGACTCCACTTCAAATTCAACAGAAGGTTACCGTTCAGGTTATTCTGGCTGGGGAAGTGAAGCAGACAACGTAACTGTTAACGTATACGGTGGAAATTACTGGGGTTACAACTACTGGAATGATTACTGGTACGGACCCGGATGGAGATATTCATGGTACGGACCATACTGGAACATCGGATGGAATTCATGGTACGGAACAGGATGGGGTTATAATTATTATCCTTACGGATATGGTTACTATGGTAACGGCTGGTATAACGGCTATCACCACCATCATTATGCCTATAACGGAGGAAGACGCGGCGTGTCATATAACAGCGGACTTCGCGGGGAAAATTCCTCAAGATATTATTCAGGCGGCAGAAGAACTTATACGCAAGTTAATAATGGCGGAACAAGAAGCTCTTCTTCAAACGGAATACGCACCAATACCACCCCAAGAAATCCTAATGGCGTGCGCAGTCAGTCAGGCGGAACGAGAACCAACTCTTATTCTACTCCACGCGGAAATACTAATAATAATGTGCGCCAGTCTACTCCTACCCGGTCATATTCCCCATCACCATCATATGGCGGAGGCACAAGATCTTCCGGTGGCAGTTTCGGTGGAGGCAGAAGCGGAGGCGGACGTCGTTAATATCTTTAAATCAATTACCTATGTTTGACATGTGCATTCATAGGTATTTTTTTTTAACATAAAACAAATAGCATGAAATCATATCTATCATCAATCCTCGCTGTTATTTCAATCAATCTGCTACAAGCGCAGGATATTTCTGATGCTTTGCGATATTCACAGCAAAATATTACCGGAACTGCGCGTTTCAGATCAATGAGCGGAGCTTTTGGTGCAGTCGGAGGCGATCTCTCCGCGATTAACGTTAACCCTGCAGGCGCTGCGGTTTTTAATAACAATAGTCTTGCTTTTACAATAAGCAGCTACAATATCACAAACGAATCCAGTTACTTCGGATCAGATACTAAAGCTAATGACAATACAGTAGACCTGAATCAGGCCGGCGCTATAATGGTTTTTAGAAACGATACTAAAGACTGGCGGAAATTCACCATAGCACTGAACTACGAGAACACAAATAATTTTGACAATACCGTTTTTACAGCGGGAACAAACCCCACAAATTCCATCAGCAATTATTTTCTCTACTATGCCAATCAAAATGGAGGAGTTCCTGTTAACACACTTGCCAATTCTTTTTATGAAGATCTGGATTTCGGCCAGGGGCAGGCTTTTCTCGGATATCAGGGATATTTAATAAACCCTGTGACTGATGAAAATGGAAATGTTACTTATGCTTCCAACGTGTCCGGCGGAAACTACTACCAGCAATACGCCTTGGTGTCAACGGGATATAACGGAAAAATTTCGGTAAATGCCGCTACTTCATATAAAGACCGCCTTTATCTGGGGATGAACCTTAACTTTCACGGAATAGATTACCGCCAGTCAACAGCATTTTTTGAAGAGCCACAAAACAATCCCGATACAGGTGTTGTTCAGGTAAATAACTTCAATAACGAACTATATACTTATGGCACCGGTTTTTCAGTACAGCTTGGCGCAATCGCAAAAATTACCGAATCTTTCAGGGCCGGATTATCATACCAGTCGCCTACATGGTACGTTCTGAATGACGAATTCACGCAAAGCCTGGTTACAGAGCGCATAGACGCGGGAAACATCGAAACTGAAATTGTAGATCCTGGCATAACGCTTTTGTATGACGCATACGAATTGCACACTCCATCAAAAGTGACCGGAAGCCTTGCCTATATTTTTGGAAAATATGGATTAATCAGCGTTGATTATACCATGACTGATTACAGTAATGCTCATTTCTCCCCCGAAGAAGATTTTCCTGTGGCCAATACCGAAACTGAAAACGCACTAGACACAGCAGGTGAACTTCGTATCGGGGCTGAACACAGAATCAAGCAATGGAGTTTGCGCGCCGGATACAGATATGAGGAAAGTCCGTATAAAAACGGACGTACTGTTGGCGACCTGATGGGAATTACCGGCGGGTTAGGCTACAGTTTCGGATCAACAAGGCTTGATCTTGCCTATTCTTATTCGCACAGGCATTCCGATCCTTTGTTTTTTTCACAGGGTTTTACCGATGCGCCGAGAATCAGTTCGGTGAACAACAATGTTTCTTTGTCGCTTTCATTTGAATTATAAATAATTGCTATAATTATAGTTAAGACCGCCGCTCCTTTAGTGGCGGTCTTTTTTTAGCCCTGATGGCAGCGGTATCCTTTTGCTGCGTGCTTTAGCAGCAAAAGATTTAGCGTACAGCAGGAAACAGCTCATAAAAAAATCAAAACCCACCGCACAATCGCAGAAAAAGAGTAATTTTGCGCTCCAATTTCAACCCTATGAGAACCAGGTCCTTAAAAAAAAATAAAATCAACGTCATCACTTTAGGATGCTCAAAGAATGTGTACGACAGCGAAGTCCTTATGGGTCAACTGCGTGCCAGCGGAAAAGACGTTGCACATGAAGCGCCTGCAGATGAAGAAGGAAATATAATTGTGATTAATACCTGCGGATTTATTGACAATGCAAAAGCGGAATCAGTCAACATGATTCTTGAATATGCCGATAAAAAAGATCGTGGTATGGTAGATAAAGTTTTCGTTACCGGATGCCTTTCAGAACGTTACAGGCCAGATCTGGAGAAAGAAATTCCAAATGTCGATCAATATTTCGGAACTACTGAACTTCCGTTGCTGCTCAAAGCTTTGGGCGCTGATTACCGGCACGAGCTGCTCGGGGAAAGACTCACAACAACCCCAAAAAATTATGCCTATCTAAAAATTGCCGAAGGCTGCGACAGGCCGTGCAGCTTTTGCGCAATCCCGCTGATGCGCGGAAAACATATTTCACAACCAATCGAAAAACTTGTAAAAGAAGCCGAAAATCTTGCGAAAGACGGTGTTAAGGAACTGATCCTGATCGCACAGGACCTTACCTACTACGGACTCGACTTGTATAAGAAAAGAAACCTTGCAGAATTGCTTGAAAATCTTGTCAAGGTTGAAGGAATCGAATGGATACGGTTGCATTACGCCTTCCCTTCAGGATTCCCAATGGATGTTTTGGAACTGATGAAACGCCAACCAAAAATTTGCAATTATATCGATATTCCGTTGCAGCACATCTCAGACAGCATCTTAAAGTCGATGCGTCGCGGTACAACACAAGCGAAAACCACCCAATTGCTGAAAGATTTTCGTGCGGCTGTTCCCGGAATGACCATCAGGACGACACTCATTGTGGGCTATCCTGGCGAAACTGAAGCTGATTTCGAAATTTTAAAGAATTGGGTTCAGGAAATGCGTTTTGAACGTTTGGGCTGCTTTGCATATTCGCACGAAGAGAACACGCATGCCTACTTATTGCAAGATGATGTTCCTGCCGAAGTAAAACAACAGCGGGCAAATGAAATTATGGAAATACAATCACAAATTTCATGGGAACTGAACCAGGAAAAGATCGGAAAAGTTTATAAATGTGTCATCGACCGCAAAGAAGGAAGCCATTTTATTGGCAGAACCGAATTTGACAGTCCGGATGTAGACAATGAAGTACTTATTGACGCCACCACACAATATCTTAAAACCGGCGAATTTATCAACGTAAGAATTACCGAAGCTACTGAGTTTGATCTCTATGGAGAAGCGGTCCTTCAGCCTGAACCTCAAGCTGTATAAAATAAAAAACTCCGGCTGATAGCCGGAGTTTTTTCATTAACAAACTAACCAAAATTATATAACCGAACCTTTAAAGGTTAAGACTTTAGGAGTTTCTTCAGCATTGGTTGTCACAGTGACCGTTTTTGTGAAAGCACCTTTGTTTGCTGCATTGTATGTTGCTGTAACTTTCGCAGTTTCGCCGGGTTTTACGGGTGTTTTTGTATAATCTGTGGCAGTGCAGCCGCATGAGGCTTTTACATTGGTAATTATTACCGTTGTTTTTCCGGTATTTTTAAATTCGAAATCCACAGCCTTTGGCGTTCCTTGCGGAATTTCCCCTATTTCAATTGTTTCGCTTTTCCATGATACTGGTGATGCAGCAACGGATTTAACGGCAGGTTCAGTGTGCTTTGGTTGCGCAAATGCGGCGACAGTTCCAAAAATTACTGTGATGAGTGTCAACTTTAATGCTTTCATGATTTTGTGTTTAAGATTTCTGAACCAAAAGTAGCTGTGATGATTTTCCTACGCTGTTAACCAGTTTCAAATCTTTGTTAACGACTTGTTAACCGCAATATCAAGCTGGTTTTTTGCTTAATATTACACGAAAATCCTATAGTTGAAGGTTACCAAATTAAATATCATAATAATTCTCGGACTTGTCGCAACCATTGGAATCCTCGTGGTACAACTACTCTGGACAAGGCAGGCTTTCAATCTTGAAGAAAAGAAATTCAGCCAGAAAGCGCACATTGCACTACTCGAAGTAGCCAAGAAACTTTATGAAGGAACAAACCATGAGCTTCCGTCGGAAAATCCGATCGAAAAGATTTCAAATGATTATTACATCGTTAATGTAAACAACGATTTTGAGCCGGAAATCCTTGAGTATTATCTTAAGTCGGAATTTGAAAAAATAAATCTCCATACCGATTTTGAATATGCCATGTACAACTGCCTCAGTGATGAAATGGTATATGGAAACTATGTTTCGGCGGCCGATAATCCAAAAGGCAAAGTCCAGGTGTATTTTCCCAAACATAAAAATCTTGTCTATTATTTCGCGATCCGGTTTCCGAATGAATCGTCGTACTTGTTCAGCTCACTGAAATTCTGGTTTGTCCTTTCTTTTGCGCTCATCATCATATTGCTGGTTTATGTATATTCTATCGTAACAATTCTTCAGCAGAAGAAATATTCGGAACTCCAACGCGATTTTATCAACAACATGACGCACGAATTTAAAACACCGCTGTCTTCAATTTTGATCGCGTCTGATTATCTTTCAAAACATGAAAAGATCAGTACCGACGAAAAACTGAAAAAATATGCCGGCATCATCATCAGCCAAAGCAACAAACTCAACAGCCATATAGGGAAAATACTCGATATCGCCAAGTCGGATGCCGCTCCGCTCATGCTCGAAAAGTCAATTTTCAATGCTGTTTCCGTCGTTAATGATGTGGCAGAGAATATCCGTCTTAAGTATCCACGAGCCAATATCAAGATACTCGCTCAGGAATCGTTTACGATTGAAGCGGACGAATTCCATTTTACAAATGTGGTTTACAACCTGCTGGATAATGCAGTTAAATATTGTGATGGCCGCCCTGAAATTATTGTCAGCTTCCAAAAGGATAAAAACAATATCATCATTGCCTTTAGCGACAACGGAATTGGCATCCCAAAGAAATACGTCAACGACATCTTTGACAGGTTTTTCCGGATTTCAGGAACAAAAAGCAATGAAGTGAATGGATTCGGGCTCGGATTGTATTACGTAAAAAAGATATGTAACCTGCATCACTGGAAAATCATCGCCGAGAACAATGTCGAAAAAGGAATGAGATTCAGCCTAATAATTTCTACTACATGAGCGCAGCCAAAATATTATATGCCGAAGACGACGAAACCCTTGCATTCCTTACAAAAGACAATCTGGAACAGCAGGGATATGAGGTTTTTCATTGCGCTGACGGCGACATTTGCCTGAAATCTTTCGCAGAGGAAAAATTTGACATTTGCATACTCGACATCATGCTTCCAAAGAAAGATGGGTTTGAAATCGCCGCTGAAATCCGCAAAGCCGACAATGAGATCCCGATAATCTTCCTTTCGGCTAAAACCCTGAAGGAAGACCGGCTGAAAGGCCTTCGCCTTGGTGCTGACGATTATATGGTGAAACCATTCAGCATTGAGGAACTTATTTTGAAGATTGAAGTTTTCCTTAAAAGATCTGCAAAAAATACCCCGACGGAAAAAACGCTTTATCATATCGGGAAATTCAAGTTTGAGAGCAGGAATTTTGTAGTCTTCACCGATTCTGAAAAAATCACACTTACCCAACGCGAATCCGAACTGCTGAAATTGTTTCTTGACAACCGGAATTCTGTACTAAAACGTGAACAGATACTGAAAACACTTTGGGGCGACGACGATTATTTCATGGGCCGCAGCCTCGATGTGTTCATTTCACGGCTGCGCAAGATCTTTGCAAATGAAAACGGGGTAAAAATTGAAAATCTGCACGGAATCGGATTCAGGTTTACGCTACCGGATTAGAGAGAAAGCAAGCCTTTTTCCTTCAATATCTGAATAGGTTTTGAAAACCAGAAAATTTCAAAATCGTCAAAATTCATTTCAAATGAAGCTTTTATTTCCGATAGTGTGCTGATATTCTTATTATAAACCGACACTTTCTCCAGCAATTCCAAAAGCCACGATCCTTTATCTTTTTCAAGCGTTATTTCAAATGATTCCTGACGGTTGTGGAAAGTGAGCCGCAGCATTTCCCACGACTGCCCTTTTTTAGATTTTACAAATGCCACGGTGAAAGGCTTTCCGCGTGTCCAGATGATTTTTGATGATCCTTTTAGAATAAGTGCGGTATCTGCTGAAATGCAAGAAGTTATATAGTCCTTCTTAATGGAAGTTTTCGGAATACGGAAATCAAACCACTCCTGAAGCGGATAATCAAAGCAAACCCCGTGCATGAAATTAAATAGCGACTTCTTTAATCCGAAGCTAAAAATATCATGGTCAATTCCGGTGCTGTCGGTGTAGTTGATGTCGTTATTGGCAAATGTGCCGACAATGTCAGTGTCTTTCAAAACGCCGAACCTCTCGGGATACATTCCTACCGGACTGTGAGCCGTCATGGCAAACTGATGCCAGAAACCTGATTGCAGAATGCCGGCTTCAAACATCTGGCGAACCATCTCAAGGCTGTCAACGGTTTCCTGTATGGTTTGTGTGGGATAGCCATACATGAGATAAGCATGGACCATGATTCCACATTCGGTAAAATTTTTCGTAACCACTGCCACCTGTTCTACTGTTACGCCTTTATCGATCAGGTTGAGCAGCCTGTCGGAAGCCACTTCGAGTCCGCCCGAAACCGCTATGCAACCCGACGCCCGAAGCAGGAAACACAAGTCGCGGGTAAAGCTTTTTTCAAACCTGATGTTGGTCCACCAAGTGACCGACAACCGGCGTCGAATAATCTCAATGGCCAGTGCGCGCATCAGTGCAGGCGGCGCAGCCTCATCAACAAAATGAAAACCATTCTGACCAGTTTGATGCATCAGGGCTTCCATGCGATCACATAACAGGCTGGCGGCAACGGGTTCATAAACCTTAATGTAGTCGAGTGAAATATCGCAGAATGTACATTTTCCCCAATAGCAGCCATGCGCCATTGTAAGCTTATTCCATCGCCCGTCGCTCCACATACGGTGCATCGGGTTGACGATCTCGATGACAGAAATGTATTTATCCAGCGGAAGATCAGAATAATCCGGCGTTCCTGTTTCTGATTGTTTATAATCAGGCTCCGAAGATGAATTTATATAAACAACTACGCCATCGATCAGTGTAAAAGTTCGTTTAAGATTATGGACTTCCCGTTTTCCGGAAATAAATTCAATCAGGTTTTCCACGGGGCGTTCACCGTCATCCAGGGTGATGAAATCAATGAATTCAAATACCCGTTTATCTGATAGCGATCTTAATTCAGTATTAGGGAAACCGCCGCCCATTGCGATTTTTGTGTCTTGGAAATTCGCCTTTACCCATTGAGCCGTTCGGAAAGCGGAATAAAGATTTCCCGGAAACGGCACTGATATCAGCAGAAGATCGGGCGCTGTGATGGCCATTTTTTCAGCAAGTATTCGAAAAAGAATCGTATCTATATACGAAGGTTCACTTTTTAAGGAGACATAAAGCTCATCAAAACTGCTCGCTGATCGACCAAGCCTTTCGGCATAACGGCTAAACCCAAAGTTGTTGTCGACACAGGAAACAATCAAATCAGAGATATCTTCAAGGTACAGTGTAGCCATGTGTTTCGCCTTATCCTGTAATCCCATAGTTCCGAAAGCCCACTCAAGATCGTCCAGCGGGGCAAAACGCGAAGCCTCAGGAAGGAAGCCGCGTTGGCAGATTTGTAACGCGAGTGTAGGATTCATGCCTTGCAGAAAAAGAATAACGTTATCAATAGTTGATAAATAATCATCCTTCAGGGTCAAAATCCGGTGGATGTTGGCTTCCATCTCACCTGAAAACTTCTCAGCCTGTGAAAATATTTCTGCAAGTCCGGCACGCGAAAATATCTGAAGGATTACCTCAATACCAAGATCGGCCTGCACTGAAACAATTCCTTTTGTATTCAGGAATCCTTTCAGGTAAGCTGTTGCCGGATACGGCGTATTCAATTGAGTGAACGGTGGTGTAATCGAAAGAATCGTAGGTTGCAAGCTGGTGATATTTCAGCAAAATTACTGTATAATTTGACATCACTGAAGATTATATACGGGCTTAAAAAGATACATAACAACAATATGCGTTATTAATCGGTTTTTTTGGTGCGTTCGCCATGATACATGGCATATAAAATTTGCCCGCTATGAAGAAAATCTTGATGTTAAGATTTTCGATCGTCAGGGAAAATTTATTCAACAACTTTCAGGCGCTGGCGCTGGCTGGAATGGTACTATGAACGGTCATCTACTTCCTTCGACAGACTACTGGTTTGTGGTTACCCGCGCCAATGGAAAGTACATAAAGGGCATTTCGCGATGAAGAAATAAAGGATCTGCATGATTGGCATGAGCCTATTTGTCTTTAACTTATATCTAATGGATAAGAAGCGTCAAAAATCCTTACACAATATTTAGTATTTTTACTGAAACATTTCATTACCTATGCCCAGCGACTGTATCAGCTATCGAAGTTCAGGATATTTCACTCAAATCATAACAGATTATCTGGATCAAAACGAATCGCTGACCCCTTTTTACAACAGATTTCCTTCCATAGAAAATTTTCGGGAACAGCTCAGGGAAAAGAAACAAGGATTCTCCGGCAATCGTGACATCCTTGCGAATGCGCTTGAAAAACAATATAAAAATGTCACTCTTTCGCCTTCAACAAAAGAAAACATCAGCAGGCTACGCAACGAAAATACTTTTACAGTTACCACAGGACATCAGCTCAACCTTTTTACCGGGCCGCTGTACTTCCTTTATAAAATTATCACCGCAATAAACCTCTCAAAAGAGCTAAAGGCAAATTATCCGGATTTTAATTTTGTACCGGTATATTGGATGGCAACTGAAGATCACGATTTTGATGAAATCAGCTATTTCAATTACAACGGCAGGAAATTTCATTGGAACAGGGAAAGTTCCGGACCCGTGGGAAGACTTGATACAAAGAGCCTTGATGAATTTTTCAAAGTATATTCTGCCGAACTTCCACAAAGCGACAATGCCGATGCGATACGGAAA
Organism: Flavobacterium sp.; assembly: GCA_036399795.1. Lineage (GTDB taxonomy): Bacteria > Bacteroidota > Bacteroidia > Flavobacteriales > Flavobacteriaceae > Flavobacterium. The sequence goes on from DASWML010000004.1 coordinate 87,694, forward strand.
CTATTTTCTGAAGCCTACCTGTCTGGAAAGACCCTTACCGAGGCCACACGGTATATTGCCAATACGATTTTCGGAAAATATGGACTCATAATTATCGATGGTGATGATGTGTCGCTCAAACAAGCTTTTATTCCTCAAATGAAGCAGGAATTGCTCGATCAGACAGCTTTCACGGAAGTTTCCGCGACAATAGAAAAACTCGGAAATTATGCAATCCAGGTGAATCCGCGGGAAATCAATCTTTTTTATATTGAGGATAAACTGCGTGAAAGGATTTTCCTCAAGGATGGAATCTACCATGTAAATAATACCAACATTCAATTTTCCAAAGATGAAATCCTCGAACTACTCGAAAACCATCCTGAAAAATTGAGTCCAAATGTAATTATGCGACCGCTTTATCAGGAAGTGATCCTGCCTAATCTTTGTTATATTGGCGGAGGTGGTGAAATTGCATACTGGCTAGAACTGAAATCCTTTTTTGATGCGGCAGGAGTGACATTCCCGATATTGATGTTGCGGAATTCAGCATTGCTTGCCTCTGAAAAGCAAACGGCAAAAGCCGATAAGCTCAGACTCCAATGGAAAGACCTTTTTTTATCGCCACAAGAACTTGCCAATATTAAAATTCACGAATATTCCACTCTTCAACTCGATTTTACCGAGCAAAAAGAATTTCTGAAAAAACAGTTTGAAAAGCTTTACGAAATGGCGTCAGAAACTGATAAATCTTTTTCCGGAGCAGTTAAAGCGCAGGAGAAAAAGCAGCTTAAAGGATTGGAAATGCTGGAGAAAAGACTGCTTAAAGCTGAAAAACGAAAACATGCCGAAGAACTTGAACGGTTGTCGGCACTTCACGAGGAACTTTTTCCGAACAACAGCCTTCAGGAACGCTTTGCCAACTTTTCGGAATTTTATATAACATACGGTGAAACACTGGTTCCGCGGCTGATGCAGGAACTCCATCCATTTTCCCTGAACTTTGCCGTGATCACTTTATAAGTTGTTCACACTACAACGTTTTCGTGAATTCATTCCAAACATTTTTAATTAATATTCAGCGGAATTAATAATTTAGTGGAAACATTTAAATTATTGAAGATGAGAAAAACATTACTCTTTTTAATCGCCCTTATTGGGATGTCCGCTTCTGCCCAGTCGATCGGAATCTTAGGATCAGCCACACCAACGGGCTGGGATGTGGATACCGATATGACGACAACCGATAACATCAACTACACAATAACAATGACGTTTACCAACGGCGCTGTTAAATTTCGTGAAAATGATTCCTGGACACCTACGAACTGGGGAGGCGGGACTTTCCCCAGCGGAACTGCAACGTTAAACGGATCAGATATTACAGGGGTTTTGGCCGGAACGTATACCGTAACTTTTAATCGCAATACAGGTGCGTACAATTTCGCAGGAAGTTCCACTTACCCGGTTATCAGCGTAATCGGTACGGCTGCGGCGGGATGGGAAACCGATATCGACATGACGACCAGCGACGGAATCAACTACATCCTGTCGGCATATACATTTTCCAGCGGCGTGATGAAGTTCAGGGAAGGCCATGTATGGACAGGAAACAACTGGGGCAGCGGCACATTCCCAACCGGAACCGCAACACTCGGTGGTGACGATATGACGATTCCCGCAGGAACCTACACGGTGACTTTCAACAGAACTACCGGCGCTTTTAACTTCGGATTTCCGGGGGTCGGTATTGTAGGAAGCGCAACCGGAAGCTGGGATATTGATAACAATATGGAAACCACTGACGGTGTTCTTTACACTCTTGAAGGCTTAACTTTGGTCGCAGGTAAAATAAAATTCCGTCAGGATGGTATGTGGACAGTAAGCTGGGGCGGCGGCGGATTTAATCCGGCTGTACTTGTGCTCGGAGGTTCAGATATCGACGTTGGGGCAGGTACATTTGATTTTACCTTTAACCGAAATACCCTGGAGTGGAGCATGACGCCTTCAATATTAGCGATCAATGAGCAATCAGCTAAACGTTTCATAGTTTATCCCAACCCTTCGGTATCACGGTGGAATATTTCATCAACGACGGCAATTACTGCGGTGCGGGTAATGGATGTAACCGGGAAAATGGTAATTGCGGTGGAGCCAAATGCTGATAACACGATCATTGACGCATCTGGGCTGGGAAGCGGAATTTATTTTGCTAAAATTTCTTCTGCAAACGGATCAGAGACTGTTAAACTTATTAAAGAGTAAGTTTTTGTCATCGGAAAAGCAATCCCTTGTCCAGCCGGCAAGGGATTTTTTTTATACCTGAATGTTCCCCATCAGCCCCGATGGAAGCGGCAGCCCCGCAGCGCAGCAAGGGCTAAAGCGGACAGCGGGACATAGTGGCTGAAAGGACATCGGTTTGTGCTGCAAAAACAAAAGAAACAGATTTTTATATTCGGCTTGTAAAGCTTATTTTTGCACCGGATTTTAAAAACTAAAAAATGGCTACGAACAGAACTTTTACAATGATTAAGCCTGACGGTGTTGAAGGCGGTCACATAGGCGGAATTTTAAATATGATCACTGAAGGCGGATTCAGGATCGTTGCACTGAAACTGACTCAGATGACGGTTGCCGATGCACAGAAATTTTACGCAGTACACAATGCAAGGCCTTTCTTCGGAGAACTTGTCGAATTCATGTCGCGCGGGCCGATCGTAGCCGCAATACTTGAAAAAGAAAATGCGGTTGAGGAATTCCGTACGCTGATCGGGGCAACAAACCCTGCTGATGCTGCTGAAGGAACCATCCGTAAAAAATATGCAAAATCAATTGGTGAAAATGCCGTACACGGATCTGACAGCGACGAGAATGCAGCTATCGAGAGCGCTTTCCACTTCTCTGGAAGAGAAATGTTTTAGTCAGCCACCCAGATCAAATAAAAAATCCCGGTTCTTATGATCCGGGATTTTTTATTATTACTCTCAGGGAAGTTAGCGCAGCACTACATCTTTTACAATATCCCTGCGAAGCTCTTCATTGATCATTTTGATGATCTTGTCTTTACCGTAGCTTAATTCTTCGCGAAGTACCGACGAAGTCAGCTCTACATAAAGAGTACTGCCTTTTAGCGCGACATTCCGCGTATAACTGTTAACACCGTTGCCCATAAGGCTTTTCCATGCATCCTGTACCGAAACCTGGTCGATTCCCGGCTGCAGTTTGTTCACCTGGATGATTTCCTTCAGGATGTCGCCGATCGGGCTTTCGTTATTTAATCGTTTTGCCATTATTTTAAGCTAAAAGGGATATGTTTTTTATAGTGATATTCCACATCCTGCTTGTTTTTCAGGACAAGTTCTTCTTCAGAAACAGCGACCACTTCTTCCTGCCATTTTGAATAATCGGTGGTATATTTCAGGTAGGCTTTTCCATTTGAGAAAACAAGGTCAATCTTTTGGTAGTCGCCTGTTTCAGGATATTTCCCGTTAAACTGAGGCCGCACTTTTTTCCTTACGCCGCTTGTTCCTTTTACCTCGAAAAGATCAATGATCTCGCTGACTTTGTATTCCTTTTCGGAGCCATCTGCCAAGGTAACGCTTTCGATTTCCCAGTAACCGTTCAGTTTTGCTAAATCGGACTGCTTTATTTCGGGTCGGCATGACACGAGCACAAGAAAAAATAAGAGGATCGAAAACCGTAGCATTGTGAAGTTTTGGCAAAGTTACTTGTTCTGTGATATCATCAGCTTTGCCTGAGATTAAAGTATTAACTTTTTTCCGCACTATTTTGCAAGCCAGAATCAGAAGAAATGAACTTGCCTGGTTTGTACTACATCAACGCCGGAATGATTTTACAATAGCGTACAGACAGATTGCAAGGGCGACAACAACCACACCTGTATGGGCGCTTTCGTTAAACGGGCGAATGATGAGTCCGCTCACTATGGCAAGAAATCCGCCGAAAAGAAGAATCTGCAACGTCGAAAGGGTCCGCAGTTTTTTCATATTTAAAGATTGAATCGATGATTCGAATTTGTTAAAACATGTTGGCGTAGCCTTACCAACTTGGATATAATTGTCAGACACCATTGATGATTGCGAAGCAAAACCAAATAGGAACTTCCCTGAAATGACTTCTTAGTGGCTGCTTAGGATTCTTCAAGAATGAAAATTTACTATTTGAAGAACGAATCGACGAATTCATATTTGTTAAAAACCTGGAGGTCATTTATGCCTTCACCAACTCCGATATACTTAACCGGAATCTGAAACTGGTCGGAAATACCGATAACAACACCGCCTTTTGCAGTACCGTCGAGTTTGGTGACCGCCAAAGCTGAGACTTCTGTAGCGGCTGTAAATTGCTTGGCCTGCTCGAATGCATTTTGCCCTGTTGATCCGTCGAGAACGAGAAGCACGTCGTGCGGCGCATCGTCCTGGACTTTTTGCATGACTCGTTTTACTTTTGAAAGTTCGTTCATCAGGTTAACCTTATTATGGAGCCGGCCTGCGGTATCGATAATCACAACATCGGCATTCTGGGAAACTGCGTGCTGAAGCGTATCGTAGGCAACCGACGCAGGATCGCTGCCCATTTGCTGTTTTACAATGGGAACACCAACACGGTCGGCCCAAATTTGCAATTGGTCGATCGCCGCGGCGCGGAAAGTATCGCCGGCGCCGAGCACAACGCTATAACCCGCCAATTTAAACTGATTTGCAAGCTTGCCAATGGTTGTAGTCTTTCCTACGCCGTTGACGCCAACAACCATGATTACATAGGGTTTCTTATCGGACGGAATGGTGAACTCTGTTGCTTCGCCTGAGTTTGTTTCAGAAAGGAGCCCTGCAATTTCTTCGCGAAGGATTTTATTGAGCTCCTCGGTGCTGAGGTATTTGTCTTCGGCGACGCGCTTTTCGATGCGTTTGATGATTTTCAGGGTCGTGTCGACACCAACATCAGAGGAAACCAGGATTTCCTCCAGGTTGTCGAGGACATCGTCGTCTACTTTAGATTTTCCGGCGACGGCTTTGGTAAGTTTTGAAAAGAAGCTCTCCTTGGATTTTTCCAGTCCTTTGTCAAGGTTTTGTTTTGCCTCTTCGGTGATCTTTTTCTCGGACGAGAATATTTTTTTAAAAAAATTCATCAGGTTCTGGTTCTATGATGGTTTGCAGGAAAATGATCGTTTCTGAAGCCTAGCCGTGATGGAAGCGGCAGCCCGCAGCGCAGCGAGGACTATAGCGGACAGCGCGAACATGCTCCTGAAAAAACTAAAATCGGGACAAAAGCCTACGGATGCCGGCAAATATAAAAAATAAAAAAGCTACTTCCGAATGAAAGTAGCCTTATGCTTTATCTGGGCGTGAATTATTTCTTTTTAAGAAAATCGTCAGCCGCTTCAGGAGCCATGATGCTTTCAACGAAAGTATATGCGCCTGATTTAGGGGATTTAACCATTTTGATTACTTTGGATAATCTCTTGGATGATGTTTGTAGGGTTGCTACGGTCTTCTTTGCCATGATTCAAATGGGATTTGAAATTATAAAGTGCCGGACAGATCCGGAATTTAAATCTCTAATTATTTAATTTCTTTATGTACAGTTACTCTTTTCAAAACCGGATTGAATTTTTTGATTTCAAGCCTGTCCGGAGTGTTCTTTTTGTTTTTAGTGGTGATATAGCGGGAAGTTCCCGGCATACCCGTTCCTTTGTGCTCTGTGCACTCTAAAATTACCTGGATTCTGTTACCTTTCTTTGCCATTGTGCTTTTATTTTAATCGGAAAGATTATTTAATAAATCCTTCTTTCTGTGCTTTTTTCAAAACCGCAGTAAGTCCGTTTTTGTTGATTGTCTTTATTGTCGATGCAGCTACCCTCAAGGTAATCCACCTGTCTTCTTCAGCAAGGTAAAAACGTTTTTTCACAAGGTTTACAGAGAATTTTCTCTTAGTCTTGTTCATCGCGTGGGAAACGTTATTTCCAACCATCGCCCTTTTACCTGTAAGGTCACAAACTCTTGACATGATGCTTATCTTTTATCGTTATTCAAAATCAGGGTGCAAAGAAACGAAAAAATTCGTGTTGCACAAAAATTTTAAACTACATTTTTTCCTTTTTTTTTATTTGCTTTTTAATGGTGCGAAAGAATGCCTTTATTTCCAAAAATAACATGGATTTAAATTTAATCAAAGGCTTTTTTTAATATTTCTTTCCGAAGCATTTCAAGGCTTTTATTAACGGTGCGATCGATGACTTTCTCGCGTGGCTGCCCAAAATTAAACATTTCAACTACAACTGTTTCCGGAGTTGCCAGTGCGATAAATACAATGCCTACAGATGCGTCGGTATTGTCTTTTGTCGGGCCGGCGTTTCCTGTTGTTGCAATGGCGTAATCCGTTTTCAGGATTTGCCTGGCAGAAATTGCCATTTCACGCGCAACTTCTGCACTCACCACAGAATATTGATCGATTGTTTCCTGCTTTACGCCAAGAACGCTGACTTTTGCTTCGGCAGCATACGAAACAACGCTTCCTTTAAAGTATTTCGATGATCCCGGAACGGAAGTAATTACCTGCGCGATTTTCCCTCCGGTACAGCTTTCTGCCGTCGACAAGGTTTTATGTTGTGCCGACAGCAATTTCCCGATGGCTGCTTCTATTGTTTCATCTTCCTCGAAACCGACAATGATGTCACTGATGATTGCTGATAAGGTATCGACATTTTCTGCAACCGATCTTTCAAGAATGTGTTTGTCTTTTCCGCGTGCGGAAAGCCGTAATCTCACGCGGCCCGGACTTGGAAGGTAAGCCAGCTTTATAAATTCGGGGAGATTGCTTTCCCAGTCTTCAATACGCTCGGCAATCGTGCTTTCGCCCATTCCGTAGGTTAAGATGGTTTTATGGATGATGAACGGCCGGTCAAATTCTGAAACCAGTTTTGGAATAAGATGATTTTCGACAATGCCTTTCATTTCATACGGAACGCCCGGCATCGTAACGAAAACGGTCTTGCCTTTTTGCAGCCACATTCCCGGTGCGCTGCCAAACTCGTTATGAAGTACTGTCGCCTGCGACGGAACCAGCGCCTGGTCTTTATTTACCTGCGATACCGGCATTTTAAAGATGCGCTCATACATGGCTGTAATATGCGCGAGCACGGATTCAGCTATAACAAGTTCATCCTGGAAATAGTCACAGATCGTCTTTTTGGTGATGTCGTCTTTTGTCGGGCCAAGGCCGCCGGTGATAATAACAAGATCAACCTGGTCCTGAAGCCGCGAGAATGTTTCAAGAATATGCTCGCGTTCGTCGGAAACAGAGATCATTTCATGAACCGAAATCCCGATTTTTTCCAATGATTTTGCAATGTAGCCGGAATTGGTATCGGTAACCTGACCAATGAGGATTTCGTCGCCGATAGTTACAATAGTGGCTTTCATAGTGTGTCGAATGTTGAAGACGAATGTCGAAAGTCGAATGTCGAAAGACGAAAGTCGAATGTCGAAAGACGAATGTCGAAAGTCGAAAGACGAACGTCCAATGTGAGGCATCTGCCCTAGCCCTGATGGAAGCAGCATCCTTTTGTGGAGCACAGCGCAACAAAAGATAACGCGGACAGCAGGAATAGCTCAAAAAAACGAACAGTCGAAACAAAAAGCTCCAGAAACCGAAGTGATGGCTTACAGATTAAAATCTTTCGATATCTCTTTTACCGCTTTTTCGATCTGAGATTCAATGCTGTCGAATGTATCGTTGATCTCCTTGCGCTTTCCTTCACGTTTGGTCCATGCTTCAACCTGAAGGATTTCCTCGTAAGCCGTTTGCATTCCCAAAAGGTCAAGTGTTGGTTTTATCTTGTGCGCATAACTGTATGCGAGTTTGTGGTCTTTGGTTTTGATCCCCAGTTTGATCTGGCTTAAATCCTGCGGGACTTCGGTCACGAATAAGGTGATGATCTGCATCACGAATTCCGGATCGTTGTCCGACAGTGCGTATACTTTGGCTAAGTTGTAGTTTAGGGCCATTATTTTACTTGTAATGTAAATAGTTTTTGTTGGTCTAAAAATCCTTCGAGAACGTCTCCGGGCCTTACGGCTGCGACGCCTTCAGGAGTTCCCGTGAAAATAATATCTCCTGTCTTCAATGTAAAAAACTGCGAGACGTAAGAAATGATCTCGTCAATCTTCCATAACATGTGGCTGGAATTGCCTTTTTGGACGGTGGTTCGGTTATTTCGTAGCTCAAAATTAAGGTTTTCAACCGAACTAAAAACATTTCTCGATATAAAGTCGCCAATAACCGCTGAACCGTCAAAAGCTTTGGATTTCTCCCACGGCAATCCTTTGTCTTTAAGTTTCTGCTGGAGGTCGCGCGCCGTGAAGTCGATACCTACGCTGATCTCGTCATAGTATTTGTGCGCAAACTTCTGTTCGATATATTTCCCGGTTTTTTTGATCTTAACGATAATTTCGATCTCATGATGGATGTCCTGTGAAAACCCGGGAATATAAAAAGGCTGTTCTTTGTGCAGTGCCGCCGTGTCGGGCTTCAGGAAAATCACAGGCTCATCAGGCCGTTCATTGGCGAGTTCCTCAATGTGTTTGACGTAATTGCGTCCGATGCAGATAATCTTCATATTCTCTTGTGGCATGATCCCGCTGTCTGCTTTATCTTTTCCTTCCTTGCAGTCAGAAAAAGGATACCGCTTCCCATCGGGGCCAAGCTTTATATAAGCTTGGTGTTGAGTTTCCTTAATTTAATTGCTGTCAGTACCTTTTTGGTATACAGCGGAAAATCCGCGTTCTGGATCCAGCCATAATATCCTGGTTCCGATTCCAGGATTTTTCCAACTTTAGCACCTTTGTGCTTTCCGAATGAAAAACACTCGTCACCATCCTTGTCTAAAATAATGAAACCGGCAAAATCAACAGATTTTTTCCTTGTTGTAAATTCCGAAAGCGACTTCATGTCGTTCTCCAGATCGGGATACCGTTCAAGCTGTGCCTTCAGGATTTCATAAGTTGCATTGGTATCGGCTTCTGCGCTGTGTGCGTTTTCAAGTGTCTGGCTGCAGTAAAATCTGTAGGCCGCGCTAAGGGTGCGCTCTTCTTTTTTATGAAAAATCGTCTGGATATCAACCGAAAACCGGTTCTTCATATCGAAATCAAGCCCGGCGCGCAGCAATTCCTCGGCAAGCAGCGGAATATCGAACCGGTCAGAATTGAATCCGGCAAGATCTGCGTCTTTGATCATGTTGTAAACCTGGTGCGACAACTCCTTAAATGTTGGTTCATTGGCAACCTTTGCATTTGTAATTCCGTGAACAGCAGTGCATTCGGCAGGAATTATTACTTCCGGATTTACAAGCCAGGTGCGGCTTTCTTTGTTTCCGTTGGGAAAAACCTTTAAGATTGAAATTTCGACGATGCGGTCTTTACAAATGTCGGTTCCAGTTGTTTCAAGATCAAAAAAACATATCGGCCTGTGCAGCTTGAGTTCCATTTTGTAGAATTAAGCTGCAAAGATAGCGGAGAGGAAGTAATTAATAATGAATAATTAATAAATGTGGAGCGCAACGTTCAAGATCGTATGTCAAATATGAATAACTGGAAACTTCATGAGTGTGTTCAAAAAAATCATTAATTATTATTTACTGATTTAATTCTTGATTAGTCTTCCTTACTTCCATCATCGGCCATCCTGACAATCTTCGGAGTAAACTTCGCCACGACATCCACCAGGTCTTTTTGGGATTCCATTACAAGATTGATGTCTTTGTAAGCCATCGGCGCTTCGTCAATTCCGGCACCTATCAGTGAAACACCATGGGATTTCAGCACATCGTTCATTTCGGCGCGGGAGATGGTTTTCACAGCTTGTGTGCGGCTCATTTGTCTTCCGGCGCCATGCGAAGCTGAATTAATTGCTTCTGTTTCACCTTTTCCGCGAACCAAAAATCCCGGCGCAGTCATACTTCCCGGAATGATTCCCATGACGCCTTTTCCCGCCGGTGTTGCGCCTTTGCGATGAACAATAACTTCCTCGCCATTGATTTTTTCTTTCCATGCGAAGTTGTGATGGTTTTCAACTTTTGCTAAAAGTTTTGCGCCCAGTGTGCGGGAAATCCGGTCATGAATCACTTCATGGCAAGCTGAGGCATAATCGCCTGCAAGGTTCATTGCCATCCAGTATTCCTGGCCTTCCTGCGAATTCATGTCGAGATAAGCGAGATTAACGGCTTCTTTGGGCAGTCGCGTTTTCTCTTTTGCAACTTTGGTATAATGCCCGGCGATGGTAGCTCCGAGTCCGCGGGAACCTGAATGCGTGAGCAAAGCAAGATAACTTCCTTTATCGATGTTGAGGATTTCATCACGTTCAGGAAAATCGATTACCCCGAATTCCACAAAGTGATTTCCACCGCCTGAAGTCCCGAGTTGTGTCCAGGCTTTATCGTGCAGCTTTTTGATAAATGGCGCCATGTTGAATTCCTTCCGGTCAAGAACACTGTGATTAGCGCGGTCTTTCCCTGAATAACCTTGTCCGGCTCCGAATTTTGTATTGGAAACAATAGCCCGTTTCAACTCTTTTTCATTTCCATCGAAATATCCTGCCGGAATATCATAAACCGACAGCGCCATCCTACAGCCGATATCTACGCCAACCCCATACGGAATCACGGCATTGTTTGTTGCCAGCACGCTGCCAATTGGCAGTCCATATCCCTGATGCGCATCGGGCATCAATGCGCCTGCAACCGATATGGGAAGTTTCATGGCGATATCCATCTGATCGCGTGCGCCTGGCTCGATATATTGTCCGCCGTAAACTTTATAGGTTGCTGAATTTTCTTTTAGTGCTGCAAAAGTATTTTTGGGGGCTGCCGCTTTCTCGATAAATTCCTTTGCCAAATCTCCAAAGACTTCGTCATCAATAAAATTTTCGGGATAGAGGCGAAGCTTTTTCAGTACGCGAAGGACTTCGGGTTTGGACTGATTCCTGAAATTGTTGTTGGCAAGATCAAGTGCTTTGCCCAATGATGCCGATTCTTTGTATCCGAGCTTTATGAGGTGTTTGCCGGTTATCTTCGTTTTCATAAAATTCTTTTATTAAAATTACGGATTTCGACAGCAGCATATTCTTAATAGAAAGACAAAAACCCGGTAAATACCGGGTTCTTGACACTATTTTTATTGGATTATTTAACGATCCTGATGTTGGATACGTTATTTCCATAAGACACATTCAGGATGTAGGTACCTGAAGCAAGTGTGTCAGGCAAGGTAAGTTCGTGTGAATTATATCCTGAACCAAAGTCTTTTTTACTCATTAAATTCTGGATCTTCCTTCCGTTCAAATCCAATAAATCAACAGAAATAAAATCTGAATTATTAAGATTCGCCTGAAGATTTACGGTTTGATTGACGGGATTAGGATAAACAGAAAAGCTGTTTTTCTTAATATCATGATCGTTGATGCCAAGTTGCTCAAGTCCGGAGAAATATCGCGCAAGGGCAAAATCAGGGCTGTATGTGCCGCCTGTGGTTCCGGCTTCCCCGCCGATCAGTATTTTACCATCAGCCTGCGTGATCACTGCATTGGCTTCACAAGTTGTTGAAAAAGCTGTAGTTATGAGTCCGTTTTCACCAAAAGTCGTATCGGGCTGACCGTCTGCTTCCAATCTTGTGAGGGCGATATTGTTGCTGCCTCCGCCTTGATATGCGCCTGCGACAATCATTTTACCGTCTGATTGCAATTCTATGCTTTTTGCCATTTCCGCACCCGGACCGGTAATTATTCCTTCGTCGCCGAAGCTTTCATCAAAATCACCGTCTTCCATCAGTCTTATTATTGCATGTGATCCTGAAGAAGATCCGCCAGACCAACCTGTAAATACTATTCGCCCGTCAGGCTGAACTTTTACCGACGTGGGTTCATCGCTTTCATCCAAATCGATGGAAACAACGCCATCATCACCAAATGCTTCATCAATCTCGCCATTTGTGAAAAAACGTACAAGGCTGAAATTTGAATGATAGCCGCTGGTTGTTGAAGTTGCGGCAACCACGATTTTTCCGTCAGGCTGCAATGCCAGCGCTTTGGCGATATCCCTGGAACCTATAGAAGTTGTCACCAAGCCATTGACCCCAAACCCGCTGTCGGTCGTACCATCGTTATTGTAACGGATCAGGGCAAGATCTTTATTTCCGGAGTTGTTGAATATGAATCCGGCTGCAAGGATTTTCCCGTCGGCCTGCAGTGCCATTGCATTGATATTGATGTTGCTCGAGACGATCATTCCGTTAGTGCCGTAATTTGTATCGACACTTCCGTCAGCGTTAAGGCGCATCAGGAAGAACTGCGAATCACTGAAATTGTTGTAGATGATCCCGCCTCCGATTATTTTCCCGTCTGACTGAAGCAATATCGAACACAGCGACATTTTTAACGTGGGATGATTCCCTATGACTTTACCATCGGTACCGAAAGAGGTGTCGATGGATCCGTTGGTATTATATCTCGCGAGGGCAAAACGATGGTACGATCCGTTATTAAAGGTTGCGCCGGCAGCAATGATTTTACCGTCGGGCTGCAGGGCCAAAGAGTTTATTGAAGAGTTGTAGTTGCCGAATTCCGTGGATACTTTTCCGTCGGAATCGAAGGTAGCATCGAGATCCCCGTTCTGCGAATAGGCAGATCCGGCCAACAAAAGCGCCATTATTGAAAAGAGTCGAATTGTTTTCATATCACCTTCATTTTATTCCATACTTAAAAATACGAATACTTCAGGTACGGAATGGTTAATTAATCCCCAAAAGCTGCTCCCGTTTCGGAACACGCCATATCATTCTAAAAACTTCTGTTCTCATCAAATGCTTCCATATACTCGGCAACGCGTTTCACAAAGGAACCGCCAAGTGCACCGTCAACGACACGATGGTCATAACTGTGCGACAGGAACATCTTTTTCCGGATCCCGATAAAATCGCCTTCCGGTGTTTCAATTACCGCCGGTACTTTCCTGATGGCGCCAAGCGCGAGGATACCAACCTGCGGCTGATTTATTATTGGTGTCCCGAATACGCTGCCAAACGTCCCTACGTTGGTTACCGTATAAGTTCCGCCTTGTGTATCATCCGGTTTTAGCTTGCCTGCTTTTGCACGCGCACCAAGATCATTTACGGCTTTGGCCATTCCGAGCAGGTTCAACTGGTCGGCATTCTTGATTACCGGAACGATCAGGTTCCCGTTTGGCAGTGCGGCCGCCATTCCGAGATTGATGTTTTTCTTTTTGATGATGTATTCGCCATCGATGGAAATGTTCATCATCGGGAAATCTTTCAGCGCACGCGCCACGATCTCCATAAATATGGGTGTAAAGGTGAGCTTCTCGCCTTCCCTTTTCTCAAATGCATTTTTATTCTTTTCCCTCCATTCCCAGATTGCTGTCACATCAACTTCTATGAACGACTGCACGTGGGCTGAAGTCTGTACTGATTGAACCATGTATCCGGCGATGAGTTTTCTCATGCGGTCCATTTCAATAATTTCATCCTGTCCGTTTACTGAAACCGGTGCTTTCGAAGCTGGTTTTTCAGTTTGCTGCTGTACGGGCTGCGCGGGTTTTGCATCTTCTAGAGGTTTTGCCGGTTCTGAAACCGGTGCCTGAACGGTTTGAGCCACCTGCTCCTGTACCGGCTGTTGTGGCTGTACCTGTTGCGGCTGAGACGGTTGCTGCTTTCTGCGGGCAACATATTCCAGAATGTCATTTTTGGTAACGCGCCCTTCTGCACCTGAACCTGAAATGCTTTCAAGTTCGGTCATCGACACATTTTCTTCCCTTGCTATATTTTTCACCAAAGGCGAAAAGAACTTATCTGAATTATGATATTCTTCCTTTGAAGGCGGTGCGGTGTACGAAGGCATCGTTACAAACTGCCTGGCGCTTTCCATTGATTTCTCAATTTCGGCCGCCTGTGGCTGCGCAGCTACCGGGGCTGATGTTTCTTCTTTCGGCGCATCAACTGCAACTCCTCCTTCGGTTTCAATGATGGCAATGGTTTGTCCGACTTTAACAAGATCGTCTTTCTGGAAAAGCATTTCAACAAGGGTTCCGGAAACTTCTGACGGGACTTCGCTGTCAACCTTGTCAGTGGCTATTTCGAGAACTGCTTCATCGGCGTCTATGTGGTCTCCCACTTCTTTTAGCCAGTTGGTGATCGTCGCCTCGGCAACGCTTTCTCCCATTTTGGGTAACTTCAGTTCGAATCTTGCCATAGATTGTAGTACAGTAGGTGTTATAGTTAAGTGAGGCGAAAGTAGTAAAAAATATCAGCGTGCAATAAAATCAGGTTGTTTTATAGATTATCTGCAAAATCCTACCGATGATCGGCAAGTTTTATGAGTTTTCCCCTGTCGGTGCTCGAATTGCTCCCTATTGCAAAGGTATGGTTGGGATGAACGATCTTATAGGTAGTTTCGTTACTTTTAAGCTGCTGCATGGTGGCAATAATCCCTTCAAAAGTGACATCAAAAGCATCAAAAATAATCTCGCGGTTTTGAAATTTCACCAAAGACGGGATTGAACTGCAGTCGGCCACCCTTTCAAGCTGTGTTCCTAAGGCATTTTCCAATTGTTCTTTCAGACGTGAATCAGAAGAAACGAGGATGTAGCGTGAAATATTCCGTTCCTTTGCAGCCGGCCTGTTCTTCTTTGCAAGCACAAAAAAATAGGTTCCGGCTTTGAGGAAAAAATCCAAAAAATACGACTTCCGAAAATGCTTCTTGTAGAAGAAATCCATCGCCTCGCGAAACCGCTTCATATAAGTTCCGTCACGCAACGTACTTTCCCCTTTATAATGAATGGCTGTTGTTCCGCCAAAATAGAGATTATCCCTTCCTGATTTCAAAACGGAATAAGACAGATCGATATCATCTGAATACATGAAGCAGTTTTCATCGAAACCGCCAACCCTGAGATACAGGCTTCTTTCCATCAGCATAAAGGCACCCACAAGTATTTCAACTTTTCCTGTTTCATCAGGTGAAAGGTGCTGTGCGTAATATTTTCCGAAAAACTTCGGTGACAGCTTATGAAGTCCGGCTATTCTGCTGAACGCAACAAACGGTGTCGGGATGCCGCGCTTGCTTTCCGGGAGGAAATTTCCGGCGCCATCAATAAGTTTTATCCCGACAATCCCCAAATTCTTCTTGTTTTCGGCAAAAGCCAGAATTTCACGAAATGTATTTTCGCCGACGACAGTATCGGGATTGAGGATACAGATATATTTCCCTCCGGCTTCTGCGACGCCAATATTGTTTCCTTTTGGGAATCCGGTATTTTCCGAACTTGCGATCAGCTTGACGGAAGGAAAACGATCGAGTACCATGGCACAGCTTTCATCGGCGGAATTATTGTCCACCACGATGATTTCTCCGTCAATACCATCAAGTGCGCGGATGACACTGGAAATGCATTGCTCCAGAAAAAAGCGCACATTATAATTGAGTATTATTACAGAAAGCTGCATCGCCCAAAAGTAGGATTATTGGAGCAGACATAAAAGCGGTTTGGTGAAGGCATAAAAAAAGCGCCCGGTTAAGGCGCTTTAGTTATAATGGCAATTAAGAGATATCGATTGAACGCTTAGGTTTTGGAAGCGCTTCGTCTTTTTTCGGAAGGCTGATTTTCAGTATTCCGTTTTCATAAGAAGCAGTAATATCGTCTTCCTTCACAGTCTCAGGAAGCGTAAACGACCTTTTGAATGACGAGCAGGTGAATTCCCTTCTTGTGAATTTTCCTTCTTCAGTCGTGTTTTCCGACTTAAATTCGGATGAGATTGTTAGCAGGTCATTATCAATCTCAATATTAAAATCTTCCTTGCTTTTGCCCGGCGCAGAAAGCTCAACCATAAAGGACGAATCGGTTTCCCTGATGTTTACCGGCGGAACGGTAATGGTGTTAAGGGTTTGGCTTCCGCCCATCCAATCGGGTCTGAACAATTCTTCCATCAGTGAAGGAAAAAGATTGCCGTTGCTGCTGCTGTTTCTTTTTACTAAGTTCATTTTTAAAAATTTTAAAGTTAAACTTGGATTTTTTGTCGGCTCGCTTTAGGCAAGTTATATACCACGACATTACTTCTGCCACATTGTCATGGAGAAATTTATGATATTAGATAAAGTCCCAAAAAATAAGTCTTATATTAGCCTTATAACATTTCAAAACATTAACATGAAAAGAATTTTATTTTGTTCAGCATTTGCTTTTAGTGCAGTATTTTACTCTTGCAGCAGTAGTGACGACGCTTCCGACAACCTTGATGATACGCCAGAAAGGTACATCAGCAGTATGCAACTTATCTCTGCACAGGATGCTTCAGACAATGCTTCCCTTACGATTAATTACGATACAGAGGGAAAAGTTACCAACGTTTCAGACGGGACCGAAACCAGCATCATGGTTTATGATGACAGTGACAATTTGACAACAGTGACCGGCGAGAGCGATCCTTTTTCGATTTCAGAGCTTTATCAGGCGCCTTATGACGGATATGAAGTTGGCGAAGTTCTTGACTATGACAACAATGGAAACCCGATTAAAATCCGCCTTTTTGAGCGTGATGAAGATGACAACATTATTGATGAATATGTAAGCGATATTTATTATGATGCCAAACCAAACCCATTCCTGCATACATTGAACGCCGCCGGAATCCTTGATGTTCTTGACAATGTAGAGCTTAATTTTAGTTCTGTTCCTACTTCCGAAGAGATTGTTATGGCAAAATTGCTTCTTCCTGTAAACAATCCTAAAAGATTCGTAATAAAGAACCTTGAAGGTGAAGTAATTGAAGATATGGTTGCTGCTTATGTTTATGATGCCGATGGATATCCTACATCAGCAACTTTTACCGAAACGAATAGTGACGGAACATTTATTTATATGGCCACTTACAATTATCTTCCGTAGATTAAATTGCAGTTACAAAAGAATCGCCGTCATGGCGATTTTTTTTTGCCCTTTCCTAAGCATGTTAACGGCACACGGAAATTGCTTCTAAAGAACTACTTTTGCAAAAAAGTTGTTGTGAATTACCTTTCAGTAGAAAACATATCGAAGTCATACGGCGAACGTACATTGTTTGAAAACATTTCGTTCGGCATCAATAAAGACCAAAAAATAGCCTTCATTGCTAGGAATGGGACCGGAAAAACCACGATCATGAACATCATCAACGGAATCGATGAGGCAGATTCGGGACAGGTTGTGGTGAGAAAAGACATCCGTATGGCGTTCCTGTCACAGGTTCCCGATCTTCAGGAAGAGCTTACTATAGAAGAAAACATTTTCGCATCGGATAATGAAACACTAAGGGTAATCGCGGAATATGAAAAAGCGCTTGAAAATCCCGCCAACGAGGAAGCTTATCAAAAAGCTTTTGACGGAATGGACCAACACAATGCCTGGGATTTTGAAAATCAATTCAAGCAGATCCTGTTTAAACTGAAGCTTGAGGATTTCAGCCTGAAGGTCAAAAATTTGTCAGGCGGACAAAAGAAACGTCTTGCACTGGCAATCATATTAATCAACCGGCCTGATCTATTGATCCTTGACGAACCCACAAACCACCTCGACCTTGAAATGATCGAATGGCTCGAGGATTATTTTGCAAAAGAAAACATCACGCTGTTCATGGTGACGCACGACCGGTTTTTCCTCGAACGTGTTTGCAATGAGATCATCGAACTCGACAATGGAAAATTGTACCAATACAAAGGAAACTACTCCTATTATCTTGAGAAGAAAGAACTTCGCATCGCCTCTGAAAACGCAAGCATCGATAAGGCGCAGAACCTCTTTGT
Organism: Flavobacterium sp.; assembly: GCA_036399795.1. GTDB lineage: Bacteria > Bacteroidota > Bacteroidia > Flavobacteriales > Flavobacteriaceae > Flavobacterium. The sequence continues at coordinate 105,535 of DASWML010000004.1, forward strand.
AAAAGAACTCGATTGGATGCGCCGACAACCGAAGGCGCGAACTACAAAATCGAAGTCACGCCAGGACGATTTCTACATCATCAAGCAAAAAGCGGAAAGCCGAAGGAAAGAAAACCAGGTCGAGCTTGAGATCAACATGGAACGCATGGGCAGCAAGATCATCGAACTGCACAAACTCAATAAAAAATTTACCGACCGCGTGATCCTGCAGAATTTCAGCTATGATTTTCAGCGCGGCGACCGTCTGGGCATTATCGGGAAAAACGGCACCGGAAAGTCAACCTTCTTAAACATCCTTACCGGAACAATACCTCCTGATTCAGGGAAAGTCGTCATCGGCGATACCATCAAGATCGGTTACTACACGCAGTCTGGGATCAATCCGAAACCCGGACAGAAAGTCATTGATATCATTAAAGAATACGGCGAATATATCCCGTTGATGAAAGGCAGGACGATTTCAGCCGGACAACTTCTCGAGCGCTTTCTTTTTGACAGAAAAAAGCAGCACGATTATGTGGAGAAGCTCAGCGGCGGCGAACTGAAAAGACTTTACTTGTGCACGGTCTTGATCCAAAACCCGAATTTCCTCATTCTCGATGAGCCTACGAATGACCTTGACATTATAACTTTAAATGTGCTCGAAAGCTTCCTTCTGGATTATCCGGGATGCCTGATTGTCGTATCGCATGACAGATATTTTATGGATAAGATCGTCGACCATCTTTTCATATTCCGCGGTAGCGGGCAAATAGAAGATTTTCCGGGAAATTATTCTGATTTCAGAACTTACGAAGACAGTCAGGAACCGGTTAAAGATGAAGCAAAAGAGGAAAAGAAAAACTGGAAACAGCAGAATGCAAACACGGGACTGTCTTTTAATGAGCAGAAGGAATTCCAGAAACTCGAACGCGAAATAAAAGAACTGGAATCGGCGAAAAAAACTATAGAAAAGCAGTTTGCCGATGGTAATATTTCCGACAGTGATATTCAGTCAAAAGCCAATGAACTCCAACAGGTTATAAAGCAGCTGGAATCTAAGGAAGAACGATGGTTTGAACTTGGCTCAAAAATGGAATAACATGCTGTTCCAGATAAGATCATACTTGAATTTTTTATGGAAATCATCAAATGAGCATGGCGTGCACTCGCCTTTTGTATTTGATTTTGTAACGAAATGCCTTTACGATAAAGAAAAATACCGGGAGTACGACTTCTTCAAAAAGTACAGGAAGGTACTTTTGAGCGATGAAAATGTAATCAATGTAACTGATTTCGGTGCCGGATCCAGGGTTTTCAAATCCAGCAAAAGGAAGATTGCCGATATTGCGGCTACTGCAGGAATATCTTCGGAAAGATCACAAATGTTATTTCGGATCACCAAATATTTTCAGCCTCAAAACATTCTTGAAATCGGCACTTCACTGGGCTTGGCTACCGCCGCATTTTCATCAGGAAACCAATCTGCAGAAATTACAACAATCGAAGGATGTCCTGAAACTGCTGCGGCTGCCAAAAGAACTTTTGAAAAATTCAAGTTAAGCAATATCAAAGCGGCGACAGGAGAATTTACAGAAGTTCTTTTAGGATTACAGCAGTCTTTTGATATGATTTATTTCGACGGAAACCATCAGAAAGACGCCACACTGCAATATTTTAACCTGTTGCTTCCAACGGCAAACAACAATTCGGTTTGGATCTTTGACGACATCCATTGGTCGCCCGGAATGGAAAGCGCATGGGAAACAATAAAACAAAATCCCCTGATAACGGTTACGATCGACACATTTCAGTGGGGAATTGTGTTTTTCAGGAAAGAACAGGAGAAGGAGAATTTTACGATAAGGGTTTAATTGTTCCGCAACGCCTGTATCAACTGCTCCTTTGTCATTGTGGAACGCCCCGGAATGCCGACTTTTTTGGCTTCCTCATAAATTTCTTTCTTGGTCTGTTTTTCGTAAGCAGATGCTTTTCCGCCGCGTTTCCCTGCTCCTTCGCTGTTGGAGATGCGTGCAGCTTTTTCCTTACTGTATCCTTTTTCTTTTAGCGCTTCATATTGGTCTTTGTTCTTGATTTGCGGACCTGGATCTTTTGCAGGCATATTTTGATGTTTTAAGTTAGATGAAAATAAAAATGACAGCCAAATTACTGACTGTCATTTTCACAATTAACCTTTTTCTATTTAGCTTCTTCTTTCGCTCTCTCGTTTTCCTGACCTTTTTCGCCAACCCTGTTCCATTTAAACTTAGGACCAAATTTAACTTTAAGCTCGGCAATTTTTCTATTGTCTTCACCGGAAAGACCTTCTTTTTCGACTGTATTTTTACGGGCATCAAGTGCTTCATACATAGCTTTGATTTCGTCAAAGTCCTCACGGCTGTAGTTGTCCTTGTTTTTATCGAAGTTGTTGTAGAAATCGTTATACACCCGAAGGATGTTATCTTTGTTCACCCAGTCAAAGTTCATATCCGCGCCCATATTCCCTTCACCAAATAATGAAGAACGCAATTTCGATTTTGGATCTGAAGCCGCTGCGGCCTGATTATCGGCGGCCATTTGCGCTTCATAACGCGCTTTCATTTCTTCATACTTGGCGCGGCTTGCATTCAGTCTTTCTTCTGCTTTTTCCTTGTCTTTCATGTTAGCCATTGCCGCTTCTGCATCAGCAGTACGCTGACTATATTCGGCATCTATTGCCTGCCAGTTTGTTCTGGCATCGTTGTCGGCAACATTTCCGATCGAATCTACATAAGTAACGTAACGGTCAACTGATTTTTCCGCACGTTCTTCTTCTTCATTTTTGCAGCTCGTAAAAGCCACTGCAAGCACTGCAGCTCCCAGTAATAAATTGTTGGTTTTCATATTTACTGATTTTTAAATTAGTAGCTTAAAATTAAGTAATCTTTATCCTACCCTGAAAATTAACTTAAAATATTAAGAATTATTTATCATAACACGCGTTACAGCAGTGTTTGCTGAGAATCTTCAAATTGACAATATCTGCGGCATGAGATGAAAAATTATTACTTTAGCGGTCAATTCACATATTATGACAACACCGCTGATCAAGATCACGGATATCAAGAGGGATTTCATCCTTGGAAATGAAATCGTAAACGTTTTGAAAGGGATTGACCTCGAAATCAATAAAGGCGAATACGTAGCGCTTATGGGACCTTCGGGCTCCGGAAAATCGACACTGATGAATCTACTGGGTTGTCTTGACACGCCAACTTCCGGACAGTATATCCTCAACGGAAAGCATGTCAGCCTGATGCATGATGATGAACTCGCTGAAATCCGGAATAAAGAAATCGGCTTTGTGTTCCAGACTTTCAACCTGCTTCCGCGTACTACCGCTCTTGACAATGTGGCCTTGCCGATGATTTATGCCGGGTATTCAAAATCTGAAAGAAAATCACGCGCTACCGAAGTCCTTGGACAGGTAAACTTATCTGACCGGATGGACCACCAGCCCAATCAGCTCTCGGGCGGGCAACGTCAGCGTGTGGCAATTGCACGGGCTTTGGTTAACAGGCCTTCCATAATCCTTGCCGATGAACCCACAGGAAATCTGGACAGCAAAACTTCTGTTGAAATTATGAACCTTTTTGGCGACATCCACAAAAATGGCAATACGGTAATTCTGGTAACACACGAAGAAGACATTGCAGCTTATGCGCACAGGGTTATCAGGCTTCGCGACGGCATCATCGAAAGCGACACGAAAAAGCAGCAATAATGAAAGTATATACCAAAACCGGCGACAAAGGAACCACAGCACTTTTCGGCGGCACCCGCGTACCAAAAGACCACACCCGTATAGAAAGCTATGGAACCGTGGATGAATTAAATTCATATATCGGGTTGTTGCGGGATCAGGAAATGAGCCTGAAATATAAAGAAATCCTCATCCGGATCCAGGACCGGCTGTTTACAATAGGCGCCATTTTGGCAACCCCACCCGAAAAAGAAATTTTAAAAAACGGGAGTCAGCGCCTGAATATCCCAAAAATCAATGAAGCAGATATCCAACTTCTTGAAATGGAAATTGACGGTATGGAAGAATCGCTTCCGCAGATGACGCACTTTATCCTTCCCGGAGGCCATACAACAGTGTCATATTGTCATATTACACGTTGCATTTGCCGTCGGGCGGAACGTCTTGCAGTTCATCTTGACCATATTGAGCCTGTTGATGTCATGGTTATCATGTACCTGAACCGACTTTCCGATTACCTTTTTGTACTGGCACGAAAGTTGTCTTCCGACCTAGGCGCCGATGAAATAAAATGGATGCCCGAAAAGCTGTAGTCCACCGGAATAATTTGTTTAATTTCTCCCACAAATTCAGGCTTTTAACCACGTTCTTTCCTTTATTTTAAAATAAATATTTTTTTACTTGACTTTCTGAGTATTAAATTTATTTTTGCATAAAACTAAAAAACCGATAGAAGATGTATTGGACATTAGAATTAGCATCATACTTAAGCGATGCTCCGTGGCCTGCAACCAAAGACGAACTTATAGACTACGCAATCCGTGCCGGTGCACCTCTTGAAGTGGTTGAAAACCTACAGTCGATTGAAGACGAAGGTGAGATATATGAGTCGATGGAAGAAATCTGGCCGGATTATCCAACAGACGAGGATTATCTTTGGAATGAGGATGAATACTAATCAAAAATAAACACATTGAAAGTCTCGGGAGAGGCTTTTTTTTTGCGTAAATTTGCGCACTTTTATAATAAGAAATTTTAACTATATGAGTTTCATAAACAGCATACTGAAAGTTTTTGTAGGAAACAAATCGCAGAAAGATGTCCAGGCATTACAAGCGAATGTGACTAAGACAAAATCTTTCGAAAACACCCTGATGAATTTATCAAATGATGAGCTCAGGGCAAAAACAACACAATTTAAAGAACAAATAAAACAGGCCCGTGCCGAAAAAGATGCCCGCATTACAGCACTGAAGGCTGAAGTAGAAACCATCGGGGATATAGACAAAAGGGAAGACATTTACGCTTCCATTGATGCACTTGAGAAAGAGGCTTACGAGCTTTCCGAAAAAACATTAAACGATCTTCTTCCGGAAGCTTTTGCCGTTGTTAAGGAAACTGCCCGCCGCTTTAAGGAAAACACCCAGGTTCGTGTTAAGGCAACAGCTAAAGACCGCGAACTTTCTGCCGGAAAATCATACATCACAATCGAAGGTGACGATGCCGTTTGGGCGAATTCGTGGAATGCTGCCGGAAAGCAAATTACCTGGGACATGATCCACTACGATGTTCAGCTCATCGGCGGCATGGTGCTTCACCAGGGAAAAATTGCAGAGATGCAGACCGGTGAAGGTAAAACACTTGTGGCAACGCTTCCTTTATACCTGAATGCACTTACCGGAAACGGGGTTCACCTTGTGACCGTAAACGACTACCTCGCAAAACGCGACAGTAGCTGGAAAGCGCCTTTGTTTGAATTCCACGGACTCACAGTTGATTGTATCGACAACCACCAGCCAAATTCTGAAGGAAGAAAAAAAGCTTACGAAGCTGATATCACTTACGGAACCAACAATGAATTCGGTTTCGACTACCTGCGCGACAATATGGCGCACTCGCCAAACGACCTGGTTCAGAGAAAACACAATTATGCGATTGTCGATGAGGTCGATTCAGTACTGATTGATGATGCGAGGACTCCATTGATCATTTCCGGTCCGGTGCCACAGGGAGATCGTCATGAATTCAATGAGCTGAAACCCAAAATCGACCGCCTGGTCAGCATGCAGCGCCAGATATCAAACGGATTCCTTGCAGAAGCCAGAAGGCTTATCCGCGAAGGAAACACAAAAGATGGCGGTTTCAACCTGTTGCGCGCTTTCAGAAGCCTTCCAAAAAACAAGGCGCTGATCAAATTCCTCAGTGAAGAAGGCGTTAAACAAATACTTCAGAAAACAGAAAACCAATACATGCAGGACAACAACCGCGATATGCATCTTGTTGACGAAGCATTGTATTTTGTCATTGAAGAAAAAAACAATCAGGTTGAACTCACTGATAACGGGATCAAATTCCTTTCGTCAGATACCGACAGTAATTTCTTTGTTCTTCCTGATATCGGGACCGAAATAGCCCGTATTGAAAAAATGAATCTTGAAAAAGATGCCGAAGCGGAAGAAAAAGAGAAACTTTTCCAGGATTTTTCCGTGAAAAGCGAAAGGATCCACACGCTGACACAGCTTTTAAAAGCGTACACACTGTTTGAAAAAGACGTCGAGTATGTAATCATGGAGAACAAGATCATGATTGTTGATGAACAAACAGGACGTATCATGGAAGGCCGCCGTTATTCTGACGGACTTCACCAGGCGATCGAAGCTAAGGAAAATGTAAAAATTGAAGCTGCTACACAGACATTTGCAACCATTACACTCCAGAATTATTTCAGGATGTACAGCAAACTTTCCGGTATGACCGGTACAGCCGTAACGGAAGCGGGCGAATTCTGGCAGATATACAAGCTTGACGTTGTCGAGATCCCGACAAACAGGCCAATGTCAAGAAAAGACAAAGAAGATCTTATATACAAAACAACCCGCGAGAAATTCAATGCTGTCATTGAAGATGTAACCGAACTTTCAAAAGCCGGAAGGCCGGTACTTATCGGAACAACATCGGTAGAAATTTCTGAATTGCTGAGCAGGATGCTCAAAATGAGGAACATTCCGCACAACGTACTGAACGCTAAAATGCACAAGCAGGAAGCCCAGATCGTTGAGGAAGCCGGAAAAGCAGGCGTTGTTACCATCGCTACCAACATGGCAGGCCGTGGTACCGACATTAAGTTAACACCTGAAGTCAAAGCCGCAGGCGGACTAGCAATCGTTGGTACTGAGCGACATGACTCTCGCCGTGTTGACCGCCAGCTCCGTGGTCGTGCAGGACGTCAGGGAGATCCGGGAACTTCACAATTTTATGTTTCCCTTGAAGACAACCTGATGCGTTTGTTCGGCTCAGAAAGAGTGGCCAAAATTATGGACCGCATGGGATTGAAGGAGGGCGAAGTCATCCAGCACTCAATGATGACTAAATCAATTGAGCGTGCCCAGAAGAAAGTCGAAGAGAATAACTTCGGGGTAAGAAAACGCCTTCTTGAATACGATGACGTTATGAATGCACAGCGCGAAGTCGTCTACAAACGTCGTCGCCATGCCCTACACGGGGAACGTCTTCAGGTTGATATCGCAAATATGTTGTATGATACCTGCGAACTCATCGTTACACAAAATAAAACTGCCGGTGATTATAAGAATTTTGAATTCGAACTGATCCGTTACTTCTCAATTACTTCTCCCGTGACGGAAAACGAGTTTGAGAAAACCACTGAGCAGGAACTTACAGGCAAAGTATACAAAGCTGCAATGCAATACTACATCGAGAAAAATGAAAGAAGTGCCCGTGAAGCCTTCCCGATTATCAGGAATGTTTTCGAAAACCCGAACAACCAGTTCGAACGCATCGTTGTCCCTTTTACCGATGGTGTAAAAACGCTGAATGTTGTAACCGATCTTGTGAAAGCTTATGAAACTGAAGGCCGGCAACTGATTGGTGATTTTGAGAAAAACATCACGCTCGCCATTGTCGATGAAGCCTGGAAAAAGCACCTTCGTAAGATGGACGAACTGAAACAATCCGTGCAGCTTGCCGTTCATGAGCAAAAAGATCCGCTGCTTATCTATAAATTTGAAGCATTCAACCTGTTCAGGAATATGCTTAACGGCGTAAACAAAGAGGTGGTTTCTTTCCTTTTCAAGGGCGACCTGCCGCAACAACAGACCCAGAACATTCAGGAAGCACGGGAAGTTCCTGCCAAAGAAAATTATAAAACTTCGAAAGATGAGATTCCAAACAGCGAAACATCTTCAGCACAAAATCGCGAAGCTGGCCAGACACAACAGCGTCAGGTAACGGAAACTATCGTCAGGGAAATGCCTAAAATAAATCGTAATGACAATGTGACCATCAAGCATGTCATCAGTGGCAAAACCGAAACGATGAAATACAAAAAAGCCGAAAGTATGCTGAATTCAGGCGAGTGGATCATTGTGAATGATTAAGCATTTGACATAAATATCAATCCCCGGTTATTGCCATAGCCGGGGATTTTTTATATTTGATATAAATGTGACATATGAAAAGGATACTCTTTCTGCTGTTTATTGCTTTTGCCCTTGTACCGATGGCTTTGAGTGCACAATCCAGCACCGCACTACAGTCGGCTACCAAAAACTTTTATGAGGCGATGTACAACATCGATATTGATGCGATTTCTAACATGCTTTGTCATGATAAAACTGACGTATATGAACGGGTGGACAATGCATTCCAAAACGATGACTTCAAATACCGGTTTGTTTTTACGAATGCAAAATTTGATTATTCGGCCATTAAAAACATAAATGCGAAATCATACGCTGTAGTAAACTTCAGGAATACAGTACGAGTCACATCATATAAACCGCTTACATCGTCCCAGATTGCTGAGACACAAAAACGCCTGAAAGAAAAATTTGGTGCAAAGTCGATCTTATATGAAAAAAACAGAAACAGCTTCTTTATAGTTTATCAGGCAAAGCTCATCGCCGAAGCTGAAACTGGAAAATCATGGAAATTCATCATTTACGACAATACACTTCCGAAGGAAATTTCAGAAAGCTGCCTTTCAAACTCACTTAAAAAAGAACTTCAACTTAATTAACTAACGAATTTATGGCAAAGAGTCACGACGCAAAGAAAACCGAGAAAAAAGAACCCCTGAAGACGGCCAAGGAAAAAAAGGCTGAAAAAAGGGAAAAGAAAAACAAACGGGATTAAAAAAAGAAAGTCCGCCAATTGGCGGACTCCTTACCCAAAAAAAACTAAAACATAAGACCATCATCCAAGAGGATAAGGGACCGCATGTAAATCTAGCCATCCATCAGGCAAGAAGCAATACGATAAACTACGTATTATCTTGTGGAAATATTTTCCCGGGATTGAGGATTCCATTTGGATCAAAGATTTGCTTAATCCCTTTCATCAGGCTTAACTGGGTTTGATTAAAAGCAATGTCCATATAGTTTCGCTGCACATAACCTATTCCGTGTTCGCCTGAAATTGTTCCTTTCAGACCTACTGTAAGTTCGAAAATTTCGCGGATTCCTTTTGGAATTTCCATTTGCCATGCTTCATCGCCCATTTCGCCCTTTACAATATTCACGTGAAGGTTTCCATCGCCGGCATGGCCGTAACATACCGATTTAAATCCGTACTTATTCCCGATTTGCTTGATCCCCCGCAAAAGTGCCGGAAGCTCATATCGCGGCACAACAGTATCTTCTTCCTTATAGACAGAATTTGATTTAACAGCTTCACCAACAGCCCTGCGCAACTTCCACAAGGCATTTTTCTGATCTTCGGTGTCGGCAAAAAGAATTTCATCAATGTCAAATTGCTCGAGAACCATCGTAATTTTCTCTGCTTCCGAAAAAAGGACTTCAGGATAATTGCCATCGACTTCAATCAACAGGTGCGCCTGGACTTCATCTTTAATTACCAGATTTACATTATCTACATACCGCAAAGTCCAGTCGATGGCATCGCGCTCCATAAATTCCAATGCGCTTGGCACAATTCCGGCCTGAAAAATCTGCGCCACGGCCTCGCATGCCTGCGCCGAATCATAGAATGGCACCAGCATCAGGATGTTGTGGGAATTCTGCGGAAGCAGCTTCATGACGATTTTTGTGATGATGCCGAGCGTTCCTTCGCTGCCAACCATTAATTGCGTAAGATTATAACCTGTCGAATTTTTTAAAGTATTTGCGCCGGTCCAGATGATCTCGCCATTGGCAAGCACAACCTCAAGATTCAGGATGTAATCTTTTGTGACGCCATATTTCACGGCCCGTGCACCGCCGGCATTTTCCGAGACGTTTCCACCGATAAAACAACTTCCCTGGCTGCTGGGATCGGGCGGATAGAAAAGTCCCTTTTCGGCAACTGTTTCGCGCAGCACTTGTGTGATGACTGCCGGCTCTACAGTAACCTGGAGGTTTTGCGTGTCGATGTTAAGAATCTTGTTGAAACGCTCCATCGAGAGTCCGATGCCACCGTGAATACACAACGCACCGCCGCTGAGCCCGGTCCTGCCGCCGATTGCCGTCACAGGAATATGCTCCTGGTTTGCAATTTTTAATATTGCTGAAATTTCTTCGGATGTTCCAGGCTTAATGACAATTGCGGGCGGGAAAAGATAATCTTCGGTCTCGTCGTGGCCGTAATCGTTGCGCGTTTCCTGATCGAGGAAAACATATTGCGGACCGGTTACCTGTTGAAGCCGGCTAATAATTTTATCGTTTATTACTGAAGTCATTTTTGAAGATAGTGTCCCCAAAAATACTACATATTCGGTTATTGGCAACTGCCCTAGCCCGGATGGAAGCAGCATCCTTTTTTGTTTGTCGGATGGTGTTTTGTGGACAACAGATGTGACAAAAAAGATAACGCGCACAGCCGGAAACAGCTCCTGAAAACCACACTGGAAACCTCTGGCGTTTTGCTTACTTTTACTTTATAAAAAAAGGTTTGTGAACCAGGACGAGAAAAAAAAATCGGCGCTGACCGAGAAAAGCGGTGTGACGCAGCCTGAAACGGTGAGCAAATCATCGGCTGGGCATGTGCGTGCGCAACGCAGCAAAGTTCCTTCTGCGGAAGAATTGGTGCAAGGCATTTTGTCGGGCGACATCACTTCGCTGAGCCGCGCCATTACTTTAGTGGAAAGTACGAACCCGGAACATCTTGAAAAAGCCGGGATAGTGATTGGCGGATCTCTTGCGGCTTCCGGAAAATCTGTCAGAATCGGAATAACCGGCGTTCCCGGAGTCGGAAAAAGCACTTTTATTGAAGCGTTTGGAAAATACCTGACCAATGCCGGAAAGAAAGTAGCCGTTCTGGCTGTAGATCCCAGCAGCACGATTTCGCACGGAAGCATTCTGGGTGATAAAACACGAATGGAGGAACTTGTGAAGGACAAAAACGCTTACATCCGTCCTTCGGCATCGGGTGAAACGCTCGGCGGCGTGGCGCGAAAAACCCGTGAAACCATCACTTTATGTGAAGCTGCCGGCTTTGATACCATTATTATTGAAACCGTTGGCGTAGGCCAAAGTGAGACTGCGGTACACGGCATGGTCGACTTTTTCCTGCTGCTGAAGATCGCTGGCGCCGGAGATGAACTCCAGGGAATAAAGCGGGGAATTATGGAAATGGCCGATGCGATCGTGATCAATAAAGCCGATGGTGACAATATAAAAAAAGCACGTCTTGCCAAAATCGAATTTACACGCGCTTTACACCTTTTCCCTCCAAAGTCGTCCGGATGGATTCCGAAAGTGTCAACCTGCAGCGCACTGACCCAGGATGGAATTCCTGAGGTTTGGGAAACCATCGTTGAATTTCTGGACCTGACAAAAGCGAATAACGCCTTTAACCAACGGCGCCAAAGCCAGAACGAATACTGGATGCTCGAAACGATCGATTCAGAACTCAAAAACCGATTTTACAACAATCCTGAAATGACAGCGCTGCTTGATGCTGCCAAAAAAGCAGTGATAAACAACGAGGCTTCGCCTTTTTCCGAAGCCCAGGCAATGCTGGAAGCGTACTTCAAGAAATAATTACTCCTCGTAACGTTCCACTTCGCGATCGTAAAACTCATTGGCTTCACGAACCAGGCCTTCCATTACTTCATTGAGTTCGGCTTCGTCAAGGTCTTCTGCTTCTTCAAGAAATTCAACCTCATCATCTTTAAGGTTGATGATGAACCGCGGATAATCAAGATGGATGATAAAAATATCTTCAGGAAAATCGGTATTGTCACCCAGTAAAAATTTAGGCAATTCCATAATATTATTCAGTTATTTCGGGAGCGGCGTGTTCCCGGATGAGTTTTTTTGTGAGTTTATCAAAACGAATATACAAAAATAAGGCAGCGGCTGTCAATCCCGCTAAAAGGCCGATCCACACGCCAACAGCCTTGAGTTCGGTATATTGTCCGAGAATGAACGAAATCGGAAAACCAATCAGCCAGTAAGCCACGAAAGTGATATACATCGGAACCTTAACATCCTGGAGTCCGCGGAGCGCGCCGAGGACAACAACCTGTACGCCGTCGGAAATTTGAAAAACGGCAGCCACAATTAATAATTTCGAGGCAATTGCAATGACTTCCGAGTTCGCCAGCATTTCGCCTGAATTGTCCATACGCAAAAAGAAATGCGGCAGGAAATTATGGAAGATTATAAAAAACAACGCGAAAATAATTTCGATGATGACCGCCAGCAAAAAAATAGAACGCGCCACAACGACAAGTTGCCTGAAACTTGCGAGACCTTTCTGGTTCCCCACGCGGATCATCGCCGTTACACTCAATCCCATAGCGAACATAAAAGTCACTGTTGCAAGGCTCAAAGCTATTTGATTGGCTGCCTGACTTGTTTTGCCGATATTCCCGCATAGCCAGATCGCTGCTGTAAAAAGAGCGACCTCAAACAGCATCTGCATGGCTGAAGGCAGGCCAAGATTGATGATTTTCCTGATCGTGCTTTTATTGAGGATCGAAAAACTGAAGCCATGGAAATATTGTTTCAGCTCTTCCTTCCGCGACAGGATGAAGTGCATGAATACGACCATCATGATCCGTGAAATGACGGTTCCCAAAGCAGCCCCGATGATCCCAAGCCTGGGAAAGAACCATATTCCGTAAATCAGGACATAATTGATAATGACATGGACAATGTTGGCCATAACAATCGCATACATAGAATATTTTGTCATAGACAAACCGTCGGCGAATTGTTTATATCCCTGATAGACAATCAGCGGGATCAATGAAAAAGCCACCCAGTCGAGATACGGCATTGCTAGTGCAATCACTTCTTTTGGTTGCTTCAGCAGCACCATCAAAGGCTTTGAAAATTCTACCAAAGTGAAAAGAACCAAGCCTAAAACCGAGCAAAGTATCAGCCCATGATGAAAGGCCGATCGGATCCGCATAGAATCTTTTCCTGCGTCAGCCTCAGCAATAATCGGAGTAATCGCCGTAGAAAATCCTATTCCTATAGACATTGCTATAAAAACCATACTGTTGGCTAATGAAACAGCAGCAAGCTGGGTAATTCCCAATCGCCCAACCATAATATTATCGACAATCCCGATCAGCGTATGCCCGAGCATCCCGAGAATAACCGGATAAGCCAACTTCAGGTTGTGCGAGAACTCCTTGGTATAGCGCGAAAAGTCCACTTCTTTTTTGCGCAAAGGTAACTTCTTCCTTTCCGATTTACCAATTTTATGCACCGCAAACCAATGTGTTTGTTAAAAATTGCTTAATTCAAATCATAAAGTTATATTAAAAGCCACGATGTACCGAAGCAGACAAAAAGCTATGCAAGCATATAAAATCCCCACGCCACCAGTGTTTTAGAGGCAGATCAAGCTTTCAATTGAAACAATCTTGGTTATCTGGTTTTAAGCCGACCTTAAAATTATGTAAAACCTGTTTAAAAGTGCGCCTTTACCTTTACATAGCCAATGACTTTAATGTCTAACAAAAATTACAATTATGAAAACATCAACAAAAATGAAAGGATTTCTATTCGCAGCGTTAGTATTCTTTACGGCAAACGTGAATGCACAGGACACAGCAACACCGGCAGCACCGGGAAATTATGATCAGGGGTTTCGGCTTGGTTTCGGACTTAACGCCGGATATGTCACAGACGATCTCTATGACTGGAGCCTCGGCGGCGATATCAGGCTGCAATACGATTTTTCAAAACGTACATCAGTGACGTTGACCACAGGTTTTACCAATATGTTTATCGGGAATGATATTGACGACCTTGGATTCATTCCTGTAAAAGCAGGATTTAAAATGTTCTGGTGGGAAGACCGCTGGTATGCCTTGGCTGAAGCCGGCGCCGGATTTCCTGTAACAAACGATTACAGCGGTGTAGTTGATAATACGTTGATCATAAGCCCGGGAATCGGCTATGCAACCCAATACATAGATTTAAGCCTTCGCTATGAACATTATACCGACTTTCCTACTGAGGATGGCGGAACCGGAGTTGGCCAGATTGCCCTGAGGCTGGCTTATGGTTTCCGTTTGTAACCAAACCCAAACTAAAGAAAAAAGTCCCGGATTATTCCGGGACTTTTTTGTATTCTTCTTCAAGCAGATGTCGATATTCACTCAGATTTTCCTTCACGCTGTCGTCCAGTTCAGGCTCACGGATGTCGGTATACTTTTCCAGGGTATTCAAGATGATCTGCGCAGCAATAAGTCGCGCCGTTCCTTTATCATCTGCCGGAATCACATACCATGGCGCATGAGGTTTTGATGTCCTGTTGATTGCCTCTTCATAATATTGCATGTATTCTTCCCAATGTTCGCGCTCATGGAGGTCGCCGGTTGAGAACTTCCAGTTGTGCTTTTCCTCATTCAGCCTCCGCAGAAGCCGTTGCCGCTGTTCTTCTTTTCCGAGATGAAGGAAAATCTTCAGGACGATCGTACCATTTTGCGCCAGATGCTTTTCAAAGTTGCATATCTGTTGCATACGGTCTTCCCAGAATGATGCCGGAATATTTTCCACATCTTCAATCCCGGGCAGGTTTTCCTTTAGCACAATTTCAGGATGAACCCTTGTCACAAGCACATTTTCATAATGCGATCGGTTAAAAACAGTGATTTTTCCTTTTGAAGGCAGCGCAATATAATGTCGCCACAGGTAATCATGCTCAAGTTCGCCTGTATTCGGCTGCTTAAAGCTGTGTACAACAATCCCGCGCGGATTCATTCCTTTAAAAACTTTCCGTATCATACTGTCTTTTCCGGAAGTATCCATTCCCTGCAGGCAAATCAGCATGCTGTATCGGCCATGCGCATACATCGTATCCTGGATTTTACTGAGCTGTTTACGGATCAAGCCGAGGGTAAATTCAATTTCTTCCTCCGTGGCAATAACATCTGGGCGGGTTTCATGTTCTGAGAGCAGGAAAGGCGAACTTACCTTGAAGTCTTCGCCATTTATTTCGGACATATTTTCTAATTTCTATTATTCATAAAAATAGTATTTTTATAAATTATAACCCGCAGTTCCTTTTTCTTTTTCGGGAGCTGTTTCCGGTTTTCGCCTTTATCCCTCCGCTGCGCTCCGGGGAACCGGCTCTACCCGGGCTAAACCTTACAACATGCAGAAACTCAGCCTCGAGCTTTTATTCCACATCATCGGCATTGGCTCGGCCTCCGGATTATTTTATGCTAACAATTCTATTTTTGTCATTTCCGATAACGGCAGCCTCTTGTATCAATATAACACAGCCGATAAATCCCTCGGGAAAAGCATCCTCATCAACAGCGATGTCACCGAAAATATAAAAAAGAAACAAAAACCCGATTTTGAGGCATTCGCCCACGACGAAAAAAATTATTATGTCTTCGGCTCCGGCTCTACCGAAAAAAGAAACCGCATGGTCACCGTAGACCGCAAGACAAAAAATGCAATCTCCGAAAGCGATCTCACAGCGATCTATACAGAAATGCGCGTAATTTCAAACATGACTGCCGACGATTTCAACATCGAAGGCGTCGTAAAGAAAAAAGATACCTGGTATTTCCTGAACCGCGGCAACGGACCGGCAGGACGCAACATTATTTTCACAATCAATGGAAACCTGGATACAAAGGGCAAAATCACTTTCAAGGAATTCTCGCTTCCGCAGGAAAACAATTCCAAAGCAACTTTCAGCGATGGCGTACTCGTGGGAAATAACCTTTATTTTCTGGCCGCTGCCGAGAATTCAAATTCAACTTACCTCGACGGTGATGTTCTCGGAAGTTGGGTCGGCCGCATCGACCTCAAGAAAATGGAACTCGCCGAAATCAAAAAAATTGACGGAAACCACAAATTCGAAGGCATTGCCCTTTTTGAAGAAGCCAAAGACAGTATTTCCTTCCTGTTGTGCGAAGACAACGATACAAAAATCCTGGAATCCGACATCTTTAAACTGACGCTGAAAAAATAATTCACGCCCTTCCCAACCTTTTGCATCTTTCAATGCTCTTTAGTCTTAAAGACAATCATCGTGATAACAGACAACCTGATTTCTGCCTGCAAAAAGATGCAACGAGATGCCCAGCGTCAGGTGTACGAACATATGTCGCCCAAGCTTTACCGAACCTGCAGGCGCTACCTCAAAAAAGAGGAAGAAATTGAAGAAGCGCTTGCCGATGCATTTTACACCATTTTCACCAAGCTTGACCAGTTAAAGGAAGTTGGCGCATTTGAAGGCTGGGCGCGGAAAATCACGGTAAACCAATGCCTGCTGTCGATCCGCAGGAACGTTAACTTCAATATGTATCTTGAAGATGTTAAACCACTCCACCAACCGGTTACCGATGAAGTCACCGATCTTGAGGAAGACGATCTGCTCAACCTCCTGAACCTGATTCCTCAAGGATGCAAAACTGTTTTTAACCTGTTTGTTATCGAAGGTTATGGCCATAAGGAAATTGCTGAAATGTTATCGGTTTCTGAAGGCACTTCGAAATCCCAACTCAATGCCGCCAAAACCAAGCTGAAAGAACTGGTGAACAATTTATACTACCAAAAGACGCAATAATGGAGAATCCGATATACGATAAAATCAAAACCGCTGCTGAAAAAGCAGAATCCAGGGAATTTCCCGCCATGGAAAAAGTCTGGGGCCGTGTTGAGGAAAAACTTGATAACACAGTTCTTAAAAAACAAAAGAACATATGGAAATATCTTGCGGTTGCTGCCAGCCTGCTGTTGTTGGTATCGCTGGGATTCCAGTTTTTTTTATCGGATAAAAACGATATAAATAATAAGAATGGAATTGCTGTCGGCGATTCCGTTTTACAACCTCAAACACAATCACCAGAAGAAATTGTAATCACTCCGTCGTCGAATAAAATTATAAAAGCCGAAGCGCCCCAAATCCTGAAGGAACAGATTGAACAGCAACAACAGATAGCTGTTGCAGAAAAGCCCGTTCCGAGTCCGGCAGCCGAAGCAATTCCCAACCAAGGCAATCTCAAGGAATCAGCAGTAGCAGGCACGAATAACGAAGAAGTTTCAAAAGCCGCAGATAAATCTGCATCCGTCGAATTGATGCTAAACAAAAAGGCAGGGAAATCACCAAGAAATAACGAGCCATTGGTAATAATCGACGGGGAAGCCGCAAAAGCGGAAAAGTCTTCGGGCGCGATAAAAAGTTATTCCACTTCTTCAGAAGTCGACGAAGTTGTCGAATTAACAGAGCCACTTTATATCATTAACGGCGTTGAATATACTGAGGAACAACTTTTTGGAGAACATCCTACAAGTCCGTACGCACCGCTAAGCGCACAGGATATCGAATCTACAAAAGTCCTGCAAGGTGCTGAAGCAACAGCAGCCTACGGGGCAAAAGGTAATAAAGGCGTTGTGATCATTACCACCAAAAACCGAAAACCGGCAAAGCCCAAACCCGGGGAATAGCAACCATCTAAATTTTAATACCATGAAAAATCTGAAAATTATTTCAGCAGGGATTGTCATGCTCATTACGACCCTCGCCAGCCCGACCGTTGCGGCCCAAAAATTACGTACCATTACCGGCACGGTCTCAGACGCGACAGGGCCCATTCCAGGCGCGAATATAAAAATCGTTAACACAAAACGCTCCACGCAAAGTGACATCGATGGCAAGTATACTATTAAGGCTGCAGCCGGCGAGGTGTTGGAAGTTAGTTACGTTGGATTCAAGACAGTAAAAATGAAAGTCGGCACAGCAAATATCATCAATGTAACGCTCGGTAAAAATATAGAATTGGATCAAGTCGTGATTACCAGCCTCGGGGTAACAAGGGATAAATCACTGCGGTCAGAAGAAACAGTAAGGCCTATATCGGCTGCAGTAACCGCACTACAGGGAAAGGTCAGCGGCTTAACGATCACGAATTCTGCTCCGAAAGATAAAAAGCATCACTACAGCCCACCAAATCATGATAATCAGGAAGATTACAATTCCCTTATTGAAAATCAATTTGAAACGCCAAAAAATGCCGCCCTGTCCACCTTTTCCATAGATGTTGACAATGCCTCTTACACCAACATCCGCAGGTTCATCAATTCCGGGCAGAAAGTACCGAAAGATGCTGTTCGCGTCGAAGAAATGATCAACTTCTTTAAATACCAATATCCGCAGCCGCAGGACAAACATCCGTTTTCAATCAATACCGAATATAGCGGATGTCCATGGAACCCAAAGCACCAGTTGCTAAAGATCGGGCTGCAGGGGAAAATACTGCCGACCGAGAACCTGCCCGCCTCAAATCTTGTCTTTCTTATCGACGTTTCAGGCTCGATGGCTGATGACAATAAACTGCCACTGCTCAGGCAATCTATGAAAATCCTCACTAACGAACTTCGGACCGAAGACAAAGTCTCCATCGTTGTTTATGCCGGTGCGGCCGGAATGGTACTGCCGCCAACTTCAGGAAACAATAAAGATGCGATCATGTCGGCCCTCGACAATCTACACGCCGGAGGAAGCACTGCCGGTGGCGCAGGAATACAATTGGCCTATAACATTGCACAGGAAAATTTCATAAAAGGTGGCAACAACCGCATAATTCTCGCTACCGATGGGGATTTTAATGTAGGCGCATCCTCAAATGCAAACATGGAAACGCTTATTGAGGAAAAGAGAAAATCCGGTGTCTTTCTTACATGCCTCGGCTATGGAATGGGTAATTATAAAGACAGCAAGCTCGAGCTGCTCGCAAATAAAGGCAATGGCAATTATGCTTATATCGACAACATTCAGGAGGCAAACCGTTTCCTGGGGAAGGAATTCAAAGGCAGCATGTTTGCCATTGCAAAAGATGTGAAAATCCAGATTGAATTTAATCCGGATGAAGTTCAGGCGTATCGGCTGATCGGGTATGAAAACCGGAAGCTTCGGGCTGAAGATTTTACCGATGATGAGATTGATGCTGGCGAATTGGGAAGCGGACATACGGTAACTGCGCTCTATGAAATCATTCCGTCCGGAGTCGAGAGCGGGTTCCTGAAAGATATTCCAGACCTGAAATACACAAAGTCGAATGCAACCGGTAACGGTAACGGCGAACTTGCCACCGTGAAATTCCGATATAAAAAACCGGATGGCGACAAAAGCACAGAACTGCTGAAAATCATAGGGAACAAACCTCAGCTTTTGCAGTCTGCTTCCGAAGATTTCAGGTTCAGCGCTGCGGTGGCGTGGTTCGGACTAAAGCTCAGGGATTCGAAACTGGTTCCTGATAAGGCGTCGGGATCAATAAAGAAACTCGCTAAAAGCGGATCGGCAAAAGATGATGACGGTTACAAAGCAGAATTTATCAGATTGGTTGAAAGCGCTGATTCAATTTAGCAGAAAACCCGGTATTATTGCCGGGTTTATTTTTCTATCTCCCGAAGGCTTTCCATTTTCTTGTGTTCAAGGAATCCGCGAATATCTTCAAAATGTTCTTTAACGCGCTTGTTGCCGAATTCAAAAACCTTTTCAGCCAATCCATCAAGGAAATCCCTGTCGTGTGACACTAAAATCAATGTTCCGTCAAAATCTTTCAATGCATCCTTGATAATGTCCTTTGTCTTCATGTCTAAATGATTCGTCGGCTCATCTAGGATGAGAACGTTTACAGGTTCTAAAAGCAATTTGATCATCGCAAGCCGCGTTTTTTCGCCGCCTGAAAGCACTTTTACCTTCTTGGTCGTATCGTCTCCGCCAAACATGAAAGCGCCAAGCAAATCCTTTATCTTTGAACGGATGTCGCCAACGGCAATCGTATCAATGGTTTCAAACACGGTCATATTTTCATCAAGAAGCGACGCTTGGTTTTGGGCGAAATAGCCAATCTGCACGTTGTGCCCGATTTCCACTTTTCCTGAATCAGGCTGGATTTCTTTCATCAGCGCTTTTACCATAGTTGATTTGCCTTCGCCGTTCTTGCCGACAAAAGCGACTTTCTCTCCGCGTTCAATCACAAGATTCGCATCCTGGAACACCACATGATCACCATATTTCTTGACGAGCTCTGACACCACAACCGGATATTGCCCGCTTCTTGGAGACGGCGGAAACTTCAGCCTCAATGCCGAATTGTCTATTTCGTCAACCTCAACAAGATCAAGCTTTTCAAGCATTTTTACCCGCGACTGAACCTGAAGCGTTTTCGAATATGTTCCTTTAAACCGTTCAATGAATTCTGTTGTTTCGGCAATCATCTTCTGCTGCTCGTCATAAGCTTTTTGCTGGTGCGCGCGTCGGTCTTTCCGAAGTTCGAGGTAATGCGAATATTTTGCTTTATAGTCGTAAATCCTGCCCATCGTGACCTCGATCGTGCGGTTTGTAATATTGTCTACAAACGCCCTGTCGTGGGAGATTACCATTACGGCTTTGGCTGAATTGATCAAAAAATCTTCGAGCCACTGAATACTTTCAATATCCATGTGGTTTGTCGGCTCATCAAGCAAAATAAGGTCAGGTTTTTTCAGAAGTATCTTGGCAAGCTCAATCCGCATGCGCCATCCACCAGAGAATTCAGATGTAGGCCTTGTAAAATCTTCGCGTTCAAAGCCAAGGCCTTTCAGTACTTTTTCAACTTCAGCCTCGTAATTGATCTCTTCGATCGAATAGAATTTCTCACTGAGTTCGGAAACGCGTTCGATCAGCTTCATATAATCGTCGCTTTCATAATCAGTACGGATCGTAAGTTGCTCGTTCAGCTTGTCAATTTCATCACGCATCGAGAATATCTCCGAAAAAGCTTTGGAAGTTTCTTCAAAAACCGTCGCATCATCTTTGGTAAGCAAGTGCTGCGGAAGGTAGGCAATAACCGCTTCTTTCGGAGCCGAAATATTCCCGGTCGAAGGTTTGTTTGCGCCGGCGATGATCTTCAGCAAGGTCGACTTGCCGGCGCCATTCTTGCCCATCAGGGCTATTTTATCATTTTCATTTATCGCGAAAGAGACATCGCTGAAAAGCGTGGTTCCGCCAAACTGGACGGAAATATCATTGACTGTAATCATCTGAAGTATACGGGATTTTGAAGGTGCAAATATACTCTTTACTTCAGGATGCCGAATCAGTCAAGGACGTTAAATTATTTATTGCTGTTTTCGCTGATGTCGACCTTTTGCAGTGGAGTCAACGCAGGTCCTTCGATGATGCCGCCGTCTGTATTGAAGCGGGATGCGTGGCACGGACAATCCCAGGTTTTCTCGGCTTTGTTCCAGTGAACGACACAGCCCATGTGGGTACAAATTGCTGAACAGGCTTTCAATGATCCGTCTTCGCGGCATGAAACGGCAAGCTTTTTACCGTCGATCTCAATGACTCTTCCTTCGCCCCGAGGAATCTCCTCAAGTTTGGATTCCTCATACGGAAGCACGTAATCTTTAAGTATTTCGTAGGCATTGATCGCATTTTCTTTGATGAATTTGCCTGCAGCTTTGAACGGATTGTGGCGTGCAGCATCAAAAAGTACTGTATAATCATTGGCAATGTCTTTCATGATATCGCGGATGATGATGGCCGACAATGTTCCGTAAACCAATCCGTCTGTTGAAAAACCTGTGGCAACAAATATGTTCGATCCTCGTTCTTTTCGCCCGATGTATGGAAGTCCGTCGGCAGGCTTGTAGTTTTGCCCACCCCAACGGTTAGTGATTTCCCCAACGTCAAAATGCTGGCGAAGGAAATTTTCCACGTTTTGTATGTTTTCGACGTTGTCTTCTTTTTGGCCGACTTCATGCGGCTGTCCTACGGCAATGATGCGTTTTTCGCCTTCGTGCTCATAGGTTCTTATCGAATACCGGTCGTTTATATTGTAATAACCCCAAAGCGTTCCTTCGGGATAATCGCCTGAAAGCAGTGTTGCGGCGACTCCATACTCGCGATAGGTTCCCAAAAGTGAATGAAAGTCCAGCATGATGCCTTTTGGGGTATGGGTTGCATGAATGACATACCGGGCGCTGACACTGGCATGCTCGGTTTCAACGGTGATGATTTCTTCTTCTTCTTTTATGGAAGTTACGCGTGAATTTTCATAAATCCTGCAGTTGTCACCCTGGATGGCCGAAGCAAGTTGCTGCACGTAAAGCAGCGGGTTGAATTGTGCCTGGTTGCTGATCTTGATCCCTTTTATGAACGGAAGCGGAAGCTCTCCCGGAAATACATCTACAATGTTGAGGCCGGCATCGCGTCCGGCACTTTGGATCTTTTCAATTTTTGGCTTGTTTTCTTGATTCGCAGAAAACGAATACCAGTTCTGCCGCCGGAAGTCGCAATCAATTGAAAATTTCGAAATAAGCTGCTCTATAAGATTGATGGATTCGGTTCTTGCCGCAATAACCGTTTGAAGTTTTTTAGTATCGTATTTGGACTGGATCGTATCAAAACCTTCTTCGACAGCAACATATAAGTTTCCGGTGGAATGGCCGGTATTTGCGGCGCCCACTTTCATCGCTTCAAGGACGACGACATTAAAACCTGCATCTTTTAACAGGCAAGCTGTGGTGATTCCGGTAATTCCCCCGCCTATTATGGCAACATCGGCAGTTGTTTCGGCTGTTAATGGAGGAAATGATGTTTCAGATGAAAATGTCCTCCAGATTGATTTGGTTTCGTTGTGTAATGATCCGTTTTCCATACTTATTCTTTTTTTTCTAAGTTACTCAGAATAAGCCGGAAGAGATGTTAAACGGGAGTTAAGAAATGACTTCCGCTCTAGTGATTTCGTACCATAGCTCGGGTTCGTTATCGTATATAAAAGTATTCACAAGCCTGAGGCCGCACTTCTTGAGTGTGTTCTGCGAAGCTTTATTCTCCAGCGAAGTATAGGCGTTTATGATTCCGAGGTTCATCTCATTGAAGCCGAAATCAACCCAGGCTTTGGCGGCTTCCGTCGCGTAGCCTTTGCCCCAGTGCTTTGGGATGAAGCGGTAACCGAGATCATAAAACGAGTCATAGCCATTGACATTCTTTTCCAGCTTCAGCCCTGCCCACCCGATAAATTCATTGGTTTCTTTTAGGATGACCGCCCAACGGCCGATGCCATTGGTAATATACTGCCCGCAGATATGGTCAATATGCGACCTGGACTCCTCAATAGACTGTACCGGCTGATTCCCGAGATACCGATGTACTTCCGGGTCGGAATCCAGCTCAAACATACCATGATCATCGTAAGGCTGAAGTTCGCGGAGCAGTAGCCGCGGCGTCTCGAACGAGGTTTTCATCAGGTATTTTTAAGAAAATCTTCGATGACAGGCTCGGCGGTTTCGAAATCTTGTCCGTCAATAAAAAGGTCGACGGCCAGGGCAGATGTACCAAAACCTGCGAGTGTTCCCGAAAGAATGTTGTTTTTTTGTATTGCAGAAATCCCTTCTTCTTTAAGCCGCTCCTGTAGAGCAAACGCCATAATTTCGCTGCCTGAAAAAATTTTTATATGTGCCATAAATTTTAATTTTCTTCTTGTTCTTCTTCTTCGCTTTGCATATCAAAAAAATACGGATCTACAAGCATTTTTTCGGCAAGCAGTTCCACCCTTTCCGTCAGCACATCTGAGAAGATAAGCCGCTGCGTTTTGGCGATGCTGTTCGATATCCGCATGATCTTGCTTTCATGACGCGCTTTCAGCATATTGTCGGCATCATCAACGATAAGCATCCTCAGACGGTTGATATTGTATCCGGCTGTGGAAAACATTTCATTCAGTCTGTTCGGAGTTCCGATGAGGACGTCGATTCCTGTTGAAATGTGATTCTTGTCAAAATCTATATCGCCTTTGTCATGAACGCCGTAAACCCGCAATTCATTGTATTGGTTCAGCAGGCGGAACATATCCTCGATTTCCTGCAGTTTTGCCCGGTCTTCCACCATGATCAGTGCGCGTGGCGATTCTTCCCCTTCAGCAATTAGCTGCTGGATGACATTTAAGATAATAGTGGTTGTTTTTCCTGATTTCGGAGGGGAAACAATCAGGCAGTCGGCACCGCTCTTTATTGTCGAGAATGTTTCCTGCTGCAATTCGTTGGCTTCGGACAATCCGGTTTCGCAGAGCGCTTTTGCAAGGTTTGGGTTGATCTTCTTCAGGTTCATATTATTTGCTTGCGAAAAGCTTTACATCGGTTTCGGATATTTCTGGTCCGCCAAGAATAATCAGGCGTTCCACCACGTTGCGAAGTTCGCGAATATTTCCGGTCCAGTCGTATTCCTTCAAAAGACTGATGGCTTCGGGGGAAAACTTTTTGGGAGAGTTGCCCTGTTCGGTGGCAATCATTCCGGTGAAATGCTCAATGAGCAGCGGAATGTCGTCACGACGATCGTTAAGTGCCGGAACTTTAATTAAAATAACTGCAAGCCTATGGTATAAGTCTTCGCGAAACCGTCCTTCTGCAATTTCCTTTTTCAGATCTTTATTGGTAGCGGCGACAACGCGAACATCGACTTTAATATCTTTTTCGGCGCCCACGCGCTGCACCATGCCTTCCTGAAGCACGCGAAGCACTTTGGCCTGTGCGGAAAGGCTCATATCACCAATTTCGTCAAGGAAAATTGTTCCTTTATCGGCGGCTTCGAATTTTCCTGCGCGATCGCGTACCGCCGATGTAAAAGCGCCTTTTACGTGACCGAACAACTCACTTTCGATGAGTTCACTTGGAATTGCCGCGCAGTTTACCTCGATCAATGGGGCATTAGCGCGTATGCTTTGCTCGTGTAACTGGTGCGCGACGAGTTCTTTTCCGGTTCCGTTCGGACCTGTGATGAGTACGCGCGCTTCGGTTGGGGCGACTTTATCGATGATGTCCTTGATGTGGTTGATGGCATCGCTATTGCCGATCATTTCATAATGGCGGCTGACCTTTTTCTTGAGGATTTTGTTTTCGACAACAAGCTGCTTGCGGTCGAGTGCATTCCGGACTGTATTCAGAAGCCGGTTCAGATCCGGAGGTTTTGAAATATAATCGAAAGCGCCAAGCCGCATCGTGTTTATCGCAGTTTCCATATCGCCGTGGCCGGAAATCATGACCATCGGGATTTCAGGTTTTATTTTTTTGACCGCCTCCAGTACTTCGACACCGTCCATTTTGGGCATCTTGATGTCGCAGAGTACCAGGTCATAATCGGTAGTTTTAATTTTTTCGAGTCCGGAAACCCCGTCTACGGCTTCCTCTACATGATAGGTCTCGCTTTCCTCGGAAAGGATTTTCCCAAGCACACGGCGAATGGACGCTTCGTCTTCAATGATCAGTATTCTTGGCATAAATGAGTTGTTATGGCTGTTGGCTAAGTTAACCAGACACGGCTGATTAAAGATAGCAATTAAGTTATGATTAAGAAAATCCCAAAATTGGGCAACTGCCCTAGCCCTGATGGGAGCGGCAGCCTTTTGCTGCGTGCTTTAGTAGCAAAAGCTACAGCGGACAGCGGGAACAGCTACAGAAAATTAATAATTAGTAGCGCAGCCAGCGGAACATTTCTTTGTAGGTTGGTTTTTTGCCATACATCAGGATGCCGATGCGGTAGATTTTTGAAGCGAACCAAACCACCAGGAAGAACGTGCCGAACAAGATTGCGATCGACAATATGAGTTGCCACCACGGCACGCCGAACGGGATGCGCATGAGCATGACAATGGGCGATGTAAGCGGAATCATGGAAAATACTGTGGCAACGCTTCCGTGCGGATCGTTCATCACCGTGAAAAACCCAATGTAGACGCCGAGGATCAATGGCATGATGATCGGCAGGAGAAATTGCTGCGAATCGGTTTCATTGTCGACCGCCGCACCGATGGCCGCATAGAACGAACTGTAAAGGAAGTAGCCTCCGATGAAATAGATGATGAACGAAATGAGGATTGTCGCGATTGGCAAATCCCAAAGTTCGTTGAGGTAAAGCTGCATTGTGCCTTCTCCCTGTTGTTGCGCGGCGTTGATCATCTCGGCGGAAGCTTTTCCTGATGCGCCCATTTGTACCCCGAAAACCGACGACGCGATGAGCATGATGCTGATGCCGATGATCGACCAGATGAGAAATTGTAAAATTCCGGCGAGCGATGTCCCGATGATCTTTCCCATCATGAGCTGGAACGGCTTGATCGATGAAATGATGATCTCGATGATGCGGCTGGTTTTTTCTTCGATGACGCTGCGCATGACCATGTTTCCGTAGATGATGATGAACATCATGATCAGGTAACCGAAAACACCTCCGATGGCGATTTTGATTTCATTGAGCCCTTTGACGCTTTCTTCCCCGGATGATTTGACCAGGTTGATGCTCACATCGGCTTCGGCGTTGCGGATGGCTGAAGTATCGAGTCCGGAATGAATATAGTTTTCCTTGGTGAGCTTTTGAGCGATCTTGTCTTCGATGGTTTCTATGAACATCATTCCCGGACTGTCGTTGGAAATGTACCTGATATTTTTCTGGAGCTGCTTGTTGTCGGTTGATTTAGGAATGACAATTACGCCTTCATAGCTTTCGACTGCGACACTATCGGTTAAAACGTTTAACGGAACCGATGACAAGTCAAGGTATTGAAACTCTTCGTCGCTTTTAAACTCTTTTACGAACATTCCGGTTTCGTCGTGAACAGCGATTTTTTTGATATCGGCTTTAAGTGAGCTGAGATATCCGACAAATGCAGCAATGGCGACAAAAAGCAGCGGACTGAGGAATGTCATCACAATGAAAGACTTGTTTCTGACTTTAGCGATGAATTCGCGTTTTATAATAAGGAATAATATTCTCATAGTTCTTTTAACAGACTTTATTTAACTCTTCTGAAACTGCCTGCGATTTTTTTAAACAGGGCCACAATCCCGACAATCACAAGGCCGACGATAATACCAATAGCCAATTCCTTGATAATTGAAGGAACGCGCGGCAAAATATGATGGAAGTAATCAATGTTGTGGATGAAGATTCCACCGGCAACCAGAATCAGCGCTATCGTACCCACAACTTCCAGTGCTTTAATTATCAGGGGCAAAGCACTCACAAGCAATTGCCCGACTTTGGCAAAAAAACTGCCTTCGCGATTTTTCCGGATTAACTTTAATCCCGCATCGTCCATGCGGACGATCAGCGCAACAATGCCGTAAACACCAATAGTTGCGATCATTGCAACGACTGATACTGTCATAATCTGGATCGCCAGTGATTTATCCAGGACCGATCCTAATGCGATGATGACGATTTCGATGGAGAGGATAAAATCGGTCATGATAGCCGACTTGACTTTGGCTTTTTCCTGCCCTGCGTCCTGATCTTCTGCCTCCTTTATTACCACATGCCCTTTTTTGGCGCGGTGAACCAGGAATTCGACGATTTTCCCAACGCCTTCATAAGCAAGATAGACGCCTCCAAGCACCAAAATGACTTTGATTGCGACAGGAAAGAAAATGTTTAGTAGCAACGCCACCGGCACAATAATGATCTTATTCAGGAATGAGCCTTTTGTAATTGCCCAAAGAATGGGAAGTTCGCGCGATGCTAAAAAACCTGTAGCTTTTTCTGCATTTACGGCGAGGTCGTCACCAAGGATGCCCGCTGTTTTTTTAGTGGCGAGTTTACTGGCGACGGCAACATCGTCCATGAGTGCGGCGATATCATCAAATACTGCAAAAATTCCGGATGCCATAATGTTTGGATATTAATTATTTCCGCTGACGGTTTGGATGAAGATGTCGTTCACACTGGGGATTTTCTCCAGGAAATGCGTCACTTGCCCGCGCTGCGTGAGAACATTCAGCAGGTCGTTTGGCGCGGAATTGCCGATTTGAACGTCAAGCATCAGTTCATCGTTCAGCGACTTGAAATGCGTTTGTGAGATTTTGAATTTCTGCGTAAGGTCGTACATCAGGCCTTCGATATTGTTTGTCAGGATGCCAATTTCAAATGTATTGGAACGATATTGTCTTTTTACATCAATGAGTTTTCCTTCAATGAGCTTGTTTGATTTGTGGATCAGCGCAATATCATCGCAAAGTTCCTCGACGCTTTCCATCCGGTGTGTAGAAAATATGATGGTCGCGCCGCCTTGCTTGAGGGCGAGGATCTCGTCTTTGATCAGGTTTGCATTTACGGGATCAAATCCGGAGAAAGGCTCGTCGAAGATCAGCAATTTAGGTTTGTGCAGGACAGTCACGACGAATTGGATCTTTTGGGCCATTCCTTTTGAAAGCTCCTGGATTTTCTTGTTCCACCAGCCTTTGATTTCGAGCCGGTCAAACCAGTAATCCAATTGCTGTTTTGCCTCGGCTTTGGAAAGGCCTTTCATTTGCGCAAGATAAAGACACTGCTCGCCAACTTTCATGCTTTTGTAAAGTCCGCGTTCTTCCGGAAGATAACCTATTTGCGTCACGTGTTTCGGGTGTAGTTTTTCGCCATCGAGGAATACATTTCCGCTATCGGGCATGGTAATCTGGTTGATGATCCGGATGAGAGAGGTTTTACCGGCGCCGTTCGGACCGAGAAGCCCGTAAATGCTTCCTTTCGGAACCGTAAGAGAGACTGCATTTAAAGCTGTGTGATCGCCATATTGCTTGACAACTTTATCTACTTCGAGTATGTTCGCCATTGAATGATTTCAGTTTGTGTAAAAGTAACCATTTAGGCAGAAAAGCGAAATGTATAAAAGAAAAAAACCCACCCTTATTTGCACAAGGATGGGAAAAATTGCTATGAAAAAGAAATTACTAGTTACCTACTAGTAACATTTCAAATATAGAATATATTTTTAAATTAGGAAAACATATCCTTAACTTTTTCAAAAAAAGATTTGTCAGATTGTTCCGGGTTTGGATTGAAGTTTTCGTTGTGCTGGTTTTTTTCAAAAAACTCCTTTTGCTCCCTTGTAAGTGTCTTCGGGGTCCATACATTAATATGTACGAGAAGGTCTCCGCTGCCATATCCGTTGAGGCTTGGGACGCCTTTTCCTTTGAGGCGAAGGATTTTGCCCGACTGGATTCCTTCCTCAAGCTTGATCCTGACTTTTCCGTTAACAGCTTCAATATCTTTTGATACGCCCAAAACGGCCTCGCTGATGCTGATGTAAAGATCAAGATGGAGGTTTTCGCCTTCCCTTTTTAATGTCGGATGTTCGACCTCTTCAATCGCCACGATCAAATCGCCCGGAATCCCGTTACCCGGAGCGTCATTTCCTTTGTTCGAAACCTTCAATTGCATTCCGTCGGAAACACCAGCCGGGATTTTAATTGATACCGTTTCATCCTCCATGATCATTCCGTGTGCATCCGCTTCTTTTGGCTTGCTTTCGATGATTTGGCCCGAACCGCCGCAACTCGGACATGTACTTGCCGATTGCATTCTTCCCAAAATCGTATTGGTGACGCGCATGACCTGGCCTTGCCCGTTACAGGTAGAACATGTTTTGTAGCGTACGCCTTTTGCCTGTACTTTACGCTTGACTTTTATTTTCTTTTCAACACCGTTGACGATTTCGTCGAGTGTAAGCTTGACTTTAATCCGCAGGTTGCTTCCCTTCATCCTGCGCTGGCCTCCGCCACCGTTGAATCCGCCAAAGCCGCCTCCGAATGCGCCTCCGAAAATGTCTCCGAACTGACTGAAGATATCATCCATGTTCATACCGCCCGGATGTCCGCCGAAGCCGCCACTCTCGAAAGCCTGATGCCCATACTGGTCGTACTTGGCTTTTTTTTGAGGGTCGCTAAGCACTTCATAGGCTTCTGCCGCGACTTTAAAATTCTCCTCAGCTTGTTTGTCACCCGGATTTTTATCAGGGTGGAATTCAATTGCTTTCTTCCTGTAGGCTTTTTTAATCTCCTCAGCGGAAGCGTTTTTGCTGATGCCTAATATTTCATAAAAATCTTTTTTCATCTTATTTTTTTATTAAGCATTACTGCCCGATGACAACCTTTGGAAAACGAATGATTTTATCACCGAGCTTGTACCCTTTTTCGATTATATCTACGATCTTGCCTTTCATATCATCAGAAGGCGCCGGAATTTGTGTGATTGCTTCAGCGAAATCAGCATTGAAAACATCGCCTGCTTTAACATCGACAACTTCAAGGCCTTTTGAAATGAGCGTTGACCTGAGTTTGTCGTAAATAAGCTCGACTCCTTTCAATACCGCATCGTCTTCTGATTTCCTGATCTCCGGAAGCGCGCGATCGAAGTCGTCCATGATAGGAAGCATCGCCTGAAGCACTTCCTGGTTTGCGGTTTTAAACAATTCCAGCCTTTCTTTGGCTGTACGCCTTTTATAATTTTCAAATTCTGCAAAAAGCCTCAGGAATTTGTCTTTCTCCTTTTCGAGTTCCTGTGAAAGCTTTTCTTCTGCAGACGGTTCATCAATGATTAGTTGCTCTCCGTTTGCGTTCTTATCGAGCGTTGCATCATTCAACTCCTGTTCTTTTTCAGTATTTTCGGTACTCATTCCTGATTTGCTTTTAAATGGGTTTTTAATTTTCATCGGCGCGGCCGATTGCAAACTTACTGCCAATTGATATTAAGTGCCAAATTGTCACAAGTTTTGTACGGTAATTTTAATTGTATACATTAGCAAAAAAAGCTATGAATAAACAATTACTTTATCTTCTTGTTCTAATCTTATTTTCGGTGGCTATAACTGCACAAAACAATTTGGCTGATCCGGCTTTCGGAAATAATGGCATCGTACACAATAGTTTAGGTACTCCTAGCAGGGATGTTGTCTTTTCGGCCGTAAGGTTACCTGACGGAAATACTATTTTAGCAGGTTCTACTCAAAACGGTTTTGATTTAAGTAGTGTCTTTTTAGCAAAAATTAGCACGAGCACGAACATGGGGTCATCTGTCTTCAACAGCAGTTTTGGCTCCGCAGGGAAAATCAAACTTGTAAATTCTACATCTTCGAATCAATCTGCCCGGGAAATAAAAGTACGACCAGACGGTAAAATATTAGTTGCCATTAATACAGGATACGGATATTAATTACACGGCTTGCCGCTAATGGAGATATCGATACATCTTTTGGGCTGAACGGCTCAAGTGCAGTTTTTTCTGCAGCAGTAAACGGCATGGAATTACAAAATGATGGAAAAATCGTAGTTGTAGCCACTTCGGGAGTTTCAAGTAGTGCTAATATTGTTTTGCAGCGCTATGACGAGGATGGCCTCCTTGACGAAAGTTTTGGCAGCGACGGAACGGCGGCGATGCCAGCAGAGCTAACAGGGAGCACTGCATCCAGCGTACGCATAAAAGCAGACGGAAAGATTGTGATCTGTGGAAGCACAACAGTAGGCGGCCAAAAAGATATAATTGCAATGCAATTTACTTCTTCAGGATTCTTGGACAACGCTTTTAACCTTAACGGTTACAGAATTACATCAATTGGTAGCTTAAACGATGTTGCCACAACAATGGCACTACAGCCTGATGGTAAAATAGTCGTTGCGGGTACAGAAGATGTTCCGAATATGGAAAATGGAATTTGTATGGTAAGGTACAACAACGATGGGGCATTGGATTCAACTTTTGCAACAAACGGCGTATATTCAGAATTGGCAGGTTTAAACTTTGTAGCCAAATCCTTAGTTGTGTCAGATTCCGGAATGATTTACTTGGGTGTCGATTCCGAGAATAATTTTGGTACTATGATTTTAGCCTTTAATTCAAGCGGATTCGGCGTTTCGTTTCCGATTGGCATCGAAGACAGTGATCTCGCCGATATTAAAAAATGTGCTTTTATGTACCAAACCCAGAACGAAATCCACATTGGTGGTAATTTTTTCTCTGCAAAAATGGCAATCGTATCGATTAACTTGAATGGAACGAATCAGGGAAGGTTTCAGGCCAATATTGAAGTTGGCCATGCAAGAGGAATGAATGTCAGTCGGCTTGCAGACGGGAGTTATCTCAGCTCCGGGTATGCCTACCATGGTAGGTACGATGGGCTTGTTCTTGGTGTAAAAAAATATAGTGCAAATGGCACTGTAAATTTTTCTCAAACAATTACCTCTGTCAGATTGTCGGAAGCTGAGGCCTCTCATACACTCCAAACCGACGGTAAAATTATAGTTGCGGGGGGAAATATTGCCGGTAGGTTAAATCCCGACGGTAGTTTGGACGGCACGTTCGGTAACAATGGAAGCATAAATTACTTTGGCACTGCATCAGACATCCATTTTCACGAAGTTGGAGTACAAAGCAACAATAAAATATTGCTTTTCGGACATAGCGCAGTGGCCACAGGAGCATATGGTTTAACTATTGCCAGACTAACTTCGAACGGGTTTTTAGATACAACCTTTGGCGTATCGGGCTATGTCAAAATAGATATTCCAAATTCTCTCTCAGAATTTTTAAATGCTTTTGTTATACTGCCAGACGATTCTATTATTGCTGGCGGGTATTATCTTAGTGATAACGAATTTAAGCCCTGCATCATAAAATATACGGCAAATGGACAGCCTGACACAGGATTTGGCAATGCAGGGATCGTTTTGTCAGAGATGGCCGGATATCCTATAAAATTACACGTATCAAATTCAGGTAAAATAATCGTAACAGGTGTCAGCCCATCATTTATTGCCCAGTTTAACAGCGACGGTACGCCTGACACCATGTTTGGTGCAAACGGTGTCGTTACGAGTACCCTTTTCAGTTTCGAAAGTTCGGGCTTGACAAACAGCGGTAAAATACTTGTCGCAGGAAAAAAAATAATGCAATATGATGCTTTGGGAAATATTGATAACAACTTCGGAACTGACGGCATCATCGAATTGGACGACCTACCGGGCTTTTATGGTATAGAAGATATTAAAGTTCAGCCGGACAACAAAATAATTGCAATTGGCGGCACGCAGGAATTTTATCTGTTTCGTTTTTTGTCGGACACAAACTTGGGAGTACTGGATTTTGAACAATCGCGATACCCGGCATACATTTATCCAAACCCTGTAGAAATAGAAACTACATTTGTATACAAATTAGCAGAAGAAACAACAATATCAATTTCACTTTTTGATATGTCCGGAAAATTAATAAAACGATATAAGGACTCTGAAATCCAGTCGGCAGGCGAATATAATCAGGTAATATCGCTTCCAGAAACATTACAGAAGGGAGCATACATCCTGTCATTTTCCTCTCCTGGAGGAAATAATTCGATTAAACTTTTTAAAAATTAAAGATATTACTTTAATAAATCACGATGAATAGTTGGGAAAGCTCAAATTTTTGTTAATTTTATAAACTAATTCTTATCTGAAGTCCCATGAAAAAATTAATCTTGTTATTATTTGCAGGACTATTTTTATTTACCCTTTCCTGCAAAAATGAACCGGCCGGTGAAGCTGGTGAAGCCCGTGATGCTAAAGCCGCATCTTCTGAAGCTATAAGCTATACTGTAAACACGCAGGAATCAGACATTGAATGGATAGGTTCAAAGCAAACCGGCAAGCACAACGGCACAATCAGGCTATCTGAAGGAACCGTTCTGGTTAGTGAGGATCGTGTTGAAGGCGGAACTTTTATAATTGACATGAACACCATTGCTGTGACCGACTTAAAGCCGGGCGATGGAAAAGAAGATCTTGAAGGCCACCTTAAAGGACTTGGACAGGCAGAAGGCGCAGATCATTTCTTCAATGTAGGCAAATTTCCGACAGCTAAATTTGAAATTACAAATGTAACTCTGGAGAAAGGCAAAAGTACTGTAGAAGGCAACCTTACCATTAAAGAAACAACGAAGAGTGTCAAATTTCCGGCAATGATATCTGTCAGTGACAACGCAGTATCGATTATGAGTGATTCTTTTGTAATCGATCGCACACAGTGGAAAGTCAACTATGGTTCAAAAAGTGTTTTTACTGACCTTGGTGACAAATTTGTAAATGACGAGATTGAACTGCGTGTTCATGTCAAGGCAACGAGATAATTATTAATTCACATACTTATCCTTTTTAAGACAGCTCCGTTTTTGACGGGGCTTTTTTATTAAGAACTTCTGTAAGAGCGCTGCGAATATCAGGATATGAAAACAAAAAGCCCTCCCTTATGATTTTCGAGCTGTCGACATACTGGCTGTCAAAAAGGAGTTTATGCATTTCGCCCAAAGTAAATTCCATCAAAAATTTCGGAACATTTGGCATGAATAGCGGTTTATGCAATGTACGTGCAATTTCTTTTGTAAGCACTTTGTTTGACACGGGTTCAGGTGCAACGGCATTATAAACTCCGTCAAGGGAATTTTCAAGAGCAAATACATACATCGCAGCCAGATCGGCGACATGAATCCACGACACGACTTGCTTACCCGATCCGAACGCTGAGCCAAATCCCAGACTGACCGGCTTCACCATCTGCGGAAGCGCGCCTCCTTTATTGGAAAGAACAAGTCCGGTCCTGAGGATGCAGACATTTATTCCGATCCTTCGAAATTGATTTGCACCATGTTCCCATTTCATGACAACATTACCGAGAAAGCAATCCGACATTTCCCTGGATTCCTCCTTATAAAAATTTGTAATACTGTTGCGGTATATTCCTATGCCCGACGCGGAAATAAATTGCTTTACCTGATGTGGGTTGTTTTTGAGTACACGGAACAGCAGGTTCGCCGACAAGACGCGGCTTTCAATGATTTCCTGCTTGTATCGGGCGGTCCAGCGTTTTGAAATTGATGCGCCTGCAAGATGTATTACAGCATCAACGCCAATCAGCGAATTTACATCCATTTCACCTTTATGGGGATTCCAATAAAAACCACGGCATTCAGGTATGCTGTTGATTTTATCTTCAGTCGTTGTAAGAAAATGAACGCTGTGCCGCTTCTGAAGCAAAAGCTTTATAAGCCAGCTTCCCACAAGACCGGTTGCTCCCGTAACTAATATTCTCATATAATCGGATTTGTCCGTATTCAAAAATACGGGCAGCCCAGGGTAATTAAATGTTAATTAAGGTGCGTTTAACGGTAGTTTTTTTCTGATACTCCATTCAAATACCATCGTTGATACCAAATCGCCCTGTTGGTCTTTTCCTACGGATGTTAGCCGCAATACCTGCGCCTCACCCGATGCCGCTGCCTGCGCAACAGCTTCAGAAACTCTTAGTCCGTCGTTACAGGAAAATGCAATGATGCCTTTGGCTTTTTTCGAAAATACGGCAGTATGCCCTGTCACGAGCATCGAAAATCTCCCCTGATTTTTACGGATGGCCAATAAAACCAAGGCGCCGGTCGAAAGTTCTGCTGCCATGGCCTGTACAGCGAAATAAAGGGAGCCAAATGGGTTTTGGTTAATCCAGCGATGCCTGACATTTGTCGTGCAGGAAATGTCAGATATCTGTTTAAGCCGCACGCCACATAAAAATGCCGACGGAAGCCGGAGCATAAGAAATAAGTTGATTTTACCTGTGTTTACTGACATACAAGTGATTTTTGAACCGGATACAAACATCCGTATTTGTTAAAAAAAAGTTAATAATAGGTACTATGCAAAACAATGTACCTGATTTTAGATATATATTTGCATAAGATATTATTATAGATATGATAGTATTATACGTTCCTTGATTTACCGGCGCTCATTTTAAACAAATCATCATCAATCATCAACCATTACATAATCAATCAGATTTCAATCATCAATCAAAAAACGGAAGTTAATCATTCCTGAGTTCAATCATCAAAAATCATCATCAATCATCAATCAAAAAGCGAATCATGTTAAAAATCATCACAACGCTAAGTATGCTTCTCATCGGGGCTTTAGCACAGGCACAAGTAACCGAAGTCCGTCCAATCTCAGCATTTTCAGAAATTGCCGTTTCTGACGGAATTGAAGTTGTTTACACCAATGAAGCGCGGCTGTCGCTGGTCACGGAATCAGAAGATGTTCAGGGACTGCGAAACATCCGGACAGAACTGGATGGAAATACACTCGTCATCTCACGTGCTGAAAAGGACGGAAAAGCTTCCAGGGTCATTATTTCAGCTTCCGGCATTACTGCAATACAGGCCAATTCCGGTTCAACAATCAAAGTAAATGAACTCACAGGCAAAAGTGTTTCAGTAGCAATTGCAGGCGGGGCTTGCTTTTCTGGAAATATTATCGCTGACCAAATCAATCTGAAAGCCAGGAACCGCAGCACCATCAACGCGCGGATTGACGGTTTTGCACTGAAGGGCAACTTTACCACATCATCCCGCATAAACCTCTCAGGAAGCGCTCACGAAGCTGTGCTCAATGCCGATTCAAAAGTATTTTGCACCGCGCGGAACCTCAAAACCGGAAGAATGACAGCAAATGCCACCGGCCTGTCGGAAATAGAAGCACAAGCGACCAAAGAAATACATCTCAGCCTGTCTGAAGCTTCTAAAATTACTTATTACGGAAATCCCGAAAGAGTCAGCCTGCCTAAAGATGCAATGACTTACGCGAGAAACAACATACGCGCATCACTGACCTCGAAATAATTGCCCCCCATAACCTCTATTAATAAAACAATGAACCATGAATATTGAAAACACCAAAGCCCAGATGCGAAAAGGTGTCCTGGAATTCTGCATCCTCTCTGTCCTTAAGGAAAAAGATGCCTACACTTCGGAAATCCTCGATACTTTGAAAAGCGCAAAACTGCTTGTAGTGGAAGGTACTGTTTACCCGCTTCTGACAAGACTTAAAAACGACGGACTCCTCAATTATCGTTGGGAAGAATCCACTTCAGGGCCGCCCCGGAAATATTACGGGCTGACTGAAATAGGGAAATCATTTTTAAACGAACTCAATGGCACCTGGACCGAATTGTCCGATGCAGTAAACATAATAACCAACCAAAAATAAAAGTCATGAATAAAACAGTAAATATAAATCTAGGCGGTATGTTCTTCCACATTGATGAAGACGCATATCAGAAGCTGACCCGGTATTTCGATGCGATAAAACGCTCACTGTCGAATTCAACCGGACAGGATGAAATACTGAAAGACATTGAGATGCGCATCGCCGAACTTGTTTCCGAAAAACATACCAGTGACAAACAGGTCATCAATATCACCGAACTTGATGAAATCATAGCCGTCATGGGACAGCCTGAAGATTATCGCATTGCCGATGAAGACGCAGCACCGGCACCAACCTACAACTACTCCGCAAGCAAAAATCGAAAACTTTATCGCGATACTGAAGGCGGAATGGTTGGCGGCGTACTCGCAGGGCTTGGCCACTATTTCGGAATTGATAAAGTATGGTTGCGCATTATTTTCCTTGTCCTTATTATTTCTTACGGAATCGGCTTACTCGCCTATCTTATTCTCTGGATCGTGATGCCCGAAGCAGTGACAACTGCCGAAAAATTGGAGATGCGTGGCGAACCTGTGACCATTTCAAATATTGAAAAGAAAGTCCGTGAAGAATTTGAAAATGTAGGTGACAGGCTAAAAAATGCCGGATATGACAAAATGGGAAACCAGGTTCGCACCGGAGTCGGACGCGCCGCCGGCAACATTGGTGATGTGATCACTTCAATCGCAAAGATTTTTGCCAAAATACTCGGGGCATTTATTGTAGTGTTTTCATCGGTAACGCTCATCGGGATGATCGTCGGGATGTTTACCCTGAGTTCAACATCGTTTGTGGATGTGCCGTGGCAAAATTATGTCGACGCAGTGAACTATACCGATTTTCCACTCTGGATCATTGCCATGCTTATTTTCCTGGCTGCCGGAATCCCATTCTTCTTCCTGTTCCTCCTCGGACTGAAACTTTTGGTGAACAACCTCAGGCCGATTGGTAATATAGCAAGATACACGCTGTTGGCACTTTGGCTTATTGCGGTCGGTTTAGTGATCGCACTGGGCGTAAAACAGGCTACGGAAACAGCTTTTGAAGGCAAAACCGTACAGAAGCAAACACTGGTCCTGACGCCTTCAGACACGTTGCAAATCAAATTCCGCTACAATGACTACTATGCGAAAGGTGTTGAAAATCATGAAGATTTCTTCTTTACGCAGAATGAAAACGACAAAGAAGTTATTTATTCCAACGATGTGAAACTGCACATTCTAAAATCGTCTGATAAAACGGCATATATCCAGATCGAAAAACAGGCACAGGGAAAAACATTGCCTGAAGCCAAACAACGTGCGGAAAAAATTACCTATACGTTTGCTGTTGAAGGAAATACAATTATTCTTGACAATTATCTCACTACTGAAACCGCAAACAAATTCCGCGATCAGGAAGTTGAAATCTTTATATATTTGCCTGAAGGCACACTTTTCAGGCCCGACAGCAGCATCCAGGATTATGACGATTCCGACAACTCGTTCTTCAATCTTCATCACTCCGGAAACTATCTCTACCAGGTGGTTGCAGAGCAGGTAAAATGCCTTGATTGTCCTCCATATGAAAATGAATATGGAGATGTCATCAACGGAGACGATATGGGCGCTGAAGCGGAAATTGAAATGGATGCCGACACGACACAAACAACTACGGTGACAGTGGACCAGCATGGCGTTAAGATCACCAATGGTGACAAAACCGAAATCAAGAAAGTCAAACACCTCGAAATTGGCGAAAACGGAGTGATAATTAAAACCGAATAACATGAAAAACCTGAAATCTTTTATTTATTTCTTTATGGTTGCAGTCGTTACTGCAAGCGCACAATCCTGTATGACCGATATCCGGGGCATCAAAGGCAGCGGAAACGTTGTAACGCAAAATCGTGATATCGCTGAAGATTTTACCCGTGTTGAGGTAAGCAACGGCCTGGAAGTTACCATCGAACAATCAAATGCCAAGGCGGTCATCGTTGAAGCCGACGACAACATGCAGGCGCATATTACGACAAAGGTGGAAGGCGGAACCCTGAAAATTTCTTCAGATTACAACAGCTTCACCAATGTCACTAAAAAAGTCACCGTGCGCATGCCGATCATTAAAGGCCTTGAGGCTTCAGGCGGATCAACGCTCAGGTCGGGCAATAAGCTTACCGGCGATGAGATCAGCATCAGCGCCAGCAGCGGAAGCGAGATCAATGTGTCGGTCGAAGCAGAAAAAATCCTTTGCGAAGCATCCAGCGGAAGCCACCTGACCGCAAGCGGAAAAGCGCTGAGCCTTGAAACTTCTTCCTCCAGCGGCAGCGGGATCGATGCTTCGAAGCTATTGGCAAACGATGTTCACGCGCAATCTTCAAGCGGAAGTTCCACAGATGTACATGCAATTGTAAGCCTTGATGCCAAAGCCTCAAGCGGCAGCTCGATTGATTATACCGGAAACCCGAAACAATTACAAAGGGATGAAAATTCCGGCGGAGGCATTTCCGGAAAATAAAAAAAGAATCCCGGCATTGTCCGGGATTTTTTATGACCTGCATTTCCTGCCGTTCCCAATTTCCTATATTTGGAAGATCAACTGTAGCAAACCTGTGGCTTTCAACAAAACAACAGCAAAATTAAAATGGTTCATCCGGAGGCATCCACTGATTTACTTTATGCGGTATTTGCTGCTGTCGGAAAATCACAAAGGAAATCCGGAGGACGATACCGGCTGCTTCAACGACACGAATAACATCAGCGAGGTACCGGATATTTTTTTTAAAGTCAACAATGAGATCGTTTTTCCTGATGGTGATGAATTCAGCAAAGCGCTCACCATAGCGCGATTCCTTAGAGACCGTGTTCCTGTAGGGCCGTCAGCGAGCCTTTCTTCAGCCAAAACCCTCGAGCAGATGTTGTATGGAAAAGGCGGCGTATGCAACGATTTTTCCCAGGTTTTTAATATCTTCTGCCTGATCAATAACATTCGGGTGAAAGAATGGAATTGTGTCGACCGATTATACAAAACGCGATACGGACACACATTCAATGAGATCTTTGTACCGCAATTGAACTACTGGGTTGCGATCGATATCCATAAAGGAATATATTTCAACGATACGGAAGGCAATCCTCTATCAGCTACAGCCCTTTTTCAAAACCTGCGCAATTCAAAAAAAGTAAATTTCATTTATTATTCAGATTACAGGCCCGCGAAACCTGAGCGGCTGCAGTTTGTTTATTCCGGAAATACAATCCCGTTTATCATCAGCAATTACAACAACAAGCTCGTTGATGAATATCTGGACAAATATCGAAACATGCCGCCTTTTGTTGCCGGCCTGATGATGGTGATGGCGGGAAAGAACTATCATTTTACATTTGTACTGGATAATTACAAGGAAAAAATGTTCCCTTTCCTGTTCAGGAATCACAACCGTCAAAAGGAAACATAACTTTTATATATTTGCCCAAATCCTGTCAGATGAAAAGAATCCTGTTCTTAGTTATATGTGTGTTGGTTTCCGGTTTGACGTATGCGCAAAAGGCCAAAGTAAAAGGTTCAAGAAACGTGACGACCGAGCAGCGGGAAATCGGGAATTTTGAAAATTTGGAGGTAGAAGACAACCTGGAAATATTCCTGAGCAAAGGAGACCATTGCGAAATTGAAATTGATGCAGACGACAACCTGCATGAAGCCATCAGCATTACTCTTGACGCTGGCACACTTCGGATCTCTTCAACTTCCGATGTGACAAGCTCAAAAAAATTCAGTGTAAAAGTTACTTATACCGACGATTTCAAGATGATCGTTGCCAAAGATGATACGCGTATCACCGGACTTGACGATATACAGCTTGACGATTTTACCATAAAAGCATCCGGAAGCGCAAAAGTCTACTCCAATATCAAAGTAAAGACTTTCACACTGATGGGTAATGACAAATCGAAAACCGAAATAAACCTCACTTCGGATAACGCAACTATCGAACTCAGCAAAAACTCACAGCTTAAAGCCCTTATTTCTTCGCCTTCACTTAAATTCGATATGTACCAGAAATCGGCTGCAACCATCGAGGGCGATATTAATGAGATGAAGCTCAGGCTCGACAATAATGCGACTTTTACCGGAAGAAACCTCACCGCAGCAAATGCAGATATTGTCGTGGAAGGCAGCTCTAACGGAAGCCTTGCCGTTACCGGAAATGCAATAATCGAAGCATCCGGAAAATCAGAGATTGACCTTCATGGTGACCAGAAAAAGATCGAGATCAGAAAGTTTACTGACAGTGCTTCCATCCGCAAAAGACCACTTAAGGCATAAAAAATCCCGCTCGCCGCGGGATTTTTATTATTCTTCTATCGTAGTGAGATACCTTTCAGCATCAAGGGCCGCCATACATCCGGTTCCCGCCGCAGTGATCGCCTGCCTGTATTCTTTATCCTGGACATCGCCACAGGCAAACACGCCCGGAAGATTTGTTTTGGTACTTTTTCCGTGCGTTACGAGATAACCGGTATCATCCATTTCAAGCTGTCCCTGAAATATTTCCGTATTCGGCTTATGGCCGATGGCGATAAAGAGTCCGGTAATTGCAACTTCCGATTTTTCACCGGTAACATTGTTAACCATTCGAAGGCCTTCAACAACCTGGTCACCCAAAACCTCATCAACTTCAGTATTGTAAAGCACTTTCAGGTTTGCCGTATTGTTCACGCGGTGCTGCATGGCTTTAGACGCGCGCATCGCATCCTTACGGACGAGCATGGTCACGCTTTTGCAGATGTGTGATAAGTAAGTCGCCTCTTCAGCCGCTGTATCGCCGGCACCTACAATCGCAACATCTTGTCCTTTATAGAAAAAACCATCGCATACCGCACATGCAGAAACACCGCCGCCACGAAGCTTTTGCTCACTCGGGAGTCCGAGATATTTCGCTGTTGCTCCGGTGGAGATAATCACGGTCTGCGCATGGATCTCCTTTGAATTATCGACAATTACTTTATGCCATCCGCCTTTTTCATGGCTGAATTGTACTGCAGTCGCCATTCCGATCCTGACATCGGTACCAAACCGTTCTGCCTGCTGCTGAAGCTGCAGCATCATTGTTGGCCCGTCAATCCCATCAGGATAACCAGGAAAGTTGTCGACTTCTGTTGTTGTTGTAAGCTGTCCGCCCGGTTCCATTCCTGTGTAGAGTACAGGCTTCATATCGGCACGCGCCGCATAAATAGCAGCAGTAAAACCTGCCGGGCCGGAGCCGATGATAAGGCATTTTATTTTTTCGATGTTGTCTGACATTGGTAAATTTTATTTCGGTGCAAATGTAACTTTTAATTGAAAAAGAAAAAGTGTACAGCAATTAGTTTTGGTTATTGGGGAATTGGCAATAGAAAGTGTCGCATCGTTCAATAATATTTTACTGTTTTGCCCACAGATCACCCGGATTGCTCAATCAGAATGGCAGCCAACGGCTCATGTCTTATGAAGCGAATATATAAGGCGCTTTTTTATTTACGAAATGTCATTGCCGCACGCTGCCGATATTGCCTGAAATTGCCTCTTTTTTACCTCTTCCTGCCGAAATGTGCCGGTTATGCCGGTTCTTGCCGCTGTTGAAGCTGGGTTGTTGCTGTTATGTTCGGGGATCGTTCGACAATGCTTCACAAAAAAGGCGTTTTCTCGAACAATCCTCGAAGAAGATACGAAGAAGGTGTGAGAATAGATAATTTTGGGATTACTGCATGATCTTGGGTTTGGTGTCGTTACAGGCAAATCCTTCGGGCTGCGCCCTGGCATTTTTTGTTTTCCGGAAAATCCCTGAGCAAAGCTCTCCAGGATTACTGCGTGATCCTCGAGTGGGTGTCGTTACAGGCTAATCCTTCGGGCTGCGCCCTGGCATTTTTTGTTTTCCGGAAAATCCCTGAGCAAGCTCTCCAGGATTACTGCGTGATCCTCAAGTGGGTGTCGTTACAGGCAAATCCTTCGGGCTGCGCCCTGGCATTTTTTGTTTTCCGGAAAATCCCTGAGCAAAGCCCGGATTTTCTGGAAAACAAAAAATCCCTTCTGCTCTGCAGAAAGGATTTGTCTGTCGGGGTGGCAGGATTCGAACCTGCGACCTCCTGGTCCCAAACCAGGCGCGATGACCGGGCTACGCTACACCCCGAAAAATGCGTGTGCAAATATAGGATTATATTTCACTTCCGCAAAAAGATATTTAAAAATGATATGGCCCGAAATAGGGTTTATCCGGCCAAAAAGCACAGAAAAAGTACCGGTTACAAAATGTTTCTATATTTACATTTTAAAGACTTTCCTATGGAGATCATCCTCATCATTATCGTGCTTGTATTTCTGGTATACATAAACAACTCATTGTCGGCCAGGATACAAAAATTCGAGTGGCGGATAATGGAATTGACCACGCTTATTGAAAAACTAAAAGCCGAGCAGAAGCCAACAGAAGCTCCCGCTCCGCAAACCAGGCCTTCACCGCCTGTTGCCACTCCGGATCCGGTTCCCGTTCCTGTAAAAGAAGAAAAACCATTTGAAATTATAACCGAAAAACCAGCTCTACCTGCTCCTGCTATTCATACTTCACCCGAACCTGAGCATACTCCTGCCCCGCCGCCCGTAAGGGAAATCCAAAAATCGGCATGGGAAAAGTTCAAAGAGAAAAATCCCGATCTCGAGAAGTTCATCGGAGAAAACCTAATAAACAAAATTGGGGTGCTGATCCTTGTTCTCGGCATCAGCTACTTTGTGAAATTTGCGATCGATAAAGACTGGATCAATGAACCGGCCCGTGTGGGAATCGGAATCCTTTGCGGCGCGCTTGTCATGGGATTTGCGCACCGGCTGCGGAAGAATTTTGCGGCTTTCAGCTCTGTTCTGGTTGCCGGAGCCATTTCAATTTTCTATTTTACGATTGGCATCGCTTTCCACGATTATCACCTCTTCGGACAAACCGCGGCGTTCATACTGATGGTGCTCATTACCGCTTTCAGCAGCATAATTTCATTATCATACAACCGGCTCGAACTTGCGATCCTGACACTGATCGGCGGGTTTGCAGTTCCATTTATGGTAAGCACGGGCGAAGGCAACTTCATCATCCTGTTCAGCTACATTGCAATTCTTGACGCCGGGATTCTCGCCATCGCCTACCATAAAAAATGGAAGCTGCTCAACCTGCTGTCATACATCTTTACCATATTGCTTTATGGCGGATGGCTGATCAACGATCTCTCTTCCGAACATCCGCATTACATGGGCGCATTGCTGTTTGGATTTTTATTTTACCTGATGTTCATCCTGATCAACATCATCAACAATATCAGGACAAAAGGCGCTTTCTCGGCAACGCAGCTTGGAATGCTCGTGAGCAATACCTTCCTTTTTTATGCTGCGGGAATGGCCATCTTTTCAGGATTCCATCCGGAAATGCGCGGCTTGTTCACAACATGCCTCGCCTTGCTGAATTTTGTCTATGCGTGGTTCTTATACAAGAGATTCGGCGCCGATAAAACAACTGTTTACCTGTTGGTCGGCATGACACTTACCTTTGTGACTCTCGCCATCCCGATCCAGTTTGAAGGCAATTTCATTACATTATTCTGGGCGGCAGAAGCTGTTTTGTTGATGTGGCTCGGACGAAAATCTGGTATGCCGGGATTCCGGTTCGCTTCTGCGGCAGTTCATCTGTTGATGATCATCAGCCTGACGATGGACTGGGCCGACAAATATTCAGGAGCCGAAACCCTCAAAATCATCATCAACCCGGCATTTGTAACCGGAATTTTTGCGGTACTTTCACTGGCAGCGGTTTCTGCCATATTAAAAGGTGATAGTGGAACTGAGGAAAAGACACGATG
This sequence comes from Flavobacterium sp., assembly GCA_036399795.1. Taxonomy (GTDB): domain Bacteria; phylum Bacteroidota; class Bacteroidia; order Flavobacteriales; family Flavobacteriaceae; genus Flavobacterium. The sequence continues at coordinate 150,369 of DASWML010000004.1, forward strand.
GTTGTTCCCGACCATGCGCTACCGAACCATCGTAATGATTATTGCTGTGGCATTGGGCTATCTGACGGGCATTTTTGAAATATCGCATCAGGCGGTGGCGTATATGGAAACCCACGCGGCCGCGAAAATGCTTCCTGTTGTTTACCACCTGTTGTTTTGTTCGGCATTGGTATTTTTTCTGATGTGGAGAAAAAATGCCGCTTCCTATCAGGCAATTACGCTTATCGCGGCTCTGAACATTGTTCTTTATGCATTTTGGTTTTCGAGATATCCATACCTGGAACATAACGAATATATTCGTACCAATGTGGCGCAACAAACTGCTTTTTACCTTCACTATGCCGCTTTGCTGCTCATTATATATCTGGCTTTGCAGCTCTATCATTCCGTAAGATATTTAAAAACCGCCCAACCGGGGAATCGGAACGCTTTTGTATGGATCAGCGCGTTTTTCCTCATCTACATCGCCAGCAGTGAACTCATGCTGCATTGGCTGGTGATCGCAAACAATCCGGTTACGCCGCAGGATTTGCAAGTTGCAGCGAATGATCCGATTATCGGAACAGGCGATGCCGAATCAATGCTTTACACCACGGCAGAAGCAAAAACAAGCCTTGCAAAACTTCAGGCCATGAAAACCGGATTTCCGATACTTTGGGGCGTGATCGCTTTCTTGTTCCTCATTTCGGGCATCAGGAAAAAAAGCCGGCAGCTCCGTATTATTTCACTGACATTACTCGGGATCACAATTGTAAAATTGTTCCTTTACGACATCAGGAATGCTTCCGAAACCGGAAAAATCATTGCCTTTATCCTGCTTGGAATCCTGATCCTTGTCATTTCATTTGTTTACCAGAAATTAAAAGTACTTGTCTTAAATGATTCACAGCCATCCGATAATGAATTTTAAAATTCTAAGCCTGCTGCTGCTCAGCAATTTTCTTTTTGCACAACCGCGCCTTCGTGGGAACATTGAACCTGTGGAATCATCCGGACTTTACAAAATTCAGGTTCCTCCGAAAGTCCGCTCGTTTGCAGGAATGGATTTACACAGCTTCCGCATTTACGACAGCCAAAAACAGGAAGTCCCTTATTTTGTATTTCCGGCAACTGCCCCGCCTCCATCAGGGAAATTTTATGAATATCGGGTAATAAGCCGTGTAAAAGTTCCCGGGAAATACAGCAATGTCGTTTTTGAAAATACTGCCGACAGCCTCCGGAGCATTTCACTCTTCATCAATAATGCTGACGTTGTTAAAAAGTACAGCATCAGCGGAAGCAATGACTTAAAAGAATGGTTCGGACTCATAAACAACGGCGAACTGCACGATCTTTCCAATCCCGACAGTACGGCGGCAATCAAAACCATATCGCTTCCGTTGTCGGCTTACCGCTATATCAAGATTCAGCTCGACGATAAAAAAACGCTTCCGATAAACATTTCTAAAGCCGGTAATTTCACAAATACGTATACCGATGTCGCTTTCGAGGAAGTCGTCCCTGAAGAAATCACCACAACGCAATCCGGAAAAAAAACCTTAATATACATTAGATTTAAATATCCTGAATTGGCCGAGCGGCTTTCCATCGAGGTTCCGAGGCCTTCCTATTTTGTCCGCCAGGCAAGGATTTTCACAAAATCACAGCGCCAGATCCGACGAAAAATAAAATGGCAGGAAGACGACCTGGCCGCTTTCGAAATAAATTCTGCCGCGCCAAGAACTTTCAGCCTGCCGCAAATCTTTACCAATGAATTCTGGATCGAAATCAGCAATGGCGACAGTCCGCCGCTTCAGATTTCAAAACTCACCTTCACCAGGCCGGTTGCCGCAGTCGCCGCAGAATTGCAACCGAATGAAAAATACACCATAACCGCTGGCGATCCAAAGCTCTCCATGCCGGATTATGACCTTTCAAACCTGAAAGATATTTTGCCGGTCGACATTCCCGAGGCGAAAATCACTTCCGTGACCATAGCAGAGGCCGAAATTGAGGTTCGCAACAGGCAATTCTGGGAGCAAAAATGGTTTATGTGGACGTGCATCGTCCTGGGCGGCATTGCAATCGCCATTTTCTCGGCCGGACTGCTGCGCGATATGAAACAAGAGAAGTAATATCAATAAAGAATTCCTATTTTTGCCGCAACAACATTAACCCTATGCTAATAATTGGTATTGCCGGTGGCACCGGAAGCGGAAAAACAACCGTTGTCCACCAGATCATGAATGAACTGCCGCAAACAGAAGTGGGCATCATTCACCAGGATTCCTACTATAAAGACAACAGCCACCTCAGTTACGACGAGCGCGCCCTGATCAATTTCGATCATCCGCGGGCAATCGATTTCGACCTGCTTGTGGCGCACCTGAAAGACCTTAAAGCCGGCAAAAACATCGAACAGCCTGTGTACTCATTTGTTACACACAACCGTACCGACGACACCATCATCACGCATCCGCGGAAAGTCATGATCGTTGAAGGCATCCTGATTCTCGCAAGTCCGGAATTGCGCGACCTGTGCAATGTAAAAGTATTCGTGCACGCCGATTCGGATGAACGCCTCATACGCCGACTCAAACGCGACATCGCCGAGCGCGGCCGCGATATGGAAGAAGTGCTCAACCGTTACCAAACAACGCTGAAACCGATGCACCAGCAATTCATCGAGCCCACAAAAGCATACGCCGATATCATCATTCCGAACGATAAATACAACACCGTCGCAATCGATGTGGTTCGCGCGGTAATAAATCAGCGCATCTCGTAAAATTTTTATATTTTCGGGAGCTGTTTCCCGCTCTCCGCTGTATCTGCCATTGTTACAATATTTTGCAATGGTTCATCATAAAGGAGACAATGTCAGGATGCCGCTGCGATCGGGGCTAAACCTGCCGGAACTTAACCAATTGATATGTTCAGATTCCTTAAAAATAAATATGTCTGGGTTTTGCTCTTCTTCATTGCGTGGATGCTTTTCCTCGACAATTATTCGTACCTGAACCACCGCGAACTCAACGAGCAGATCGACGAACTTGAAGACAACAAGCAATATTATCTCGAGGAGATCAGGAAAGACCAGGAAAATATCAAGCTCCTGAAAAACCCTGACCAGGTCGAAAAATACGCGCGCGAAAAGTATTACATGAAACGCGACAGCGAGGATATTTACATCATCGAATTTGAAGGCGATACGCTGAAGAAAAAATAACAATATAATTGACACAATGCCCGACAATTTATTCAGTGAATTCGAGCCTGTTTCATCAAAACAGTGGAAGCAGCAGATCCAATTCGAGCTCAAAGGCGCCGATTATAACGAAACCCTCGTTTGGGAAAGCCCAGAAGGCATCAAGGTAAAGCCGTTCTATCACAATGATGAACTTGAAAGCTCGGTTCCTGTTTCCGGGAAAGCCGCGGGTTTCAGCATCTGCCAGGATATTTTTGTTTTCGATCTTGACAAATCGATTTACAGGGCAAAAGACAGCCTTGCCCGTGGCGCCGAAAGCCTGCGCTTTACTATCCAGGATAAAAATACCGATGTTGTAAAGCTGCTGCAAAGCCTTCCGGTGAACAACACGAACATCTTCCTGAAGCTTGATTTTCTTTCCGCAGAATTCCTGAAGAACATCGACACGGCAGCGGCTGCAATAAGTGCCAATGTGTTTGTACTCGTCGATCCTGTTAACCATTTGGCTAAAGACGGAAACTGGTTCGCAGGCAAAGACAATTTTGAAGTACTCGGATCAGCTTCAAAAGAAATGAAGAACATCAGCATCATTTCAACTGACAGCACGCTTTATCAAAATGCAGGGGCCAACATTGTCCAGCAAATCGCTTACTCTTTGGCGCACGTCAACGAATATTTCAACCGCATAGCAAACATTCAAAAGCCCGTCGTTTTACAGGTTGCCGTGGGACCGAATTATTTTTTTGAGATTGCCAAAATACGGGCAGTCCGTTTGTTGTTTGATGTAATTGCCAAAGAATACGGACACTCATATCCTTGTCATATCCTCGCGACACCAACAAAGAGAAACAAGACACTTTACGACTACAACGTGAACATGCTACGCTCAACAACCGAATGCATGAGTGCGGTTCTGGGCGGCGCCGATACCGTAACAAACCTGCCCTATGATGCGATATACCACAAAAGCAATGAATTTGGCGAAAGGATCTCAAGAAACCAACTGCTCATCCTGAAGCATGAAAGTTATTTTGATAAAGTAGGCAATCCCGCCGATGGCAGCTATTACATTGAAAACCTCACACAGCAACTGGCTGAGAAAGCATTGGTTTTATTTAAAGACATGGAAGCCAATGGTGGGTTTATTCAAATGCTTAAAGAAGGCACAATCCAGAAAAAGATCAGCGAAAGCGCCAATAAAGAACAGGAACTTTTCGACAATGGAAAAGAAGTGCTCATCGGTACAAATAAATATCCGAACAAGAATGACCGGATGGCGGCAGAACTGGAGCTGTTTCCTTTTGTAAAGACCAAACCACGGAAAACACTCATCACACCGATTATTGAAAAACGCCTGGCGGAAAAAAATGAACAGGATCGTCTTGAAACCGAAAAGATATCATGAAAAATTTATTTACTCTCATCCTGTTTGTTTCGTGTCTCTCGGCGACGTCACAAAATATTGAACAACAGGAAACCGAAGCGCCGATGCAAATGGGCGGACTCGATGTCAGACCCGAATATCCCGGCGGGGTCAATGCCTTCCTGACCTTTATAATGAAGAACTTTCAAGTTCCTGAAAATACAGGCGGTGGACGGATAATTATAAAATTTGTTGTTGAGAAGGATGGAAATACGACAGACTTCAAGATAATCCGTGAACCTGAGCCTGGCTTGGGCGATGAGGCGATCCGGGTTATAAAAAAAGCTGAAAAGTGGAAGCCCGGCGAACAAAACGGAAAGCTCGTCCGCGTGTCGTATTCACTGCCTATTAATGTCCCAAATATGAAGGAATGATGAGGAAAGACTTTAGCAATCTTATATTGGAGGGAAAAATCGCTGAACCGACGGCTCCGACAGAAACATTCCGTACGGCCGAAGGAATCGAACTGCAATCGTCTTATTCAGCAAAAGATATTGAAAATCTTAATCATCTTGGTTTCGGGGCTGGCTTTACACCAAATCTTCGCGGGCCGTACGCTACCATGTATGTACGCCGCCCGTGGACCATTCGCCAATATGCCGGATTTTCCACCGCCGAAGAAAGCAATGCCTTTTACCGGAGGAATCTTGCTGCAGGACAAAAAGGACTTTCGGTTGCCTTCGATCTTGCGACGCATCGCGGTTACGATTCAGATCATGAACGCGTGGTTGGCGATGTTGGAAAAGCGGGTGTTGCAATCGATTCGGTTGAAGACATGAAAGTGCTTTTCGACCAGATTCCGCTCAACGAAATGTCAGTTTCCATGACCATGAACGGCGCCGTACTTCCGATCATGGCATTTTATATTGTCGCTGCAGAAGAACAGGGTATTTCTCCCGAACAGCTTTCCGGAACTATCCAGAACGATATCTTGAAGGAATTCATGGTGCGGAATACATATATTTATCCGCCTGCGCCTTCGATGAAAATTATCGCCGACATCTTTGCCTTCACGAGCAAAAGAATGCCGAAGTTCAACTCCATTTCAATTTCAGGCTATCACATGCAGGAAGCCGGAGCTACCGCAGATATCGAACTCGCTTATACTTTGGCTGACGGACTCGAATACATCCGCACAGGGCTCGCGGCAGGAATGAAGATTGACGAATTCGCCCCTCGCCTGTCCTTTTTCTGGGCCATCGGGATGAACCATTTTATGGAAATTGCAAAAATGCGCGCCGGAAGGATGATTTGGGCAAAACTCCTGAAGCAGTTCGATCCGAAAGATGAAAAGTCGCTTGCACTCAGGACCCATTGCCAAACCTCGGGCTGGAGCCTTACTGAACAGGATCCATTCAATAATGTAGCCCGGACCTGTATCGAGGCAGCAGCAGCGGCATTTGGCGGAACACAGTCTCTTCACACCAACGCGCTCGATGAAGCCATTGCATTGCCCACAGACTTTTCCGCCCGTATTGCACGAAACACACAGATTTATCTTCAGGAAGAAACAAAAATCACAAAAACTGTCGATCCCTGGGCAGGCAGCTATTATGTAGAAAGCCTGACGGCACAAATTGCAGAAAGCGCCTGGAAACTGATTGAGGAAGTTGAAGAATTGGGCGGCATGACCAAGGCTATTGAAGCCGGAATCCCTAAATTGCGTATTGAAGAAGCGGCGGCAAGAAAGCAAGCGCGTATTGACAGCGGACAGGATATTATTGTGGGCGTAAACAAATACCGGCTGGAAAAGGAAGATCCGCTGCAGATTCTTGATGTCGACAATCAGCTCGTGCGCAAGCAGCAAATTGCGCAGCTTGAAAGGATCAAATCAACACGCGATGCGGTAAAAGTCCGGGAATCGCTCGATAAATTAACAGACGCCGCTACAACAGGTAAAGGAAATTTACTGGAACTGGCCGTCGAGGCGGCACGGCTCAGGGCGACTTTGGGTGAAATCAGCGATGCGCTTGAGAAAGTTTACGGAAGATATAAAGCACAAATAAAATCATTCAGCGGCGTGTACAGCAAGGAAATCAGGAACGACGAAAGCTTTGAAAAAGCCAAGCAGCTTGCCAATGCCTTTGCAAAAAAGGAAGGCCGCAGGCCGCGCATTATGATTGCTAAAATGGGCCAGGACGGCCATGATCGCGGCGCTAAAGTTGTTGCCACAGGTTATGCCGATGTAGGTTTCGATGTCGACATCGGGCCGCTATTCCAGACCCCGGCTGAAGCAGCAAAACAGGCGGTCGAAAATGATGTTCACATTTTAGGGGTTTCATCATTGGCCGCCGGACACAAAACGCTGGTTCCGCAGGTCATTGAAGAACTTAAAAAATACGGCCGTGAAGACATTATGGTAATCGTTGGCGGTGTCATTCCGGCGCAGGATTACCAATTCCTTTTTGATTCGGGCGCTGTTGCAGTGTTCGGGCCGGGAACAAAAATCAGCGAAGCGGCAATAAAAATACTCGAAATACTTATTGAGGATTAAAAAGGGCGCTGCGGCGTCCTTTCTGTTAAACAACATTCATGTCAGAAGCAAGCATTTTCACAATTATGTCGCAATTGGCAATGCGCCACAAGGCAATTAATCTTGCGCAGGGATTTCCTGACTTTGAAATTGATCCGCGGCTGAAGGAACTTTTGTCCGAAACAGCAAAAAGCAACAGCCATCAATATATGCCTTCCGCCGGATATCCGCCGCTGCTGGAGAAGATTGCCGCACTGGTTGAAGATCAGTATGGTAGAGAAAGTAATCCTGCAACTGAAATCGTTGTAACCGCCGGAGCAACACAAGCGATTTTCACTACGATCCAGGCATTGGTTGAACCGGGAAATGAAGTCATCATCCTTGATCCTGCCTATGATTGTTATGAATTGCCTGTATCATTACGAGGCGCGAAACCTGTACACATTCCGCTGAATGATGATTATTCGCCTGATTGGGATGCGATTGCCGATGCTGCCAATGCGAATACCAAGATGCTCATCATCAACAACCCGCACAATCCCTCGGGCCGGGTCTGGCGCCAGCACGATTTTATCGCACTCGAACAATTTCTGGATAAAAACCCTGACGTGCTGTTGTTGTCGGATGAGGTTTATGAACACATTACTTTCGAACAGCATCATATTTCGGCACTATCGAGGGAAAAGCTGCGAAACAGAAGCATTACAATTTCATCGTTCGGAAAATCATTTCATATTACCGGATGGAAAACCGGCTACGCTGTCGCGCCTGAACATCTGATGCGGAAAATTAAAAATGTCCACCAATATTTGGTTTTTAGCGTGAACAGCATCGCTCAGGTTGCCCTGTCAGATTACATGGATGAAGTTAAAATTGAACTGCTGGGAACGTTTTACAAGCAGAAGCGCGACTTCTTCCGCGAACTGATGAAAACAACCCGATTTGAATTGCTGCCATGCGAAGGCTCTTACTTCCAGGTGGTGTCATTTTCCGGAATTTCCGACGAGAGTGACATTGAATTTACAAAGCGTCTGGTTACAGAACACGGCGTTGCTGCCATTCCACTCTCGGGATTTTATACCGATAAAAAAGATCTGCAAAGAATCAGGTTTTGTTTCGCCAAAGAAGAAACAACTTTACAGCGCGCGGCAGAACTGCTGCAAAAAATATAAATATCTTTACGAAAAGTCAATTATGGATTTTACTGTAAAAATGCTTCGCGACGACGCGCTAAAAGGAAAAACTATCGTAGTAACCGGCGGCGGAAGCGGCCTTGGGAAAGCGATGACAAAATATTTTCTTGAACTCGGCGCCGATGTCGCAATCACTTCCCGCGATATAGAAAAGCTAAAGGCCACTGCCGAAGAACTTTCTAACCAGACCGGCGGCAAATGTCTTCCCGTACAATGCGATGTGCGGCATTACGAGCAGGTTGAAAATATGCTTAAAGAAGTCCTTGGCAGCTTCGGCAAAGTTGATGTGTTGCTAAACAATGCTGCAGGGAATTTCATTTCACCAACGGAGCGGTTGTCGGCCAATGCATTTGACACCGTTATCGATATTGTGCTTAAAGGTTCGAAAAACTGTACGCTCGCTTTTGGAAAACACTGGATCGATACCAGGCAAAGCTCTTCGGTGATTTTAAATATTGTTACAACGTATGCCTGGACAGGTTCAGCTTATGTGGTGCCGAGCGCTACCGCAAAAGCCGGTGTTCTCGCCATGACGCGCAGCCTTGCTGTGGAATGGGCGAAATACGGAATCAGGTCAAATGCCATTGCTCCGGGGCCGTTCCCGACGAAAGGCGCTTGGGACCGACTTCTTCCGGGCGACCTGAGGGAGAAATTCGACCTTGCAAAAAAAGTTCCGCTGAAACGCGTTGGCGACCATCAGGAACTGGCAAACCTTGCGGCATATCTTGTGTCTGATTTCTCTGCTTATGTGAATGGTGAAGTGATCACGATCGATGGCGGTGAATGGCTTAAAGGAGCGGGCCAGTTCAATATGCTCGAGCAGGTTCCTGACGAAATGTGGGACATGCTCGAGATGATGATCAAAGCGCGGAAGGGATGAGGTTTTGCAAGGTTTAAAGTTTAATGTTTAAAGTTCAGGTTTCATGCTAAAGTGAATCTTGTTCTTTTATTCCCGCCTAGCCCCGATGGAAGCGACATCCTTTTGCAGAGCGCAGCGGCGCATAAGATATAGCGGACAGCGGGAAACAGCTCCGGACAAAAAAGCCCTCAAAGTCTTAGAAACATCTGCTGAACATTGGTGAAACTGCCCTGAAAAAAAGCGTTTCTGTTAACAACTCCCGATTGGAAAACCCGTTTTTAATTGTATTTTTACCGCTCTAAAATCCGGACATTTTAAATGGGCAAAATCATTGCTGTTGCAAACCAGAAAGGCGGTGTTGGAAAGACGACAACATCGGTAAACCTCGCAGCCTCGCTGGGCGTTCTTGAAAAAAAAGTGCTTCTTATCGATGCCGATCCGCAGGCCAATGCGAGTTCCGGACTTGGCATTGACGTGGACAGCGTTGAAATAGGCACTTACCAGATACTCGAGCACAGCAGCACACCTGAAGAAGCCATCGTTTCCTGTTCGGCACCGAACGTAGACGTGATTCCCGCCCATATCGACCTTGTGGCCATTGAGATTGAACTTGTCGACAAGGAAAACCGCGAGTACATGCTTAAGAAAGCGCTCGTGGAAATTAAGGAGAAATACGATTATATCGTGATAGACTGCGCGCCTTCATTGGGTTTGCTTACATTGAACGCACTGACTGCCGCTGACTCGGTCGTGATTCCGATACAATGCGAATATTTCGCCCTCGAAGGTTTGGGAAAACTCCTGAACACGATCAAGAGCGTACAAAAGATACACAACCCTGCGCTCGATATTGAAGGGCTTTTGCTCACGATGTTCGACTCAAGGCTGCGGCTCTCGAACCAGGTTGTTGAGGAAGTCCAGAAACATTTTCACGACATGGTTTTCAAGACGATCATCCAGCGGAACGTAAAGCTGAGCGAAGCACCGAGTTTTGGCGAAAGCATCATCAATTTTGACGCGACCAGTAAAGGCGCAACCAATTACCTGAGCCTGGCGCAGGAAATAATAAAGAAAAACAGTAACTGATCATATGGCAAAAGCGGTAAAAAAGCAGGCTTTGGGAAGAGGATTATCGGCATTGCTGAAAGACCCGGAAAACGATATCCAGTCGGTAAATGACAAAAATGCCGATAAAGTCGTTGGCAGTATTGTCGAGCTTGACATCGATGCCATCGAAATAAACCCGTTCCAGCCGCGGAGTAATTTTAATGAAGAAGCGCTTCAGGAACTGGCTACTTCGATTCGTGAACTTGGCGTGATCCAGCCGATCACGGTGAGGAAATCTGAATTCAACAAATATCAGTTGATTTCGGGCGAACGAAGGCTTCGCGCATCGAAACTTGCCGGACTTGCGACCATTCCGTCGTACATCAGGATTGCAAACGACAATGAGTCGCTCACGATGGCACTTGTCGAAAACATCCAAAGGCATGACCTCGACCCGATTGAGATCGCTTTGTCATACCAACGGCTTATCGATGAGATCCAACTGACGCAGGAACAAATGAGCGACCGCGTGGGAAAAAAACGTTCGACAATAGCCAATTACCTTCGGTTGTTAAAGCTCGACCCGATTATCCAGACCGGAATCCGCGACGGGTTCATCAGTATGGGACACGGACGCGCCATCATCAATATTGAAGACCACGACGCACAGGCCGATATTTATCATTCGATTTTAAGCAAGAATTTATCGGTACGCGAGACCGAAGCACTTGTCAAGAACTACCACGAAAGCCAAAAGCCGAAACCTGCAGGAAAAACAAAATCATCATCTTTTTCGGCAGACGAACATAAAAAATCGCTTGTCGAATACCTTGGGGCCAAAGCCGACGTTAAGGTTACTGGCAACGGAAAGGGAAAAATTACAATTCCATTTAAATCCGAGGCCGACTTCAACCGCATCATCAACCTGATCAAAGGCAGTGAATAAATGTTTGTACATAGTGATCGTCATTTTCCTGCTTGGCATCCGGAATGTTTCGGCACAGGGAACAACCGAAGGTGCTTTGGTGGCGAAAGACACCGTCCAGGGCTCGGAGATCGATCCGCTTGCACCGGCCCAGGCCGCGTTTTATTCGGCAATACTTCCCGGACTCGGACAAGCCTACAATAAAAGATATTGGAAAATCCCGATCGTTTACGGGGCGATGGGCGCCAGCCTATATTTTTATATCGACAATAACAGAAAGTATCACCAATACCGCGACGCTTATAAAAGGAGACTTGCGGGTTTACCGGACGAGGAATTCGATTTTCTCGACAATAACCGGCTTATTGCGGCACAACGTTTTTACCAGCGAAACCGCGATCTTTCCCTCTTGATAACAGCAGCATTTTACATCCTGAATATTGTTGATGCAAATGTCGATGCGCACCTGATCCAGTTCAACGTGAACGAAAAACTTTCGGTTTCACCGGAAATCTACCAAAACGACTTCAATTACAAGCCGAATCTCGGGGTTACACTTAATTATCGTTTCTGATGAAAATAGCACTGCTGGGTTATGGGAAAATGGGAAGGGCAATTGATAAAATTGCAATGGAACGCGGACATGAAATCGTCCTGCGGAAAACTACCCAAAATACTTATGACGGGCTCGAACTTGCTGATGTTGCTATAGATTTCAGCATCCCCACGGCAGCAGTGGTGAATATAACCACAGCCCTGAATGCAAATATCCCCGTTATTTCCGGAACAACCGGCTGGCTTGAAGATTACGAAATTGTTGTATCTCAATGTGAAAAGCTTGGCGGCGCGTTTATCTACGGGTCGAATTTCAGCCTTGGCGTAAATCTTTTTTTTGAGCTGAACGAATATCTTGCACAGATGATGGCAAAATTTCCACAGTATAAAATCCAGATGCAGGAAGTCCACCATACGCAAAAAATCGATGCCCCGAGCGGAACAGCAATCACTTTGGCAAGAACGATTATTGAAAACTCCGATTACTCAAGTTGGGCGCTTGAAAATGAAAAACCCGACGAGATCCTGATTGAGGCGCTACGCGTTGAAAATGTCCCCGGAACACACAGCATTTTTTATAATTCCCCGATCGACACCATCGAAATCAAGCATACGGCCCACAGCCGGGAAGGTTTTGCACTCGGAGCAGTGCTGGCTGCAGAGTGGATCATAGACAAAAAAGGCGTGTTTTCAATGAAAGATGTGCTCGGGCTGGCGCGTTAATAAAAATATAACTTAGTAACAATATTCCATAAGCGTTATCTTACGCGATAAATCAATAAAGTATGACACTAACCCAATGGTTCGTTTTTTTCCTGATTGTACAAGTTGTTCATTTTGCGGGAACATGGCGTTTATACGAAGCCGCAGGCAGGAAAAGATGGGAAGCCGCAGTTCCGATCTACAATGCAATCATCCTGATGAAGATCATCGGTCGCCCCAGTTGGTGGACAATCCTGCTTTTTATTCCGGTTGTCAACCTGATCATGTTTCCGGTAATCTGGGTTGAAACACTGCGAAGCTTCGGAAAAAATTCTACTACCGATACGCTATTGGGCATCTTTACCTTCGGGCTGTACATCTACTACATCAATTACACACAGCCTTTAGTTCATCAAACCGAGCGGAGCCTGAGGCCAAAATCAAAGACTGGCGACACGATCAGTTCGTTATTGTTCGCCATTATCGTTGCGACAATCGTTCATACTTATGTGATGCAGCCGTATACAATTCCGACTTCTTCCCTTGAAAAGACATTACTGGTAGGCGATTTTCTGTTTGTGAGCAAATTTCATTATGGGGCAAGGACGCCGATGACGACAGTTGCTGCGCCGATGGTTCATGATACATTGCCGATCATCAATAAAAAATCTTATTCATCATGGCCGCAACTGCCTTATTTCCGGCTGCCGGGAATCGAAACGGTTGAAAAGAATGACATCGTCGTTTTTAACTGGCCCGTCGATACCGTTTTCCGTTTTTTTGTAAAATCTGATACCCGCGCGTACAAACCAGTTGATAAAAAATCAAATTATGTGAAACGCTGTGTCGGCACGCCTGGTGATTCATTATCAGTTCGTGACGGAATCGTTTTCATCAACGGGAAAGAGCTCAAACTTTCCGACAGGGCAAGGCCGCAATATGCTTATTTTGTGACATTTGACGGAAAAACTCCCGTAGACCTTGAATACCTCCTGCAGGATATGGATGTGACCGATGGCGCCGGATTCCGTACTGAAGCCCGCGACACCTTAATGATCAGGGCGCTGACCAAAGAAGGCGCTGAAAGACTGAAGAATGTTCCTGGAATTGCTTCTGTAACGCGAATGGTACGCAAAAACAGCGAATATGACGGCGTGTTTCCAGGTCTTGGAAAATGGAATGGCGATAATATGGGTCCGCTTTATATCCCTGAGCAGGGAAAAACCGTAGCGCTGAACCAAGGCAGCCTTCCGTTCTACAAAAAAATCATCACAGAATACGAGCATAACGACCTGAAAGTGAACGGTGATGAGATCAGGATCAATGGTAAAGTCGCAACCTCGTATACTTTCAGGCAAAATTACTATTGGATGATGGGCGACAACCGCCACAACTCAGAAGACAGCCGCTATTGGGGTTATGTTCCGGAAGACCACATTGTCGGGAAGCCTGTGTTTATCTGGATGAGCCTTGATTCGAACAAACGCGGACTGGACAAAATTCGCTGGGAACGGCTGTTTACCACTGTCGGTGGCGAGGGCGAGCCGGTTTCTTATTTGAAATTCTTCCTGATTGCTTTGGTTGCTTACTTTGGGATAGATTATTTCGTGAAGAAGAAGAAAGCGCAGAAAGGTTGATGAAACTTGATGTGGATACAATTAAATCCGTTTCAAAAAATTTCAGGAATCTTAAGTGCTGAAATCCATAAACGAATCCCGACGTAACGAATGAACATCCTCATCTATCCAACATACTTTCCTTCCATCAGTCATTTCGCTGCAATGGTTCAGGCAGATTCAGTAACATTTGAAACGGAAGATAATTTCCAGAAGCAAACCAACCGCAACCGGATGTACATCTACAGTCCGAACGGCATTCAGTTGCTGAACATTCCCATAAAGCATTCGGCCATAGCACATCAGAAGACCAAAGAAATCAGGCTTGAAACCAATTTCGACTGGCAGAAGCAGCACTTTAAATCACTGGAAGCTGCTTATCGTTCTTCGCCTTACTTTGAATATTTCGAGGATGCGATTGCTCCGATATTTGAAAAAAAACACACTTTTCTGCTGGATCTGAATTTTGAAACCATCGATGTTGTCTCAAAGTGCCTGCGAACCGGATTTGGAAGAAATAAAACAGTTGAATATTTCCACGATGTTGCCGAAGTGACTGATTTAAGGTTACTCGCCAACGGAAAAAAAGACAAACATTCTTTTGAAGATTATACGCAGGTTTTTGGCGACAGGCACGGTTTCATCAACAACCTCAGCGTTCTCGACCTGCTTTTCAATGAAGGCAAACACGCGTTGGATTATTTAAAACGCCAGCAGCTTATCACTCCATAAAAAGCCGCGTCATGATCGGGTAATGATCTGAATTCTGGAAGTCCGAGAAACTCCTGAAATCCTTCACCTTCATTCTGGCATCGGCAAAAATATAATCAATCCTTGCCGGATAATACCTGAAATGGTACGTCTGCCCGAAACCATTTCCGCCTTCTTCAAAACTGTCGTTAAGTTTCCCTTTGATATTCCGGTAAACGTATGAAAACGCGCTGTTGTTCATATCGCCGCAGATGATAATCGGATACGGGCAGTTCTTTTTATGGTTCCTGATGATTTCTGCCTGCAACTGCTGTTGGCGGAAAGCCTTGCTGATGTTGCGGAATATCCGGCCTGAACGCTGTTGGTCGATGCCTTTGTCGTGGCTGATCTCGTCAACATCAGGAGTGATTTTTACCGATTCTAGATGCATGCTGTACACGCGAATCGTATCGATCCCTTTTTTTATATCGGCAAAAACAAGGTTGTTATTCGAATTCGGAAACTTCAGGTCGCCCTTATCAACAATAGGAAATTTAGAAAATATGCCCTGGCCTGTCTTGATCTTTTCACCCTGCATCATAATGTACTGGTGCGGATAAGCTTTGAGTTCAATGCCTGCAGCGTTGGAATATTCCTGAATACAGAGAATATCAGGATTCTGCTCATTAATGAATTTCCTGATTTCTTCGGCGACATTGTCTTTCGGAAGCCATTCAAAACGGTTGAAGAGGCGGACATTGTAGCTCATGATGGTGAAATCCTTTTCCTGCTCCGGGAGATCGGTCGATGAGAATTTATAAAATTTGTTGATGAAAGTAATTCCGAGCAGCAAAACAATTGCCGGTAGGATCACCTGTTTTTTTAGTTGGATTGCCCAATAAGCAAAAAATAAGGCATTAAGAATCAGGAACAGCGGAAGGATCAGCGTCAAAACTGCAAGAAAAGGAAACAGTTTCGGAGCGAGGAAAGGCAACAGGTATGCAATAAACGTCAATACAGCAAGCACTATATTGAAGAAAAACATTGTTTTATTAAACCATGAAAGCTTTTTCATGCCATCTTCTTATTGTTTGCCTGCGCGGAAAAGGAATTCCTTTTCTTCTTTTGTCAGGCTGTCGTAGCCTGAACGGCTGATCTTGTCCAGAATCTCGTCTATTTGTTGTTGCGTCTTATCTTTTGTAACTATTCTCGAAGCACTACTTGCTGTCGGCCGCGTCGTGTGGTTTTTATGAACGGTTTTAAGCGGCGCTTTCTTTTTTCTGGTGAAAATACCCTGAATCGATTCAAGTAAATTCGATATCCAACTACCGATGTCGTTCCCGCGGCGCAACTGCCAGATGTAAATATAACCAAAAAATGCCCCGGCGAGATGCGCTATATGTCCGCCAGTATTTTCCGCAAGGATATATAATAAATCCAACAGAATGATGACTGCCGCAAAGTGCCAAAGCTTGACATTGCCGATGAGCAGCAACCGCATATTCATATTCGGCGCATAGGATGCCGTGGCAATAAGAATCGCCATAATCGCGCCCGAAGCGCCTACGATCGACGATGTCATCCCCAAAATAATATAACCCACTACGAACATTATTCCGGCGAAAATGGCGCTCAGCAGATACAACCCGAGCATTTGCTTTTGTGTGAAGAACGTGAGGAACATCCGTCCGGCGAAATTCAGCACCATCATATTGAAGAGCAGGTGAAAGAAGCCGGCGTGTAAAAAAGAATAGGTGAGCAATGTCCACGGCCGCGTCATCATGATGTAAGGATCTGAGGACAACGACAGCCATTCAGGATAAATGAATACACCGATCCTGAAGCTGTAAAAAAATATGATCGACAGCAGGAATACGCCTATATTCCAAAAGATAAGCTTTGTGGTGATATCGCCGGTGCGGAACTGCAGCTTTATGTCGTCAAGAATGCTCATATCAGTTCCACCTGTTTCTGTTAAACTGGTTCTTTTTCCAGTACCACATCATCAAAAAGCCAACGAGTGCGCCACCAATATGGGCAAAGTGGGCAATCCCGCTTCCGCCGCCGAAAATGGATTTTCCGGAAACTCCCAAATAGAGATCGACCAGAATGATACCAGGCACAAAATATTTGGCCTTAATCGGAATCGGGATGAACATCATCATAAGCTCGGCATTGGGAAACATAAAAGCGAATGCGGCAAGCAACCCGTAAATTGCTCCCGAAGCCCCGACTGCGGGCGTAAGATAGGATCCCATGAAATTGCTGAACCCATTTCCAGGGAGGATTTCCTGCCATTCAGTATTGTATTTTCCTTCTGCCAGAGTGTTTAAAACCTCGGCTTTTTCAAAACCATTTGTGGCGAGTGTATCCAAAGCATCATAAAAATGATAATAATTGACCATCGAATGCAGCAGCGCCGCACCGAGTCCGCATGAAATGTAAAAAAACAAAAATTTCTTCCCGCCCCAAATCTGTTCAAGCGCACTTCCGAAAGAAAACAACGCAAACATATTAAAGAAAATGTGCATCAGGTTGCCGTGCATGAACATGTGTGTAAGCGGCTGCCATGCCCGGAATGCGGGATTTTCAAAATAAAATAATGACAATATCTGGTAGGCGGCTTCACCCACGATACTGGTTCCGATGAAGAAAATTATATTGATAACCAATAACTGCTTAACAGTTGGCGTGATGTTCATCATATTGCAAATTTTTTGTCTAGGTCTTCCACCCGCATTGTGATGAAAGTTGGTTTACGAAAAGGCGAAACGTCAGCTTCCCTGCATGCAAAAAGGTTGTTTACAAGGTTTTCCTGTTCCTTTCCCGTTAAATAAGTGCCGGTTTTTACGGCCAGGCTGCGCGCCATTGATTTGGCAATGCTGTCGTTCTGGCTGAAACTGCTGTCGGGAATTCCGTCATGAAGGTCGGCCAGGAGCTGTTCAAGCACGATCGAGACTTCACTTTCAGTAACATTTACCGGAACACCTGAAATAACAATATGGTCATCGGCGGCTTCCTCAAAAATAAACCCTGTATTTTCAAGCGCCGGGCGAAGTTCCGAGATCAGTTCCATTTCCCCTGAAGAAAAATAAAGGTTCAGCGGAAAAAGCAGTTGCTGGCTCGAGGCCTGATGCACCGTCATGCTCGAAAGAAATCCTTCATAGAGAACCCGCTGGTGCGCGCGCTGCTGATCGATAATCACCATTCCCGATTTTATGGGGCTGACAATGTATTTTTTATGGATCTGATATGTTTTCGTCGCTGGTTGCGATTCTTCAATATCGTCGAACAATGACGATGTGACTTCTTCATTTTCCTGGCGTACTGCCGGGGTTTCAACCAAAATATCGGTATCATGTTTTAATCCGACATAAAGGCTTTCCCAACCCGCTGTTTCCCTTTTACCACCGTAATTCCCACCTGAAGAATACGATTTTGAAGGCGCATCATCAGAAAATGGGTTGAAATCCCCGTTAAGCTGGATCGTCGGAAGCGGCGCTTCACTATTCCTGAAACTGTATGGGGTATCAAGGTTGGGATCGCGCTCGAAATCGAGAACCGGCGACACATTGAACTGACCCAGGCTGTGCTTCACAGCAGAACGGAGAATCGCATAAAGCGCGTGCTCGTCGTCAAATTTTATCTCTGTTTTTGTTGGATGGATGTTGATGTCGATCGTATGCGGCGGAACGTCGAGATAAACGAAATATCCTGGCTGGCAACCTTCTTTCAACAGTCCTTCATAAGCCGACATGATCGCGTGGTGCAAATAGCCGCTGCGGATGAAACGGTTGTTCACGAAAAAAAACTGCTCGCCACGATTTTTCTTGGCAAATTCGGGTTTTGTGACAAAACCGGTAATTTTGACAAGCTCGGTTTCTTCGGTAACAGGAACAAGCTTTTCATTGGTACGTCCGCTGAAAATATTCACGATCCGCTGCCGCAGGTTCGATGCCGGAAGGTTAAAGACCTCGCCTCCGTTGTGATACATTGTAAAATGAATTCCGGGATGGGCCATGGCAACACGCTGGAATTCGTCGATGATGTGCCGCTGCTCGACAATATCCGACTTCAGGAAATTTCGCCTTGCGGGAATATTGAAAAACAGGTTTTTTATCGCGAAAGAAGTGCCTTGAGGTACAACTGCAACATCCTGCGACACAAAACGGCTGCCTTCGATGATGATGTGCGTTCCGAGCTCTTCATTTCCCTGGCGGGTTTTCATCTCGACATGGGCAATGGCAGCAATTGAAGCCAAAGCCTCGCCACGGAAACCTTTGGTATAAAGGGAAAATAAATCTTCGGCGTTGCGGATTTTGGAAGTCGCATGCCGCTCGAAACATAGCCTTGCATCGGTAACATTCATCCCGAGGCCGTTGTCGATCACCTGAACGAGTGATTTTCCGGCATCTTTGACAATCAGTTTTATGTCGGTCGACTTCGCATCTACAGCATTCTCAAGCAATTCCTTGACTACCGAAGCGGGCCGCTGGACGACTTCTCCGGCAGCGATCTGGTTTGCAACATGGTCAGGGAGTAACTGGATGATACCGGGCATGTGTGTTTTGATTGACATCCAAAGTTAAGGATTAATGAGATAATTCGGAGTTTAGAAATTCCGAAAAAATGATAAAATTTAATGGCTGAGTGGTTGACGGGTTTGGCCCTGGGTTGAAGTTATAATGCTGTTTGCGAAACCTTTTTCCGCGGTGATGGAGCGCGTTTTAGGAATGGCAGCGAATCCAAATGTCGAAAGTCGAAAGTCGAATGTCGAAAGTCGAATGTCAAAAGTTGAAAAGTCGAATGTTGAAGTCGAATGTTGAAAGGCAAGACTGTTGAAAGGCAAGACAGTTAATCTTAGTTTATTTACGTCTCTTCCGACTTTTGTCTTTCGACTTTAGACTTTTGTCTTTAGACTTTTGCCTTTCGACTTTCGACTTTCGTCTTTCGTCTTTCGTCTTTAGTCTTTAGTCTTTAGTCTTTAGTCTTTAGATGTTCGTCTCAACTCAGCCATTTTGATCGCGGCGATTGCGGCTTCTGTACCTTTGTTTCCGTGTTTTCCGCCACTGCGGTCAATGGATTGCTGCATGTTGTTGTCGGTCAGCAAACAAAAGATCACCGGGATATCGTTTTGTACATTGAGGTCTTTGATTCCCTGGGTCACGCCTTCGCAGACGAACTCAAAATGCATCGTCTCGCCTTTGATGACACAGCCGATGGTAATCACGGCATCGACATCCTGGGTTTCGATCATTCTCTTTGCGCCGTAAACAAGCTCAAAACTCCCCGGAACATCCCAGCGAATGATATTTTCAGGCGTTGCGCCACAGTCTAAAAGCGCCGCTTCACACCCGGCATGGAGTCCGTTTGTGATCTCATCGTTCCATTCAGAAACAACAATCCCAAACCGGAATTGCTTCGCGTTTGGGATTGAATTTTTATCGTAGTTTGATAAGTTTTTATTTTCGGTTGCCATGGGAAGATGTGAGATTTGAGATTCAGATTTCAGATGTGAGATTTCAGATTGTGAGATGGTCTGATATCTTGATAATCCTATCTCATACTATCAATTCCTACTTCTGCGCCAGTCCGATCATCGCATCGATTGAAGCACCTTCAGGAGTATTTTCAAATTTTTCCTTGATTTCGGTAAAGTGCTTCAGCGCGTCATCTTTCTTGCCAAGAAGAAGCTCAGCCTGACCTGCTTTCATCAGGAAACGCGGCCTTGTGAATTCGTTATCGTTATGGTCGGCTGCTTTGAGGTAATATTCAAGCGCTTCTTTTGTCTGGTTGCGTTGTGCAAATGCGTCCCCGATGGCGCCTTTTGCAAGTGCGGCAAGGATGGCGTCATCCGATTTGAATTTTTCAAGATGCTCGATTGCCTCTTTGTATTTTCCGGTGTTCAAAAAAGAAATCCCGGCGTAGTAATGAGCAAGGTTTCCGGCATCGGTACCTGAATATTCATCGGCAATTTTGATAAACCCGAATTTCCCTTCAGAACCATTCAATGCAAGGTTGAAAAGTGAATCGCTTTTTACGCCGTCAACAGCTTTCTGGAAATTCTGTTGCGCGACAAACATTTCGTCGGCTGCTTCCATTTCTTTTGGACCGGCAACAAATTTCTGGTACAATAAATATCCTACTGCAACAAGGGCCACAGCGGTAATAAAGCCCAGGATGTACTTTTGGTTCCTTTGCACCCATTCCTCGGTACGGGAAGCGCCTTCGTCAAGTTTAGAGAACACGCCTGCCGTGGTGCTGTCTTTCTCATCCACGTTGATGTCTTCAACAAACTCGTCGTTTTCTTCCTTTGGTTTTGGAGCTTTGTAACCTCTTTTATTGTACGTTGCCATTTAAGTTTTATTTGTGAGCCGCAAAAATAAAATTTTTCCTGATATGCAACGGGCATTTTCGCTATTTTTTCAATAATTTGCAGCCGCTTTCGAATATACGGTTTTGTGCCTGCCGTCTCAGGCAAGTTTCTCACAATCAGCAGGGCTTTTAATGTATTTAAAGAAGATTTCCCTCCTCAACTACAAGAATTTTTCTGATGCCGCTTTTGAATTCGACAGCAAGATCAACTGCTTTGTCGGCCGCAACGGGATTGGCAAGACCAATGTGCTCGATGCAATCTATCATTTATCGTATGGAAAAAGCTATTTCAACCCACTTTCGGTACAGAATATTCGCCACGGAGAGGAATTCTTCGTAATAGATGGCGACTTTGAAAAGGACGACAGAAGCGAACAGGTCGTTTGCAGCCTGAAAAAAGGCCAGAAGAAGATGCTGAAGCGTAATGGCAAACCTTACGATAAATTTTCAGAACATATTGGGTTTATCCCGCTGGTGATCATCTCGCCGTCTGACCGCGACCTCATCACTGAAGGCAGCGAAACCCGCCGCAAGTTCATCGACAGTGTGATATCACAGCTTGAACCGAATTACCTGCACAACCTGATCCATTACCAAAAAGTACTCTTGCAGCGCAATGCGCTTTTGAAATATTTTGCGATCAACCGCACGTTCGACAGGGAAACGCTCGACATCTATAACGGCCAGCTTGAAAATTTCGGGCAGCCGATCTTTGAGGCGCGGAAGAAATTCCTGGCCGATTTCATTCCGATTTTCGAAAAGCATCATCACGCGGTCACGGAATCCCAGGAAAGCATCCGGCTTGTTTACCAGAGCGATCTTGACGGAAAAGATTTTATTGCGCTGCTGAACGAAACTTATGACCGCGACAAGGTTTTGCAATATACCGGCACCGGAATCCACAAAGACGATTTATTATTTGAAATCGATGAACACCCGATCAGGAAATTCGGCAGCCAGGGCCAGCAGAAATCTTATCTGATCGCATTAAAACTCGCGCAGTTTGAATTCGTGAAAAAACGCAGCGGACAAAAGCCGATCCTGTTATTTGATGATATTTTCGACAAGCTCGATGAATTCCGCGTTGGAAAGATCGTCGAAATGGTAAACAACGATGAGTTCGGACAGCTCTTTATTTCTGATACGCATCCCGAGCGCACGGAAACCATTGTCAGATCGACCCACAGCAGCTATAAAATGTTTAACCTATAATGCGTAATTTCGCGACTATGAAAAAACTACTGGCCTTTATCCTTGCAAGCGCATTTTTTATTAGCTGCAACAGCAACGCCCAGAATGGGATTGAAACGATTCCGCCCAAAGCTTATGCAGATAAATTGAAAGCTACTCCCGATGCGCAGCTTCTCGATGTGCGCACGCCTGAAGAATATTCCTCAGAACATCTAGACAACGCCGAAAATGTAAACTTGAACGGTGATGATTTTGAAAAGGAAGTCGCGAAATACGACAAATCAAAACCTGTTTTTGTGTATTGCAAGATCGGTGGAAGAAGTCGCCAGGCCGCAGCAAAACTTCATGACATGGGCTTTTCGGAAGTCTACGACCTACAGGGCGGCATCCTGAAATGGAATGCTGAAGGATTTTCAAAACCTGCCGGAAAAGGAATCGGGATGAGCGGTGAAGAATATTCGAAACTCATCAATTCCGATAAGAAAGTCCTCGTAAATTTCTATGCCGAATGGTGCGCGCCGTGCAAAAAGATGACGCCGTATATGGCCGAATTGGAGAAAAATTCAAAAGATGTAAAGGTTGTACGACTGGATGCCAACAAGAACAAGTCGCTCATATCGGAAATGAAAATGGACGAACTTCCCGTGATCCTGCTATATGAGAACGGAAAAGTAAAATGGCAGCACAAAGGTTACATCAGTGAAAACGACCTCAAAAAACAACTGCAATGATTTCAAAAGACAGCCTGGCATTCTTGGCCGACATCAGGACCAACAACAACCGCGACTGGTTCATGGCCAACAAGAAGCGGTACGAACAATATAAAAAGGACTACCACGCGCTTGTCGATGATTTTTTGAAGGCGATGGTTGAAAAAGATCCGGCGCTGCGACATCTTGAAATTAAGGATTGCACGTTCCGCATCAACCGCGACATCAGGTTTTCTAAAGACAAATCACCTTACAAGACAAACCTCGCCATCTGGATGTCGGCCGGACAAAAAAATACCAACCTCGCGGGATATTATGTCCACATCGAACCCGGAGCGAGTTTTATCGCAGGCGGTGTTTACTATCCAGATGCTGCCGATTTAAAAAAGATCAGGAAGGAAATCGCCTATTTTCATGAAGATCTTGAGAAGATCGTTTCGGATAAAAAATTTAAGTCGGAGTTCAAGCAACTTGACAGAAACGAAGAAAACTCGCTGAAATCGATGCCCAAAGGATATGAGAAAGAACATCCGGCGGCCGAATTCCTCAAGCTGAAATGTTTTACTGCAACAGAGAAAATCGATGACAAAATGCTTTCAGATAAAGATTTCGTGAAAAAAATTTCAGAGAAACTGATCATACTTAAACCCTTAAATGAATTCCTGAACCGCGCACTGACTTCCGAAGAATGATGCAGATACATGACAATTTTCCGCTTAAGAATTACAACACTTTCGGCATCGATGCAAAGGCGAAGCAGTTTGTTGCGGTGCATTCGGTGGATGAACTCAAGCACGTGTTGGCCGAACATCCAAACGAAAAAATATTCATCCTCGGCGGCGGAAGCAACATGCTTTTGACAAAAGACATCGATACCCTTGTAATCCATGTGGACCTGAAGGGAAAAAAAATCATCCATGAAGACGATGATCATGTATGGATTGAAGCAATGGCAGGCGAAAACTGGCATGAATTCGTGCTTTATACCATCGACAATAATTATGGCGGACTCGAGAATATGTCGCTCATCCCGGGCAATGTCGGAACCACGCCGATTCAGAATATTGGCGCTTACGGCACTGAAATAAAAGATACGTTCATATCATGTGAAGCATTGGAAACCAAGTATTTAAATACACGAACTTTCACTAAAGAAGAATGTAATTTCGGATATCGTGAAAGCATTTTCAAGCATGAAGCAAAAGATAAATTCATCATTACTTCAGTAGTTTTCAGGCTGACTAAACGCGATCACAAAATCAATACAAGTTATGGCGATATCCAGAAAGAACTTGCCGCCCAAAACATAGCAGTTCCGACCTTAAAGGATGTCAGCAATGCCGTGATCGCAATTCGCCGCAGCAAGCTTCCGGACCCGAAAGAACTCGGAAACAGCGGCAGTTTTTTCAAGAACCCGATCATTCCGAGAAGCGAATTTGAAAATATCCATGCAAACTTCCCTGAGATGCCGCATTATATTATTTCGGAAACAGAAGTTAAAGTTCCCGCCGGCTGGCTGATAGAAAAAGCTGGCTTTAAAGGAAAACGCTTTGGTGATGCAGGCATCCACAAAAACCAGGCGCTTGTACTTGTAAATTATGGAAACGCCACCGGCCAGGAAATTCTTGCGGTGGCGCGTGATGTTCAGAAAACTGTAAAAGAGATGTTCGGAATTGAGATCGAAGCCGAGGTCAACATCATTTAATTATTCCTTGACAATTTTAATGGTACTGCTTCCGTTTTGGTGCTCCATTTTCAAAAAATAGACACCACTGCGGTTATTAGAAAGATCAATTTCTGCCTGCGGCGAATCGTTCAGGTACATGGCAAGCAATCTTCCCTGAATGTCGTAAATGCTGACGGACGAGAACGGGACTTCCGAAGAAATTGTGACGCTGTCCCGGACTGGATTAGGCATCACATTGAATTTTATCGATTCGTGCTGGTTCACTCCGAGGTTTGAGAAAGTTGTCTCAGCTGTGTTGGTAACAATCGGAAAATTATAGTCGAAATATATATCGGCTGTATTTGATGCGGTATTGCCCTCAACAAGAGTATCAAGAGTCCTGATTTTAAAGGATACAAAACCATGGCTTCCCGGCTCATTGTCCTGTTCTGCCGGAAGGTTTATTCCTTCGAAAATGAATTCAGCAATGTTATTGGTGATACGGACTACGCCCGGATGCGACATTGCAATCATCTGTAATGATGAAAGGTCGAATTCCGACGTATCGATCACATCTTTGACTACGATATTCTGCGCCGGAGCTGTTCCTGAATTCTGGAACCGTATCAGGTAATGAAGATATTCGCCGATCATATCCGTAGTGAGCGTATTTCCTTCCATGCAGGTTTTATCGTTTGGATCGAACGAGCCCACAACAGTCTGCAATGCTTCAACTACATTATCTTCAGGCGTCTCATCGTTTGCAATTGGGTTTACGGATGCATTAAAAAAAATTACATCACCAAGTTGTACAGGTGGAGTCTCAGTTGGTGCATTTGCGTTTAAAACCACGTCAATAGTCCTGCTTTCAAAGGGCAGCATGTTTGAGAAATCCCACTGAACACTTCCGGGATTGGTTCCTGATGGAGCCTGTGTTGCCGAAACATAATCCAGTTGTGGTTCCGGATAACCGAAAATCACGCTGCCGGTCATGACCTGGTTTCCTTTGTTTTTATACACGATCCTGAAACTAACATCAAAGCCGGGCATTAACGCCGCAAGTTGAACTATCGAAATTTCAAGATCGTTATGGATGCCGAGTGGAGAAATACAGAAATTTACGGTCTGCGCGCTTCCGTCATTGGCATCGAACGAAACATTTTGAGACGCCGGCACAACCGTAAAGTACGGAAGGTGAATTTCAGGAGTAAGGGTGAAGGTTCCGGCTCCGGTGAAGAACGCATAACCACCGGCTGATGTGGTAAAAGTTGCACCAGTATCGGTTCCGGTAACTAATCCGACTTTAATATTTGGAAATGTGACATCAGAACCGTCACAGCCATCTCCGTTTACATCGACTGTAAGCGTGCCTTCGATCGTATTATGAGTACCGCCGGGCGTAAAAGAACAATATGAGTTTACCTGGACGCCTGTTACATTATTCCATTCCATCTGACCGATAATGTATGGAATGTTATGTTCATCGGCGCATATAAATTCCAGATTCGGACAATTCGCGACATTGAAAAAAGATCCGCCGATATCAGCCCCATTTTTTAGGTTGATATAAGTAAGGTTCGGATTGTTGCTTATTTGATAATCTATCGAATCATCATTTAGCGAAGCGCTGAGATCCAAGGTCGTAAAAAGATTTCCCGACAGGCCGAACCTTTTAAGTAAATGGTGGTCGGATACATCAATCGTAGTAAGCTGGTTATAAGCTATAAGCAACTGCTCAAGATTCAGATTTTGCGCAATATCGAGTGCAGTAAGGTTATTGCTGTCACAAACAAGTGTATGCAGTTGCGTGTTGTGCGTGACGTCAAGCTGCGACAGTTGACAACCTCCGGCATTTAATTCTTCCAATAGCGTCAGTGTGGTGACATCAAGCGCCGGAATCGGGTTGCTGCCACACCATAATACTTTCAAGTCGACCAGTGGCGCTACATCCAATTGCGTCAAATTATTGTCAGAACAATAAAGCTTTTCCAAGTTAATCAGCGCTGAAACCTCTAACGTTGCAATTGAGTTGTATGAAGCGTCCAGCTCCTTTAACGGCGTTAATCCGCTCACATCAAGCGATGAAATCTGATTATCGGTACAATAAAGGTATTCGAGATTTGTCAATGGTGCAACATCAAGCACCGCAATGTCCTGATTCGTGCTGCAATTCAGGTAGGTAAGTCCTGTTAATGCTGAAACATCCAGTACTTCAATACTATTATTCCTGCAATCCAGATATGTCAAGCTTGTGAGTGCGGCAATATCCAATACTTCAATTTCATTGTTCGCGACTTTTAGGGATGTTAAATTGGTTAATCCGGATAAGTTGATTGAAGCCATTTGCGTCTGACTGCAATCGATTGTCTCCAGCGCGGGAAGCCCGGAAAAATCCGCATTCCAATTCCAAACAAAAGTCCCGAAAAGATCAAGATGCTTTAAATTCACGCATCCTGCAAGATTGACGCTGGATACGCCTTCGATCATTTGCAGTGAAATTGTTTCGAGATTGGCCATACCGCTAAAATCCAGTTCGGGCCAGGCGTATCCTTCCGATTCCACATACTGAAGGTTTGAAAAAGCCTGTATTCCTTCAATATCATGAATCACATAATTGTAAATCAACAATTCTGTTACCTGCTCGGCTTCTGCCACCTGAATTTCATTATCATTGTTAGTATCAATATCGGGAGTATAATTTAGCAGCATTTCCTTGAAGCCAGCGTCCGGAATATTAACAATTTGCGCTCTTAAGACCGGGCCTACAGCTAATAATAATATTAATAAGTAAAATTTTGCCATAGTCAATTTATTAAGAACCTCAAATATAAATAATTACATTAATAATTTAACAATTTATTTATTAAATCATCTGCTTGGTTGGTTCTTATATTTGCAGAAAAAAATTATGTACATCCCTGAAATTTATCGAAATGAAAACCCTCAAGGCATCAGGCAGTTTTTGGTAGAAAACGGGTTTGCGATCCTTGTCAGCCGCAGCGGTGAAAAACTATGGGCCACACATATTCCGCTTGTATTTGAGGTAAAGCCTGATGGAAAGGAGATACTTCACGGACATATCTCAAAGGAAAATCCACAATGGAAAGATTTCGCTTCCGGAGAAGAAGTACTTGCAATTTTTTCCGGTCCGCATCACTACATTTCATCTTCATGGTACGATCATGAGAATGTTCCGACGTGGAATTATATTGCCGTGCATGTTTATGGAAAAATTAAAATTCTTACTGATGATGAAGCGCTCCAACACTTAAAAAAACTTGTCGACAAGTATGAAGCGGCTTCCGAAAATCCTGTGAGAGTCGAAACAATGACAAACAAAACCATGATGCAGGCGCGCGGAATTGTCGTCTTCCAAATCGACATCACCGAGATCAGTGCCAAGCGGAAATTATCGCAAAACCGTGATAAAACCAACCATGACAACATCATCGGCGAGCTTGAAAAAACCCAAAATCCCGATGCCGCCGCCATTGCCGAAGAAATGAGAAAACGCACCTTTTAGTTATCCACAATCGGCATTTTCGCCTTTACATTTCCTATTTGGTTTAGTACATTTGCAGTCATTTTTAAAGACAATTTGCTTATATGCTGATCATTACTTTTTACGCTTTTATCGTCATTGTTGCCATCCAGCTCTTTTACTATTTAGGTATCTTCGGCAAATTCGCTTTTGCAAAACCACAACAAAGCAATCCTAAAAAAATTCCCGTTTCGGTTATCGTCTGTGCCAAGAACGAGGAAGAAAATGTTGCGAAATTCGTTCCGATGCTGATCGAACAGGATTATCCGCATTTTGAAATCGTCCTGATCGACGATGCCTCAAGCGACAACACGTTGGAACTTTTTGAAGCCTATGAAAAGCAGTATCCGAACGTAAAGCTCGTAAAAGTCGAAAATAACGAAGCGTTTTGGGGAAATAAAAAATTCGCGCTGACACTCGGCATCAAAGCAGCAAAATATGAATACCTTCTTTTTACCGATGCCGACTGCAGGCCTGCGTCAAAAAACTGGATAAAGGAAATGTCTTCGCAGTTCACAATGCAGAAAACCATCGTTCTGGGTTATGGTGCGTATGAAAAAATCGCGAATTCCTTCCTGAACAAAATCATCCGTTTTGAAACCATGCTCACCGCTGTTCAGTATTTTTCGTGGGCTAAATCCGGCCACCCGTACATGGGCGTCGGTCGAAACCTGGCATACAAACGTGAAGAATTCTTTAACGTCAACGGATTCATCGACCACATGAAACTGCGCTCCGGTGATGACGACCTGTTTGTAAACCAGGCGGGAACAAAAGTAAATACGACTATTTGCTATACTCCCGAAAGCTTTACTTATTCAGAACCTAAAAAGACTTTCAAAGAATGGTTCACCCAAAAAAGAAGGCACGTATCCACAGCCGGATTTTATAAGTTTTCCGATAAATTTCAGCTTGGTGTTTTTTACGCTTCACAACTGCTGTTCATCCTGCTGCCGATTATCTTGCTGGCATTCCAATACCAATGGATAATTGTGGTAAGCATCATCGGTTTCAGGTATCTTTTTACATGGCTGACCTTAGGATTCTCAGCCGGAAAATTAAAAGAGAAAGATGTCATGTACTGGTTTCCGATCATCGAAATTGTACTTATCTTTACGCAACTCAACGTTTTCTTGAGCAACATCTTCTCTAAACCCGTCCATTGGAAGTAAATGATTATATAGAACTTGCAAAGAAAGGCGATCAGGTCGCATTCACCTTCCTGCTCGACCGTTACTGGAATGAAGTTTACGGTTTCATGCTAAAGCGAACCGAGAATGAAACCGATTCGGAAGACATCACCATAGAAACTTTCTCAAAAGCCTTCGACAAGATCGCTACTTACAATCCCGAATTCCAGTTCAACACCTGGCTGATCGCGATTGGAAAAAATGTCCATATCGACATGCTGCGGCGCAGGAAATCATCTCTTTTTGTCGATCTTAATAACGACGACGACCATCCGGCGTATGATGTTGCCGACACGACGCTTTCCGCCGAAGACGAACTCATCCGCCAGCAGAACCTTGCCAGCCTGCTCAATTGCATCAAACAACTCAAACCACATTATCAGGAAGTGATCCAATTGCGCTACTTCCAGGAACTCTCCTATCAGGAAATTGCCGATATCCTTGAAGAACCGCTCAATAATGTCAAGATAAAGTTACTCCGCGCCAAGAAGCTGCTGGCCGATGTCATCACCAATAAGTGCTGATCTAAAATTTTCTTAAATTTCCGCAATTTTTTAAACTCTTTTTAAGTTATGTGTTAAAAGACCATGCTTATGCAATGAAGGTACCTAACCAATTAAACATCGTGTTATGAACAGTGTTAGTATTTTTGAGAAAGGCTGGCTTGATCTCGTTTTTGAAGGGAAGAACAAAGAATATGGCGCTTACCGCCTGCGCCAGGAAACTTCCCGAACCACTTT
Source organism: Flavobacterium sp. (assembly GCA_036399795.1). Lineage (GTDB taxonomy): Bacteria > Bacteroidota > Bacteroidia > Flavobacteriales > Flavobacteriaceae > Flavobacterium. Next base: position 180,452 of record DASWML010000004.1, read on the forward strand.
AACCGCATTATTTTTAGGCGTTCTTCTTCTCGCATCCGCTATCGCAATTCCGGTAACCATCAACAACCTGCGCGAAAAGACAACACTTCCGGTTTTTGATGCGCCGCCAATTGTGGTGGAGCTCAGCAACATCAATCCGCCGCTTCCCGATCAGCCCCGAAAAACGACACTGCCCGCAGTTGAGAAGCCAACAACCGACAAGCCCGAACAAAAGCAACTCAGCAATCCTGAAATCGTAAAACCATCCCAAGCCGATCAGGACATTGCCAAAAACAAGGACAATCATGATGTTGTGCCCGCTCCGGGCCCGGAAGGCAACACTTCGCCAACCGCGACTACAGGAACGGTATCAGGAACGGGAACCGCTACGATACCAGCTTCCGGAAATTCAGAAGGAAAAATCGTCACTACGAACGTACTGGATAAACTTCCGGAATTCCCCGGCGGAATGGAAAGGTTTTATGCCTATGTCGGAAGAAACTTCAAACAGCTCGAAATCGAGGAAGACCAGGTAAAAGTTTACGTCACTTTCGTTATTGAACCCGATGGCAGCATGACCGGAATCCGTGTGGCGCGCGATCCGGGTTACGGGGTCGCCGCCGAAGCCATCCGCGTACTCAAATCACTCAAAACAAAATGGTCGCCCGGCATGATCAACGGACAGCCGGTTCGCACGGCCTATACCATGCCGATCACTGTAAAACTCTGATATATTAATTTTGCTGCGCCGCAGGCCCGCATTTTCACGGGTCTGCGGTTTTTTTTATGCTTTCCGCACAAATTCCGTACGTAAAACCATGGCAGTTTTATTCACGCGGCAGTCAATTTCCGCCGGATCATCCGTTAGTTTGATGTTGCCGACTTTAGTGCCGCGCTTGATCACATCCGATGAACCGCGTACTTTCAGGTCTTTTATCACGGTTACCGAATCGCCGTCTTTTAAAATATTGCCGTTGCTGTCTCTGACTTCCATGAAGTAATTTTTTGCAAAGTTAATTTTTTTGGGCAGCATGATCCCGCTGTACGCGTTATCTTCTGCCTTTATGCTACTGCAGCTTTCGCGGAAGACTTCCGGCGGCAAAAGGATGCTGCTTCCATCGGGGCTGCACTTTTTCAATCGCATCAAAATTTTTCTACATTTGAAAAAAATCCCGGATGGAATTCACCTTTTCGCAAAAAATTAAACACCTGCTGAGTTTTCCTGTTATTGTTGCCGCACTCGGTTACTTCGTTGATATTTATGACCTGCTGCTCTTCGGGATTGTTCGGGTTCCCAGCCTCAAAGACATGAACCTTGACGCCGACAGCGCCGGAACCCTGATCCTGAATTTCCAGATGACAGGCCTGCTGCTCGGCGGGATAATCTGGGGAATCCTTGGTGATAAACGCGGAAGATTGTCGGTTTTGTTCGGCTCGATCATCGTTTATTCAATGGCGAACATTGCCTGTGGTTTTCTTCCTTATGTAGATTTGGGCGACAAAGTCATGCTGTATGCTGTTTTAAGGTTTATCGCCGGAATCGGACTCGCAGGCGAACTCGGCGCCGGAATCACGCTCGTTTCCGAAAGCCTTCCCAAAGAACTTCGCGCCATAGGAACGTCTATTGTAGCCGGTTTTGGATTGTTGGGCGCCGTTGTAGCACAGCTCACCGTAGAACTCGCAGGAAGCTGGACAGTAGCGTATTTTATTGGCGGCGGCCTCGGATTAATGCTCCTTTCGCTTCGGATCGGCGTTTATGAAAGTGGCATGTATAAAGACCTTGAAAAAAATGTTTCGGTGGCAAAAGGCAACTTTTTGTCTTTCTTCACTAACAAACAACGGCTCATAAAATACCTTAAATGCATCGCTATCGGAATGCCGACGTGGTTCTGCATCGGGATTCTGGCCGTTATGGGAAATCAGTTTGCTCCGGCGCTTGAAATAGAAAGCATCGATCCCGGAAAAGCAATCATGTGGGGTTATGTCGGAATTTCAATAGGCGACTTTGCGAGCGGGTTTATTTCGCACTGGCTGGAGTCGAGGAAAAAGGCGATTTTCTATATGATGCTGTTTACGATGCTCGGAATTGTCCTGATGCTGTCAGGCAGCGCCAATACCGAAAACATGTATTACTTCTATTGCGCGTGGCTCGGACTTGGAACCGGTTACTGGGCAATGTTTGTTACCGTTGCGGCTGAGCAATTCGGAACCAATATCCGGAGTACGGCAACGACGACAGTTCCGAATATGGTGCGCGGACTCGTTCCTGTGATGCTGCTTGGCTTTGATTTCTTTAAAGTGGATTTTGGCGTAGTCATATCGGCAGTAATTGTTGGCACCATCGTTTTTGCTTTGGGAATTTATTCAACGCTCACGGTCGCGGAAACGCACGGAAGGGAATTGGATTTTGTGGAATAAAATTAATTAACTGATAGCAGAATGCCCTAGCCCGGATAGCAGCGGTAGCCCGCAGCGCAGCGAGGACTAAAGCGGATAGCCGGAACAGCTTCTAAAAAAATGTCTCTTTCCTTTCGACTTTCCACTTTCGACTTTCGTCATTTGTCTTTCATCTTTCGACTTTCGTCTTTCGACTTCATCTTTCGACTTTCGTCTTATTTATTCTTACCTTTGTAGCTCACCCGCGGCGAACAGCCGACCTGAACACAGTTAACATTCCGCTATGGAAACGCTTCTAGACAACAACATTCCGACCGCCAAACCCAAATGGCTCAAAGTCAAGCTCCCGATCGGGCAGAAATACACTGAGCTGCGCGGGCTGGTCGACAAATATAAGCTCAATACGATTTGTACGTCAGGCAGTTGCCCCAATATGGGCGAATGCTGGGGCGAAGGCACGGCGACATTTATGATCCTCGGAAACATCTGCACGCGGTCGTGCGGGTTCTGCGGCGTAAAAACCGGCCGGCCCGAAACCGTAGATTGGGATGAACCCGAGAAAGTGGCGCGTTCGATCAAGATCATGAACATTAAACATGCTGTTGTAACTTCTGTTGACCGCGACGATTTGAAAGATATGGGCTCGATTATCTGGTATGAAACCATAAAAGCGATCCGCCGGATGAACCCGGAAACAACCCTGGAAACCCTGATTCCCGATTTTCAGGGAAATGAGCGCAACATCGACCGGATCGTTGCCGCAAATCCTGAAGTCGTTTCACACAACATGGAAACCGTGAGAAGGCTTACGCGTGAAGTACGCATCCAGGCCAAATACGACCGCAGCCTTGCCGTTTTGAAATATTTGAAAGAAAAAGGCGTCAACAGGACAAAATCGGGAATCATGCTCGGGCTTGGCGAAACCGAAGAAGAAGTAATCCAAACGATGCGCGACCTGCGTGATGCTAATGTTGATGTGGTTACCATCGGGCAATATTTACAGCCGAGCAAAAAACACCTTCCGGTAAAAGAATTCATTACACCGGACCAATTTAAAAAATACGAAGAAATCGGACTCGAAATGGGCTTCCGCCACGTAGAAAGCGGCGCGCTTGTGAGAAGTTCTTACAAAGCACAGAAACACATTTTGTAATTGCGAGACTTGAGATAAGATGTCAGAGCTGGTCAGTCTTTCCTGATTCTAACTTCGAATCTTTTTAGCGTTGCCTGCGGCCCGCGCTGTTCGCTGCAATCTTTGTTTCCTTCGGCAAGCTCAGTTACAAAGGATTTCCGCTGCCATCGCTAACGCAGCCGCGCGCCCTACAGCAAACCTTTGACTTTCGACATTCGACTTTCATCACTCGGCTTTCATCATTCGGCTTTCATCATTCGACTTTCAACATTTGACATTAAAACATTAGACTTTCAACATTAAGACATTCGACTTTCAACATTAAGACATTAGACTTTCGACATTAAGACATTCGACTTTCAACATTAAGACATTCGACTTTCAACATCTGACATTAAGACATTCGACTTTCACATTCGACACACCAATATGACAAAAACCAAAGTTGCCATCAACGGTTTTGGACGCATCGGAAGAAATCTCTTCCGGCTGCTGCTCGACCATCCGCAGATTGAAGTTGTTGCCATCAACGACATTGCCGACAACAGGACGATGGCGCATCTTTTAAAATACGACTCGATTCATGGCGTGCTGCCTTTTGATTGCAAGCATGACGGGAATTCCATCATTGTTTCAGGAAAGAAATATCCGTTCTTCCATGAAAGGAGTATTTTGAATCTCGACTGGAAATCACTTGATATTGACGTTGTCGTAGAATCGACAGGAAAATATAAAACTTATGAGGAAATCCATGCTCACATCGATTCAGGAGCGAAAAAAGTGATTCTTTCGGCACCTTCAGAAACCGAACAAATAAAAACCGTAGTCCTTGGTGTTAATGACAACATCCTTGACGGTTGGGAAACCATTATTTCAAATGCCAGCTGCACGACGAACAATGCCGCCCCGATGGTAAAAATCATCGATGAACTATGCGGAATCGAACAGGCATACATTACAACCGTCCATTCTTACACAACAGACCAGAGTTTGCACGACCAGCCGCACCGCGACCTTCGACGCGCACGTGCCGCCGGCCAGTCGATTGTTCCAACCACAACGGGCGCAGCCAAAGCCATCACAAAGATTTTCCCTGAAATGGAAGGCAAAATTGGCGGAAGCGGAATACGCGTTCCCGTTCCCGATGGATCGCTCACCGACATTACGTGCTACGTAAAACGAGAGGTTTCAATTGAAGAAATAAACGCCACTTTTAAATCTGCCGCAGAAAATGATCTTAAAGGGATTCTTGAATATACTGAAGACCCCATTGTCTCCGTTGATATACTTGGCAACCGGAATTCCTGCCTTTTTGATGCACAGCTCACCTCTGTTATTGGAAAAATGGTGAAGGTTGTAGGTTGGTATGACAATGAGATCGGATACTCTTCAAGATTAATTGACCTCATAATTTTAACAAGTAATAAATAATTTTCTAATTTAGTCGCTCAAAATCAGCTTTCCCCGCATGAGGTCTTACCTGTTGTTTCTAATTTTTCTGAGCCAGATGTTGTTTGCACAGCAAAGGTCGGCTGAACCGCAGGACAGCGTGAGCTATTACATCCAACTGGCGAATTTCAGCTCGAAGATCAACAATTACAAGAATTCTCTCGAGAATGCGCAGAAAGCCATCGACTTCGCGCACAACAATAAAATGGTAAAAGCCGAGGCGAATGCATCTTCGTTACTCGGTACATTTTATATTGAACTCAAGAAATATGATGATGCGATAGAGATCTTCAACAAAAGCATTTCGCTCTACAATACACTCAGGCCTTCGGCAGAGCAGGCTTATGCTTACTACAATATCGGCCTTTGCTATATGGAAAAGGGGAATTATTCCAAGGCAGAGATCAACTTCAACAAAGCGGAAACGATTTATCAGACGATCAAGATCCCGGATGCGATCGAACTGCTCAACCTTCAAAAAGGCATCGTATACAAAGCCAAGGGAAAAAACCAGTTGGCAAGTTCGATTTTCAGCACGATCATCGCGCAGCCTGACAACGACGATTTCCTGAAGATCAAGGCTGAAGCCCTGTACCAGATCGGGACCATTGAAGCCTCACAAAACCGCAACAACCTTGCGGTCAATTATTTCAAACGCGCACTGGATCTCAACCGGCGGGCAAACAACATCGATCTGAGTTCAAAGATTTACCAATCAATGAGCGAAGTTTATGAGGACATGACCGATATCAATCAGGCATTTCAATACCTGAAAAAACATAACGAACTAAAAGACAGCATCCTCACCCTCAATAAGGAGCGACTTGGCGCCGAGGATTACAATAAATTCAAGGAAAGCGAAAAGCTCAAAACCATCGAACAGATGCACCGCGAGAACCGCCAGCAAAAAGAAGCGAACCGGTTTGCGAAAGTCATCAGTATTCTGGCCATCGCGCTGATTTCGATCCTGTCGCTGCTGAGTTTGTCGCTTTACAAGAACAATATTATCAGGAACCAGTCGAACCTGATGCTCAAGGAGAAGAATAATGAGTTGCAGATCGCAAAAGACAAGGCCGAAAAAGCTTCAAAAGCACGCGCCGAATTCTTGTCGACTGTAAGCCATGAACTTCGTACGCCGCTCAATGCGATCAATGGAATTACACACCTGTTGCTGGAGGAAAGTCCGAAAAAATCACAGCTCAATTATCTTGAATCATTAAAATTTTCGGGAAATTACCTGCTTACCTTCATTAATGAAATCCTGGAGATCAACAGGATCGAATCGACAAATGTCCAGGCAGAGGAAATTCATTTCAACCTGAAGCTTTTGCTTGAAAATATTCAGAATTCACTTCGTGAACTTGCACATTCGAACAACAACAAATACATCATCGAGATCGATGAAACTATTCCCGATCACCTTCTTGGCGACCCTACGAAGCTTTCGCAGATTTTCATCAACCTGATCAACAATGCACTTAAATTCACCAAAAACGGAGAGGTAAAAGTTATTGCGAAACTGGAATCGAAAGATGATGAAACTGCTTACATCAACTTTAAAATCGTTGATACGGGAATCGGAATACCCGAGGACAAACAGGAAAGCATTTTCGACAGCTTTGCACAAGGCTCGATCGAGATCAACAGGAAATATGGCGGTACAGGTCTCGGACTCAACATTGTTAAAAAACTGATTGACATCCTGGGCGGAGAAATCAGGCTTGACAGTAAAATTGGCCGCGGGTCGACGTTTTATTTCGGACTTAAATTCAGGCTTGGTGCGGAGCAGACAATCGAAACCGATAAAGATTATGACGATTCGCTTTTCGTAAACAAGAAAGTCCTGCTGATCGAAGACAACAAGATCAACCAGATGATTACCAAGAAGATGCTCGAAAACAAGCAGGTCCTGTGCGAGATCATCGACAATGGTGAAGATGCGATCGAAGCGGTCAAGAACAATTATTACGACCTTGTGCTGATGGATGTTCACCTTCCGGGCATAAACGGAACGATCGCAACACAAACGATCCGTACTTTCGACACGCATACCAGGATCATTGCCCTGACGGCCATCTCGCTTAACGAAAACCGTGAAATGCTGCTGTCCTATGGCATGAATGACGTCATTACAAAACCGTTTGACCCTGATAATTTCTACAAGGTCATTTCCCAGAATATTTAATTTGTGAGTTGATCAGCAGATCAAAAAAGTGTATCATAGCTGCTCGTTGACACATTCGCGGTTTTCTAATTAATACCTTACGATCAGCTCGCGGATCAGCCTGCGAACATGCGGCTCAGCGTTTCTCGCAGCTTCAAGAACTTCGGCATGCGTGATGGTATCTATGCTTTCTTCATTGCCCATATCGGTAATGACAGAAATCCCGAAAGTCTCAAGTTCCATGTGGCGCGCAACGATGACTTCAGGCACCGTAGACATCCCGACGCAATCGCCGCCAAGGGATTTTACCATCTTATATTCGGAAAGTGTTTCAAAAGTTGGCCCTTGTAAACCCAGGTAAACGCCGTCTTTAACATCAATTTCCAGCTCATTTGCAATTTCTTTTGCCTTCAGGATCATTTTCCGGCTGTAAGGTTCACTCATATTCACGAACCTCGGGCCGAAACGTTTATCGTTTGCGCCGCGCAACGGATGTTCGGGCAACATATTGATATGGTCTTTAATAATCACAATGGAGCCGACCTGATAATGCGCGTTCACTCCGCCGGAAGCATTTGAAACAATGAGTTTTTCAACACCAAGATATTTCATCACGCGCACAGGGAAAGTTACTTCCTGCATCGAATAGCCTTCGTAAAAGTGGAAACGGCCCTGCATGGCAACTACTTTCTTGTCGCCGATCCTTCCAAAGACAAGTGCGCCTTTATGGCCTTCGACTGTGGAAACAGGAAAATTCGGAATGTCTTCATATGGAAGTGAAATGTCAATTTCCATATCCTTGGTAAATCCGCCGAGGCCTGATCCGAGAATAACGCCGTACTCAGGCGAATAATTAATCTTCTCTTTGATATAACTAACTGTTTCCTGTACTTTTTCCCACATATTGTGTAATTTTTTTATCGAATTGTTGTTGGTTTTTTATAAATGAAGTTTTTACCGGCAAATAATAAAGCTGCGCCTTGGGAAGCAAATCCTTCAGCCTTACAAAATCTTTTTCGGTGGTAATGATTTTTCGGTTTGCAGCCGCTGATTTGATCTTTTGAATATCGGCATCCGTAAAAAAATGATGATCCGGAAAAATAAGCGTTTCGTCACCAGACTTTTTTATGAAATTGAAAAAAGGTTCCGGCTTTGCTATTCCGGCAATCAACAGCTTGTCGTCGCGGCGAACTTCTTCTATCGGAAGCCTGCCCGTTGCCGAATATACGAATTGGTCATAATCAATAAAGGTAAAAAACAGGGGCTGGCCTTTTGAAATTTTCAGCTTGTTTCTGATTTTAATCATTTCTTCCGAAGCCAGATTCTGCGGACATTTAGTAACTACGACAACATCCGCACGGTTGGCTCCGCTTCTTGCTTCGCGGAGATTCCCGGTTGGCAGCATAAAATCTTCTGCATAGAGATCACCATAGGCTGTCAGTAAAACATAAAAACCGGCCTTAACCTTCCTGTGTTGGTACGCATCATCGAGCAAAATGATATCCGGGTTGACAAGCGTCCTGAGTTTTTCAATTCCTTCCTTCCGGTTTGCATCAACCGCCACATGGATTTCAGGAAATTTACTGTGAAATTGGTACGGTTCGTCGCCAAGTGATTGGGCATCAGAATTCGTATCGGCAAGAATAAAGCCTTCCGATTTTCTTTTATAACCGCGACTCAGCACGGCGATTCTGTGATTGGGCGAAAGCAGCCTGACGAGGTATTCGATCTGAGGGGTTTTTCCGGTCCCGCCCACAGAAAGATTTCCAACGGCAATAACCGGAATTGGAAACGAATAGGATTTCAGGAACTGGTTGTCGTAAAGATAATTTCTAAACCATGTAATGAATCCGTACAAAACGGCGAACGGAAACAGTATTTTACGCAGCAAAACCATTTTACGAAAGTATAATTTTTATCTTTGAAATACCCAAAAAGTTTCACCATTTCAAGGCTATACAAGTTATGAAAGCGCTTCTTTCCTGCATATTTTTCTGCCTGTTGCCGATTTTGTCTTTTGCGCAGCACAAGCCTGATACCGCTGTACTGCACACGATCCTGAGTCATTATTACAAAAACGAAAAAGCGATCTACAAAGGCCGCAACCAACTGCTGTTTTTTTATTGCGAAAAGGCAAACAACAACGAGGAGCTTTTTGAGACGATCAACAACCTGAAACTGCCACCTGACGTATCCAAAAAACTAAAAGCGCAGGTTTCATCGGATATGGCTTCAAAAAAATGGGAGCCGGAACTTGAAAGCATCTTTTCGGTAGAAAAGTCAGCGCTTCCGCAGAAAGTCAACACTTGCCTGACATTGGAGCAGTATCAGGAAAAACAAAAACGCTTTAACCTGAACAACCAGCGACTGATGATCGTCAGTAAGCCTGTCTATTATCCCGACGGGAAGCATGCACTTGTAAAAGTCGTTTTCTACAGAAGCATCGAACACAACAACGGCAGCGTCCTTTTAATGGAAAAGGTGAACGATAACTGGGTGATAAAGGAATTTCTTAATCCGTGGTCAACATAATTATGAAAATAAAAGAAATCATATCGGTACTTGAAACAATGGCGCCGGCGGCGTATGCGGAAGATTTTGACAACGTAGGCCTGCTGGTCGGAAACCGCGAAGCAGAAGCCACGGGAATCCTTGTTTGTCACGATGCGCTTGAGCCGGTCATCCGTGAAGCCATTGAAAAAAACTGCAATCTGATCGTATGTTTTCATCCGATCATATTTTCCGGAATGAAATCCCTCACAGGAAAAAATTATGCCGAGCGCAGCGTTATGAAAGCGATCAAAAACGATATTGCGATCTATGCAATCCATACGGCGCTCGACAATCACATGGATGGTGTAAACAAAATTATCTGCGATGCGCTTGAACTCTCCAATCCGAAAATACTCATCCCGAAGGAAAATTTCATCCGAAAGCTTGTCACGTATGCAGTTCCCGATAATGCCGACCAGGTGCGAAATGCAATGTTTTCAGCCGGCGCAGGAACAATCGGCAATTACGATCATTGCAGCTTCAATTCGACCGGTTTCACCACATACAGGGGCAACGAAGACAGCAATCCTGTGATCGGAAAAAAAGGCGAGCTCACTATTGGCAATGAAGTCAAAATTGAAGTTACCTACAAAAAGCACCAGGAAGACGGAATTTTAAAAGCGCTTTTTGACAGCCATATTTATGAGGAAGTTGCCTATGAGATCTATGAGTTAAAAAACCGGCACCAGAATATCGGCCTCGGAATGATTGGGGAACTTGAAAGCCCGATGGAGGAAAAATTGTTTCTCGAATATGTAAAGGAAAAAATGCAGTGCGGCAGCATCCGGCATACGGAATTCACAGGCAAACACATTAAAAAGGTTGCGGTGCTTGGCGGATCGGGAAGTTTTGCCATTAAAAATGCGGTTCATGCCGGCGCAGATGCTTTCCTGACGGCCGATTTAAAATACCACGACTTCTATCTGCCGGAGAAAAAGCTGCTGCTCGCCGACATCGGACACTATGAAAGCGAACGCTATACAAAAAATTATATAGTTGATTTTCTTCGGAAAAAAATACTTAATTTTGCAATCATTTTATCAGAAGTAAACACAAACCCGGTTAAGTACCTATAAATATGGCAAATACGAAAGAATTAAATGTAGAAGACAAGTTAAGGGCATTATATGACCTACAGTTAATTGACTCACGCATCGACGAAATCAGGAACGTGCGCGGGGAATTGCCACTCGAAGTTGAAGATTTGGAGGACGAAGTTGCCGGATTGAGCACACGTCTTGACAAATTGAAAAGCGAACTTGAAGTCGTAGAAGAAAATATCAAGATCCGAAAAAATTCAATTGAAGACCACAAAGAAGCGATCAAAAGATACAGCAAACAGCAGGAAACGGTACGCAACAACCGCGAATTCAATTCCCTGAGTAAAGAAGTAGAGTTCCAGGAACTTGAAATCCAGCTTGCTGAAAAGCAAATCCGTGAAATGAAAGCTTCCATCGAACACAAAAAGGAAGTGATTTCAAATTCAAAAGAAAAGCTTGAAACAAAATCTTCACACCTGAAACACAAAAAATCAGAGCTTGAAGCCATTATGTCTGAAACAGCCCGTGAAGAGGAATTCCTGACACAAAAGTCATCTGAATACCGCGACATGATCGAATCACGACTTTTGGCTGCTTACGACAGGATCCGCAACAGTGTCCGCAACGGACTGGCAGTCGTATCCATTGAAAGAGGCGCATCAGCCGGTTCATTCTTCACCATTCCGCCGCAAACGCAGGTTGAGATCGCTGCAAGGAAAAAGATCATCACTGACGAACACTCTGGAAGAATTTTGGTCGACTCCTCGCTCGCCGAAGAAGAAAGACAGAAGATGGAACAATTGTTCTCAACAATATAAATTTAAGTCCCGTCTTCGGGACTTTTTTTTTATGGATAAATTCAAATATTTCCTGCTCACCAAATCGCTCGGGCTATACATCAACCTGCTCAGCTACATCAGCCCGAAAAAGGCCTCACTCCTTGCCTACCGCTTGTTCAGTGAGCCAAGAACGGGAAGGCTGATGCGGGAAATGCTGCCTGAAGTCCTCAAAAATACACCCGCCGAAACCTTCCGCCATAACGGACATGAGTTTGAAGCCTATATATGGAAAGGCGATGAAAAAGTCATCCTGCTGGTTCACGGCTGGGAAAGCAATGCGTCAAGATGGGAACGCATGCTGCCATTTTTACAAAATTCCGGACATACGATTGTTGCGATCGACGGCCCGGCGCACGGACTATCGAGCGGACGCGAATTCAACGTTCCCGTTTACGCCGAATTTATCGATGTTGCCGTCAAAAAGTTCAACCCTGATTATCTCATCGGGCATTCCATCGGCGGCGCAGCCTGCGTTTATTATCAGTACAAATACCAGAACGAAACGCTGAAGAAAATGGTTTTGCTCGGTGCGCCATCCGACTTAAAGACGCTCATCAATAATTATGTTTCCTTGCTCAGCCTGAATTCCAGGATGGTTTCGCTGCTTGAAAATTATTTTCTTGAAAAGTTCCGCTTCAAGCTCGACGATTTCTCCGGACGTATTTTCGGCCCAAAGCTTTCACTAAAAGGGATTATTGCCCATGATGTAGACGATACCATTGTAGCTTTCGATGAAGGAAAAAAAATCGCCGGCTCGTGGAAACACGCTACTTTTATCGAGACAAAAGGCTTGGGCCACGCACTTCACGACGACGATCTCTACACTCGCATCATGAAATTTCTCGCTGAAGAATAGTATTCAGGTAATTGCTTCGCCGATTTTTTGCGCGCCATAATATTATCCCATTCACAAATCTTTGAATCTCTATTTGAAGCTAATCCCGCTTTCCGTTGCAATCTTTTTCCAGCATTCCATGCTGTAAAAAGGATTTCCACTGCAATCGGGGCTAGGCATGCAACAAAACCTCGACCAACAAAAAAAATCAGCCGACTCAAAATGAACCGGCTGATTTTATGGAAATAACACCTTTTTTAAGTGTGTGAAATACGCTCCCGGTTTTTAGTAAGTCCGAGGAACAAAATGATACTCATAACAACCATGGCAGCAAGTCTTACAAGGCTGAGCACTTCCCATAACTTCGCACGCCGGGTCAGGTCATTATTGATGGTTTCGCTGTAAACCGTACTCGTGATGTCCAATAACTCGGGTACAAAATAAACGGCGGTGACAGCCAAAACAGCCAGATAACCAAGCCAGGCCGAGAGTACGTTTATTCTTCGGGCAGATTTCCATGAAACTATAAGCGTGGCCGCAAAAAATGCCAGTGTAACAGGATGGATCGTCTTCCAAAAAGAACCGGCATTCAATCCGTATTCGCCCTGAAACATGGATAAGGACAAAGGTGGCGCTGCGCTCCACTCGGGTACAACGGCCAAATGTTCATACACCGCGCCGCCAATTACTGTGGTAAAGGACAGGCAGGTTGCAGAATATATAAGATCTTTGTAATTCATGATAAGGTGATTAAAATTGGAAGTAAATGAAGGCGCTGCCGCTTTCCTGCGCCCAGATGATCATCAGCACCAATGCCGACCAAACCATTCCAAGCGACCACCATTTCATGGTATAAGCAGTTTCCAGTACCTTCCGGTTGCGCATGATCCAGTGAAAGATCAGGATGGCCGGAATTACGATGCCAACTTTAATGATCGCCATTGTGGTTAGCAGAACTTTTCCGTCAGGTGCCATGCCGAACATCGATTCCAGCAGCAGCCAAGCTTTCCCAAAGGAATCAGAACGGAAGAAAACCCAGGTGATATTCACCAGCATGAAGGTCAGGAATGCATACAGGAATCCAGCCCATTGGCGATGTTGCTTTTCGGTTTCCTGAGATTTCCTGCGGTCTTTAAAGAATTTTTCTGCCCAAAGATACAGTCCGTGCAATCCGCCCCAAGCGACAAAAGTCCAGTTGGCTCCGTGCCATAATCCGCCGAGCAACATTGTAGCCATGAGTGCAAAGTACATACGCACTTTCCCTTTACGGTTTCCGCCAAGTGGAATGTACAGGTAATCGCGCAGCCATGCCGACAGTGTAATGTGCCATCTCTTCCAGAAATCTGAAAACCCGATGGCAGCGTATGGATAGTTGAAATTCTGCGGAAGCACAAAGCCAAGACACATCGCAACGCCGATGGCGCATGTTGAATAACCCGCAAAATCAAGGAATATTTGTCCGGAGAACGCAAAAACTCCGGTCCACGCATCAAGTGCCGAAAGACTGAACGGGGCGTTGAACACAGCATCGGAAGTTGTTGATAATAGTGCATCGGCCAGGACTACTTTCATAAAAAGTCCCAAAGACAACAACAGCAAACCGTCCATCAATTGCTTTTTAGAAGCCGTCCTGGGTTTCTCAAACTGTGGCACCAATTGCGGCGGACGCACGATTGGACCGGCAACAAGGTGTGGAAAGAACGTCACGAACAACGAAAAATCAAGCAGCGATTTTACAGGCTCGCTGTGTTTCTTGTACATGTCGATCGTATAACAAAGTGTTGTAAAAGTATAGAATGAGATTCCGGCAGGAAGAATGATTCCCGGTGCTGCAGGGTGATAATCAATTCCCAAAGTATTGACTAAAGAGACGAAATTTTCCAACAGGAAAGTTCCGTACTTAAAAAAGCAAAGCATTCCGAGATTCCCGATCAGGCTCACCACCAAAAGGAACTTTTTCTTCACCGGATTTTCCTGCGTATAAAGTGCGCGCCCTACGAAAAAATCAACAACCGTCGACAGCCAAAGCAGTAGCACAAACGGCGGGTTCCAAGCCGCGTAAAAGAGATAGCTTCCGGCAAGCAGGTTCATTTTTTTTGTTTTCCATGACAGCGGAAGACTGTGCAGCAAAAGCATCACTGCAAAAAAGACAACGAATGTATATGAATTGAATACCATGATTTAAGTCTTTAAGTGAGTTTTGTTATAACCTTTTACGTTCCACCCTTTTTGATCCAGAATATCGACGAATGCTTGTGTAAACAATACCGCATCGGGCCGGCTCAGGTGGGAAAACTCCGGGCATTGAAACCCCGCAGTTGCAGGAAAATCAGCATAGTGAATTCCGTCGCAGCCGGTAACCTGCAGCAGCTTGTCCCAATATTTCGCCCGCGGGAATCCCATGGTTTCGCCCATAAGAAATGGCCCGCTTGATGGTGTCCTTACAAAAATCACTTCACCACCGCGCTTTTTAATCTTGTCGGTACATTTTTTTACAGAAACCGCAACCGCATTTATTTGTGCATCTGTCATCGGCGGCCCGTGCGGCCCGCCAAGTAATTTGGCCCAAACACCACGAACAGTGTTGACTTGGTTTGAATCGGCAACAAAGCCTGATGTCATGTAAGTTTGCCTGTCGGCTTCTGTCCGTTGGAAATCCCTTGGGAAAATCGGCATCGAATAAGTCCCTTTACGGCTTTCCAACTGCATTGCGTCAAGTTGTGCATTTAATGAGAAATTGTCTTTGTCCAGAAATACCAGTTGCGATTCAAGCACTTTGTTCAACTCAAAACTTGCTTGTTGGGAAAGGCTTCTGTCATGGAAATATTTGATGTTCTTGCCCGGGTTTTCCATATACGGCGGCAGATCTGAAAAGAAAAGCGGCTCTGTCACATCGATCACCAGCCTTCCTTTAAAATCCGGATCGTTTGCCAGGTCTTCCAGCATCGGCCGCGGGCAACTTCCGACAATTGCCAATTGCACTGCTTTCAGTCCGGTTTGTGCTTCCCAGGTTGGAATATCCAGGTCATATTTTATCCTCGAAGATCCGATGAAAACAACCTGCTCCTCTTTCGGCGCATAAACCTGCGCACGTATATCCGACCATAAAGCCGGTCCGTCGTCATAAGCGATATTTGCACCGCTGTTCCTGAGATATATCTCATACGAGGCCACGACCGTGACCACGATAACCAGCATCATTAATGCTGCTTTTGAAATTGATTTGTCTGACATGTGTAAATTTTAAGTGAATAATCCGCTTGCGATTAGGCAATATCTCTCTGTACCACAAACATGCAGCAGGTTAAAGCATTGGTAAAGATGGGTTATTATTTCTTGACTAACTTCTGTACCGATACAGAATTCGTAGACACATCGGTCAGCTTCAGGAAATAGATTCCGGCGCTGCAGTCCTGCATATCGACAGAAAATGAATTTCCGGCGGCAGGCATTTCTGCACGTGTAATTACAGTTTTTCCGGTAATATCGCTTAGATCTACTCGAACACTACCTGTAAAATCCGCGGGGCAATTAATGGTGACAACATCGTTAACCGGATTCGGATAAGCCGAGAATTTCAGCGCTGCAATGTTATCATCAACACCAAGAATGGTAAGGTCTTTTACAATTCCAAGCGTGTTTTCCTCAAGCACCGTCTGCAGGATCGGGTAAAAAGGCGACACGTTGAACCAGTTGTAGTTCGTTTGCCCGTTGGAAACGACTTTCTGGCGGATCACATTTGTAAAAGTCCCGAAAGGCATGATCAACGTACCGTAAGCATCATAAGTCGCTGTGAAAGATGTAGGCGAAGTTTCGGCCGTGGTTTGGTAAGTATCAGTAAAAACGGTATTGTACGTGTACGGAAATGTCACATATGTTTTCGGGTTCGGTGTGAACACATCTCCATTTTCGCCATCATATCCAAGTGAAAGAATCTCAAATTTGTTGGGCAAAAGGTTGTGGTAAAAATAGCTGTCGCTGTCTCCGAATATCCCGTGGAACTTGTACAGGTAGTTTGCTGTGGGAAACTGTGCTGCGTAAGGCGAACCTGCTACCGGAATCGCATTGTCGGTTCCCAGGAATATAATTTCCAGGTCAGAATAATCCCATGTCTGGTTTGCGCCTGCCGATCCCGGGGAAAAGCCTGTGGCTTCGGTGTAATAGAATTCCGCATGGAAATTTGCGGCAACGTTTGAAGAATTGGCCACAGGCTGGGCAATGGCTGAGAACTGCAGCAGCGTAATGCACGCTGCCGCGAAACTGATTGTTTTCATGATGAGTGATTTGATTGATGATTAATTGATTAAGTACTTCGTTTTTTGATTACATATATTTTATTCCCTATTGTATAGTTTATTCACCGCTTCAACTTTATTCTGCACCTGCAATTTTGAATAAATGTGGTTCAGGTGCCTTTTGACCGTGCTCAGCGAAATGTTCAGGCTGTCGGCAATTTCTTTATAAAGAAATCCTTTGCTTAATAGCTCAAGGACTTCCTGTTCACGTTTCGATATCAGGTCGTAAACCGAATGATCGACTTCCGGCGTTTTAAAACTGCTCAGTACTTTCCGGGCAATTTTCGGTGACATCGGACTTCCGCCTTCATACAATTCCACCAGCGAATCGATTATTTTCTCAGGTGACGTATTCTTCAGGATATATCCGCTGGCGCCGGCTTTCAAGGCTTCAAAAACCTGATCATTGTCTTCATAGATGGTAAACATCATAAATTGCATTGTCGGGCAAACCGGTTTCACTGCCTGTACACAATCGATTCCGGACTTTCCCGGAAGATTAATGTCGGTCAGGACGATGTCGGGACAAATTTGTGACAACTCTGCCATCGCATCTTCAGCATTCGTATAACTGCGCAGCAACCTGAAACGGGTATCGCTTTCAATAATGGCCTGTAACCCGTTGCGGATGTCGGCGATATCTTCTATTATACAAATTGTTATCATCTTGCTGAATTGGCGGTGCAAAGGAAAGACGGTTATCCGGTAATTGCAATGGTACTTATGGTTGATTTTCAGGAAGTGGTTTCCAATGGGATGGAAAAGGCGACTTTTGTCCCGTTATCATTGGAAATTAAAAAGTTACCCGAAATACTTTCAATTCTGGACTTCATATTTTTGAGTCCGTTTCCGGAAAATATGTCAGATTTTTCAATCTCACAAATTCCGGTTCCGTTATCGCTTACTATAATTTTGAGTCCGTTTTCGATGTTAATCCCGATGATGACTTTCGTAGCTTTTGCGTGTTTTACGATGTTGTGCAGGCATTCTTTTACCGAAAGGAAAATCTGCCTTCTGTCGTTTCCGCTGATTGTGATGTCATAGAACTTTTCCGGCATTTCAACCCTGCAGTCGATGCCGTTGTTCTCGAGATAATCGAATGCGTACGATTTTATGTAAGTGACAAGATCTTCAAGCGTGTTGTTTTCCTCTTTCATTACCCAAATCAGTTCGCTCATATTGCCGACAAGCGCCGTTGCCGTGTCTTTGATTTTTCTAAGATGTTCGGCAGAGTCAGGCTGTTTCATGGCGATCTGACTGAGGTAAGTGATTTTCGTAAGCCCGCTGCCAAGATCATCATGCATGTCGGCAGCAATCCGCGCCCTTTCATTTTCGAGTTCCCGCTGTTTTTCGAGTACAACCGACTGCAGCGCGATTGTTTTCTGGGCTTCTGCGAGCAATGTCACACTTAGGTTCTCATATTCTTTCCGGTTCCTGTAACTGACAGCGACCGAAAAGAAAATAATATCGATAAAACTGCCGATCATCAGCCATTCCAAGGGATAAATCAGCATCTCGGAGTAATTTCCTTTTAAATTCGCAAAGAAGCTGATCAGTCCGAAAATAAAATAAAGCGTACATCCGTAGAGGATAATCAACTGGAACTTGATTTCGCGCAACTTAAAGCTTTGGTAAAGCATAACGGCAGTAACCCCAAATATGAACAGGCGCATGATAATGAAAGGAATATTGTAATCAAGATCAGGAAAATACCACCGCGCCATGGGATGAACAACCGAATACAGGATTAAAAACGCCATTGTAAAAGTCCAATACCTGAACAGGAAAAGCCTCTTTGCCGAAACTTCAATGGCCTCAATGATAAAATTGAAATACGATGTAAGGTAAATGATCTGGATAGGTTCGCGGAAGTAGTGGATGAGAAAGTCTTCCGAATCCCTTCCGAAAGCCGCCGCATGGATTTCAGTCTTGATGTAGACAAAAACGCCGGTAAAAAATAAATAGATCAGGTAATGGATGAGCAGCCGGTCTCGACTGAAAAAATACAATATTGCATGATAGATGAATGTCAGCGCTGTTGCCCCAAGGATAAATACGCTGATAAGATCCAATTCGATATTGTGCATCACGCTGTTTTGAAGGGCTAAAAGTAATATTTTTTTGGTTCACAGCCGATTAGGATAGCTTTCGTATCTGGCGTTGCAATTTAGAAATCCGGATTTTCCGTTTACCTTTGCAAGATGGAAGAGAACCTGAAGCGCATCAACAAATTTATTGGTGAAACCGGCTACTGTTCACGTCGTGAAGCGGATAAGCTTGTGGAAGAAGGCCGCGTGTCGATCAATGGAAAAGCTGCTGAAATGGGCAGTAAAGTCGGCCCCGATGATGAAGTGCGCATCGACGGAAAGCTCATTCGTGAAAAAACGGGAAAATTCGTTTATCTCGCATTCAACAAACCCGTCGGAATTGAATGTACGACCAATCCCGATGTAGCTGACAACATCATCGATTATATAAATTATAAGGAACGCATTTTTCCTATCGGCCGATTGGACAAAGCCAGTGAAGGTTTGATTTTCCTGACCAACGATGGCGATATCGTAAATAAAATCCTTCGCGCCCGGAACAACCACGAAAAAGAGTATACCGTGACGGTAAACAAACCGATCACTGACAGGTTTATCGAGCGCATGGGCAATGGCATCCCGATCCTGGACACCATTACCCGAAAATGCAAGGTGGAGCAAATAAGCAAATACGTTTTTAAAATTACGCTGACCCAGGGACTGAACCGCCAGATACGCCGTATGTGCGAATATTTGGGGTATGAAGTCACGTCGCTGAAACGCATACGCATCATTAATATATCGCTTGATATTCCGCTCGGGCGTTATCGTGAACTGACGCCGGCAGAAATCAAAGAACTTCATACGCTGATTGAACCTTCCGGAAAAACTGAAGAAGCGAGCCTGCCAAAGCCTGAAACGGCAATCCGAAAAGTGGAGTTTATTAAAAAGGATGATCCGCGTTACCGAAAAGGAAGAAATTAATTAATTCCGCACAATTTTCGTAATAAAATTTCGTTAAACCCAATCAAACCGATTGGAATGGGCAGTAAAAGACTATTATTTATTATTGTTGCCATTGTTGTAGCCATGATCTGCGTCGGGACTATCGGCGTACGGTCTTTTGTACAGTCTGTTTATAGGGAACGCAGTTGCGAATGGGCGAATATTGACAATATCGAGATGCATGCGCGCATTGATATTCCTTCCAATACTGATTGTGATTGTAATTTTGACACTTCGGCCAATGTGAAGACAGCCGTTTTTACTTTAGGTGAAGATGTCAATTTCAGGGAATATATCGCTTCTAATAAATTGAAAAAAGTCATTTCTGCAGAAAATTTACAGTATTCCGACTTCGTAGCATTTGAAGATTATAAAGGAAAAAACATTACCGGACTTTACTATCGTTCCGACAACAACTATGATTCGGGCTATCACCTGACGCTCGACACCATTGAAGGAAAACTTTGGATCTCAATAAAATACAAGCGTTGATTAAGTCCTCAATCGCTGTTGTTCCCTCGCCAGAAGCGTATTTTTTAACAGCATTGCGATCGTCATCGGGCCAACCCCACCGGGAACCGGAGTTATAAAAGAAGCTTTTTTGCTGACGTTCTCAAAATCGACATCGCCCGTGATAGCATATCCTTTTTCAGAATTTTTATCTTCAACACGCGTAATTCCCACGTCGATCACAACCGCATCATCCTTGATCATTTCTGCTTTGAGATAATTCGGAACGCCAAGCGCCGTGATGATGATATCGGCCTGGGTTGTAATCTGTGCAATATTTTTTGTGTAGCTGTGCGTAACTGTTACTGTCGAATTTCCCGGAAAACCTTTTCTTCCCATCAGGATGCTCATCGGGCGGCCAACAATGTGGCTTCGGCCGATGACAACTGTGTGTTTGCCTTTGGTTTCAACATTATACCTTTCCAGAAGTTCCAAAATTCCAAACGGTGTTGCCGGGATGAATGTCGTCATGTCCAGCGCCATTTTACCGAAATTCTCCGGATGGAAACCGTCGACATCTTTTCGCGGATCGATGGCCATAATGACGCGTTGCGTATTGATTTGTTTCGGAAGCGGAAGCTGCACGATGAATCCGTCGATGTTGTCGTCGTGATTGAGTTTGCTGATTTTCTTCAGAAGTTCGGCCTCGGAAGTTGTACTGGGCATTTTGATCAGTGTCGATTCGAAGCCCACGCGTTCGCAAGCCTTGACTTTGCTGTTGACATACGTGAGGCTGGCGCCGTCATTTCCGACAATGATCGCTGCCAGGTGCGGAACTTTCTCGTCGTTCTTTTTCATGAGGTCGACCTCTGCGGTGATCTCATTTTTTATTTCTTCCGATATTTTTCTTCCGTCGAGTAGCTGCATTGGTGGTTATGAGATTTGAGATGTGAGATTTGAGATATTAGATTTGAGATATTAGATTAACATCTTGATTCTAATCATGATTCTGCTTAGCTCATTCCTTTCATGCCGCCCATCATTTTCATCAGGTTTTTTCCGCCCGGGCCTTGCATCATTTTCATCATTTTGCTCATCTGGTCAAACTGTTTCATCAGTTGGTTGACCTGTTCTATTTTTGTCCCCGATCCTTTTGCGATACGGTTTTTTCTTTTCACATCGATCAGTGAAGGTTTTTTGCGTTCTTCCGGTGTCATCGAATGAATGATCGCCTCGATATGCTTGAAGGCATCATCTTCAATTTCAACATCTTTCATGGCTTTTGAAGCGCCAGGTATCATTCCGACAAGGTCTTTCATGTTACCCATTTTCTTGACTTGCTGGATTTGGGCAAGAAAATCATCAAAACCGAATTCGTTCTTTGCGATCTTCTTCTGAAGTTTTCTTGCTTCTTCTTCGTCATATTGCTCCTGCGCCCTTTCAACAAGCGAGATTACGTCGCCCATCCCGAGGATACGCTCGGCCATACGCGAAGGATAGAACACGTCGATCGCATCCATTTTTTCACCTGTACCAACAAATTTAATCGGCTTGTTCACGACTGATTTAATCGAAATTGCAGCACCGCCGCGTGTATCACCGTCTAATTTTGTCAGGATCACACCATCGAAATTAAGTCGGTCATTAAAAGCTTTTGCCGTATTCACTGCATCTTGTCCGGTCATGGAATCAACAACGAACAATGTCTCCTGCGGCTGGATTGCCTTGTGGACATTTGCAATTTCGTTCATCATTTCCTCGTCGACTGCGAGTCGGCCCGCGGTATCGACAATCACAACATTGAATCCGTTGGCTTTTGCATGCCTGATCGCATTTTGCGCTATTTCAACCGGATTCCTGTTTTCAGGTTCCGAATAAACTTCGACACCAATCTGATCGCCTACCACATGAAGCTGGTTGATCGCAGCCGGACGATAAATGTCGCACGCCACCAAAAGCGGCTTCTTGTTCTTTTTTGTCTTGAGGAAATTGGCAAGCTTTCCGGAAAAAGTCGTTTTACCTGAACCCTGGAGCCCAGACATGAGGATGACCGTCGGATTGCCTGAAAGGTTTACTCCTGCAGCGTCGCCGCCCATGAGTTCTGTGAGTTCATCCTTGACGAGTTTTACCAGAAGCTGTCCCGGCTGAAGCGTTGTCAGTACGTTCTGGCCGATTGCCTTGTCTTTGACTTTGGTGGTAAAATCCTTTGCAATTTTAAAGTTGACGTCGGCATCCAAAAGTGCGCGGCGGACTTCCTTTAATGTTTCGGCTACGTTGACTTCAGTGATTTTTCCGTGGCCTTTGAGTATGTGGAATGCCTTATCGAGCTTTTCGCTTAAATTATCGAACATATTATCCGTTTTTATTGAAGTGCAAAATTAGTCAATTGCTTAAAGATTATAGTGAATGACCTGCTAAAAAATTCGGCTTCAACGCTGAAACACTGAAAATTTTATAACATTCAGATGAAAAATTGTAGCATATCAAATCCACATCGGGGTTAACTTTATACAACTTAAATAAAGCGTTATGAAAACAATGTCAAAACTTAGATTTATACTGCTCGTCCTGATGACGGTATTCCTTTTTGCGTGCCGCTCCGGACGTGAAAGAACAGCGCATACGGGAACGGCTACTGACAGGACCGGAACCAACGGCGCAACTAACGGAAACGGAAAAGCGCCTGCCGGTACCGCACACAATTTACGATATTAAAAAACCGGTCAGTTGACCGGTTTTTTTAGCTAATTATCTAACGCTATCAGATAGCTCAGTTTTTTTCGAAAGTCAGCGTGTCGATGCTTCCGTCGCCGCCGCTCACATGCTCCAGTCTGATTTTAGTATC
The DNA here is from genome assembly GCA_036399795.1 of Flavobacterium sp. Taxonomy (GTDB): domain Bacteria; phylum Bacteroidota; class Bacteroidia; order Flavobacteriales; family Flavobacteriaceae; genus Flavobacterium. Next base: position 203,462 of record DASWML010000004.1, read on the forward strand.
GGTTCTTTCAAGAATATGCCAGTCTTCAGTCAGCTCTTCAAAATTATTCGGAGCGCTGAAGGCAATATTAAAATCAACATCATTGCTGCTGTGGTGTCCGCTGTCGTCGTCATCGTTGCCGCTGTGGTCATTTGTAACAGACCATGCGCCGGTGTAAGTCGTTGTTCCGTTGACAGCCGTCAGAACATTAGAGCCGGCAAAAGTGAACGTAAAATTTGAAAAATAGTTGGTGTGGTCGTCGCCGTCTTCAACAAAGCTGGTAACGCGCCATGTTCCCTGAGAAACAGTGTTGACTACTTCGGTCGTGTTTTGTGAAGACGATGAATTGTCGTCGTCAGAACTGCAGGTCGACGCTACATTCAGCATAAACAGGCCAGCCATTGCCGGAAATAAAAGGATCTTTTTCATAATGATAGTTATTGAGTTTAAGTTAATACATTTCGAAGTGCCAGCACCAAGGCCACAATTACAATCCAGATGGCCGCTTGGTGAAGATAATAATGCGCCGGGTTTGGCTCTCCCGGCATCATATCGCTTTTATAGAATCCTGAAAAATACTTTCTCAGACTGTTCATGACATATTAATTCTTGGTGAAGTACAATCGGTCGGGATCATCTCCGCCGCCGTCCTGCCTCAGCCTGACGTTCGTTTCATCGTATTCAAGCACGCGCCAGTCATCATCAAGATCACCGAGTTCCGAGTCGTCAAAATCAATATCCACCATTTCCGCGCCGTCTTCTTCATGCACAGTCCATGTTCCGGGATAGGTGTCGCCGTTTTTAATGGCCGTTACGGTACCGTTGGATGAAAAGGTAAAATTATAGCCGTAATAGTCTGAAGTCTCATCATCGTTGTGGTAATAATATGACACATACCAGGTTCCGTCGATGATGATTTCGAAAAGTTCATCAGGATCAGGTTGCGGCCCGGGACCGTTATCAACACAATCATCAATCGCATCGGTGATCGTACTCTCAAGTTCGCTGTTGCTGTTTACATTCACGGTTTGCCCATTGCTGAGTGTGAGTGAAACCGGGTACACGATCCCTATAATATCAGCAGCATCGGCATTTGTGATAAATGCATGAAGTTCGGGATTGTTATTGATCGTAACCGTCGTCGCTACCTGGCTCAGCGTATCATAGGTATTGAATGCGACGGGAAAGTTAAAGTCGATACACCTTATCTCATTGAACCCGTCGTCGGATGCACAGCCCGCAAGGATATTGTTGAGTTCGGTTTGTCCTGAAACGGCCTGCTGCTGAAAATTTTCAAAAATCACGGTAATCGGAAAGATCAAAGCGACAAAATCAGTATCAGAAGAAGAAGCGTTCAATATTGCCTCAACCTGCTGGTAACCGGCCGACGATGAAATTACAACCTCCTGATTGTTTGCCATTACCGTTACAGGCAACTGCACACTGAAACAACTAGACCCATCTATAATGTTGTCTATCGCCGTTTCGTGCTGTGCCACACGTGAAATCAACACTGCAAGCGGGGAATTTGGGGTTATTCCTCCTGCAGGCTGATTCTGCACGGCATTTTCTTCTGTCTGGCATGAAGAGAACAGCAGGCTGAAAAAGGCAATTAATATGAAACTTAAATTCTTCATCTGTATCTGTAGGGAATTTCAACTAAAACATCCGAGTGTTAAATAACCCTACCCCGGAATTATATTTTTTACTTTAGCCGCGCAATTTTATCATGGAAAATCAAGGCATCTGCAACGACGGTATTTTTTCAGGCTTCTTTAAAGCGCATGCGAAGTCGCTCCGGAATTACCTGTATTTTAAATTCGGGAACGATGAGCAGGCAAACGACATCACACAAGAAGCTTTTATAAAGCTATGGGAAAAATGTGCGGAAGTCCCGCCTGAAAAGGCAAAATCTTTCCTTTATACCGTTGCCAATAATGCAACGCTCAACCAGATCGCGCACCAGAAAGTCGTACTCAGCCATGCGAAGAGCAATCCGGCAGCCGAAAAAACAAATCAAAGTCCGGAATTTATATTTGAAGAAGAACAGTTCAGGATAAAGCTTGAAAAAGCGATCCACAATTTAACCGAAGGGCAACGCACCGCTTTTCTGCTTCACCGCATCGAGGGAAAAAAATATCAGGAAATCGCAGAAATGCTCGACATCAGTGTAAAGGCTGTCGAAAAACGAATTCACGGCGCATTGGTTTCGCTTCGGCAGGAAATTGAACAGTTCAGGTAGGGTTTTAATTCGGTTAAATGTTTCAGCAATATGAATAAGATGGATGAGAATTATCTGGCGAAATGGCTGGCGGATGAAATGACGGCAAGCGAACTTGAAGCATTCCGAAAAACACCTGAATTTGCTGCATATTCCAAAATAAAAGAAGTCTCGGGACAATTTGCCGCGCCTGTATTCGATGAAAATGCGATGTATGCAAATATCATTTCCGGAAGAAACAAGAAGCCTAAAGTCGTCAGTCTTTACAATTCCGTATGGATGAAGATCGCAGCGGCAATTGTTATCCTTTTAGGTGTCGGTTTGGTGTGGAAAATGACACCGGTAACGCAAAACGCGGAAAATGGCGCGATGACCACTTTTGAGCTTCCCGATAATTCGACCGTAGTGCTGAATGCAGGTTCAGAAATTAAATACTCAAAGTGGAATTGGAACGAAAACCGCAAACTCGCACTTTCCGGCGAAGCATATTTCCGTGTTGCAAAAGGAAAGACATTTGAAGTCGATACCAAGCTTGGAAAAGTTACCGTCCTCGGAACGCAATTCAACGTAAAATCCCGCAGTGACAGGTTCGACGTGAGTTGCTATGAAGGACGCGTCCAGGTGGTTTGCGGCAATAGCAAAGTCGTCATCACAAAAGGCCAAAGTGTTTCTTTCGCCCACGGAAGCGCGATCGAAGTTCCGGCGGTAAACGTTACGCGTCCTGAATGGATCGACAATGAGCTGATGTTCAACAAGGAAACTTTAACCGCAATCCTTAATGAACTCAGCAGGCAATACAATCTGGATTTCGAATTAAAAGGCCCGGCGCCGCAGCAGTTATTCACGGGCGTATTGCCGAGGCAAAACCTTGACGAAGCACTTCAGATCATTTCTGCAACCTACCACATGAAGCCGGTAAAGACGCAAAACAAAATCATTTTAGAACCTGTAAATGTTCAGAAATAGAAAATTTTGTTCCCTTTTCCTTATTTTCTTTATCACCGGCAGCATCTTCGGACAGGAAGAAAAAAAGGCAATTCCCTTAAAACTGGTACTTGACAATGTCGCGTCGCAGCACGGCATCAGGTTCAGTTATATTGAGGATGAGATTGTCGTATATTCACTTATTCCGCCGCCAAATTCACTTTCGCTCAAAAAAAAGATCGACTACCTGAAGGACGAAACACGCCTCAAATTCGAGAAGATCAACAACAAATACTTCAGCATCTACAACGACAAAAAGCTTGATAAGCCGCTTTGCGGATACCTGTTTGATGCCGAAACGGGAAAAGCAATCGAAAACGCTTCCGTTATCATCATCAACACGGCCGTCGAAACCGCTTCTGATGCCGGAGGATATTTTGAGCTGCCGAAAGTTTCGCCGAATACCATCAGGATCAGCCACCAGGGTTACGGAAAACTTGAGCTGAGCCCGGAAGACCTGTACATTTCGGCGTGCCCGCCAATCAGGCTTCAGCCGATTTCGATGCAGCTTGAAGAAGTTGTGGCGCGGCGCTATCTTACCACAGGAATTTCTCGTACCGAAGGCGGAATTTTCCGCATAAAGCCACAAAAATTCGGAATTCTGCCCGGACTTACAGAACCCGATGTACTCCAGACCATGCAGCAAATCCCCGGAATTTACAGCGCCGATGAATCGGTTTCAAACCTGAACGTCCGCGGCGGGACGCATGACCAGAACCTTTTTTTGTGGAATGGGATCAGGATGTTCCAGACCGGACATTTTTTCGGGTTGATCTCGGGCTTCAATCCTTCGCTTGCCCAGACGGTTTCGATTACCAAAAATGGAAGTTCTGCGTTTTTTGGCGAAAGCGTTTCGAGTCTGGTCGACATTTCATCGCAAACCACAGCCGACGCGGAAGGAAGCCACAGTATCGGACTGAATATGATCAATGCCGAAGGTTATTCACACCTGAAGTTATCGGAAACCGGAAGCCTTACCTTTTCTGGCCGGCGCTCGATCACCGACATCGTATCGTCGCCAACTTATCAAAAATACCGCGAAAGAATATTTCAGAATACAATTGCCACAAATCCTGGCGGGACGCCTATTTCAAATGATGAGGAATTTTATTTTTATGATTTCACTGCACAATACCAGCAGAAAGTCGGCAGAAGTGAACTGAATGCTGATTTCATCGGAATCCGGAATTCACTTGCCATAGCACAAGCATCAGAAACCGCAGAAAGCCGCAGCAGGCTCGGACAGGAGAATTTTGGTGGCGGAATTTCATGGAAAACTCATTGGAAACCCGGACATGCAACCGAAGCGCAAGGTTATGTTTCATATTATGATTTAAAATCCAGGAATGAGTCGGTCATATCCGGACAAATCCTTGACCAGCGGAATACAGTACTTGGTCTTGGGTTTCGGCTAAAATCATCACACAGCCTCACAAAAACCCTCAACATTGCCATCGGCTACCAATTTGACGAAACCGGCGTTACAAGTTTCGACGAAATAAATTTGCCTTTCTTTTCACGAACCGTCACTGAAGTATTGCGCAGCCATGCCGTTATTGGGGAAGGAATTTTTCGTCCGGAAAATGAAAAGGTTTTTTTAAAAGCCGGAATCAGGATAAATTATTTTGAGCAGCTCGATCTGATTCTTGCCGAACCGCGGCTTCAACTGAATTATTTCATTTCTGATAAATGGATGATGGAAATCCTCGGTGAAAGGAAAAGCCAGACACTGTCGCAGATCATTGACCTTCAGCAGGATTTTCTCGGCATTGAAAAAAGACGTTACGTTTTATCTGATGGCGGCGATGTTCCGGTGCAGAAAAGCGCGCAGGTTTCCATCGGGTTTACCTATAAAAGTAATAACTGGCTGCTTTCAATCGATAATTTTTACAAAGATGTTGACGGAATCACCAGCGCGAGCCAGGGTTTTCAGAACCAGTTTGAATTTCTCGATGCCTCGGGAAGTTATCGGGTAATGGGATCGGAAGTCCTTATCCAGAAAAATTTCGGCAGGTTTTACACGTGGCTCAGCTACAGCTACAATAACAATGAATACACATTTGACGGTTTCCGACCTTCGCAATTCCAAAATAATTTTCAATTGGAACATGCTGTTTCCTGGGCGGGAATCTATGAATGGAAACGTTTGAAGATCGCACTTGGAAGCCGCTGGCATTCCGGCCGGCCATATACGGCCGCTATCGGTATTGATGAATCTGTTCCTGGAAATACAGAAATTATTTATGGGGTGCCAAATGCCCAGTTGCTTGAGGATTATCTTCAGGTAAACTTCTCGCTTTCAAAACAATGGAGACTTGGTCCGGAAGTAAATCTTCAGGCGGGAATTTCAGTGCTCAATGTGCTTAATAACCGAAATGTCATCAATCGATTTTACAGGATTGCTGAAAGTGGTCAGATTCGGCAGGCAAACACATATTCACTCGAACGCACGCCAAACGTTAACCTCAGGATTACTTTTTAATTACATTCTTTCGGGCACAGAAATCCCCAAAAGACGGAATGCGGCTGCAATAGTTTCTGCCACTTTGCCCGACAATTGTGTCCGGAAAAGCTTCTTTTCGGCATCGGGTTCGCCTAAAATTGTTACCGATTGATAAAACGAATTGTATTCTTTTACGAGTTCGTATGTGTAATTGGCAACCAAAGCCGGACTGTGATTTTCCGCCGCGTTTTGAATCACATCAGGAAATAACTGAAGCTGCTTGAGTAATTCTTTTTCCTTTTCGTGGAGCGCTGTTATTTTCGCTTCCGCAGACAGATCGAAGTCGGCTTTTCGCAAAATCGAACGGATCCGTGCATAAGTATATTGAATGAACGGACCTGTATTTCCGGCAAAATCCACCGATTCTTCTGGGTTGAAGAGAATCCGTTTTTTAGGGTCGACTTTCAGGATGTAATACTTTAATGCGCCCATTCCGATAACCTTATGAAGTTCCGCTTTTTCCTCATCGGAATAACCCTCGAGCTTGCCGAGTTCTTCAGAGATTTTCCGGGCTGTATCGGTCATTTCATCCATTAAATCATCGGCATCAACAACGGTTCCTTCGCGGCTTTTCATCTTTCCGGAAGGCAAATCCACCATTCCGTAAGACAAGTGATACAGGCTTTCCGCCCAGTCAAAACCGAGTTTTTTCAAGATCAGGAAAAGTACCCGGAAGTGATAATCCTGTTCGTTTCCGACAGTATAAACCATTCCGCCAACATCAGGAAAATCCTTTACCCGCTGGATTGCCGTACCGATATCCTGGGTCATGTAAACCGCGGTGCCGTCGGAACGAAGTACGATCTTACGATCCAGTCCGTCAGTTGTTAAGTCGATCCACACCGAACCATCTGGATCTTTTTCAAAAACACCTTTCTCGAGTCCCATTTGTACGACATCCTTCCCTAAAAGATAGGTATCGCTTTCGTAATAATATTGGTCAAAATCGACACCTAGGTTTTTATAGGTTTCTTCAAAACCTTTGTAAACCCATGCGTTCATCATCTTCCAAAGTGCGATTGTATCGGCATCGCCTGCTTCCCAATCCTGAAGCATTTTTTGGGCTTCAATCAGGAATGGCGCTTTCTTTTTAGCTTCGTCTTCGGCCATTCCGCCGGAAACAAGCTCATTTACCTGTGTTTTAAAAATCTTATCGAATTCAACATAAAAATTCCCGACGAACTTGTCTCCTTTTACTGATGAATTTTCAGGAGTTGTTTCCTGTCCGAATTTTTTCCATGCCAGCATCGATTTGCAGATATGGATGCCACGGTCGTTTATGATTTGTGTTTTGTAGACTTTCCGGCCGGATGCTTTGAGGATTTCGGCGACGGAATACCCCAAAAGGATGTTCCTGACATGCCCGAGATGCAGCGGTTTGTTGGTATTTGGGGAAGCATATTCCACCATAATCGCTTTGCTATCAGTCTTTTGAGCGGCAAACCCAAATTTAGGATCGTCTTTGATGCTGTTAAAGAAACTGATGTAATATTCTGCAGAAATTACGATGTTAAGAAAGCCGGAAATCACGTTGAAGCGTTCAACTTCCTTCGCATTTGAAACCAGGTATTCGCCGATTTTGTTCCCCATTTCTGCGGGATTGCCTTTGACCTGTTTCAGGAGCGGAAAGATGACCATTGTGATATCACCTTCAAAATCTTTTTTCGTTGCCTGGAATTCAGGCGTGAAGTCAATATTGTAAAGGGTTGAGACGGCCGACTTAATTAACGGTATAAGTAATTCCATGAGTACCAATCGGGTAAAAATTTAACCCTGCAAAGATACTTATAAACTTCACCTTTTAAAAGCTGTTTTAGGAGCAACAGTCCAAACACAAGCAAATATGTAAGAAATTTAAAGCATTTAAAAAATAATTACTGCATTTCATCGATTTTATTTGCATTTAAACGATTAATTACTAAATCTTTGAGGTGTCAAATTTAATCACACCCAATGAAGAAGTTATTACTACTAATGCTGCTGTTGCGCTCCTTCGCCGGATTCTCTCAAGCGATAACAGTAAACACTGCGAGCCACACCGTACCCCAATTGGTGAACAACGTACTGATTAACTCCCCGTGCGTTTCGGCTACAAACATCACCTGGCGGACAGGAAGCAACTACGGCTCGGTCAATGGCATTGGATTTTTCCAGAATGCCAACCCGAATTTCCCGATGCAGGCGGGCGTTGTATTGAGCACGGGAAGCGCAATGAATGCCCAAGGGCCGAATACCTCGCATCTCAACGATGGTTCGGCAATGTGGGTTGGAGATGCTGACCTTGAAGAAACATTGCAGCAATCGGGAATCTCCATGAATTCAACAAACGCTACCGTTTTGGAATTCGATTTTACACCAATTTCAACGCACTTTAATTTTGATTTCGTATTCGCTTCGGAAGAATACGGAAACTTCCAGTGCCAGTTTTCGGATGCGTTTGCATTCCTGCTTACCAATGTAAACACCGGGGTTACTACAAACCTTGCTGTTGTACCCAACACGACCACTCCTATTTCTGTTGTAACTATCAGGGATTTTCTATACAATTCAAGCTGTGGATCACAAAACCCGCAGTATTTCGGAAGCTTCAACGGCGGATCGGCTGCTGCCGGATCGGCGACGAACTTCAACGGCCAGACGGTTTTGCTGAATGCATCTTCAACTCTGGTTCCGAATACACCGTATCATATTAAGTTGGTGATCGCTGACAGGTCGGATGCCGAATCAGATTCGTCTATCTTCATTTCTTCCGACAGTTTTAACATTGGCCAGGATGTTCTTGGCCTGGACCTTACTGTGGCAAACGACACTGCCGTTTGTTTTGGAGGTGCGCACACGCTTTCGACGAATCTCGATCCGACGGTATATACTTTTACCTGGAAGAAAAATGGTGTAACCATCGCAGGAGCAACCGCGCCTTCCATTACCGTTACCGAACCGGGAACTTACAGTGTTACGTATGCCAATATTTTAAACGCCTGCCAGCCTGTTACCGATGAGATTGCGATCGAGTTCTATCCGCAGATGACAACACCTGACCCGATTGCTCTGTACAAATGCGATAATGGATCGGCAAGCCATACATTCGACCTTTCTATCAACACACCAATTCTTGTGGGAGCAACCCCGTTGGCGCTTGTAAGTTATCATGCGTCTTTATCGGATGCCAACAACAATATAAATCCGCTGCCGGCTTCTTATACCGTATCATCAAACCAGACGGTTTATGCGCGGATAAAAAATCCGGATACGCAATGTTTTACCGTGAAGTCATTTGGTCTTGAGTTAACCCCGCCGCCTGTGGCCAACCCTCCGGGTGATATGGTAAAATGTGCACGGTCCCAAACTTTGCTGAACGCTATATTTTTCTTTAATAACCAAACTACAGCCATACTTGGTGGACAATCACCTGCGATTTATACCGTAACTTACTATACATCAGAGACAAATGCCATCAATGGGGTGAATGCTATTGCAACCACCAATCTTATTTCAACAGGACAAACAATTTATGTACGCGTTGAGAATACAACCGATCCGTCATGCTACAGCATCACAAGCTTTAATATGATTGTCAATTTATTGCCACCGGTGGACGAGTTTGAAGATGTAATTGTTTGTGACAGTTACGTACTGCCTGCGCTTACCAACGGAAGTTATTTTACCGGAATGAACGGAACAGGCGACCCGATGTCTCCCGGGGATATGATTGGTGAAACCATGATGATTTATATCTTCAATCAGCCAGGTGGTCCTGATACGTGTGCGGCAGGAACCAATTTTAAAGTCACGGTTATTGATCCGCTGACACTTTCCCCTACCGGCGGAACGTACTGCGGAAGCTACACACTGCCTCAACTGGATTATGGCGATTATCATACCCAGGCAGGCGGCAATGGCGATATTATCGCAGCCGGAACCGTCATTACGACATCGCAAACTGTTTATGTATATTATGAAACACCGGAAGAACCGTTCTGTGTTATTGACACCGATTTTAATGTCACCATACTTCCGACACCTGAAGTTGGAAACTTCCCCAATGTATTCAACTGTACTTCCTACACACTGCCACCATTGTCTGTCGGCGGATATTTTACTGCACCTGACGGCGGCGGATCTCCAATTGCCGCAGGAACTGTAATTACAACCAGCCAAACCGTATATGTCCATGCAGCTTCTACAGGAACGCCGGTTTGTACTGACAGTGCGAGTTTTAATGTGTATATCGGATTTCCTCAGCCTGCCAACATTTCGCAATGCGAACCGTATACATTACCAGTATTGCCGATTGGTAATTATTACACTGCGGCGGGCGGTGCAGGAACGCAAATCGCTGCCGGAACTGTCATCAGTACGCCTCAAACGATTTATGTATATATACCGAATACCAATAATCCGAATTGTATGGCTGATGTTCATTTTACTGTTACTGTTTCACAGCCACCGATTGATGTTATTGAAAATGTAGTTGCCTGTTCAAGCTATGTATTACCGGATATCACCCACGGAACGTACTACAGCGGACCTTCAGGTACCGGAACCGCCATGAATGCGGGAGATGTGATCACTACCAACCAAACCGTTTATATCTATTCACAATTTACAGCGAACTGCAGCAACGAATCGAGCTTTACAGTGACGATAAATCCGGCTCCGGCGATAGACTCAAGATCGGATATTGATGTCTGCAACGCCTACATCCTGACAGCCCTTACCGATGGTGCGTATTATACCGGCCCGGGCGGAACAGGCACAATGCTTCCGGCAGGAACGGTTATCAATGCCTCACAAACCATTTACATATATAAGGTATCCGAGACCACGCCTCCATGTATATCTGAAAACTTATTTGAAATTTATATTTTCTCGGTTGAAGCCGATGATCCGGCCGATGTCACTGCGTGCGACAGCTATCTGCTCCAGCCGCTTACTATTGGTAATTATTATACATTGCCAGGCGGCCCAGCCGGAGGCGGAACCATGTTGAATGCAGGCCATGCAATTACGGCATCGACTACACTTTATATCTATACCGAATCCGGAGAGCGTATTAATTGCAGTGATGAAAACATCTTCAATATCACCATCAACACTTCACCCGTAGTGGCGCCAATTTCTGATAAAAATGCCTGCGGATCATACACGCTGCCTGCACTTACACTTGGAGATTACTTCACCGCACCGGGCGGAACCGGAACAATGCTTCATGCGGGCGATGTCCTTACATCAAGTCAGACGATCTATGTATACGCACAAACAGGAACAACACCAAACTGCGCTGATGAAGAAAGCTTCCATGTAAATGTTTTCAACGTTTCAGAGCTTCCAGATGTTACAACCTGCGACAGCTACAAGCTTCCTGCACTTGCTGTCGGCCATTATTATACCGGCGCCGGCGGAACAGGTACAATGCTTAATGCAGGATCGTCAGTGCATGCTTCACAAACGATCTACATTTATGCACAGTCTCCGTTTGCGCCTGTATGTTCAGATGAAACTTCTTTTGTCGTAACGATTGTCGACGCTCCGGTAGCCCATGCGGTTCCGCCATCGATGACAAAAGCTTGCGATGAGGACGGCTTCAATGACGGCGTTACGACATTTGACCTGACGACGCTAACCAGCACAATCCTGGGTTCACAAACCGGCCCTGAATTCAGCATCGCCTATTATGAAAATATGGAAGATGCCGTTAACGGAACTGATGCAGTAACTGCTACCACAAATACACTGGTTTATGTGAAAGTGACAAATGCACTGGCGCCATTGTGTTATGATATCAAACCAATCATGATCAGTATCATGAAATTGCCTGTGCCGACACCGGTTGGCGGAATTATCTGTTACGATACCGAAACTGAAACTTTGCTGAATCCATACACGATTTCCAGCGGACTAAACCCTTCAAACCACAATTTTATGTGGCAGAATGAAGCAGGCGTTATTGTAGGAAACGGAAGCACGTATACCGCTGTTGTTCCGGGAACTTATACTTTGACGGTTGTGAATACAGCTACGGGATGTGCTTCAGAACCGGTATCTGTTGATGTTGTTCCTTCTGAACCTGCAATCGTAACTTATACAGTGAGCGAAGATTTCGCCGACACACAGTCAGTGACTGTAATGGCGACAGGAACCGGCGGCGATTACGAATATCAGCTCGACGGCGGGCCATGGCAGGACAGCAATATCTTTTCTGATGTTGCCTCCGGAATCCATACCGTGACCGTAAGGGATAAGAACGGCTGCGGAAGCACGACTGTTGAAGCGCTTGTGATTAACTATCCGCATTACTTTACCCCTAACGCCGATGGTTTCCATGACGACTGGAACATTAAAGATCTTAGCGTACAAACTGATGCCAAAATCAGCATTTTTGACCGTTACGGCAAGCTACTTACAGTGATCAAACCAAGTGGCAACGGTTGGGATGGAACCTACAACGGTCAACTGATGCCTTCCACCGATTACTGGTTCGTGGTGAATTACAAAGACCAGGACAGCGGCGTGGCACGTGAATTTAAAGCCCATTTCGCAATGAAACGATAATTGTAAAACATTGAAAAGAAGGCTTCTGGAAACGGAGGCCTTTTTTATGTCCGGCACAACCGAAAATATTCGCGGGAAAAATGTAACAAAGCCATCAGCCCATAGTCTTGTAGCAGGTTTTATGGAGTTTAAATCATCAATCAAATCATTCATCACGTTCATGAATTTTAAAATTTTATTGCTTTGCCTGATCGGCGCGGTTTGCAGCATCCAGGCACAAAACAATGCTGCCCTTTCGGGAAAGGTAACCGATAAGAACGGCGCTCCCATTCCTTACGCTTCCATTGTACTGAAGGAAAAAGAAAAAGTTGTTACGGGCGGCATCACCGACGACAACGGCCTTTTCGAAATTAAAAACCTTCAGCCGCTGAATTATATCGTGGAAATTCAGTTTATGGGATACCAGACAGCGGTCAGGCCAGCCGACTACACAACAGGACAAAAAAATATTTCCTTCGGAACGGTCAGCCTTGCGGAAGAAGCCAACCAGATCAATGAAGTTGTAGTTGCCGAGCGCTCGACGGTAGAGCAGAAAATAGACCGGAAAGTCATTAATGTCGGTAAAGACCTTACAACCGCCGGGGCTACCGCTTCGGAAATCATGAACAACATTCCGTCAGTTAACGTTGACCAGGATGGAAAGCTGTCGCTTCGCGGCAATGAAAATGTGCGCGTATTAGTTGATGGCAGGCCGACAACGATCGATCCGGCCCAGCTCCTGAAACAGATTCCGGCAGCATCAATAAAAAGGATCGAGCTGATTACCAACCCCAGTGCGAAGTACAATCCGGAAGGAATGTCGGGCATCATCAATATCGTGCTGCACAAAAATGCTGCTGACGGTTTCAATGCCAGCATCAACAGCGGAACCACGTTTGCCAAAACCCCAAAAATCAACAATTCGGTCAATATGAATTACCGGACCGGGAAAGTGAATTTCTTCGGGACGTATGGAAATAATTTCGGCAAGCATTTCAATAATGGGGAAATCCGCAGGCTGGACGACGAATCGCTTCAGGTAATCGACATTGTCAATGACGATAAATCGCACCTTTACAAAATCGGGATGGATTATTACATCAACGACAAGAATACGGTATCGATTTATACAAACCAGAATACAGCCATTGGTAGAGGAGATTTTAAGACTGACATTTTCTACCCCAATTCGCTTGATAATCTTTACCAGAATTCAATTTATTTAAGCGACAACCGAAACGGAACCTACAACCTGGCATACAAACACCTGTTTAAAACCGAAGGCGAGACATTGGATCTTGAAGTGAATTTCAATGATTATGAAGATGTACAGGACGTTTCATTTCTGACAGACTATGAAAATCCGGCGTCCGAAACTTCTGCTTACTCACACCAGATTACTGATACCCGAGAAAACACTACGGTCAATCTGGATTATGTAAAACCTATCAGTGATAAGACTAACCTGGAACTGGGCGCCGAAGCCAGGATTATTAAGTCGAAAAATGAATATGTGACCACGCTTTCCCCTTCTTTAAATTCCACATACAACTACGATCTTAATATTTATTCCGCTTATGCGACCTATGGCCAGAAGTTTACGAAATGGGGATATCAATTAGGGCTTCGTTTTGAAAGCTATGAAGTACGGGCAACTAATTTTGGCATGCGGGTTTTTGAAGATGATTATATTACTGTCTATCCGTCGGCATCATTAACTTATACGCCCACGGAAAAAAACCAGTGGCAACTGAGTTACAGCCGCCGCGTTGACCGCCCGAGCCTGGAACAGACCAAACCCGCCCCTGAATTTGCCACACCATTGCTCACTTCCGTTGGAAACCCTGAACTCGAGCCGCAGTTTACTAATTCTGTCGAGCTGAACTTTACCAAAACATTGGAAAAGGGTTCTGTTACAGCGGGCATTTTCTTCCGCAAAATCAATAATGAAATCACACGCATCATCTATCCCGATCCTACTGATCCCGGCAATAAACAACTGATGTCGTACGTTAATTACGATGATAATACGGCTTATGGCTTTGAAGTTTCGGCCAACTATAAAATTACGAAATGGTGGGATGTACAGCCTTCGCTCGATTTTTCGGGAATCCGGCAAACAGGCGTCGTGTCCCGAAGAATAGCGGAAACGGAAGATGAATATGAGTTTTTCCAGCGGGAAGTCAATGTAAATGCCCTCAATGCCCGGATGAACAATAATTTCCGTGTGACAAAAAGCCTTCGTTTCCTGCTCTTTGGATTTTACAGAAGCGGTGTTGAAAGGGTTCAGCATGACACTGAGGCGATGTATAAAATGGACATCGGCGGGCGCTACACTTTTTTTAAGGATAAAGCGACCTTAAGCGTGAGGTTTAACGATGTCTTCAATACGATGCAGTCAGCCTTTAGCGGACTTTATCCAAACCCGAACGAAGGATTTTTCAGATGGGAAAGCCGATCTGTATATGTAGGCCTGAATTTTATGTTTGGTGCAGGAAAAAACAGGGAGCTGCAACGCAGGCAGCGTGAAAATAACACTAACCAAGGTGGCGGCGGAATGTTTTAATTCTGCCCTTGAATCAAAATTTAAATTGGGTTAAATAAGATTACATTAAAAGTTAGTATAGAAGCCCCGGGATTATCCACCCCGGGGTTTTGCTCTTTTACCACTTTATGATCACGCTTCCCCAGGTGAATCCGCTGCCAAAAGCTGCAAGGACAACAATGTCGCCTTCTTTTATTTTTCCGGCTTCCCAAGCCTCTGTCAGTGCGATAGGAATTGAAGCTGCAGTTGTATTTCCGTATCGCTCAATATTGTTGTAGACTTTATCATCGGGAAGCCTGAACTTCTGCTGGATGAACTGTGAAATCCTGAGGTTTGCCTGGTGTGGAATCAGCATATTGATATCGGACACTTCAAGATTGTTCGCCTGCAGGCCTTCCATAATAACTTCACCAAAACGAACCACGGCATTTTTAAAAACAAATTGGCCGTTCATATACGGAAGGTAACTTTCATCATTCGGATCATTATCGGCAAGAATGTCGCTTACCCAGCGGCCGCCCATTCCCGGCGCTTTTACGATCAGTTCTTCGGCATGCTCGCCTTCTGAATGCAGATGCGTGGAGAGGATTCCTTTTGAGAGGTCTTCTTCCCGGCTTAAAACCGCGGCCCCGGCGCCGTCACCGAAAATCACGGAAACACCGCGCCCGCGATTGGTCATATCCAGGCCTGAAGAATGGACTTCTGAACCTATCACAAGAATATTTTTATACATTCCGGTCCTGATGTACTGATCGGCAATGGAAACAGCATAAACAAAGCCTGAACATTGATTTCTTACATCAAGCGCACCAACTGTCCGCAACCCGAGTTCTTTCTGGACCAATACGCCCGGACCTGGAAAATAGTAATCCGGACTAAGCGTTGCGAATATGACAAAATCGATGTCGGAAGCGCCAATGCCAGCGCGTTCTATGGCAATCCTGGCAGCTTTGACTCCCATTGTGGTTGTCGTATCGTTTCCTTTTATGATGTGGCGGCGTTCCTTTATTCCGGTTCGTTCCTGAATCCATTCGTCGGAAGTCTCCATGATCTTCGACAAATCGTCGTTGGTAACGACATTATCCGGAACATAAAAACCAAGGCCTTTTATTTTTGAGTGATACATAATATTGTTGTTCTATTTTAACGGAAGGACAAGATAAGAACTTTTACCGAACCGCATCCGATGTTGCTTCCAGAAAGACAATGCTGTCTTTTTCTATACTTTTGAGATGACTGAAAAAAATGCTGCTTCCTTCAGACAACACTTCAATTAAATAATAATCTCCTTTGAAAAATGAATTCACGACTTCAGCTTTCAGCAACGATTTTTCGGTGAGCCGCAACTGATGCGGATAGATAATCAGATTTTCTATGCTGTTTCTGCCATCGATCAGGCGCGCCGGAATCTCATTCGCCTCACCAAACAATGATGCAACGTAAATATCGGCAGGATTGTTATAAAGCGCGGCAGGATTACCTTGTGCAATGATCTTTCCGTTACGCATTACAATCACATCATCCGAAAAGGAAAGCACGTCAGAACTGTCATGCGTGGCGATGACGCACGTGATGTTTTGCTGCTTCAGATATCCAAAAAGCTTTCGCCGTAAGGTATTTGCCCGAAAATTATCAACTTGACTGAAGGGTTCGTCGAGCAATAAAACTTTAGGCTCGAGGGCCAGGACACGCGCCAGGGCCACACGCTGCTGTTGCCCGCCGCTGAGAAATTGTGCTTTCACATCGGCATATTCCAGCATCCCGACAGTTTCAAGTAATTCCCGGATACGTTGCTGCTTTTTTTCTTTGTAGATGTTTGAAAGATATTTACCTACATTTTCTGACACTGTAATGTACGGCATCAGCCCGAAATCCTGCGCCAGGTATTTCATTTCATCAGCCCCGGGAATGAGATTGTATTTTGGCCCGCGGACATATCTTCCATTAAAAATAATTTCACCTGAATCGGTATCGTACAAGCCGTAAACCAGCTTCAGCAGTGTACTTTTCCCGCATCCGCTTTCCCCGATTACCGAAACATGGTTTCCCTGCGGCACCGAAAAACTGATGTTTTCCAAAACCGGTTCCTTATCATACGAAAAGAAAAGATCTTTTATGTCAAGCATATGCAAAGTTACGGTTTCCAGAAATAGCAAGAGCGCCTTCCACGGCGGAACGCGCTCTCACAACCTAACCAATAAACAAACTATCATGACTTTCCGCCTCTTCCAGAATTTTTCATAGCAATCTCCTCATCGTAGTCGAAAAGACGGAAAGCTTTTATACCTGCTCTTGGTTTAGATACGAAAAAAGGCCTGTCACGGTTTTTTTAGCTGTTGAAAAAAAACAAAAAAAAAGCTGCCTGATTAAAGGCAGCCTGATTTTGATATTATTGAGCTTTTATTGGCCGGCTTCTTTTTGCGCTTCCTTCACCATTTTATCATTGGCAATGATCGCAAATTCCACGCGACGGTTCTGGCTGCGCCCTTCGATCGTTTCGTTGGATGCAATTGGATCGGCGACTCCCAAACCGGTTGTTGTAAACCTTCTGGAAGCAATGCCTTTAGAGGTAAGGTATCTTTTAACCGATGCCGCCCTGTCATCTGAAAGCCTCAGGTTATAGTCGGCCGGACCGGTACTGTCAGTGTAACCAAAAATCTGGATATCGGTATCGGAATATTCCTGAAATACCGGAACAAGTTTATCAAGATTGGCTTGTGCCTGCGCAGTCAGCGTGGATTTATTGGTATCGAAACGCACTGCATTTTCCTTCAGCGTCAGGCGGATTCCTTCCCCTACCCGTTCTACATCGGCTCCGGGAAGTGCGTTGTCAATTTCCCGCGCCTGCTTGTCCATCTTATTTCCGATGACTCCGCCGGCAACTCCGCCGACCACGCCGCCAATGATGGCTCCAAGCGCGCCTTTTCCGCCTTTACCGGCGTTGTTTCCGATGACACCGCCAAGAACAGCGCCGCTAGCCGCACCAATGGCAACACCGCGTTGTGTCCTGTTTGTATTTTTCGCAGCCTCACATCCCGTTAATATCATCCCGAAAAGGAACATTGATGTCAGGCAATAAATTGCTATTTTTTTCATGTTGTAAGCTTTAGTTAATTAAATTTTGTCGAAACGATAAACAACGTTTGCCTTTCTTCCGTTAACATCTACCATATCGATAAGTTCGAAAGACGATTCTGTTTGGTTGGCCACATCAAGCACATAACCATCACGCACTTTTTTGGCTTTTTCACCGGCGTTGAGGACTTTCAGGACAAACTGTCCGTTTTTGTTGATGAACCAGGTGATCGGCGAACTGAAAGCCGGGCAGTCGGCACCGGAATTGGAAAGTGACATGTCGCCTTTGTTGTTGTTTGAAACGAGTTTCCAGCGGCTGCCTTCAAAGCATTTTGAATCCGCCAATTGAAAGGTATTGACTTTAATATATCCGGAACCCGGGTTGGTCACTGAAGAAAGTGTCCATGTTCCGTTCATCATGCTTGCAGATTTGCGGTCGAGTTTTGTTTCGGTTGCCGATTTGGATTTGCATCCCAATACCAGCAGTCCGAACATCACAAATAAAATCAGTTTTTTCATTTTTCAGGCTATTTTAGTTAGTAGTCTTACAAATATACAATCGGAAAATCCGACAAATTAAAAACGGCCTTTTAATTAAAATAAAATTAACAGTGCGCCATTTTGTCACTTTAACAGGCTTTGGTCTTTAATTTGAAAATCGCGCCGACGTAAAATTTAAACCATTTTAAACCATGACAACAGGAAAAATTAATGTTTCGGTAGAGAACATCTTCCCGTTAATAAAGAAGTTTTTGTACAGCGACCACGAGATATTCCTTCGGGAACTCGTTTCAAATGCAACAGATGCAACCCTGAAGCTGAAGCACCTGACAAGCATCGGCGAGGCCAACACTGAATATGGCAATCCTGTCATTGAGGTAAAGATCGACAAGGAAAGAAAAAAACTTCATGTCATTGATCAGGGAATCGGAATGACATCTGAAGAAGTTGAAAAGTACATCAACCAGATTGCATTTTCCGGCGCGGAGGAATTTCTGGACAAATACAAGGATTCGGCGAAAGATTCGGGAATCATCGGGCATTTTGGTCTGGGATTTTATTCCGCTTTTATGGTTGCCGATAAAGTTGAAATCATCACCAAATCATACAAAGACGAGCCTGCAGCACACTGGACCTGCGACGGAAGCCCGGAATTTACCCTGGAACCATCTGATAAAACATCGCGCGGAACCGAAATTATCCTGCATATTTCTGAAAATTCGACAGATTTCCTTGAAGAACATAAAATTCACGACCTGCTGAACAAATACAACAAGTTCATGCCGGTACCGATCAAATTCGGTACAAAACAGGAAACACTTCCAACTCCCGAAGATGCGCCTGAAGATTACAAACCGGAAACTGTTGAAGTCGATAACATCATCAACAACCCCAACCCGGCCTGGACAAAGCAGCCTGCCGACCTTTCCGACACGGATTACAAGAATTTCTACCGTGAGCTGTATCCGATGCAGTTCGAAGAGCCGCTTTTCAACATTCACCTCAACGTGGATTATCCTTTTAACCTGACGGGTATTTTATATTTCCCTAAACTTGGGCAAGACCTTCAGATCCAGAAAGATAAAATCCAGTTGTATCAAAACCAGGTTTTTGTGACCGACAACGTTGAAGGCATCGTTCCGGAATTCCTTACCATGCTGAAAGGTGTGATCGATTCCCCTGATATCCCGCTGAACGTGTCGCGTTCTTATCTTCAGGCAGATGGAAACGTCAAGAAAATATCGAATTATATCACGCGTAAAGTTGCCGATAAACTAAAATCGCTGTTTACGGAAAATCGTGAGGATTTCGAACAAAAATGGAACGACATCAAGATCGTGCTTGAATACGGAATGCTTTCGGAACCGAAATTCTATGAAAAAGCAGGCGCCTTTGTACTTTATCCTACCGTAGACGGTAAATTCTTCACGCTGGAAGAGCTTAAGGAAAACCTGAAAGAAACGCAGACTGATAAAGACGGAAAACTTGTCCTGTTGTACGCCTCAAATAAAGAAACACAACACAGCTATATTTCCGATGCAAGGGAAAAAGGCTATGAAATCCTGCTGCTTGATTCACCGATCGTGTCGCACCTGATCCAGAAACTGGAAGCCGACAATGAAAAACTGACATTCACCCGTGTGGATTCTGACCATATTGACAATCTCATCAAAAAAGACAACGAGGCCATTTCGAAATTGTCGGATGACGAAAAAGAAAAACTGAAAACCGTTGTGGAGGAAATTGTCCCGAAAATGACATATTCAGTGCAGCTTGAAGCGCTCGACAGCCATGCATCGCCATTCATCATCACACAGCCGGAATTTATGCGCCGTATGAAGGAAATGAGCCAAAGCGGCGGCGGCGGAATGTTCGGCATGGGCAACTTCCCGGAAATGTACAACCTTGTGGTGAACACAAATTCGGAACTCGCCAACAACATCCTGAACACGGAAGACAAATCGCATCAGGAACATCTCGTAAAACAGGCGCTTGATCTGGCAAAACTGTCACAGAACCTGCTCAAAGGCGAGGAACTGACAGCGTTTGTAAAACGAAGCTTCGAATTGATCAAATAAAAAGAAACCCCGGAAGTACCGGGGTTTTTTTATTGTTTATCTGTAGACTTCAACACCGTTGTGTTCTTTCCATCTTCTCTCGAGATATTCGGCATCATCTTCATTTCTTGGATGGACGCCAAGAACTACATGGCCGTTCTCGATCCCTGAATGATATTTTTCAGCACGTTCTTTTGGAATTCCCCAACCTACAAGAGCGCCAATAATTCCTCCGGCAATTCCTCCGGCTCCGGCTCCGGCAAGTCCGGCCGCTAACGGACCCGCAATGATCAGTCCCAGACCGGGAATCACGACACTCGTACCAATGGCAGCAATTACTCCGGCGATCGCGCCAATAGTTCCGCCAATAGCTGAACCTTTGCCTGCTCCTTCCGCAGCTTTATTGCCAAGATCGCTGTGGTCATTGTGATCAGAATAATGTTTTTTGCGTGTTTCGTCAGACATGACAACGTTGATCTCATCGTTAGAATAGCCGCGTTCCTGGAGTTCCCTGTAAGCTTTTTCGGTACTATTCCTGTCTGCAAACATTCCTGTGAGCATGGGCCGCCGTGCATTCATGTTTCCGTTGTCGTTGTTGTGGTAATTGTCCATAATTTCTTGTGTTTAGTTTGACTTTATTGAATCCGTAAAGATGCAGTCTCATCACAAAAACAGTGTTACACAATTCAGAATAAGATTTACAGGATAGACGTAATCTGCTGTCGCTGATATTACGACGGCAGGTAAATATCGAAAGTGGCGCCTTCATCCGGTTTGCCATGCGCCTCGATGTATCCGCCGTGGTTCTCAACAATTTTTTTAACGATGGCAAGACCTATTCCGGTACCTTCATACTCGTCTTTTCCGTGAAGTCGCTGGAAAACCTCGAAAATCTTCTCGGCATATTCAGGTTCGAAGCCGATGCCGTTGTCTGATACAGTAATATGACAATATTTTTTCCGCGGCTGCAGATAATCTATATGAAATGCCGATCCTTTATCGATCTCGCTTTTAATAGTGATGTGCGGCTCCTGTCCCGGACTGGTAAATTTCAATGCGTTGCTGATCAGGTTTGACATCATCTGGCGGAACTGGAACGGAATTATTCTGGCATCGCACAAGTCTTCTGCTTCAATAGTGCCATGATGCTCTTTTAATTCTTCCTTAAAATCTTCCTTGAGTTCATTAACAATGACGCTGAGATGTGTCTTCTCGAACGCCCGCTCTGCCGTACTGGTGCGGGAATAGCTGAGAAGATCTTTGATAAGCGTCTGCATCCGCAAGGCCGAATTCTGGATTTTTGTAAAAAATTTCTTTGACATCTCGGAAAGGTTGTCAAAATCACTTTCCATGATCATGGAAGTGAATGTCTGGATTTTCCGCAACGGTTCCTGAAGGTCGTGGCTTGAGATGTAGGCAAACGATTCCAATTCGGCGTTCACCTTTTCAAGTTCCTGATTCTTTCTGTGGAGGCTGATTTCCTGAAGCTTCTCTGCGGTGACATCCTGAAATGTGCCAAACATGAAATCCCGGCCGTCATCATCGGTCATGACCTTTCCAGATCCAAAAAGATATTTGATTTCGCCTTTGGCATCCGTAATCCTGAATGTGACAGGATGTGAACGCTGGGATTCGATCATCTTCCGGGTATTTTCAGTAACGCGCGCCCTGTCATCGGGATGAACAAATTCAAGAACATTTTCAACTGTAGGAGCAAAAGTATCCGGATCGACACCGAACAATGAATAGAGATTACGGCTCCACGTCATCTTCCGAGAAATAAAATCAAGGCGGAAATTCCCCATCCGGCTGATGATTTCAGCGTGTTCGAATGACCGGGTAAGCTGTTCAAGGCTGGCGGTGCGTTTCTTGATTTTACGCTCAAGGCTTTCGGCAATCGCCATCTGATCGTCGATATCGGTACAGGTTCCGAACCATTTGACAATTTTTCCATCCAGATCGCGAACCGGATTGGCGCGTCCGATAAACCAACGGTAGCGGCCTTCTTCACTTCGATCTTTAAATCTGTAATAGATCTGGTATGGCAAACCGCTCTGAATTGAATTATAAAACGATTCATAGCTTGGCTGCAGATCATCCGGATGCAGGATTTTGAACCAGCTGCTGTCGCCAAACTCTTCGCTGAACCCGGTAAATTCATACCATTGCTTGTTATAATAATCTACATATCCGTCGGGACGGCATGTCCACACGATCTGCGGAAGCGAATCAGCTATCTGGCGGAATTCTTTTTCGCTTTCCTCTATTTTTCGACGTGACATGATCTGCTCGGTAACCTCAAATACGTGTATAAGCAGGGCAAATACTTCTCCGGACGCATCACGGATCGGCTGCGCTATGAAATTGAAGTATCCCTGGACAAGCTCACCGTCGCGGTTTCTATCCCACATTACCGGATATTCTGTTGCCTGGTATGGTATTCCGGTTCGATAAGCTTCGTCAAAAATTTCAATGGTTCCTTCTCCTATAAGTTCCGGGAAAGCTTCGGCTACGGTGTGCCCCAAAAGCTCATTTTCAGTCCTGCGGAAAAGTTGCTGATACAGGAGATTTGCCTGAATATAGGTATGTTCAGGCCCAATAATAACAGCAACGGCGGCCGGTGCCTGACTCAGCAGTCCCTGCAGCATTTCGTGGGTAAGATGATTATTGGGATCGTAATGATACGACATAGGCACAACTAAAAATGACGAATGAAGTTACGAATTATGCTTTAAAGTTGTTGAAAATCCACGAAAGATGTAAAAGGCAAAAATAATTCTGTAATAACCCGACCGCCACGCGTGGCTAAATTTGTAATTAACCAACACTTAATGCTATGGACAATAAGCAGAAAACAGATTACCGCGACCGGACGCGGGTAAACATGAGCGAGGCGTACGAAGTACAGTACTGGAAAGAAAAATGGAACATTTCCTCGCAGCAGCTAAGCGGCGCCATTCGTGCAGCAGGAAGCGCAAACGTAAAAAAAATTGAGGCTTACCTCCGGGAAAAAGGAAAACTGCAGTAATATGAAAAAATTTAAATTAAATATTATAATCCTTTCCCTGGCGCTGGCTACTTTGTCTTCGTGTAAAGAGAATAAGGAAGAAAGAGTTGCTGATGACGGTACTGATAAAAGCACAGTAACGGAAACCGGGCAACACATCGGTGGCGATACAGATTCAACAAGTGTCATCTCTGATGAACCGAATCCTTCTAACGATTAATTGATCTGCCATAATTGATTGATGCCCTCTAAACAGAGGGCATTTTTCGTTTACAGGATATTCTGGAGTATGTCGACAAGTTGGCGGATTTCGTAAGGTTTTGTAATGTAATCATGCGCCCCCAGTTCTTTCGCTTGATCGACGCTGCGTGAGCTTCCTGATGTCGAAAACACGATTACGGGAATATCGCTAAGGCGTTTGTCTTTTTTTATTTCTGCCAGAAATTCCATTCCGTTCATTATAGGCATGTTCAGATCAAGGAATATGATATCGGCAGTGTGGCCTGCACGCAAACGGGCAAGCGCTTCAATGGCGGAAGCTACTGCAGTGAACCCGACCTCTGTCGAAATTCGGCGCAATGCTGTTTCGAAAATTTCCCTGTCGTCGGCATCATCGTCGACCAGCAGGATGTTTTGGTAAAACATGGCAATAAATTTTGATTGGTTGAGAGATAAAAATTTGCCATTGGTTTAAATTTTAATATCCCTAAGTTAGTCTGAATTATGAGGAAATGTTTTACAATTTTTCAAATTAGCTTTATATAATTCGCCCAGTTTCGTCTCAAAAGTGGAAATTATATAAATGGCACACATTTAAATATAAAAATGATACGGCAACCACACTTAAATTTGTGATGTCGCAGCAATAGTCTGCATACCTCAACAAATAATATTACATTGTAATAATGAATGCCGGCTACCGGAAAGTGTTACTGTCACCTTACCACTTTGGCTTGATCTGGTTCGTTATAATTATCTGTTTGGAAATGAATCTTTGATGAACAAAACAAGTCGTACGTGCAAAAAAGAAAAACTCAAAACACCGATCCGCAATTTAGTTTTCCAAAAACACCCACAGGGGTCGAAGGACTGGATGAAATAACCGGCGGCGGAATACCTAAAGGCCGCCCTACCCTGATTTGTGGCGGCGCCGGCTGCGGAAAAACCTTATTTTCCATGCAATTTATAATTCGCGGGATCATCGAGTATGATGAACCTGGCGTATTTATGTCTTTTGAAGAACCTTCGGACGACCTTACATTGAATGTTAAATCCCTGGGATTTGATCTGGAAGCTTTAAAAGCTGGAAAGAAACTCGTGGTTGACCATGTCCGCGTGGAACGTTCTGAAATTGAAGAGGCAGGCGAATATGACCTTGACGGGCTCTTCATCAGGCTTGGCCATGCCATTGATACGATTGGCGCGAAACGGGTTGTCCTTGACACTGTCGAGTCCCTTTTTTCCGGACTTGATAATCAGGCGATTTTGCGTGCAGAACTTCGAAGGCTTTTCCATTGGCTGAAAGACAAAGGCGTCACGGCAATTATCACAGGAGAACGCGGTGAATCCACATTGACCCGCCAGGGACTTGAAGAATACGTTTCCGATTGTGTTATCCTTCTTGACCACAGGGTAATCGAGCAGGTATCAACACGACGACTCCGTATTGTAAAATACCGCGGCTCCACACACGGCACCAATGAATACCCTTTCCTGATCGATGAACATGGGATTTCCGTACTTCCAATCACTTCATTACAGCTTGATAATGAAGTTTCTTCAGACATTATTTCTACCGGAGTTCCGGGATTGGACAGTATGTTTGACCGTGGCGGATTTTATCGCGGGAGCAACATATTAGTTTCCGGAACAGCGGGAACCGCAAAAACTACCATTGCCTGTTACTTTGCCAATGAGCAATGCACCCAAAAGCAGAAAGTCATCTATTTTGCCTTTGAAGAATCGCCGCAACAACTGATCAGAAACATGAAATCGATCGGGATCGACCTTGAGCAGCATGTAAAAAATGGATTTCTGATGATCCAGTCGGCTCGTCCTTCCCTAAACGGGCTCGAGCTACACCTGCTCACGCTCAGGAAACTGATAAAAGAATTCAATCCGGATTGTGTTATCATTGATCCGATCAGCAATCTTATTACCGTTGGAACACAACACGAAGTGCGGTCGATGCTGGTACGGCTTATCGACATGCTTAAACTCAACAACATCACGGCGCTATTCACATCGCTCAGCAAGCCAAGTGACTTTTCGCGGCCGGAGCTTGCAGAAGAATCGGTCTCATCCCTTATCGACACATGGATTACCGTACGAGATATGGAAGGCATTGGTGAGAGAAACCGCGGAATCTTCATCATCAAATCACGCGGAATGGGACATTCAAACCAGGTACGGGAGTTTATAATTACTGGTCATGGCATTGAATTACTTGATGTTGAGCTCGGCCCCGATGGCATCCTCACAGGAATGGCGAGAAAATCCAACCAGATCAATACGAATCTGTCCAGGCTGAAGCTAAAGAGCGAACTCGAGAGAAAAGACCGGGAAATTGCCAGAAAACGTAAAGTACTGGAAGCCAATATTGAAGCCTTGAAGAATGAATTTGGATCGGTTGAGGAAGAACTAAATCTTCTCAAAGCGACAGAAGAACTACACGCCAGGCTGCTTGCGGGAGAAGATAACCCTAAATCGAATAAAAATGAAGACTGAAGAAGAAGTGGCCGAATGGCAGTTAATGTTGTATATCGCAGGCCAAACACCAAAATCGATCAAAGCCCTCAGCAATATTAAAAAGTATGCGGAGGAACATCTTTCAGGAATTTATTCCATAGAAATTGTTGACCTGCTTGTGAGTCCGCAATTGGCTGAAGGCGACCAAATCCTTGCCGTACCAACCCTGGTAAGGAAATTTCCCGAACCTATCCGGAAAATTATCGGTGATTTATCCAATGAAGAACGCGTTCTTGTCGGACTTAACATAAAACCCTTAAAAAACTAAAGTGGAAGAAAGCGACAATAACCCGGACTCGTCAGGAACATACAGGTTTATACTGTTTATTTCGGGTATGTCGATCAAATCAGGGCATGCGATTGAAAATTTCCGGAAGATATGCGACAAACATCTGGCAGGGAGATTCCAGCTTCAAATTGTCGATATCACCCGCGATAAACATCTGGCAATGGAACATCAAATCATCGCAGTGCCAACCCTGATCAAGATTCAGCCCGCTCCAAGGCGTATTATTCTCGGCGATCTCTCAGAGACAAAAAAAGTTTTAAAAATTCTTGATATCAACTAGGAAATGAAAGAGACTCCGGCACATATGGACTCGCTTTTATCCCAAATAGAGGAGCTGAAAAACAGGCTCTTCGAGGCCAACAGCATTATTGAAGCCATACGCGAAGGCGAAGTAGACGCGCTGGTGCTGAATAAAGAAGGCCAACCCCATGTTTATTCCATTACAAGCGCAGATTATACCTACCGCATCCTGATCGAAAAAATTGGTGAGGGCGCACTCAGCATTTCCGAAGAAGGGCTTATCCTTTACTGTAATGATCACTTTTCGAAACTTATTGGGATTTCGGCCAATGAAATAACGGGAACGTATATCTATGCCTATTTCAATCCCGCTGAAGAATTTATTCGGTTGAAAGATGCCTTGGTAAACGGCACCAGCAAAGGCGAGCTGATCCTCAACGGAAGGGAAAAAGAACTGCAGGTATATGTATCCCTGACAGACCTTAATCCGCATATTCCTGCTATAGGCCTTGTAGTGACCGACCTGACAGAGAAAAATAAAAATGAAGCCGACCTGCGCACATCACAACGGAAACTCGAGCAGAAAGTAGAAGAACTCAACACAACCAACACCAATCTGGAGCAGTTCATCCACGTGATTTCGCATGATCTTAAGGAACCACTGCGTAAAGTGATTACTTACACTTCACACCTTTACGACACAAAATCGCCTGTCCTCGGAAAAAGTGAAATGAAAAGCCTTGACGTGATCAATTCATCCGCCCTGCGGTTGAACTCCCTTGTTGACGATTTGGTGAAATATGCTTTCAGTGCAACAAAAACAGAAACCGGCAACGTCGACCTGAAGGAAGTCCTTAAAGAAGTTATGGACGATCTTGAGCTTGTAATCCGTGAAAACGGCGCTACCATCGAATGTATGGAACTTCCGGCGATCAGCGGTTCCAAAGTGCAGATGCGGCAGTTATTTTCAAATATCATTTCGAATGCAATAAAATACAGCAGGAAAGGCGTGCCGCCTCGGATATGCATAACCACTGCTAAAGTTACCGATGTTGATGCGATGTCGCCAGAGAAACAATTTTTCAAAGTAAGCTTTTCAGACAATGGCATTGGTATGGAAAAGTCGCACCTGAGCAAGATTTTTACCATCTTCCAACGGCTGCATTTGCGTGATGAATATTCCGGCAATGGCATCGGGTTGGCTATCTGCAAGAAAATCATGGAAAACCACCGCGGAAAAATTGAAGTCGAAAGTTCCCCTGATAATGGCAGTATTTTTTATCTTTACTTTCCTATTGAAGAATATGTCTGAACGCAACAATATCCACATCATAATTGCCGAAGATGATGAAGACGACGGCGAAATCATGCTTGAAAGCTTTGGTAAACACGACTCCTTTGCCCGGATCGATTGGGTACGGAACGGTCGGGAGCTGATTGATTTTCTTAATGAACACGACAAAAAACCCGATATTATCCTCACCGATATCAACATGCCGATCCTCAGCGGAATTGAGGCGCTGGAGCTTATCTGCGGCGACAATAAGCTGAATGGCATTCCTGCTTTTGTGTTTTCTTCAACCCTGAACCCGGTTTATGAAGTAAAGTGCATGCAATTGGGAACCAAAGGGTTCCTGATCAAACCGCTGAACCTCAAAGGTTTTGATGAAATCCCTTCAAAGATCATCAACATCCTGAAAAAAAGCGACAAAGGTTAGTCAGCCATCACATTTCACAACCCTTTCCTGTTTATTAGCGCCCGAATGTTATCTTTGCGGGCTTTAATTTTTCAGATGACAAACAACAACGTATTAAAAGGGGTTTTCCTTGTAGGTTTCGGAGCAGCAAGTTACGGTATGCTGGCAACTTTCGTAAAATTGTCCTACTCCGATAAAGGAATCACCGGCAGCACCTTCACACCCGCCGAAGTCACTTCGTCCCAATTTATCCTTGGGATTCTCGCTATTCTTATAATCAACGGCATCAGCAAAAGGAAAAACCCTGATGCGGCAAAGGCATCCAAAAGAAATATTTTTCATTTGATGGCCGCGGGAACATCAACCGGACTGACCAGTATTTTTTATTATCTGGCGGTAAAATATATTCCCGTTTCCATTGGGATTGTTCTGCTGATGCAGACGGTCTGGATGGGCGTTTTAACTGAATGGATACTCGAAAAAAAACGCCCGTCTGCTATGAAGCTTTTTGCCGTAGCTGTCGTTCTTATCGGGACTTCACTCGCTACGAACCTGATCGACAACAGTGATAAGCTCGACTGGCGCGGACTCGTACTTGGCTTGCTCGCAGCAGCTTCCTTTACCACAACGATGTTTACGGCAAATCGCGTTGCCACTGGGATTTCATCGGCACAGCGAAGCCTTTACATGCTGCTTGGCGGCGGTGTGGTTGTTTTGTTTTTTGCACTCGCTACACAATCGACACCTTTCAATTACGATATTTTCTATAAATGGGGAATCGTGCTGGCATTGTTCGGCACCGTGATTCCGCCGATGCTGCTCAATGCTGGGTTTCCGCTTACAGGCATCGGACTCGGAAGCATTGTTTCGGCGCTGGAATTGCCTGTTTCCGTGCTCATGGCGTACTTTATACTTGGTGAAACCGTTATCTTTACACAATGGCTTGGCATCATCCTGATTATCTCTGCTATTGTCATGATGAACATCAACTTTAAAAAAAACGGATAACTTCAAATGGAAACCGTCATTGCCTACTTCTCATCGATTCCTGCGCTGCACCGCGGACTCATCCTGGCGGGAGGCATCGCTTTTTTTTGGCTGCTCGAAAGCATAAAGCCACTTTTTCGATTTGAATATCGCAAATTGCATCATGCGGGCATCAACGTCTTTTTTACCGTAACGACCATTGTGGTGAACTTTGCGATGGCATTTATGTTATTGCTTGCCGCAGAATGGACGAGCGATAATGATTTCGGTTTGCTGAACTGGCTTCCGCAGATGAATATATGGGTTTACACCATTCTTGGATTGCTTTTGCTCGACCTGATCGGGGCGTATGTTGCCCATTTGGTACAGCATCGGACAAAATGGATGTGGCGTTTCCACCTGATCCACCACACCGATACCTGGATCGACACCACGACTGCGAACAGGCATCATCCCGGGGAAAGTGTCATCAGGTTTATTTTCACAACACTTGCCATTTTTATTATCGGTAGCCCGATGTGGCTGGTTTTTCTTTACCAGTCGTTATCGGTGGTTTTTTCGCAATTCAATCATGCCAATATAACGCTTCCGCAGAAATTGGACAAAGCCATGAGCTGGGTTGTGGTTTCACCCGACATGCATAAAGTGCATCATCATTATGTACTTCCTTATACCGACAGTAATTATGGGAATATTTTCTCTGTCTGGGACAGGATTTTCGGTACTTTTACCACACTGCCAAAGGAAAACTTGATTTATGGCGTGGATACACATATGCAGTCGGCACAGCACAACCATCTGGGCAACCTGCTGAAGCTGCCATTCGTCAAAAACAAGCATGCAGATGCTGCGGAAACAGTGAAAAAAAAGTTGTAAGCGGCTTTTCAACTGATTATTATTTTTACTAATATTGGGTAAGCAACCAATAATTGTATTGTATTAATCTGCAGGTAATGAGAAAAAGCAATCGTGTAGAACTTGACTATGAGCAGCTTGAGCGGCTTGTAAGTATGGCCCAGGAGGAACGCAAGCCTTTTGAAGTAATTAAAGTGGAATTCGGTGTTCCTGAAAAAGATGTCATTGAAATTATGCGCAAGCGGCTGCCCAAAGACAAGTTTGAGCTTTGGAGGCAAAAGGCCAGTGCGAGCAAGCCCAAGCCAAAGCCCGTCATTATAGACGATTTTGAAGAAGAACTCAATGGGAAATACTATATAAAGAATAAGATGGATTAATCAAAAGCTCCTGTTCCGCAGGAGTTTTTTTTAGGCTGTAATCATGAACAAAACAATACTCCTTCTGCTCATTTCCCAGATCGGATTTGCGCAAATAATTGAAGAACCTTTATTTTCCAAAGAAGAATTGGTAATCCACGGGATCCGCGGCACGTTGTACACACCGGTTGCGGCTAAAGCCCCGGTTCCAGTTGTTATTATCATCGCAGGTTCAGGACCGACCGATCGGAACGGAAATCAGGCAACCTCAAAAAACAATTCCCTAAAGTTTGTCGCTGAAGCACTTTCTTCAAAAGGCACGGCAGTATTTTGTTTTGACAAGCGGTTTATTACCACGCTGCAAGAAGGTAAAGCCATCGTTAAAGATGTTGTGTTTGAAGACCAGATTGTGGATACCCGAGACCTCATCAGCTATTTTAAATCGCAAAAAAAACATAGTAAAATTATAATTGCCGGACACAGCGAAGGCTCACTTGTAGGAATGATTGCTGCGGCTGACGGGGCTGACGCTTACATTTCATTGTCAGGTGCAGGACGTACAATTGATAAAATCATTGTTGATCAGGTTTCACGGCAGGCGCCGTTCTTAAGGGATGAAACGTCCAAAACACTGGAAAAGATAAAAGCCGGGGAAAAACTGGCGAATGTTAATCCATACCTGACCTCTTTATTCAATGACAAGACCACGCCATTTCTCGCCTCATGGATGAAATATATTCCATCAGACGAAATAAAAAAGCTTCACATTCCCGTGCTGATCGTAAATGGCACAAAAGACCTTCAGGTCGCCACTGCTGAAGCTGAACTGCTTGCAAAGGCAAAACCCGAAGCTTCATTATCCATCATCCCGAATATGAACCATGTGCTGAAAACCATCACTGAAGATTCCCAAAATATCGCTTCCTACTCCAATCCGGAACTCCCCGTAAATGAAGAACTCATCCGTATTATGGCTGCCTTCATCAAATCGGTTTAACTGTAACAAATCATTCTTTCTCCGACAAACATCCAAAATTATTCACCAATGAAAAAACACTTTTTTTTGATTACCATCGGCCTGCTGCTTTACGCACCTGCTTTTTCCCAGTCGAAAACCGGCGAGCAGGTACGTATTGCAATCGACCTCAACAATGTTAAGGACGACAAGGTCATGGTAACGGTCACTCCGCCCAAAATTTCAGGCGACAAAACCACCTACCACATACCCAAAATAATCCCCGGAACTTATTCTGAAGACGACTACGGACGCTTTGTTGAAGACCTTAAAGCATATGACAAGAAAGGAAAAATGCTTGCCGTTACTAAGGCCGATGATAATTCTTGGGCAATAGCAAGCGCAAAAAATCTGGACAAGATCACCTATTTAGTTAACGACACTTACGACACCGAATCTACGCACGATATTTTTTCGCCAGCAGGCACGAACATCCTTGACGGTAAAAACTTCATGCTGAACATGCATGGTTTTGTCGGATACTTTTCCGACATGAAAGAACTCCCATATCAGGTTACAGTTTCGCATCCGGCGGGAATACAAGGCGCAACATCACTTATTGATTCTGATAACACTGGCAACAGCGATGTCTTCACCGCCTCGCGTTATGCCGAACTTGTAGACAACCCGATCATGTATTCGCAATCGGAATCAAGCACATTTACTGTCGATGGCATGGAGATCATTATCAGCGTGTACTCGCCTTCGGGATCTGTCGACGCAAAGCTGATCACACCGGATATCGAAAGAATGGTCAGGGCGCAGAAAAAATTCCTCGGGCCGATCAATCAAAATAAGAAATATACTATTCTCCTGTATCTGAGCGATATGCAAAAACCAGACGCGAAAGGGTTCGGTGCTTTGGAACACAATACATCAACTACGGTCGTATTTCCTGAAATGATGCCACAGGAACAATTGGTTTCTGCACTTATAGATGTGGTTTCGCACGAGTTTTTCCATACAGTGACTCCGCTCGCGATACATTCAAAGGAAATTCATTATTTCGACTTCAATTCGCCTAAAATGTCGCAACACCTGTGGATGTACGAAGGCATCACCGAATATTTTGCCAATCTTTTCCAGGTAAATCAGGGATTGATAGATGATGATGACTTCTATAGCCGTATGGCCGGAAAAATGGAAAATGCATCGCGGATGAACGATAAAATGTCGTTTACAACCATGAGCGCCAACGTCCTGAAAGAACCTTACAAATCGCAATACCTTAATGTTTATGAAAAAGGCGCGCTGATCGGAATGTGCCTCGACATCGTGATTCGTGAAAAAAGCAATGGCCAGCGCGGCGTTCTCGACCTTATGCAGAAACTTTCCACTGAATACGGTGCGACAAAACCGTTTGATGACAATGAGCTTTTTGCCAAAATCGTCCAGTTGACCTATCCTGAAGTCGGCGATTTCCTGAACACTTATGTCGCAGGGGAAACACCAATCCCGTATGAGCAGTTCTTTGCTAAAGTCGGCATTGCAAAAGCCAAAAAGAAAGTACCGGCCAATGTTTTCCTGAAAGGGCAGACGCCTTATATTACCATTAAGCCGGGAACAAAAGATATTGTGGTCATCAACGGAATTCCATTGAATGGGTTTATGAAGAATATCGGCCTGAAAGGTGGCGATGTCATCACCGAGATCAACGGAAAAGCCTACAACCTCGATAATATTTACGATATGATCATGGGCAGCCAGAACTGGAAAGAAGGCGATGCCGCAACCGTAAAGATTAACCGTGACGGAAAGGACATGACACTCAAAGGAAAAGTAACGCTTGACTATGAAGAAACTGAAGGCCTGATGCCAACAGATACATCGAAAGACAAGCTACGTGAGGCGTGGCTGAGAGGATAAAAAACTGAAAACATGAAATCCCCTTTTGACTTTCAATCGGGGATTTTTTCATTATTTTGCTAAAAAATTTTATGAGGAATATTTGTGGGCTGCTGTTGGGATTGTTGATGATTACAGGCTGCAGCGAAGAGAAGAAAAAACCGGACGGCAATCTTGAGCTTACGGGAAATATCAGCGGACTGAAAAGCGGGACGCTCTACGTCCAGAAGCTTCAGGATACGTCATTCGTTGTATTAGACAGCATAAAGATCAGCGGGAATTCTTCTTTTACCACCTACCTGAATATTGACTCCCCGGAAATGCTTTACCTCTACCTTGACCGCGGTGCGACCAATACCATCGACAACAACCTGATGTTTTTCGCAGAACCGGGCAAGATGAACATCGACACCGATCTCGAAACTTTCTTCGCCACGGCGAAAATTACAGGATCGAAGAACCATGATCTTTATGAGGAGTACAAAAAGGTAAAATCCCGGTTTGTTAATCAGGAGCTTGACCTGACACTCGAGAAAATGACTGCTTTCCAGAATAAAAAAGCGTTTGCGTCCGAAGAAAGCAACAAAAAGATGGAAGCCATCCAGAAGCGGAAGTATCTTTACGCCATCAATTTTGCCGTGAACAACAAGAACCATGAAGTGGCGCCGTATATTGCGCTTTCTGAAATCCACGATGCGAATATTAAATTTCTGGATACGATTGCAAATTCGCTTGCCCCGAAAATCGCCCAATCAAAATACGGGAAATTGCTGACACAATATATTTCTGACAGAAAGAAAGCCGGAGAATAACAAGCACCAACCGGTGCTTTTCTTTGCATTAAATAAAAAAACCACCACGGAATGTGATGGTTTTTCAGGAGCCGATAGAGGGACTCGAACCCACGACCTGCTGATTACAAATCAGCTGCTCTAGCCAGCTGAGCTACACCGGCGACTCATTATGCGTGCAAATATATAAGGTCAAATCGAATTTCCAAAAGAAAATTTTACCTTTTTGCAGCAGCTTTTTTACTTCAGGTTGTTGATTTTTGCAACCAGTTGTTTAGCAGCTTCCTCCAGATCGGTACTGATTTGCTTAAAGTGTGTTTTCTTATTTTCCACCTTCTTGTCGTTTACCCTCGTGATGAGTGTATCGAATGCCATGATCGCTTCATCAATCAGCGCATTTGACGCTTCGGTAGGCTTACCTGTAGTTGACATTTCCCATAAATAAACTGCTTCGATAATGTCGCCCAAAACGTAATTGATGTCTTTCTTCAGCGTTTTAACATTTGCCATTGTGATATATTTAATTTAATTATGCGCAAAAATACGCAGAAACTTTTTAAGATTCCTAAGAAATACTGATTTCAAGCAGCGAGCCCACACCGGCTAAAGTATACTCCTGAAGCGCCGCCGGAAGAAGCACAGTATCCCCTTTTTTATAGTGAAAGCTTTCACCGGCTGATTGAATTTCAAAATCACCTTCCACACACATATAAACCGTAAACGAAGCGCCGCTTTTTGTTACCTCTGTTTTCCCGTCAAGCGGAAGAAAACCTGTCGTAAAATAAGGGCAGTCAACCACTTGATTCACCATATTCGGCAGATCAGAATAACTGCGGTAAGTATCGATAACATCGTAATTTATCGCATCGAGCGCCTGTTCAATATGGAGTTCGCGCGAATTTCCTTCGGCATCAACGCGATCCCAATCATAAACGCGGTATGTGATATCGGATGTTTGCTGGATCTCTGCCAGAAGGATTCCCGCACCAATGGCGTGAACCGTTCCCGTTTCGAGAAAAAATACATCCCCTGATTTGGCCGGAACCGCATCGAGAATTTCGACAAGGCTTTTATTTTCAAGATGGCCGAGATATTCCTCAGGCGATGACTTTTCTTTAAAACCGACAATTATCCGGGATCCGGGATCGGCCTGCATCACATACCACATTTCAGTTTTCCCGAAAGAATTGTGCCGCTTCTTTGCCAGTTCATCATTCGGATGAACCTGTATCGAAAGGTCTTCGCGCGCATCGATAAACTTGAAAAGCAGCGGAAATTCTTTCCCGAACCTCTTAACAACTTCAGTCCCTAAAATTTCTTCAGGAAAATCATCGATAAGTTCATTAAGGTTCCGGCCTGCGAATTTGCCGTTTGCCACAATGCTGATTTCATTCTTGACCGTAGAAATTTCCCAGCTTTCACCGGTAATTTCAGAAGACAGTTCTTTATTAAGCTCACCGCCCAGTTTTGTTCCGCCCCAGATTCGTTCTTTAAGTATCGGTGTAAATTGTAAGGGATAAAATTCGTTTTTCATTATTGGCCTTTGTAGGTTACAGAATTGCGCGGGGTTTCAAACAGTGTGATTTCGATTTGCAGAGTGTCAGGAATCCTGTGCCGCAACTTGTTCCAGATTACAACCGAAATGTTTTCCGCGGTCGGATTCAGGCTTTCGAATTCAGGCACATCGAGGTTCAGGTTCTTATGATCAAACGGAATTTCAACTTCC
The DNA here is from genome assembly GCA_036399795.1 of Flavobacterium sp. GTDB lineage: Bacteria > Bacteroidota > Bacteroidia > Flavobacteriales > Flavobacteriaceae > Flavobacterium. The sequence goes on from DASWML010000004.1 coordinate 239,414, forward strand.
TGTTCAATGATATCCGCAAGAATCTTAAGATCCATCACATAACCCGTTTCAGCATCGATTTCACCCATTATGCTTACGATCAGTTCATAATTATGCCCATGAAAATTCGGACTGTTGCATTTTCCAAAAACAGCATTGTTTTTTTCCTCCGGCCAGTCTTTCCGGTATAACCGGTGCGCCGCATTAAAATGTGCTTTCCTGCTTACAGTGGCTATCATATTTTATGTTCTTCCAGAAAATGATAAAACTCGTCAAAAATAATCTTGAACCATACGGTATAACGATGCGGATGCTCAGCAATGTCAGTCCGCACATCTTCAATATCCATCCATTTCCAGCTTTCGGCCTCATCCGGATTTATATTCGGCTCGCCATTGAAATGCCCGATCATCACATGGTCCAGCTCATGCTCGGTGAGCCCGTTTTCAAAAGGCGCTTTATAAATAAAATGAAACAGCTCCTTTAGTTCGGTTTTAAAACCCATTTCCTCAAAAAGCCTTCTGCTGCCTGCTTCTATATTCGATTCGCCGGCGCGTTGATGACTGCAGCAGGTGTTTGTCCACAACAATGGCGAGTGGTATTTATGTTCCGCCCGCTGCTGAAGCATGATTTCATTTTTGTCGTTAAGTACGAAAATCGAAAAAGCCCGATGCAGCGCCGCTTTTTCGTGTGCTTCGAGCTTGGGCATGATGCCAATAGGCTCATCGAGTTCGTTAACAAGGATTACATTCTCTTCCATAGCGCCAAAAATAAGAAATTCCGCCCTGAGGTTGGCGACTTTATGAATTGTTTGGGCGTTGCGCGCTCCCAGCTTGGGCCACTTGGCGCGCCGCGCTCTCCGCTGTGTCTTTTGCTGCGCAGGCTCCGCAAAAGGACGCCGCTGCGATCGCTAACGCGGCCATCAGGTTACAGGAAATTCTAAATAAACCTGGACTATTCGCCACCGAGTCCCAACAACAAATTATAAACATCTTCATCATTGTCGGGCGATACCGATATTGTTTTCCTGTCTAAGACCTTCTTGCCGGAAAGTTTGGTATAACTCAATATCCACATGCGCTTGACCTTATCGTAGGAACTTCGATATTCTTTTGAAAACCTGATTTTGCCCCCGCTGCCAAAATAAATCATCCTGATGTTGTAGTAGCCATACCCGGCCTTTGAAGTTGTGGAAACATGGCGTGAAGCCGCATCGACTTCAAAATTCGGCCCCGAAAGCATTTCACTGTAAACAAAACGCTTTTTCTGCGGGTCATAAAGATAAACGTTTTCGAATGCTCCAGAACTTCCCGACTGCGATTCATCGTAAACCGTATAATCTGCAAAGCCATCGAAATTTACATCAGGAAAAGCTTCGTCAGCACCAGGAAAACCGATGTCAGCTTTTTTGATAAAATCAACGTTATTTTCCAATAAAACTTCGCCTTTTTGTGATGAAACCAGCTTCCGTATCAAACGCGCATAAGACTGCTGTGTCACCTCATCAGGAAAATCGTAAAAGATATCGTAACGCCAGAAACATTCCTGGTTGTTCACCAGAAAAAGCGGTCCGGACAGTACACGTTTCGATTCCCGGTATTTATCCGCTTTTAGTTCATATTCCTTATAGATCCTGAAACTGTCTTTGGCGGTTTCAGTAAAGTCAAAATTGATATTGTATTTATATCGGGTTACGATGGAGTCGGTGTCGTAACCTTTCCTCGTTTCTTCATCAACAGCGGTTTCAGTAAGTGTGGACGTCCGCACAAAAGTGGAATCGTCAACAAACTCACTCAGCGTCATATAGCTGTTTGAATCGCCGCCCGTCTGGGCTAACAACTGATCGTGAATTTTATTTTCACGCTCAATCCGCAGCCATTTCGTAAACTCGTCGCCAAATTTATGTGTGAAATATATCCTGAAATTAAGGCTGTCTGGTTGTTTTGACAGGAATAAGTCATCGGTAAGAAAGAAAAAATCGTTTAACCCGACCTGTGTAGTGTCGAGCCTCAGCCCCTGAACTTCTTTTTCCGTAAACCGCTTCCTGCGGTCAACCTTTGCCGGAAAATTTTCAGGCGCTTCTTTTTTATTTAAGATCAGGTCAAAAAGATAATTCCCATGTGCCTTTGCCGGAACCGCGCGGAATGAATCGTTCATGAAAGTCAGTTCGTAAATCCTGAAATTGTTACCCATTCGCGAGAATTCGTCAACATATAAAAGATAGCCCCCCGCCAATTGGTCGATTCTAAAAACTTCGCCGGGAACCGGCACTTTTGCAATTGCACCATTTCTGATGATATAACTCTCGCCAAAAGGGTTATACGTTGCGCCTCCGGTTGCTTCACCGTAAACATTCAGCACAGAAAACGGAATGTCATTGCGCCTGAACAATTTGGAATCGTAATAGCGGATACCCGTTTCTTCAACGCTGCCATTCTCAATAGCCAACGCGGCAAACGGTATCGAATCAAGAATTTTATGTGGCGGCAGCGGACGAAATCCGCTTGTGATGGTGTCGCTGGCTGACACTTTTACAGTAACGCCATGACTACTGCTACCGATTTTAGTTTTACAGCTTAAAACCAGGAACAGGAATGCTATGGCTATCGCCACGCTTTTCATGAGATTTGCAATTTTCCGATTGTTTCGCCGATTTTCAGGGCGCATTTTTCCCCATCGATCGCAGCCGAGATGATTCCGCCTGCATAACCTGCGCCTTCACCACAAGGATATAAACCTTTAATCTGGGTGTGTTCGAGCGTTATAGTATCCCGTGGAATCCGTACAGGCGATGATGTTCTTGATTCCGGCGCGTGAAGTATCGCTTCGTTTGTAAGGTAACCTTTCATTGATTTTCCGAATTCGCGGAAACCTTCACGCAGGATCTGCGTCAGGAATCCGGGAAAAACCTGTCCCATTTCTACTGATGTAGTTCCCGGAACATACGATGTCTTCGGAATATCGGCGGAAACTTTATTTTGGGTAAAATCTACCATTCGCTGCGCCGGCGCTTTTTGCGTTTGTCCCGCAAGATGCCAGGCTTTCTGCTCAATGCTTTTTTGGAATTCCATTCCGGCGAGCGCACCGAATTTTGCATAGTGCTTGAAATCTTCAGGTTTTAATTCGATGACAATCCCGGAATTTGCCGTCGGCTGATCGCGCTTTGAAGGCGACCAGCCGTTGGTGACCACTTCACCCGGACTTGTAGCACACGGTGCGATGACACCGCCCGGACACATACAAAACGAGTACATGCCGCGGCCATTGACCTGCTTTACGATCGAATATGGCGCCGGCGGAAGGTATTCGCCGCGATAATCGCAACTGTACTGAATTTTATCAATAAGTTCCTGCGGATGTTCGGCGCGAACGCCAATGGCAAAAGGCTTTGCTTCGATATGGATTTTCTTCTGGTGCAGCAATTCGAAAACATCACGTGCAGAATGACCGGTTGCAAGGATGAGATGATTTGATTCGATCGTGTCGTGATGTTGCGTGACAACGCCTTGTACTTCATTATTTTTTACAATAATATCGGTGACACGTGTGTCGAAAAGCACTTTTCCGCCACATTCGATGATTTTTTCACGGATGTCGCTGATGATCTTTGGGAGCTTGTTTGTGCCGATGTGCGGATGCGCTTCGATCAGGATATCTGTTGATGCGCCAAAACCTACGAAAAGCCGCAGGATGCGGTCAACGTCGCCTCGTTTTTTGGAACGGGTGTATAATTTTCCGTCGGAATATGTTCCGGCGCCGCCTTCACCGAAACAATAGTTCGAATCGGGGTTGACGATGCCTTCAAGATTGATGGCCTTGAGATCGCGCCTGCGCCCGCGGACATCTTTTCCGCGTTCAATGACGATAGGCCGGAGTCCGAGTTCTATAAGCTGCAAAGCTGCAAAAAGTCCGGCCGGACCCGCGCCGACAACAATTACTTCACGGGCATGTTCCACATTTTTATATTCGGGAAGCGGGATTTGGAAATCGGGAACCGCATCTTCTTTGAGATAAATTGAGATCTTGAGATTGATTTTTATTGCCTTTTGGCGCGCATCGATCGACCGCTTGAGGATCTCAACATGGCTGATATCGTTGGCAGAAACACGGACGAGTTTGCTAACGTGGGTTTTCAACAGTTCGGGGTTGGCGGCAGTTTCCGGTGAAACCTGTATGAGCAATTCCTGAGGCATCCTGCAAAGGTAGAAATTTGAAGTGAAACAGTAAGTGCGACAGGGATGGAAGCGGCATCCTTTTGTAGCGCAGCGGCAAAAGATAGAGCGGACAGCCCGGCCGTTCGCCCAAATAAAAAACCCCGGAAGAAACCGGGGCTTAATTTTATTTTTTTATGAACCTGTGGGTCGAGGACTTTCCGTTGGCGGATACCGTTACGAAATACAAGCCCGACTGCAGCTCGCTTACGTCGACAGACTCGACATTGGCGCTTTTTACCTGGCGAAGCAACTGGCCTGTAACGGAGTGAATACTGGCTTCAGTAATGATTTCATTAGCGGTGCTGCGTATGAACAACGCATTGGAAACCGGATTAGGATAGATTGAAAAAGCGGCTGGCGCGTGTGTTTGCTGGCCGAGCGCAGGATTATCCATAAAATCTGCTATTCCATTGCCGTTTGAGTCGTCATCCAGCGGATTGTTGTTCCCGTTGAAGTCTTCATCTACCGTAAGAATGCCGTCGCCGTCGTCATCGTTGTCGCGGTAGTTTGGTATTCCGTCGGAATCTGTATCCAGAAGCGTATTTTCCTGGTTTTTATTGGTAAAGACGTATTCCACTGTGGTAAGCACGAGATCGCCATCATCGTCATTATCGATAAAGTCAGGGATCCCATCGGAATCAGTATCATCGTTGGCGAGATTTGTATCGGTGTTTACTTCTTCGTCAAGCGTAGGAACGCCATCTGCATCATAATCAGTACTGCAGTTTACGGTAGAAAGTCGCACCTCATGCACCACATTGTTCACATTTGCGTAGATGGTTTGAGGATAGGAAACGGCTGTGTAAGAAAGCGGAAGGGCATTGGTTTGCGATTCGGCATCGGCCTGTGTCAGGTGAAAAGTTACACTCCCCGGGTTTTCAGCAAGCAGATCGTTTTGTGCAACTGTCAAATCATATAATGTGGTTGCATCGCACTTGATGTAGGAGTAAATTGCTGCGTCGATTGCGCGGCTAAAGCGCCAGCCTTCTTCGTAGGCAGTCCATTGGCCGGTGTTTCTTCCCGGAGGTGCGATTGCCACATTGCCATCGCTGTTGATGACTCCGATAACGGCATTCCCGCTGTTCCAATTTGCAAACAAATCCTTCTTTACTACCTGAATATCGATAATGTTGAGTGTCTCATACAATACGAACTGAAAGGTGGATTTTTTTAATGAAGTTTGATCGCCAAAGTGGGAATGATTATCAAAAATAACGACCATTTTCCGGTATGGCGCTGTTCCAGAGACTCCGTATGTGAGGGTTCCCTGTGCATTACTGTTATTTAAATCATGATAGACCATTACCGCATTCTTTACAGGAAAACCCGGGTTGGGAATGGTAGTATTGAAAGACCATGGGGAGGTTGTTCCCGAAATATTCTCGGTTGTGAAATGAAGATAACCATTAGTACTGACGTAAAAACTGTTGTATTCTTCCCCAAAGAAGTCAAAATAAAACGGTAATACTATGGGGTTCGACATTGTATCGTCCAAAGTTCCTGAAACGGGAACCGAGCCTGAATATACCTGATGGGGAATTGGCGTAACGGAATAATTTTCCTGTGCAAATACCGGACTAACAAGAATCAGCGCTGAAAGACTGAAAATGGTTTTTATCTGCCGGCGAACAAAAGTTAAGTAGTTGTCTATCATAGTATAAGTTTTCACAAATTTAAAAAAATAAAACCAGTAGTTTTGTGGAAAGTTTCACCAATGTCAAGAAAAATCAAGCTTATCTGGGACTTTCGCGGACCGGCTTCTGCAAAGACCGCCGAACATCACGAAAAGCACCTCAAGGAATATATTGGAATTGAAAAGTTGCCGCTGGACATTACCGGCTTTGAAACCTATGGCGAAATGCATGCAATCGCTTTTATGGTTGTTACCGATGATTACATGATTTCTGTAAGGGATGCGCTCAAACCGCATCGTGGTGAAGTTTATGAGAATTAGTTCGCGACTTCGCTGATAAATTTTATCCGCATCAGGCGAAGCTCATCGATATCGTAATCGCCTTCGAATTCACGCAGCGCGTCCTCAATGCGATCTGATTCTGATTCCATGAAATAATCGTGGATCTCTTCCTGTTGGTCTTCGTCGAGCATTTCGTCGACCCAATATTTGATATTGAGTTTGGTCCCTGAATAGACAATCTGTTCCATTTCCTTGAGCAGCGCATCCATCGTCATGCCTTTTGCCGCGGCAATATCGTCGAGTGAAAGTTTCCGGTCGATATTCTGGATGATATATAATTTACTTGCTGAGTTTGCGCCGGTGGATTTTACCACTAGGTCGTCCGGACGGACAATCTCATTTTCGTCGACATAGCGGTTGATGAGTTCTACGAAATCCTTTCCATATTTTTTGGCCTTCCCTTCACCAACGCCGTGAACATTGCTGAGTTCTTCCAGTGTAATGGGATATTTCAGCGCCATGTCTTCGAGTGACGGATCCTGAAATACCACAAACGGCGGAACACCAAGTTTTTTTGAGACTTTTTTACGGAGCTCGCGCAACATTCCCATCAATACTTCATCGGCGGTTCCTGATGATTTTGCTGCGGTGACAATGCTTTCATCCTCACTTTCACTGTATTCATGATCTTCCGACATCATGAACGATTCCGGGTTACTGATGAAGTTATGTCCTTTTTCCGTAACCTTCAGGATACCGTACGTTTCAATGTCTTTAGACAGCAGTCCGCCTACCAGAACCTGCCGGATCAGCGCCATCCAGAATCGTTCATCATAATCTTCGCCCGACCCAAAAAATGGCTGCGTATCGGTTCTGTGCGCTTTAATGACAGCATTGACCTTACCCGTCAGCGTAAATATAATTTCTTTGGCTTTATAGAGATATTTGGTGTCGCGGACGACTTCAAGAAGCTTTTTGACCTGCATCTTCGCCTCGACTTTCGATTTCGGATTGCGAACATTGTCGTCCATATCGGCGCCCTCGCCTGTTTCCTCATCGAATTCTTCACCAAAATAAAACAGCAGGAACTTTCTGCGGGATATCGAAGTCTCGGCATAAGCTACGACTTCCTGCAATAGGGCAAAGCCGATTTCCTGTTCGGCAACCGGTTTACCCGACATGAATTTTTCGAGTTTCTCCACATCTTTATAGGAATAGTATGCCAGGCAATGGCCTTCTCCTCCATCGCGGCCTGCGCGGCCGGTTTCCTGATAATAACTTTCGAGTGATTTTGGGATGTCGTGGTGGATGACAAAACGGACATCGGGCTTATCGATCCCCATCCCGAAAGCAATGGTAGCCACAACAACATCAACATCTTCCATCAAAAACATATCCTGGTGCTTTGCCCGTGTTTTTGCGTCAAGACCGGCATGATACGGCACTGCACTGATACCGTTTACTTGTAACACCTGCGCAATTTCCTCCACCTTTTTGCGGCTCAGGCAGTAAATGATCCCTGATTTGCCTTTGTGCTGGCGGATAAAACGAATAATATCTGATTCTATATTCTTAGTCTTGGTGCGTACTTCATAATAAAGGTTCGGCCTGTTGAATGACGCCTTGAACGTGTTGGCATCCGGCATGTCGAGGTTCTTCAGGATATCTTCCTGAACTTTTGGCGTTGCCGTAGCCGTAAGCCCGATCACGGGAACATCGCCAAGCTGGCGGATGATGTGCCGCAGGTTTCTGTACTCCGGGCGGAAATCATGTCCCCATTCGGAAATACAGTGTGCTTCATCAATGGCAACGAATGAAATAGGGACCGTTTGTAAGAATGTTACATATTCTTCTTTGGTGAGTGATTCAGGCGCGACATACAACAATTTTGTTACTCCGGCCGTGATATCTTTCTTGACCTGCGCGATTTCAGCCTTTGTGAGTGATGAATTCAGTACATGGGCGATTCCCGCTTCTGAAGAAAGGCTGCGAATGGCATCTACCTGGTTTTTCATTAATGCGATCAGGGGCGAAACCACTATTGCGGTTCCGTGCTGGATAAGCGCAGGCAATTGATAGCAAAGGGATTTTCCTCCGCCGGTAGGCATTATAACGAATGTATTTATTTGAGAGAGGATGCTTCTTATAACCTGTTCCTGCAATCCTTTAAACTGGTCGAAACCAAAATATTTTTTTAACTCCTTATGTATGTCGATTTCAGTTGAATTCATTCTGAGGTAAGGGTAATTTTGTATAATTTTGCAACACATAAATATACGATTTTCTTTTTCACACACAACTTTTATAAAGATTCCGCATTGCTGACAACCGAAAAAATTCTTGACTCCGCAAAAAAGACAATTCGTTCTGAAAGTGAAGCTATTGCAGGGCTGACAGAATTTTTGACTGCAGATTTCGCGGAAGCTGTCCGCCTGATTTTCGCCTCAAAAGGCCATCTCGTGGTGACCGGAATCGGCAAAAGCGCAATTATTGCACAGAAAATCGTCGCCACCTTGAATTCTACAGGAACGCCATCGATGTTCCTTCATGCTTCGGAAGCCATTCACGGCGACCTTGGCATGATCCGTCCCGAAGACATTGTGGTCTGCATCTCGAAAAGCGGAAACAGCCCCGAAATCAAAGTGCTTGTGCCGATCATCAAGCGCTTCGGTAACCCGCTTATCGCCATCACGGGAAACGTGACTTCGTTTCTGGCCAAAGGATCCGATTGTATATTAAACACGACTGTCAGGTCAGAAGCCGATCCGATCAACCTTGCCCCGACAAACAGCACCACCGCACAGCTCGTTATGGGTGATGCCATTGCCGTTTGCCTGATGGAACTGCGCAATTTTACGGCCTCTGATTTTGCAAAATTCCATCCCGGTGGCGCGCTCGGTAAAAAATTGCTCCTCCGCGTTGGCGATATGCTTGACCAAACGCATAAGCCTGCCGTGGATCCTGACTCAGGAATCAAAAAGGCAATCTTTGAAATTTCCGAAAAAAGGCTTGGCGTTACAGCAGTTGTCGAAAATGAAAAGGTTATTGGAATTATTACTGACGGCGACATCCGGCGCATGCTGAGCGACAGGGATTCGATTGCCGGACTTACAGCTAAAGACATCATGACAAGAAACCCGAAAATTATAAGCTCGTCCGACATGGTCGTTGATGCGCTCAACATACTCGAAGACTTTTCCATAACACAACTTGTTGTCGTGGATGAAGGCGTTTACAAAGGCGTTGTTCATCTGCACGACATTCTAAAAGAAGGTATTGTATAATGGCAAAAGCTCCTAAAAAACATCCCGATGAAATGACGTTCCTGGATCATCTCGAGGAACTTCGCTGGCTTTTGGTACGCAGTACGATCGTCGTGCTTATCATGTCGACCGTTACATTTTTTGTCAGCGATTACATCTTTGACGATATCATTTTCGGACCAACGCGGCCGTCCTTCATCACTTACCGGCTCTTTTGTGACCTTTCGCATTGGCTGGGGTTTGCCGATGCGATCTGCGTAACCGAAATGCCATTCGTAATCCAGAATACCGATATGGAAGGACAGGTTACGATCCTGATCTGGACGTGCATCACCGCCGGATTTATTCTGGCCTTTCCTTATATATTATGGGAGTTATGGAAATTTATCCGGCCGGCGCTTTATGAAAAGGAACGCAAAAATGCAAAAATATTCATCTCTACGGCATCGCTCTTATTTTTCATTGGGGTATTGTTCGGGTATTTTGTGATTTTACCGATGTCGGTCAACTTCTTTGCGACATTCACCGTCAGTTCCGTCATTAAAAACGAATTCAACCTGCAGTCATACATCAGCATGATCAAGACATCGGTCATTGCCTGCGGATTGTTTTTCGAGCTTCCGATGGTGATATTCCTGCTTGCGAAACTTGGCATGGTGACGGCTGAATTTCTTCGGAAATACCGCAAATATGCCATCGTGTTGATCCTCATCGTGGCTGCCATTGCAACGCCTCCGGATGTCGTCAGCCAGATTATCGTTTCCATTCCGATGATGCTCGTTTACGAAGCCAGTATTTTTATCGCTGCGGCTGTAGTTCGTGGCCAACGAAAAAAAGAAATTCAAAATGCATAACCAAGTACAGGAATTCAACGACTATCGCTCGAAGATGAACGAAAAGCTTCTGGGCGACAACAATAAGATCATCAAGCGGATTTTTAATCTTGACACCAATGCCTACGCTCCGGGTGGCGCACTCGACGTAAAGACAAAAGAACTTCTGGGCCTTGTAGCTTCCACGGTACTACGCTGCGACGATTGCGTAAAGTACCATTTGGAAACCTGCCATAAAGAAGGCCTGACCAAAGAAGAAGTCATGGAAGCGCTCGGTATTGCAACGCTCGTAGGCGGCACGATCGTGATTCCGCACCTTCGCAGGGCTTACGAGTTTTGGGAAGCACTCGAGTCAGATAAATAATTGTTAAGTCGGCCGCAGGTTAAATCGTTAATTCGTTTATTTGCGGCCATCCATAAGGGCGAATCCTCATTATGATATTAAGAGCAGACCATCTAGTCAAGACATATAAAGGCAGAAGCGTTGTAAAAGGCATTTCCGTGGAAGTCAACCAAGGAGAAATCGTAGGGCTTTTGGGTCCGAACGGCGCCGGAAAAACCACTTCCTTCTATATGATTGTCGGCCTGGTCAAACCCAACAGCGGCTCGATCTATCTTGATGATATGGAAATCACCAATTTCCCGATGTACAAACGCGCACAGCATGGCATTGGCTATCTTGCGCAGGAAGCGTCGGTTTTCCGCAAGCTCAGTATCGAAGACAACATCATGAGCGTACTCCAGCTAACGAAGCTTTCCAAAGAAGAGCAAGAGGCAAAAATGGAGTCGTTGATTGATGAGTTCAGCCTGCAGCACATCCGCACCAACCGCGGCGATCTGCTTTCAGGCGGTGAAAGACGGCGTACGGAAATTGCACGCGCCCTGGCAACCGATCCAAAATTCATTCTGCTTGACGAACCTTTTGCAGGTGTCGATCCTGTAGCCGTGGAAGACATCCAACGTATTGTCGCACAACTGAAAAACAAAAATATCGGCATCCTGATAACCGATCATAACGTACAGGAAACGCTCGCCATCACTGATAAAACTTACCTCATGTTTGAAGGCGGCATCCTAAAGGCCGGAGTTCCCGAAGAACTTGTACAGGACGAAATGGTGCGCCGGGTTTATCTTGGGCAGAATTTCGAGCTCAGGAAGAAAAAGCTCGAGTTTTAATTATTTCCTTGTGATTTGACGAAGCAGCACTTCCGAACCGTTGAGGATATTGATATCGACATCACCTTCAATTCCTGGTACGCGTGATTTTTCGGTAAACTGCCACATCAGCCAGTCGTCTTCTATTTCCTCCACAAAAAAGTTGTAGTTCGCGATCCAAAATTCATATTCTGAGAATTCATTTTTCAGAAAGTCTTCGTAATATCTTTCCCCCGAATAAATAATCGGCTTTACCTTGTAATGCTTTTCGACCCTGTTCAGCCAGCGTTTGAGTCCGAGTTTGAGGCTGTCCAGCGACTGCTCTTCCGGAAGTTTTTCGATATCGAGCACCGGCGGAAGGTCGCCCTTAAAAAGCTTTACCGTTTTTATGAAATTCTCAGCCTGTTCCAGCGAGTTTTCATTCGGACGGTAATAATGGTAGGCGCCGTGGACAATATTTGCCTTTTTCGAACCGATCCAATTCTCAATAAATCTTTTGTCTACGGCATCTTTTCCTGCAGTCGCACGGATGAAAACGAATTTCAGCGGGAACGCGTCGTCTACGGAATCTGTTTGTTCCCAATCAATATCGCCCTGATACTCAGAAACGTCAAAACCAAATACATGATCCGGATGGCTTTTCATGACCTGGAAATTGCGCAGTGCGTGAAGTTTGTCTTCCTCGTCCATTTTATCGGTCTTGAAGCTGAAATAGTATGCAAGCGCATCGCGATAATGATATCCGGCAGCAAAAACCAGCAAAAGAATAAAAGCCGCAAAAAGCATTGAAGCAGCCCGCCGGTCAATAAATCGCACCTTCTTCGTCCGCGGTTTGCGGTTCATGATCTTTCCGGGACTGCGTTTTTTCATCAGCCGAGGGATTTCAGGCGACGGTTTTTCACGACCGACAATAAGATGTAAGCTAAAATAACTACCGGAACGCCGGAAAAACGCAGCAGAATCAGCAAAATCAAAGCGATTCCCAAAAAGGAGAACTGCAGGGCGTTGGAGCGGAAATTAAAATTCTTGACCTTCAACGAAAAAAGCGGAATCTCAGCGTTGAGGATATAGGCGCTGCAGCAGGCAATCAGCAGCAGAACCCATGGATTGATCAGGATTTCAAATGCAATCATCGAACCTGCATCTTTTATCAGCGGAAGGCTCAGGATGAATAAGGCATTGGCCGGGGTTGGCAATCCGATGAAGGAATCGGTCTGCCGTGTATCGATATTGAAATTGGCAAGCCTGAAGCATGAGCCGAGGGTAACAATAAAACCGAGATAGGGCAAAAATGAAGGAAGCGTTTCGGCATCTTCAGCGCCGGAAAGCATCAGGAACATCACATATCCGGGAACCACGCCGCTGGTGACCATATCGGCTAGGGAATCAAGCTGCAGTCCAAGCGGACTCGATACTTTGAACAACCTCGCAAAAAATCCGTCGAAAAAATCAAGAAATATACCAAGCGAAACAAAAAAGAAAGCGCCATAAAAATCGCCTTTGGTTGCAAAAATCAGGGCAATGCATCCGCACAGCAGGTTGGCTAACGTGATCATGTTGGGCACATGCCTTTTAATATGCATTGAAATAGTTTTGGACGCGCACAAATTTAGTACAATAAGTTATAGTCGGACGCGTTTTTTAAGAGATTTATATTGTCCCTTCGGATGTTAATTCTGTTTTGGCAACCTCATCAAAAAATTCATACTTTTGAAAATTATAAATTACGGCCTGTAAATAATCTGCTTTGAAAAAACTTCCACTGCTCCTTGCGCTCTTCCTGTGTTCATTCGCTTACAGCCAGGCGGTTCGTAAATATTCAAATGAATTCATGAACATCGGTGTTGATGCTGCGGCGCTCGGGATGTCGAATGCAGTGACCGCACATACCGGCGATGTCAATTCAGGTTATTGGAATCCCGCGGGGCTGATCCAGATGACAGACAAGCAGGCTTCACTCATGCACGCCAGTTACTTCGCCAATATCGCACAATATGATTACGGCGCTTTTGCCATGCCGATCGATGACCGCAGCGCTTGGGGCGTTTCGATGATCAGGTTTGGGGTCGACGACATCCTGAACACCACACAATTGATCGACGAGGAAGGCAATATCGATTACAACAGGATCAGCCTTTTTTCAACTGCCGATTACGGCGTTACTTTTTCATACGCAAGGAAATTAAAGGTTGAAGGACTCCAATATGGTGTTAATGCGAAGATCATCCGCCGGATTATTGGTGATTTTGCAAATTCATGGGGTTTTGGAATTGATGTCGGTGCGCAATACCAGCGCGGCGACTGGCAGTTTGGCGTAATGTTGCGCGACATCACAACGACATACAACATCTGGAATATCGATGAAGATGCTTATGCCGAAGTACAGGAAGCCGTTGAAGGCCAAAATCAGGAACTTCCCGAAAGTACCGAAATCACGCTTCCGAAAGCACAACTTGGTATGGCCCGAAAATATACCATCCGTTATGATTACAGCATTTTGGCGGCGGTAAACCTGAACATGCAATTCGCACGTACAAATGATATTATTTCGAGCGATGTGGTGAGCATTGATCCGGCACTCGGACTCGAATTCGGCTATACAGATATGGTTTTTGTACGCGCCGGAGTCGGAAATTTCCAAAACATCCAGCAACTCGACGGAAGCGATAAAGTGGGCTTCCAACCTAATATCGGCCTTGGGTTCCGATACAAAGGAATTCAGGTTGATTATGCACTGACCGACCTCGGCGACCAAAGTGCGGCCTTGTACTCCAACATCTTTTCACTGAAGATTGACCTGGGTATTTTCAGATAGAAATTTTAAATTGCAGCGGAAAATCATTCTGCCGATGCGCAAATTCCTGTTTTGTCTCTTATTCTTTTTTCTGGCACAGATCAGTGTTTTCGCACAGGCCATTGTGCTGTCTGACAAAGCTTCGGTAAGTGTTCTTACCTGTGCAAGCGGAAATGAAGTTTACTCCCTTTTTGGCCACACCGCGATCCGAATCAAGGATATTGAGCGGAATCTTGATGTGGTGTACAATTATGGCGCGTTCGATTTCGAGGCGCCTAATTTCATCCTGCGATTCACAAAGGGCGATTTGCAGTATTTTGTTACGGCAGATCCTTTTGAAGATTTTACATACCAATATTTTTACGACAAACGCGCTGTATATGAACAGGTCCTGAACCTGACACAGGACCAAAAGCAACGCTTGTTTGACCGGTTGAACAGTGTGCTGTTTTCTGATGACCGTTTTTACACCTATAAGTTCATCGACCGAAACTGCACCAACATGACCGTGGATATAATAAATGATCTTTTGGGTGAGAAAGTCATTGTAAAGACCGGTGATAAATCAATGCCATACCGCGATGTGCTTTACCCGTACTTCAATGGCCATTTTTATGAGCAACTTGGGACCAGCGTGATATTTGGGACTAAAGTTGACGAAAAGGCAACCCTACTGTTTCTCCCGGTGGAATTGCAGCAATCCCTTGAAACAGTAAAGTATGACGCACGGCCATTATCAGGCAAAAGCACAACGCTCCTGAATTTCCCTCCGGTACCGCAGGGCGGCTCGTGGTGGAATAATATTTACACTTACCTGCTCGCACTGCTGCTAATCGTTATACTTAATCGAAAAGTAATCACACTGACTTACCTTGTTTTCATAGCGCTGATCGGAACATTTTTCAGTATTTCGGGATTCTATTCCTTTCATGAAGAGCTGGCGAACAATTACAACGCCCTGCTGTTTAATCCGCTGTTGTTCGGTGTGGTGTATTTTTACTTGTCGGGCAACCGGAACTGGCTTTACAGGTTTTCCATATTATGCGCGGCATTTATCGGGATTTACATCCTGGTGATCCTGAACAAGGTCTATTTCCTGATCGTTTTGCCGTTGGTGGTGACAAACCTCATCATACTTGGACGTTTTATCTTCCGATACCGGATTGAAAACAAAAAGAATTGATTACTGTCCGCGATAGAATAACACAGTACTGAAAGTCTTCACCAGGATATTGATATCCAGAAAAAGGCTTCGGTGTTTGATATAGTACAGGTCGTATTGAAGTTTTATCAGGCTGTCATTGATAGTTTCGCCATAAGCATAATTTACCTGAGCCCAACCTGTCAGCCCCGGCTTGATAACGTGGCGTGTTTCATAAAACGGCATAACTTCAGCAATTTCATTAACGAAAACCGGTCTTTCCGGCCTTGGCCCGATCACTGCCATATCGCCTCGAAGGATATTGATGAACTGTGGAAACTCGTCGATCCTGGTCTTTCTGAGGAATTTTCCGAAAGCAGTAATCCGACGGTCATTTGTGGTTGTGAATACAGCGCCGTCTTTTTCCGCATTTTTTACCATGGTCCGGAATTTAAGTATGTTAAAAACAACCCCGTTCTTGCCCACGCGCTTTTGTGTATAAAATAGGCGGCCGCGATTGCCGAGTAAATTTCCGATTAGGATTACAGGCAAAAGTGCGAGTCCGACCGTGATTCCGAGAAGTGCGGTCAAAATTTCAAACAACCTTACAAACAGCAGGTAGAGATGATTCTGATTGCTTCGGCTAAAGGGAAAATACCGGTAAAAATCACGCGCCACATACTGCACGGGAATTCGCTGGGTTAGCGTTTCATACACCTGTGTATATTCCCTGATGGTGTATCCGCTTTCAAGAAGGTGAATCAGCTGGTTATAGAGGCCGACCGTGATACCGTCGGTTTTTTGTGATGCGACGACGACTTCCGATACCGAGTTCCGCCGTACAAAGCTTTCCAGGCTGTTGATATCAATATTCGGGACAAATTCCTTTTTGACATCGGTTGAATTGCTGTCGGAATTAATGTAGCCTATAATTTTATAATGCGGATCGGCACTTCTAAGTCCTGTTACGAGCTCCGCTACCTGCTCTCGGTCGCAAATCAGAATCGCCTTCTTCTCAAAACGATGCGAAGCGAGATAATTCACGTAAATCATACGCCAGAAAAACAGCGCGCCGACAACGGCAAAATAGAAAAAGAGTATTTGTAGCCGGTTTGATGGTAATACGGGTGTGTAAACCGGGGTAAGCAAGTAGATCAGTACCGTAGAGGAAGAAGTCAGGATGATGCTTTTGATGACCTGGAACTGGCTGCTGGCCACTTGAAGGTTGTACATTTCGAAGACGCTCCCGATTACTGAAATGTATAATGCCAGGACGATTGTCCAATAAAAATTTGTAGTTGAAATATTGAAATAATCAAAATTAAAGACGTTTCCTATTAAATATAATGCAAGCAAAACTGAAAGTATATCAAAGATACGCAGCAGGATTTTCCTTTCCGAAACTTCGAAATGTATCTTTTTCTGCTTAATCATTTCATTATTACGCCTTTATTTTGCGAGCGCAATTTAGTGAATAAAAGATGAATCGCCCGAGGCTACTTTAAAATTTCAAACCACTTGAATATTATCTTCTCTGAATCGAACTGGCGAACAAGATCAAGTGAATTATTAACCAATGTTTCTCTTAACACGTTATCTTTCAGTAATACCCGAATACTTTCAGCCATTGCTTCTGCATCATTGTCGTCAACCAGCAAGGCCGTTTCCCTGTGTGTCAAAAGATAGGGCAGTCCGCCCACATTTGTAGAAACGACCGGCAGTCCGAGTGCCATAGCTTCAATAACACTCACCGGCGTATTGTCGAAATGAGTTGTATTGATGAAGATGTCATAATTTTCAGAAAGCTTCGTCCATTCCTCTTTAGACAGTTTTCCGGTGAAGGTCACATCAAGTCCCAGCTCGATAGCAAGCTGTCGCGTTTTTTCAAGATTGCCATTTTTATCCGGCCCGACCATACACAATTCGGCACCACGAAATTCGTTTTTCAGTTTTTCCAGCACATGCAAGGCCATCTCCGGATTATAAATCGGGGAAAATGAACGCACCCAGAGCAGCTTGGCTGACAGTCGGTTGCGCTGCTTAACTGTGTAATTTTTAAGTTCGATCGTATTTGGAATATAAATCGTGTTCACAAAACCTGCCTGCTTAAAAGCAGAATGAAGATAGCCTGAAGGCGCAATGTTAACATAAGAATGATTAAAAATCATCCCGCAAAGCCACGGATCGTGCTGCAGCCTGCGCGGCAGTTCGCCACCGTGAAGTTTTGGGATGTACTTTAGGTTAAGGATGCGGCATAACTGACTAATAATGACTGCGTACCAGAAATTATAAGTACTGTAGGTATCGATCAGGACGTAATTGGTATCGCGGCTATACCTTATGGTCTTCCACAGCATTTCCACCATCCGGAATACCTTATTCTTTTTGGCCGAAGCATACCTCACACGAAAACCTTC
The DNA here is from genome assembly GCA_036399795.1 of Flavobacterium sp. GTDB lineage: Bacteria > Bacteroidota > Bacteroidia > Flavobacteriales > Flavobacteriaceae > Flavobacterium. The sequence continues at coordinate 257,125 of DASWML010000004.1, forward strand.
GCGTTCAAGCAATGGTCCAAGGGTTTCTATGCTTGTGAGATTAAATCCATGGCGGGCGAGCCGGTTTCCTATGTAAAGCAGATTTTTCACCTTAGAGGATGTGGACTACGGCTTTCTTTTTTCAGCATGGAAAACCTCAAAAAGTGTCAGTGGCCAAATTAGTTTTCGCAGTGTTGTCACGGCAAAAAAATCATTAAAAACATGTTTGATCCTGCCAATGGTCGTTTCATGATATTCGCCGGTAAAATCACTGCCTGCGAGTTTACGGCCAATCTTATACAATATATTTTCTGTTGGCCCAGAGATAATGATACTGCCTTCAGGATTAAGAATGGAATTAAATTTCTTCAGGTAAACCGGCAGCACATCCAATGGAATATGTTCCAGGACGTCAAGCGCTACAATGAAATCGAAGGATTGCCCCGAAAAATCCATGTTTAAGAAATCCCCTTCTTTGAAAGTAATATTGTCTGGATATTTAATGCCGTCGCGAAGCAGGTTTACCGGTGTCAGATCGAGATCCAACGCAAGTACCTGATGCCCTGATTGCGCCATTTTATATGAAAGAACGCCTGTACCGCAACCGAAATCCAATATGTTTGCTTTTCCTTTCGCTTTCGTTTCGATAAATCCGGCAGCAATTTCCACGCGTTTCCAGAAAATAAAATCTATCAGTGGGTTTTTATGCGCGTAGGCTGGCAGGGCGGCTTCAGAGAGGACTTCATCCGTGCCTTGTAAGCTCAGCAATCCGGATATCTGTTCCTTAAAAAGTTTTTTTGTGTTTTTCATGGCGTGTTTTGACGGTGTAAAACTAAAATTTTAATTCAAACAAAACACAAATTATCTGAAATGAGAATAGCTATTGGCTGATTTTGTACAGCTTATATTTTCCGCGACTCTTAATCATTGCCTGTCCGCTCCAAACTGTGTCGACGATGACGTAATCTACATTCTTACTTCTGAGGAAATCAATTTTGGGAGCGGCTTCAAGCGACTTGAATTGCTTTTCATCAAGATACCACTGTACAAATTTGTTCATGTTGCCTTCTATCAGCATTCCGGCACCTTTGGAATCAAGCACCACAGACCTGTCGGCACCTGACCGAACGAGATAACTTCCGTAGAAAACCGCATCTTTGGGAGTTAATGTTTTTGCATCAGAAATTATTTCAGCCAGGCCTTCCTGCGGATCTTCTCCAGGTGCATTATAAAACTTAAATGCATCTGGAAGAATTGAAGTCATCATATCATCGCCAACCAACGGAAGACGGGAGAATACCGGATGCGATGAAAAAAAAGCCAGTATAAAAAATAAAGCCAGCGCGCCGATTTTTGCCTTTGCCCCTATTTTGAACTTTGCACACAATTCACAGATCAGCAGAAAAGTCGCAACCTGAAGCAGTACAAGAAGAAACTTCTGGTAACGGATCAACTGGAATGACATCCTGAGTTTCTTTTCGAAAAGCCCGTTGACCGCATTTTCAATATACACCAGGCTGTTTGCAGTAAGAAAAAGGATTAGAATCGCGGTAAACAATATTTTAAAGTTTCTTTTATGCCGTGAAGTATCAAAGAAGTAGTAAACGACGAACGGCACGAGAAAAAAGACCAGAATGGGACGTTTCCACGAGAGGATAAATTGTAGCGGCTGCACAAAAATATCCGATATCCGCCGCCGGAAAGCCTGGTTATATAGTTCATCACTAAACTGTGGCTCAACCTTGATATGAAGCACGTATGTGATAAGATAAGGAAGTAACCCCGCGATGCAACAGGCCATCGCCAGAATTAGTTTTCGGATGAATTTTCGATCCAAAAGCGATCCGGTGAAATGCGCATTGACGATATAAGCGGAAAAGTAAATTACAATGGCACCAACCCCGCTGATGGGGTGAAAATTGGAGATGATTCCCAAAACAAACGCTGCAAGCGCCAGATTGTATTTTGATGAAAGCCGGAAAATCAAAAATGGCAATGGTGCAATCGCGGTAAAAACTGTCCTTGGCATGATGGTCCATAAATCGCTGATCCCGAGTAATTCTCCTCCCGGCGGCCACAGTATTCCGCGGAAAAAAACGGAAAAAAGCAATGCCAGGAGAAAATCCTTTCCGATGGCATAGAAAAGAAAAAACCACGACAGGCCGTATATTAAATGCGTGAAAAGCGACAACAGATTCAGGGCCTGCAGATAATCGCCTTGTGTAAAAAAGGCAAAAAATCGCAACGATTGTACATAAAACGGAGTGTAATATTTAACGTCGTTGATATCATTCAGAAACAAATCCTGCTTAAATAATGAAGGATCATCCAGCTTTTTGCATATTGGGATGATGTTGGCAAGATCACTGGAGATCTCAGTAACATCTGCATCGCGGTTCTGAAAATAATATCCGAACGAAATCACCGCATTGATCACAAATACAATAACCAGTCTTTTCAGGTTCATATTATTTAGCTTTAGGTGCATTAAAAATATCGTACTGCAAAGCCTGGAGCAGCAACTGAAAGCCAAGTATAATAGAAAGCGTCACCAGCATGATCGTACCGGTAGGCGCCAGGACATTGATCGAGGTATAAAAAACCCATTCATAAGCGCCATAAATAATTCCGAACAGAAAAAGCGGCAACCCGATTAGAATGTACAGCGATGCAATATTGAAATCATACAGGAAATACTCTTTCAATATACGTTTTAGCAGGACTTTCACCAGGCTTGATGTAAATACTGCGGGCATCCGCCAGACGTGCATGCTTGATTTTTCGCTTCCGTATATGGCTGGCATGGGTACGTCTTTAATTCTTGTTTTTGCGAAATAAAGTTCGGCGATAAGTGAGGTCTCAAAAAAGTAACGGTCTGACAATTTTGACATATCAATGAGCCTGAGCGAATTGGTCTTAATGGCTATATAGCCGTTGTTGGGATCGAAATTGTTCCAATATCCAGTGGCCATTTTGGTCAGGAACGACAGCATCAGGTTGCCTACACGGCGCGTTAAGGGCATCTTGCGAAGTGCATTCATGTCGCGAAACCGGTTTCCTTTTGCCATCTCGGCAGTACCGGAAACGAGCGGCGTGATAAGATCAGGCAAGAAACGGGCATCCATCTGATCGTCTGAATCCATCTTCACCACAATATCGAAGTTATTGTTTAGAGCGTACTCAAAACCACGCTTTGTTGCGCCTCCGACACCAAGGTTGATTTCATTTTTTAAAAAAATTACAGCCAGTCCCGGATTGGCGGCTGCAGTGATCGCTTCACGGTCCAAAGGCTCTTTTCCGCAGTCGTCGATGATAATGGCAGTATCAATAAAATCAGGAAGTTTGGCTATGACATCACAAATATGCCGCGCCGCATTGTAGTAAGGAATGGCCACAGCGATCCGGGCATCGAAAGGATTACGTGTTATCATCGTGACTTAAGATATACATAGGCGACATCAACAATGTAGTAATAAACAAATATAAACCGAGAAGGCCAAATAAAGGCCTGTAAATGTATAAGTGTTCGCCGAAAAATAAAGTCACGATCATGGCAAGCGCCAGACCCTTAAGCGCCATGCGCATTTTAGAGAAGTGTGGCATTTTTATTCTTAAATACGAGAAAAGCCATCGGAAATAAAGGAATGTACCCACAATCCCGACTTCATTTATCAGGCTTAAATAAGCATTGTGTGCTGATGAAATCAGGGCCAGCCGGTTGTTAAAGCCCAATCCGAAAGGAATAATATATGGATTATCGATCAAATAATTGATGTATAGTAGCGACAGTTGTTTTCGGCCTGAGCCAAGGTCTTCATACATTTCGTCTACCTGTAATTCTTCTACTTCCTTAGGATTGTCAATTTTTTTCTCTACCCGCTGCTCATAAACATCCACTGCCTTATTTATTACCTCCGGATTCAGCACGAAAAGTCCGACCGTCATGGCAGCCAACAAAATTCCGGAATAAAAGAAGCTCGTTGTTTCTTTTATTGAAAAATATCCGAGAAATACAAGTAATCCTACATAAGATGTACGTGACCCACTCATGATCAGTACCAATATTGAAAGCAGGATTGTTGTGATGAGCAACAACTTGTTAATCTTGACGCGCGGGTCATTGAGCAGCCCGATTCCAAATGCAAAGATCATAAGGCATGTCATTCCGAGTACAATCTTATTAGGACCGAGTGTTCCTGAAAGAAAGCCATCATAATTCCGAAGGTATGAATCGTTCCAGAGGAAAGGGATGAGACCAAAATTCTGAAGTATGACAATAACAAAGGTTATTGAGGAGGCAACAAGAATAAAATTTACGAGGCGCGTCAATTGCTTGAGGTCCTGCATAATTATAATGACAAAAATCGTGACGATATAAAAAACCCAGAAATGAAAAAGATATAGAAAGGACTGCAGGCCCCAGAATATTTTTTCGTCGATGATGCTGATGGCCATCGTAACGTTTACTGTGATGCTCGCCCAGAAAAGAAACAGCAGAAGTGAGTTCAATGTCCGCCGCCGCCGGATGATTGTGTTTATAAGCCCGAAATTTTTGTAATACAGCCACATCACCAGAAGCCCGGCGATATCGTATATGCGGAGTTCGTTGTTTCCTCTTGCGCTATAGCTCAGCGCCGGAAGATTATAAAAATATGAAAGCAACATACCATAGACTGCCACCAGCACAAGCCGGGAGTTGGACAGCCTCATCATTCCTTCTTTTATATCAAAATTCGCTTCCATAGGTTAAAGCAGCGTCTTTGCCCAATTTATATATTTATCTAAAACTGCATTTTGCGCAAAGTTAGCATTAATAAAAATGTTAAATGATGCGGAAATTTTCTCCCGCAATTTATTATCTGTAATCAACGTATGTATGGCATTGTAAAACGCTTCAGCGTCTCCACTGTCGATAAGGAAGCCGTTATCCGGATTTAGTATTTGCGGAATTTCACCAACACCCGTGCATACGACCGGAAGTTTATATAGCCCGTATTCCAAAAGCGCCACCGGAAGCCCTTCGGACCTGGATGTAAGAATACCAATATCCGATTGCTGTAAAATGCCTTTGATCTCAGTCATCGCACCGTAGATAAAAACATTGTTTTCCAGACCCTTACTGCTTATCGCGCTTATGAGTTGTTCCGAATATTCGTCTTTAAAATCTTTCCCAACGAGATGAAAAGTCCATTCCGGATGCTTTTTCTTCAGTTTTTCCGCAACTTCCAGAAGCATTAAATGGCCTTTCTGAGGCCTTAGATTGGCCAGGCAAATAATTCTTTTCCCCGGAATCCCGTTGAGCCTGACCGGATTTTGCTCATCAACGGGAATATCTGTAACGAAATTCGGCAAATAAATGATATTTCTGCAGTTCAGGTTTTTTAGTCCCCAACTGACAAGCTTGCTGTTAACACCGATCGCCCCCGAAAAGAACACGGATGACAATTTCAGGATCAAACTTTTCCTTTGGCCCAAAAACTCGCTGTTCCCGTAATGGTCATGCCAGATGATCTTGATTTTCGGATAAATAAATTTTAACAGGACAGCCAATAAAAATGATGTGCTATGGGCATGCACCAGATCAATTTTATTGCTCTTTATAAATTTCTTTAAACGGATCAGCGCCGCAAAATCGAAAGTGTGCTTCCTGTTTAAAAAGAGATAGCTCACTTTGTTACCGACCTGATCGCGCAGCGGCCCTTCGCGGCGGGTGGCCACCAATGCGGAAAATTCTTCAATGGCTAACGCATTGGCATAATTTACCGCCATGCGTTCTGCTCCGCCGGTGTCGAGGCTGTCAATCAATTGGGCTATCCGCATACTGTTTAATTTTGATGGAGGAGCGCCTCTATTTCCGACTCAAACAGATCAAGCGTATATTTTTGCGACCAGGCGGCAGCTTCAAGAGACATTGTGACATATCTAGGCCGGTTGGAAAGCAACTGCACGATGTTTTGAGTGTCAATCCTTAAATCCATCTTGAGCAATAATCCGCGCTTTCCATTGGCAATCATATCAGGAACGCAGGAAACCGGTGTTGTCAAAGGCACACATCCCCAAAACATAGCCTCGGCGACAACTTTTGGCCAGCCTTCACTTTTTGAAGGAAGAATCAGAAAATGTGACTGCTGATATGCTTTTTGGACAATTTCAAGCGGCTGGTTATCTTTTAATGACACAATTTCATTGAGTTTATTACTGTTGATATAATCTTTCAAACGCGACTTTTCCGACCCGTTACCGAAAATATCCAAAGAAACATCATGCCCATTCAGATGTAGTGATTCGACCAACTGTATTGCATAAAGAGGCCCTTTTCCCGGCGCCAGCGTACCAACAAATAAAAAATTGATTGCTGTATCTTCCGGCTTTACGGCTATTGGCATTTTATCTGAATCTTTGTATGTTGCCGTAAAAAAAGGCTTTATGTTTTTCGTGCTTCTTTCCCAATGCCCATAAACAAGAACCTGCATATTTCGTGTAAGGAAAGTATTTGATAAAATCCATTTCTGAATCCTGTAACTCAAAGGTTGTTTGGCCATGGGATCCCAATTTCCGGCATATTTTGCTGTTTTCGCCTTGAAAGGAAAAAAAACTTGAATAAGACAGGCCATCAACCCGATGTTTCCCGGACACCGAAGATGTATATGATCTGCCCATACCATTGCACGATATATTTGTAAAAAATTTTGGAAGGCAAAAAAAAGCGCTTTAAGAAGATTAGAAAACGACTTTACATTAAAAGCTTTTGCTTCATAAATATTGGCTATTGGAAAAGAAATTCTCGAAACCAACATGCCCTCAGAATTTTTTAACACAGGACACATGACAGAAAATTCTGTGACATATTTTGCCCATATCTCGATTTCCTTCACATACGGACTATAAGCATAAAAGCCATCATTTTCAGTAACAAAAGGCGCAGATGATATTACTGCAAATTTCATATATTTAGAGTTTCCATATCAGATTCGCCGCGACGAAATCAGTTGTTCTAAGCCGGATTTCCTGTACCATGCCGTGGCACAAATATAAATTATAAATCCAAAAGGGCATCATTCAGAGACTTTTGCGCTCCTTTTTCAGGAATTGGAATTGTACTACTATCGATGATGCAAAAGCGATCTGTAAAACTCAATATTTTTTAAGGTAAGACGGTCCAAATCATATTGCTCGGCAACAAAAAGAGCCCCTTTTTCAGCCATTTTTCCAGACTCTTCAGGATGTTGTAAAACACGGATTATTTTTTCTGCGATATCCTCAGGCGAATGCGGATCGACAAGAAATCCTGTTTCACCATCTGTTATTGTTTCAGGCCCGGGCCCGGCTTTGGTAAACACCACTGTTTTTTTCATCGCCATGGCTTCCGGGGCGACTAACCCTTGTGTTTCCATATGCGAAGGAAAAACACAAACGGCACTTTCAGCAAGTTTTTCGGGAATTTCAGCATAAGCTACCGGACCACAAAACGTAATATCGTGGGCTGTTTTCCCTAATTTAGATAATTCATCCACTTTTATTTTTTCGATGTACGAACTGCCATCAGGAAACTTCCAGTCGCGCCCGTACAATTTTAGCTGCGCATCAGGAATGCTTTGCTTTACAAGGGAAAACGCACGGATGAGTTCACGAACCCCTTTCTTTTCACAGATCGTACCGGCAAATACGATTAGATTTGGCACCACCTGCGTATCTGTCGGACGGAATAAAACCCGGTTGATCGGGTACCTGATTTTAACCACGGGTTTATTGTGGAAACTTAAATACTTTGCAGTATGCTCCCATACATACTGCGAAACCGCAATGAAGGCATCGGCTTTGGCAAAAGAGCGTTTTTCCTGATAGCCTTTCCACCAGTTTATGCCACGATTTTCGGCTTGGGCAAAAAAATGATGGCCGCCATGTAGTCGGATAACATACTGTATGCCTTTGATTTTCTTAAGAAATGCGAGCCCGAGTTCAGCAGTCTCAATGACGTCAATCGGAATCTCAGCGTGTATTTTTGCGAGCCGGCTGTTTAATTTCCGGGAATTGAACCACCATGCAAAGCCTCTGACAGAAGATTTCCTGATGCGGTAAATGGTTATATTTCCATCTCGCTTCTCTTCATCTTCTCCCGAACTTACCCCGACAACACTTACACGGATTCCGGCTTCGGCAAGCCCGGCCCCAAGGGTTTTGACAAAACTGCCAATTCCGCCGTGCGCCACACCTTCCTGGGGATATTCATGCGTTATGAAACAGATATGCATCAGGAATGTTTGTTGAGAAAATCCGCAGCCGGAAGATAAAAATCATCGATATTCTCCCTGATTTTACCTACAGGCCAGTTCCACCAGGCAAATTTATTGAACTTCGCGATTGAATCATCATCGTGTTTCATTTTGGTGATTTTCGCAGGAACGTCTCCGCAGATGCTGTAATCCGGTATATTTTTGGAAACGACTGAGCCTGGCAGGATCGTTACGCCATTGCCGATTATCACACCCGGAAGTATCATTGCGTTCATACCGATCCAGGTATCGTTCCCTATGGTAATGCCGCATTTCGAAGGCCGCACCTTATCTTTTATTTCGCTTGTGTTATAAGTTTGCCCACTAATCCTGACGGGATGCTCCTTTGGCATAACTTCACTAAACAATGGAAAAGTTGTGATTTCACTCTCGACATGGCATCTGGAATCACAAATGAAGTGGACATTTGCAGCGATTGAACAATATTTCCCAATCGCTAATTTTGAATGCTGATGCCACATCCTGCCTTCACCCGTTGTAGCCCAATTCGCATCTTTCAGATTGGTCATGTTGCGCCCTTTCAGATACTGAAAGCACCTGACATCGAGGATTCTCCATAGCAATTTTCTGATCATAGTCACAGTTTGAGCGCTTTCGGTATTTCTGCGGAGGCGTTTAGATTGCCAATTATTTTCTTGAACCACTGCTGCATGTTGGCCTCCGACCTTAATTGGGAAGCCTGTTCGATCTTAGCAGTAATCTCGCTTTGCCCGTTGAGCCATACCACACAGTTTTCCGCGGGCATGCTCCGGAAATGCTGGAACCGGTATATCGTTTCCACAGACCAGTCCGGTTCCTGTTTCTTATCCTGGTCATAATTTATAAAAATACAAGGTTTTCCGAACATGTGGAAGTCAAATGCCATCGTTGAACCCAAGTTGATTACAACATCGCAATAGTATGCGGTGCTCACCAACAGCCGCACATCATCCGTCGACGGATAGATTGTCGCCCAAGCCGCGTCGTTGCGAAAGTGCCATAGAGGCGGTGCTTCCCGGATAATGGTTGTATGTCTTTCTATGATTTCATTATATCGTCCTGAAAAGTCTGCCGGCGATCGCCTGAACAAAATTTGATAGTGCTGCGCCAGACCGGATTGAGTAAGCGCAACGGCTACGTCTTCGAGATATTTCGGGTCGTCCGGTGAAGTGAGTTCGTCATCGCCGGAAAAACAGATTATCTTCTTCGACTCGTCGAGGTTATAACGTTGAAAGAAATTGGTCCGTGGAATAACATTGCTGTCGTTACGATAAAATTCAAATTGTGGTGTTCCGCTGACTACCATGTCTTGTAGCGGGATTTCAGGATAAAACATCTGCATCTCCTGCTTCATATAATCCGACCAGACGAAATATTTGTTGCCACGCAAGGCCATCCGGGCTTTTGGAAGATTATCCCATGAGTAAATTGCGGTTGCCGACGTTATTCCCATCTCGTTTGCCGCCGCGAATATAGGAGCCGCTTTGAGCCCTCGTTGGTGCGTACAAAAAATAACTTCGGGATCTATTTGCCGAAGGATTTCCATTGCGTTTCGGTAGAAAATATTCTTACGGATTTCCTTTTGATAAAGTTTTTCAAGCTTCAGTATGCTGGCGTAATCGTTTGAGGCCAACGCGGCAATTTCAACTATTTTGTAAAAAATCTTTTTTGAAAGTGTTTTGTGCCTCGTGTTCCAATAGGTCAGGATCGTGGGGTTTGACGTAATATCTGTATTATAACGAAGCCTTTTGAGGCAGATCAGTTCACGAAGAAATTTCTCTTTAAGAGATTCATTATAATCAGGAAGGAAAAATTCGGCTGAAAAAGAAATCTCTTTTCGCAGGTCGGCTATAGTTTCAGGGGAAAGGTTGTGCAAGAGTACAAGTTCCTTACCGGTGCTTTTAAAAACATCGGAATAGAGGTAGTTCCTGATTCCGACGCCGTCCGGCAACAACAACACCAACTTGTTTTTTTGCATTAGATATCCCTAAACTGTTTCTGGTAATTCAGTTGCCAAATATCGTTTTTTTCTAGTGACTGCAAAAACATCCGGGCGCTGTTTCCTGTTCCGAAATCGTTATGGCACGGACTCACATCATGCGCGTCGATTTTACGCAACGCTTCAGAAATGGCCTGTTTTGCGTAACCAACGTTTATGATATCGGCCTGGAGCGCCCGATTTTGCTGCCGTGTCCCGATATTTATGATTGGAAGTCCGTAATAAGGCGCTTCACGGATTCCGGCGCTGCTGTTTCCAATGATGAATTTCGCATTTTTGAGCAAAGTAAGAAAATACTCAAAACGCAATGAAGGAAAAATCCGGAACCGCTGATCTTCCTTAAGTTTCTCGTACGCGTTGATGATCACTTCGCTGCCCAGGTCGTTGTTTGGATAAATAATCACATAATTGTGCCTGTCATCGAGCAGTGCAGAGACAAAATCTTCTGCATAGCGCTGCATTTCCTTTATCTCCGTAGTAACCGGGTGGAACATCACAACGGCATACTCTTCAAAATCGATATTGTAATAATCTTTAGCCGTGGTAAGGGCCGGAAGGTTGTCAGAAAACATAATGTCGACATCAGGGGAGCCGATCACATACACTGATTCGGCGAGTTCGCCCATTTGCAATAATCGTTTGGCCGCGTTTTCATTAGAAACAAAATGGATGTGGCTCATTTTACTCGTCGCGTGGCGTATCAATTCATCAATGGTTCCTGAAACTTCGCCACCTTCAATATGCGCAACGAGAATGTTATTTAAAGAACCTACGATTGCACCGGCAAGCGCTTCCACCCTGTCGCCGTGAATCACGATCAGGTCGGGTTTGCATTCTTTCACATAAGCCGACAGGCCTTCAATGGTTTTTGCCAGCGTGAGATCCATCGTAGTTTCGCTGGTATGGTTTTCAAACTTATGGATGTTGGAAAAACCGCTGCGCTCAATTTCTATGACCGTATAACCATAAACTTCCTGCAGATGCATTCCGGTGACAAAAATATAGGTGGAAAAGTCAGGATGATCCTGAAGAATCTGGAGCAATGACTTGATCTTGCCGAAGTCGGCCCGCGTGCCTGTGAGAAAAAGTATGTTTTTCATCTAACGATTATTGGAAATCGTCCCACGTGAGCTGTTCATCGTTTCCGATATCACGTGTTGCGGTTTTACCGAGGACATTGTTATAATCTTCTGCGAGAATTTTTCCGGTTCCGGGACGTTTAACCCAAATGTTATCCTTTGTAAGCTCTTCCCCTTTTTTTACAGCGGCGATTGTACAGACGGTCGCAAAAGCGAAATCGATCGTTACCTGTTCTTCCTTTGCCGGTTCCTTTGTCCCGCCGCGCATCTGCCACATTTCGTTGCTTCCGACGATGAGCTGGGCGGCTGCGTTTTCATCCATACTGCAAATAATATCCGGGCCGGTTCGCTGCATGTGATCGGTAAAATGCCGTTCTAAAATAGATGCGCCCAAAGCCACCGCGCCGAGACAGGCATTATTGTTTAGCGTATGATCGCTCAGTCCGAATACTTTATCGGGAAAGGCTTCATGAAGCTCGGTCATTGCCCCAAACCGTACCAGATGTACCGGCGTCGGGTATAAATTCGTAGTATGCAGCAAAGCGACAGGCACATTTTGCCGGTTAAAAATTTCAACTGCTTTGCGTACGCTTTCAATCGTGTTCATCCCTGTGCTGAGGATTACGGGCTTTGCGAAAGAGGCGATGTGTTCGAGCAAAGGATAATTATTGCATTCGCCCGAACCGATCTTGTAGCCGGGAACATCCATGCGGCGCAGCCTTTCTGCAGCGGCGCGGGAAAACGGTGTTGATATGAAAATCATGCCTTTGCTTTCAACGTAATCTTTTAACCGTGTTTCTTCGTCTTCGTTTAGTGCACAACGCTCCATGATTTCATAAATCGATACATCGGCGTTGCCGGGAATGACCTTTTTTGCGACGGCGCTCATTTCATCCGCTACAATATGTGTCTGGTGCTTGACCATTTCAATTCCGGCGCGGTGTGCGGCGTCGACCATTTCAAAGGCAGTTTGAAGCGAGCCTTCGTGATTGATCCCGATTTCGGCAATGACCAACGGCGGAAAATCGGCTCCGATCTTTCTCCCTGCTATTTCTATATAAGGGCTCATAAAAGTTCTTTATTCGTTTTCATCAAATATGAAGCATATTCAAAATCCTCAAGTGTATCGATATCAACATTGGCAAACGGATGGTTTATAATCATTGGTAAGTGATTTTCCCCGACGATCTTGTCCTCTAAGATAAGCCGGGCTTTGGTGATATACAACAATCCGTTTTCAAAATAAAGCGGCTCCAGGTCTTGGCTGCGCTGGCCGGGCACATAATTGAACGGGACGAATTTATTGTTGGTGATGCGGCCGAGTTTGTGATGGTTTCGTGATACGGTAAAAAGACTATCAAAATTTCCAGTCATGAATTGTGAAAAGCCTTCACGGAACATTTGCGCGGGACGAAGCGGATTCGTGGGCTGTAGCAAAACAACATTCTCAACATGTTCAAGATTTTGCAAAACATGCTTGATTGCCGAGACTGTCGGTTCCATATCACCCGAGATGTTCCCGGGACGATCAACTACTAATGCGCCATTCGTTCGTGCGACGCCGGCTATCTCTGGGTCGTCTGTAGAGACATACACTTGGTCAATAACATTTTCATTAGCTTTTGCATACAATATCGAATGCACGAGTAACGGAAGTCCGCACAAGGGAAGTATATTTTTGCCGGGGAGTCTTTTTGAACCTCCGCGCGCTGGTATGACGGCAATTGTCCTACTCATATATGCTGGCAGAATTTTCAAAATTCTTAAAAAAAAGCGGTTTTACCTTCTGAAGTTCTTCAGGTGTCATATCCCACCATTGAAGCTGTTGAAGTTCGGCAATAACCGAATCTGAAAAGCGGTTACGTACAGGTTTGGCCGGAACTCCTGCGACAATCGTATAAGGCGGAACATCTTTGGTCACGACAGACCCCGCCGCCAGGATTGCCCCGTTCCCTACAGTTATGTTTCCTACAATGATTACATTATGCCCGATCCAGACATCGTTCCCAATCTTTATGTTCTTGATCTCTTTCAAAGATTCCAATTCCCCGTTAAAGAGATTTTTATTGATGTAAGTTGACAGGTAACCCATGGGATGATTGGTAGAATGCATCGCGACATCGGCGCCGATCTGGCAGTATTTACCAATCTCGATATTGCCTACAAAAAAGTTATTATAGCCTAATGTTGTTGCGTATCCCACGGATATCTTTCCGGAAAAGTTACAACGGTCAGGTACTTCATTTTTTCCTGCGAATGAAACATTCTGTAGCCCGCGCGAAAATCCTGAGAAAACTATGTCTCCTTTGCGGAAATACATCGTAAGAAAATAATATAATATTTTTCTGATAAACTGCCTCATCTGTTTATTTTAGAAACGAATGCCCCTTTCCGGTAAGTCTGAGTGAAATGTATCCAAATATAATTTTTATCCATCCAACAAAGATCTTTTGGCTGCCAAATGAGAGCTTTTTCAACAATCTGAACCATACAGGCAGGTTACTTTTATCTGAGACCACATAAGGAAGGTAAGTGCGTATTACTTTAAAATAATGATGCCGTACCGCAGGAGTGAGCTTTCCACGGGCTTCCAAAAGGTTTATTAGTTTTACAATGGCATGAAGATGCGACACCTTCAGCCTTGTATCTTTTAAATTGTTGATCGATGCAGTAATGCTCGTGGCGTGTCGCCTATAAAATGTCAGATATTCATCGACAATCTTAAGCTTGGGGTCGTGCAGCAGCATTCTTGAATGGAAATCCCGGTCCTGACCCGCTAACAGTGCTTCATCGAAAAGATCCTTATCAATCAAGAAAGTTCTGTTCCACATCACATCCTGAAGATACCAGGTAATTTTAAATTGCAGGAAATCACTTAAAACATCTGGCGATAGATTCGTGCGGCTTTCTTTTGAAATAATAATATTAGGATCGTCTTTGAAAACGGCCCTTTTGGAGATGACTGCATCCAACTCAGGATCAAGGCATAGCGCCTGCACTTTATCAATAATAAAATTCGGATGCATAATGTCATCGCTGTCGAACCAATTGATGAATGCTCCTTTACTGACGGTAAATCCGTAATTCCTACAAGGGTTTGCACCTTTAGGAAGATGCGGCGGACGTAAATAGTACCGAAAACGGTAGTCGGAAAGAAAACCCTTTATTACTTCAGCAGAATTATCTGTAGAGCCGTCATCAATAATGATACACTCCCAATTAGGATAACTTTGATGTGAAATCGACCGAAGTGTTTCAGTTATTAAGCCAGCGCGGTTAAAACACGGAATGATAATGCTGACGAGTGGTTCCATAGCCCAATTAATTGCCGAACGGCGACACGTCGAAACCGCGCAGGTTAGTCAGATAAGTGTATCGGTTATGATCATACATTTGCCCGCCCAGCAGTTTATGCCATTCGGAAGCGATTTGCTTTTCATGATCCCGTGCTGTATCGTCTAGAAAAATGGCATAATCAGATCCAAGTTTTTCTTTTAGGAAGGGAACAGCAGTATATCTGGCATAAGGGGTTGTCCTGCCATATGGACCGTCGACAATTACAAGATCGATGTTTTGATTGCCATCAATAGCCGAATCCACAAGCTTATGATCATACCACTTTTGCTGTTTTTCATAGGCATATTTGGATGGTACGTCTGAGATTGGCGCCACTTTAATCGATACATAATTACTTAACCCTTCAGATTCCAAAATCTTCGTGAGTTCAGCCGCCCACAGTTGATTATTTTCTATGCTGACAAATGATGCGTGTTTATTTTTTATTTTCAGGAGATTAGCGATACATATGGTTGAAAATCCCGATCCGAATTCCACAATACTTTTTCGATCATTTATAATGATATCATTGCAGATGTGAAGGACTTCCTTAGGACTGATAGACCAGGCGGTGAGCGGAAAGAACACCTTGTCGTCAAACATCTTCAGAAGCTGCGTAAGGGCGAGTTGGTCTTCCATCAGTTGATGTGACGCGCCGATCTTGAATTCTATCTGACTAAATCTTTTTTTTAATTTGCTAATCATAATCAATATTAAAATCCATTACTATCCTGCTTTGCGCCATAGGAACTGTTTTACCTGTAAGGTAAAAATTTCCTTCCATAACTTCAAAAGAAAAAATATTCTGCAGCCAATCAGCCACCTCTCCATTTGCCGTGATATGCACAGTAACATAGTATATCCCACTGTTCAAGTTCAGGCGATTGATGTTGAATGTCATCATATTCCCGGCTTTTTTTACGCTCTCGCCTAATAAGCTGTTACTCATCCAAGCAATGCGCTGGCCCATCTGATCATCTATTCGAAAATCAAACCTTATATCAGAAAAAGGAATATTCCGAGGATTATCAATGAGAAATTGTAATGAAAAAGGCATCCCTGTTTGAGGTTTTGCCGATTCTTCGGACCCGAATGCTTTAACCTGTGCCAGTTTGATAATGCCCGATCCTTTTCTCTCCCTATAATCAAGCAAGGAAACCGTGGCCGTGCTTTCACGAAGGTATTCTTGGATGCTCGTCCCTATATCGCCCTGATAACTGATCATTCCATTTTTGAGTACGATGCCGCGGGTACACAAATTTTGCACTGCAGCCATATTGTGGCTTACAAACAATACGGTCCGGCCTTCACCTTTGGAGATATCGCCCATTTTTCCGAGGCATTTCTTTTGAAAATCGGCATCCCCTACTGCAAGAACTTCGTCTACGATCAAGATTTCGCTTTCAAGGTGTGCGGCAACAGCAAAAGCAAGGCGCACATACATCCCGCTGCTGTAACGCTTTACGGGCGTATCAATGTATCTCTCTACACCCGAGAAATCAATTATCTCCTCAAGTTTCCTTTTTATTTCCTGTTTCCTCATGCCGAGGATCGCGCCGTTTAAAAATATATTTTCACGGCCGCTGAGTTCCGGATGAAAACCGGTTCCGACTTCAAGCAGGCTGGCGATCCGGCCTTTAATTTTCATTTCGCCTGTTGTTGGCCCGGTGACACGTGAGAGTAATTTCAGCAGCGTGCTTTTTCCGGCTCCGTTCCTGCCGATGATACCAACCGCCTCGCCCTGGCTTATCTCGAAATTGATATCGCGTAATGACCACACAATATCACTTTGGCCTTTGATGCTCCTGTCATTGACTTCACCAATTTTAAGAAAAGGGTCGTCTTTTCCCAAAACTTTTGTCATGAAAAAACGTTCAATATCGCGCGAGATCGTACCGGTTCCTATTTGACCGATCTGGTAAGCCTTGGAAAGATTTTCCACTTTAATGACAGTACTGCTCATTATATCGTATCGACGAAATTCTTTTCGGTCTTGTTAAAAATTACGACTCCCAGCAGCAGTATCACAAATGTCACGCCTGCTGAATACCCGATGCTT
Source organism: Flavobacterium sp. (assembly GCA_036399795.1). Classification (GTDB taxonomy): domain Bacteria; phylum Bacteroidota; class Bacteroidia; order Flavobacteriales; family Flavobacteriaceae; genus Flavobacterium. The sequence goes on from DASWML010000004.1 coordinate 273,850, forward strand.
GACAAAGTAAATTCGCCTCGGCCTAATAAAGCGAAACGAAATGCCTCAATGATTCCGGTCATCGGATTCAGTTCAATGAGCCATACCATGCTGCTGAATTTCTCCCGGGCAACACTCAGCGGATAAATTACGGTCGTGGCATACATCAGTAACTGGACACCGAATACTATCAGAAACGTAAGATCTTTATATTTTGTCGTGACAGCAGTCACAATCAATCCCAACCCCAATCCCAAAAGTGCCATCAGCAGGACGAGGAACGGAAAAAAGACGATTGCATAGCTTGTTTGGAAGTGATTCCCTTTGATGGCAAAATAGATCATGGTACCGATGAGCAGCAGCAACTGGACACCGAAACGCACGAGATTGCTCACGACAATGCTGAGCGGCATGATGAGCCGCGGAAAATAAACTTTCCCGAAAATATTGGCGTTATCTTTAAATACAGTGCTGGTCTTGGTAAGGCATTCAGCGAAATAGTTCCAAGCGGTGATTCCTGAAAGATAAAACAATACATGCGGCAGCCCGTCGGTCCCGATTTCAGCAAGATTTCCGAATACAAAGGTGAATACGATCGTGGTAAAAATCGGCTGGATAAAAAACCAGAAAGGTCCGAGGATGGTTTGCTTGTAAAAACTGACAAAATCGCGTTTTACGAACATCCACAGCAAATCCCTGTAATTCCACAGATCCTTAAAACGTATATCAAAGAGAGAGGTATGTCCTTTTATGACAAGATCCCAATCTGCGGAAGCGTCAACCTCTTTCATTTTTAATCGTATAACTTGTTGCAAATGCCTGCAAATATACTAATTTAACTATTGGTTGATGTATAATATGCTGATGTCGCGCATTAAAACGAAATGTTGCGATGTTGCACATTTAAACGTAATTTTACTCTACGAACCTTAAATCACAGCCTCTTGTTTTTTTTTCTGAAGAAGAAGCCATTCCTGAGAGACCTTCTGCCTGATGGCTATACCGATATACATTCGCACCTGCTGCCCGGCATTGATGATGGTGCCAAAAATCTGGATGAAACCATTTCGCTTGCCGGGCAATTATCGGATATTGGAATTTCGCAATTCGTAACCACGCCGCACATTATGAGCAGTGTTTGGGAAAATACGGCAGAAAGCATTCGGAGCGTTCATGCTGCAACGGTCGGAAAGCTTTCGGAACAACAGTTTGATTTCAGGATCAGGCCGGCAGCGGAATACATGATTGACAGCAATTTTGTCCGCTTGCTGCAGACAGGCGAGCTACTGACACTAAAAGACAAGCATGTGCTGATCGAGATGTCGTACCTGAATCCGCCGCTAAACTTATATGAAGTAATATTTGACCTTCAGCTCGCGGGATATGTTCCTGTGCTGGCGCATCCGGAGCGGTATGCGTTTTATGCCAAAAAAGCGGGTGAATACGAAAAACTAAAAAACGCCGGATGTAAGTTTCAGCTCAACCTGCTTTCAGTAGTGGGTTACTATGGCACGGGCGTGACACTTTCCGCGAAAGAACTTCTGCAATCCGGTCTTATTGATTTTGTGGGATCGGATGTCCATCATCAGAACCACATTCGTGCCTTTTCAAAACGTATTTTAATAAAAGATGCCGCCCCGTTAAGAGCGGCAATGCAGCAGAATTCGCTGTTTTCCTTTTAGGTATTTTTATTGAAAATCCGCTTGTACCAAGGCTTTTTGACCACATCCTGGCCGTAGCCGTAGCCGTAGCCATAGCCATAACCGTAGCCGTAACCGTAGCCATAGCTTTTCTTCCAGATGGTATCGTTGAGTACCAGTGACATGTTAGGCAGCTTTTTCTCTTTATAAAAGCTTTCGGCCAGCCTGATCAGGCGTTTGTCAAGATAATTGGCACGCATCACATAGATGAAGGCGTCGGCATTTTTGGCAATAAGCAAGGTATCGGTTACCACACTTACAGGAGCTGTATCAACAATGATATATTCAAATTCCTTTTTCAGTTCTTCAAACAGAAGGTCGATTTTATAGCTCATCAGTAATTCGACCGGATTTGGCGGAATCGCACCTGAAGGCAATACGTAAAGATTTTCAAATCCTTCTAGTTTTTCCACATAATCCTGTACCCGTGCGGTTTTCTGCGAGATGAAATTTGTAAGCCCTTTTGAAGGCAATTTGAAATATTTATCAATTTTCGGGTTCCTGATATCAAGTCCGATCAGCAATACTTTTTTATTTGACAAAGCCATCGTCGTCGCCAGATTCACGGCAACAAATGTTTTCCCTTCTTTAGGTAAAGTTGATGTCACAAAAATTGTCTTCGCCTGCTTCTCAGCCACAGACCCGAGCATAAATTCGAGGTTCGTGCGGACGATGCGGATGGCTTCTGCAGAGCTTGAACGGCTGTTGGTGTTGATGATCTCCTCATTCGACTCTGATTTCGGGATGTCGCCAAGGAACGGAATCGTAAGCTTGCCTTCAATATCCTGTCTTGTCTTGATCTTTGTATCGAGCAGGTCAAGTACATAGATCACAAGAAACGGGATCAGGAGTCCGAGAAATAATGCGCCAAGGTAAATGATATTCTTTTTTGGCGAAACCGGCGTAACCGATGACATTGCCGAAT
>DASWML010000005.1:0-140659 GCA_036399795.1 Flavobacterium sp.
CGACCCACTTTCCAAATTCCATGCCAGAGTAGCCCGGATGGAAGCGGCATCCTTTTGCAGAGCGCAGCGGCGCAAAAGATACAGCGGACAGCCGGATCAGCTCCTGGAAATTAATCGAAACGCAATGCCTTAACGGGAGAAATCCGTGTAATAATATACGACGGCACCAGTAGCACGACAAGACAGATGGCAACTGTACCGATATTCAGCAGAATAATGTAAAGCCAATTGAAGTATACCGGGGCCTCGTTGACATAATAATTCTCGGGGTTCAGTTGGATGATCCCGGTCGCTTTTTGAATTGCCAGCAATCCGATGCCGATCAGGTTACCCCATAGAAGTCCGCGAAATATAAGGTGTGAAGCATTGTACAGGAATATCTTCCGGACCGAACCGTTATCGGCGCCAAGGGCTTTGAGTGTGCCGATCATCTGTGTCCGCTCAAGGATCAAGACCAGTAGGGCGACTGCCATATTAATTGTTGCTACCATGATCATGACGCCTAGTATCACAAGGATATTAAAATCGAAGAGCCGAAGCCAATCAAAAATGAACGCGTACTTTTCAACAATCGTTACAGTATCCAGTGTTGAACCTGTATTTTCATATATCTCTTTGCCTTTGCTTTCGATCTGATTGAAATCGGAAATAAAAACCTCAAAAGCGCCAACCTGATCAGGTTTCCATTTATTGATTCTCTGAATATGACGGATATCACCCATAATATAAGAAGCGTCAAATTCCATAAAACCGGAGCTGTATATTCCTGAAATAGTGAACACCCGCAGGTTGGGAAGCTGATTACCGTCTTCCTTCATAAAAAAGGTATTGAACCGGTCGCCTACTTTCAGGTTGAGGCGTCTGGCAAGGAACTGCGAAATCATTATTTCGGGATTTAGTTTCCCAGAAACATCCGGCAGTTTGCCTTCGATGAGATATTCAGACATATTTTCCCATCGAAAATCTTTGCCGACACCTTTAAATATAATGCCTTCGAAGGCGGTTTCGGTACGGATAATTCCGGCCTTACTGGCAACTGCCTGTATGTGGCTTATGCCTTCAACAGATGTAAATTTCGGGTAAAAAGGCTGATTCGTAGAAATTGGCGCTACACTAATCTGTGACTGGTTGTCGTCATAATTTGAGATGATGACATGGCCGTTAAATGCCGAAACTTTTTCCCTGATCTTGTGTTGCAGGCCGATTCCCGTTGCTACCGATACGATCATCATAACCATCCCGATAGCCACAGCAGCAATCGCAATTTTTATTATTGGAGCGGAAATGGTACTTTTATACTCTTTGTTGGTGACCAGCCGACGCGCTATAAAATATTCTAAATTCAAATTATATGATTTTCCGTCCCGTAAGATTGAAGTTTCCGGCATTTGCCAAAGCCAAAAATACGCTTTTATTTTTTGCACTGTTTGCAGTAGCGTGCGGAAATTCGGTTATGAAAAAAGAAGAAAGGGGAACAAAGCAAGATATTACCGAAAACAGCCTTGAAATTAAAACCGGCGCTGATAATTTCGCGACATACCGGCCTATGTTAATAAATAAAAAAGTCGGGATAGTCACCAATCAAACAGGAATCGTAAAAATTGAGACCGAAGAAACGGTAGTTAGCGGCGGTGTTAAAGAGTATCGAAGAGTCTTCAACAATGTCAGCGTGGTTGATTTCCTCCTGACCCGGCAAATCAACATACAAAAAATATTTGCCCCGGAACATGGATTTCGAGGCACGGCAGATGCAGGAGAACTTATTGTTGACGGAAAGGACTCTAAAACCGGTTTGCCTATTATTTCCTTATACGGAGATAATAAAAAGCCAAAACCCGAGCAACTTTCAGGAATCGATGTTATGGTTTTCGATTTGCAGGATGTAGGCGCCCGTTTTTATACTTATATATCGTCGCTGCATTACCTGATGGAAGCCTGTGCAGAGAACAACATCCCACTTATAGTGTTTGACCGGCCAAACCCGAATAAGGATACTGTTGACGGTCCGGTTCTGGAAAAGGAATTCACGAGTTTCGTTGGCATGCACCCGATTCCTGTCCTGCATGGAATGACAATAGGTGAATACGCTAAAATGATCAACGGGCAAAAATGGCTGAAGAACGGCATCCAATGTTCGCTGACTGTCATCCCGTGCCTGAATTACAATAAAACGATGAATTACAACTTGCCGGTAAAGCCATCTCCTAATCTTCCGAATGACCAAGCTGTAAACCTTTATGCAAGTCTGTGCTTTTTTGAAGGAACAAATGTGAGCGTGGGCCGTGGCACGAATAAACAATTCCAGGTTTATGGGTCGCCTTTTCTTCCGCAAACGGGGTACAGTTTTACACCACAGCCCAATGAGGGCGCAAAAGATCCACCTCATAATGGAAAAAAATGTTATGGAGAAGATTTGTCAGGAATAACAAAGGTTCAGAAAATTGAGTTGAAATGGCTGATCAAAGCTTATGGCGCCACAACAGACAAAAAAAGTTTCTTCATTCCCTTCTTCTCAAAACTTGCCGGAACCAAAAAGCTCCAACAACAGATTGAATCGGGAATGACTGAAACCGATATCAGAAAGTCCTGGGAAAAAGGAATCAGTGATTTCAAAAATATAAGAAAACTTTATGAAATGTATTAAATCGCTTGTTCCGAACATTGAGTATTTTAGTAAGTATAACCAATTATAAAAACCTTGCATTATGAAAGCAGCAGAAATCTTACTGAAATACATGGACAGGCTACGTGATTTTTTCGAAATACTTGACAGCTATATCAACATGGGAATACAGTATTTGGGAGAAGGTAAAAAATGGCTGGAGAAAATTCTTGACTACATCGACCAGGCCATTACATCGTTGGTCGAAGCAACCGGAGGACGTAAGCCGGACGCCAGACATCCTGAAGAACACATGTTCGTATAAAAAACAAAGCGGTTACTGAAGTATCCGCTTTTTCATTTCTTCTACAATCCGATACGTAGCCGGACAAACGGGAATATTTTTTAGGGTGATATCAGAAATCTGATAAAATTTCTTCCGATCGGTGTGGGGATATTCACGGCATGCTTTGGGGCGCACGTCATAAATGAGGCAATAATTTTCTGAATCAAGAAAAGCACAAGGCACCTGTTGCAGTACGTAGTCGTTATCCTCATCGATTTTCAGATACTTTGCCGTAAATTCCTGTGGCTTCATCCGCAGATGTTTTGCAATCCGCTCAATATCGGCAGATGTGAATAGCGGCCCGGTGGTTTTACAGCAGTTGGCACAATTGAGACAGTCGGTTTTCCTGAACTCGGCATCATGCAGATCCTGCATCAGGTAATCCAGGTTTTTCGGTGTCTTTTTCTTGAGCCTGTCGAAATACTTCTTGTTTTCGATATGCTTATCTTTCGCCAGTTTTGGAAGCTGCTTTAGAAAATCATTCATCCGGCAAAATTAGGAATTCACAAATGAAAAAGAAAGATTTAATGGGTAAAGCCATCCTTGATTATCAAACGGGTAATGATCCGCAGGATATTCTTACGGAAACCACCATTTCGGAGTCAGACCCAATGAGCGTTGCTTACCTCTTCAGGACTTTTGACGAAATGCCTGCAATAGAGCAATATGCATTAAAAAATTCATGCGGGGATGTTCTTGATGTGGGTTGCGGCGCAGGAAGCCACAGTCTTTATCTTCAGGAAGTAAAGAAAATAAATGTCACGGCCATTGACGTTTCGGAAAATTCAATTCAAACTTGCCGCATGCGCGGAATTAAAAATGCTGAAGTGACCGACGTGATGGCATTTGAAGGTAAATTCGATACCGTTTTACTCCTGATGAACGGAATAGGCCTTTCGGGCAAACTTACGAACCTGACGAATTTTCTTTATAAGCTCAAATCACTGCTTAAGCCTGGCGGACAAATCCTGGTTGACAGCTCAGACATTATATATATGTTTGACGAGGATGAAGATGGCGGAAAATGGGTTTCTGCTGACAGATATTATGGAGAAGTACAATTTACCGTTTCCTATAAAGGTGAAGTTGAAGAACCTTTCAACTGGTTGTATGTTGTTTTTTTGATGTTAGAAAGCTATGCTGCCAAAGCCGGATTGGACTGCAGGCTCATTATGAAAGGAGAACATTATGATTATCTGGCGAAACTTACCCTTGCCGAATAAGAAGTCCGCCCGCTAAAATCTCAGAAAGTGCGGTATAGAGTTTTTCGATATCGGCTTCAGAATTGTAAACCTGTATTGAAATACGAACAAAAATTTGGTTGTTGAGCTGCATTACAGGAATTTCAATCCTATAGTTATTAAACAACATTTCTTTAAGCGCGACTGGATCATTAGTATGTACCGGAATGCTGCACATCTGCCCCAGAAACTCTTCCGTGATCGGACAAATCGGTGCGGTACCAACAAGGTCACAGAATCGTTGATAGTTAGAAAGAATCATCTTACGACAATCTTTTGATTTATCAGTAAAGTTGTTTTCGTCAAGAAATTTAATGGCGGCAGGCGCAGTCAAGTAGGAAGATATGTCATTTGTGCCCTGATATTCATGATAATCAAGGAACCTGCTCTTGCCCGGGCTGTCACTTTCATAACCCCAACTTACGACAAGCGGATCAAGTGCTTCCTGAAACTCTTTTTTTACATATAAAAACGAACATCCTTTTGGTGTGAGCATCCATTTATGCAATGTACCAGTATAAAAGTCAGCTTTAATTTCCTGAAGATTCAATGGAATATGTCCGGGAACATGTGCGCCGTCGACAATAGTAACCAGTCCGAGTTCTTTGGCTTTGTCACAAATCTCTTTTACGGGAAAAATCAACGCGGTTGCACTGGAGATCTGATTCAGGAAAATAACTCTTGTTTTATCTGTCAGGCCTTCCCAAAAATCAGAAATCATCTGTTCTTTTGAAACTATCGGGAACGATATAGGCTGACGGATATACTTGGTATTGTTGCTTTTGCAGTAAAAATTCCACGTCCTGTCCATTGCACCATATTCATGATTGGTCGACAGGATTTCATCACCGGGAGAAAGCTTCAGGCTGCGCATAATTGTATTTATAGCGACCGTGGGATTCGGAGTAAAGAAGAAGTTTTCGGGACTGCAACTGATGTATTCAGCTAACGCCTGTTTGGATTGCCTCAGATATTCCGGAGCTTTTTTCTGAATAAACTGTACAGGTTCCCTTTCAAGCTCAAGTTGCCATTTTTGATAATCCTGAAAAATAGGCTTCGGACAGGCTCCGAATGAACCATGATTTAAATAGATGATCTCCGGATCGAGAAGAAACTGTGATTTCATAAAAGAAAAAAATCCCTTTTCGGGATTCTTATTGCATATATTTCATCATCATCCCCTGAAGACCTTGGCCCCATTCCTGGGCTGCAGTTTGAGTCTTTTCGGCAACGACACCTGATTTATCCTGAATTTTTTTTCCGACCGGACTGTTGTAGAATGTGAGCATAGCTTTGATGTCATCCTTTGTATAAGTTTCCATATATACTGTGGCGATCTTATCATAGAGGGCCGGCAAGGTCGATTCAAATTCTATAAGAAATGCGGCTTGCTTTTCGGCAGGGACCATCTTAAGAATCTGGTCTTTAACCATTTTCATCTGTGTTGCCGAGCCATTCATCTCAATAACTTTCATTACATCTTTTTTAAAGGCATCATCTTGTGCCATTCCTAACTGTGTAAACAACGCTACAGCAATAACGAGAACGATTTTTTTCATGGTTTGAGTTTTTAAAGTTTAAAGGTAGGGAAAATTCCGGCATCAAATTAAAAGGGTAAAATTAGCTTTTAAATTCTATCGGAAGCTTTATTTCGGTGCTGAATGGTTTTCCGTTCCGCTTTGCACTTTCCCACTTGGGAGATTTTTTTATTATCCGAATTAATTCAGCGGCGGCGTTTGCATCTTTAAATTGCAGAATTCTGATATTGGCAATATCTCCGGAAGCTGTAATTGTGAACGAGACAATCATTTTACCTTTGGCGCTTTTAGAAAAATCATATTCCTTCCGTATGAACTCATAGAATTTATTCAGGTCACCACCGTCGAACTTCGGCGAAATCACATCTGCCTCATAGACATCCTCAGTATCACTGAGAAGCTCACCTTCCTGTGCAAAAGAAATTGAACATATGAATAATGTCAAAAGCAGCAAAAACTTCTTTATCATCAGGGAATATTTAAATATTTGTGTGTCTGCAAAGAGATTCGCCATTTCGGATTCTCTTTGACATAATCTACTATGAGCGGCGTCATTTCATCACGCTTGGCCCATTCCGGCTGAAGAAATAAGATGGCGTTGCCGTTGACTTTTTTTGCTTGTTCTTCGGCAAAAATAAAGTCGTGCCGGTTGAATATAATCACTTTCAATTCATGTGCATTGGCATAAACTGAGGCGGTAGGCAACATGGTTTTCTTTGGCGAAAGGCAAATCCAATCCCATTCGCCTGTCAGTTCATAAGCTCCTGAGGTTTCTATATGCGCTCTTAATCCCTGGGCTTTCAGTTCTGCGGTAAGTGCGCTCATATCGTACATTAATGGTTCGCCGCCAGTTACCACCACTGTTTTGGCAATTTGTTTTGCATTTTCGACAATAGTTTCAATTGGTGTCGCAGGATGAAGTGCAGCATTCCAACTTTCCTTTACATCACACCAATGGCAACCGACGTCACAGCCGCCGGTTCTTATAAAATATGCGGCAGTTCCGGTATGAAATCCTTCCCCTTGGACAGTATAAAATTCTTCCATCAGCGGAAGCATCGTTCTTTTTAAAACATCGGTCTGTAATCCTTCTGTCATCATCTTAATATAAGCTGCAAAGGTATGAGGAAATTTTGGCAATAAAAAAACCGGCAGGATATGCCGGTTCTTCAGTAATTATTTTTTTCGTAGCTCTTTGATTGAGGTAGTGGCATACTCGTTTGCCGGATCAAGTGCAAGTGTCCTGTCAAAGTACTCAATCGCTTTAGTCTTATCGGAGTTGGCATAGTGCGCGCCGATGAGATTATACGCTTCAATAACTTTGGCTTTATTCTTTGTCACTTCTTCAGTTCCTTTGGTTGTAACAATCTTGAGGTATTCCTCATAGTTTTTAGCCATTTCTTCATCTTTTTCCAACAGCCTGTTTGTTCTTGCCCTAAAAATATAGGCATCCTGGGTTGTTGGTGAAGCTGTAATGACATTCGCGAAGGCTGTATCTGCTTTTTGAAGCGCTACAGGATCAGGTTTGGTAACTTCCTTTCTTGTATTGTCGTAATAAATCGAGTTACCCAGATAAAAATTGTCCAAAAGGTAATTCTTGGAATTCGGATTGGTAACAGCAATTTCAAAAATGGAAGCCGCCTGTTTAAATTGTTTCAGATCGTATGCTTTTTTACCAATTTCATTCAAATCGTTGGTGATGTTGATGTCCATTTCCACGGCTTTACGAATATCGTTGGTACCTGAATCAAAAAGAGCAGTGTCCAGTTTTCCTTCAACCGCACCTGACTTTTTAATTTTGGTAAGGCCAAGATAAAGATGATCCCTTGCAATTACCTTATTGGCAGGATTGGCAACAAAATCCTCGAGTGATTTCTGGGCTACGTCGTAATTGCCATTTTCATATGCTGAGTAACCAAGATAACGCAGGATCCGTGGATTCACCTTATCAAGCTGCTTCATTTTATTTGCTTCGGCTTCAAGCGCTTTATAATCCTTTGCAAGAATCAGGAAGTCAGCATGTCGCATACGTGAAGCAAGGGAATAATCCGTAAGGCTCATGTATTTTTCATAATATCCGAGTGCTTTTTGAATATACTCGTTATATTTCTTTGGTTCATTATTTCCCCAGAGATAGTATGTTTCTGCAAGTTCACGGTAAACAGGACCATAATTCGGATTTGTAGCAATAACATTATCAAAAGATTTTACAGCTTCTGTCCATGCACGGGCACCTTTAAGGAGGACGCCTAGCTGCATTTTTGCCCTGATCAGGGAGGCATCAGCAGTAAATGCATTTCTGTAAGCTACATATGCTTCATTCTGATTTTTATCTCCGTAGTATGCATCACCCAATGCAAGCTGAACCTGTGCATCCTGAGGGTTGGCGGTCTTGGCTTTACCTAATATTGCAAGCGCATTTTTATAATCTGGTTTATCGGAATCCATATATGCCCTGGCAACATATACAAGCTCTTCAGTAGCTTTTTTCTTTATGTCTTTGGTTGCTTGGGCAAAATTTGCCTGAGCGGCACCGGTATTTCCATTATTAAGATCAATTTGTCCGAGGCCGATATAATTCAGTTTTGAGCCTTCCGAAGCCGACAATCCCTTTTGAAAATAAATCTTCGCGGAGTCGGCTATATTTTGTTTAAGATAAATGTTTCCCAGTAGAAAAGCTGCGCGCCCGTCTGAAGGTTTGGTTGCAATAACCGTCTTCAGCATCGTTTTGGCTTTTTCATATTGTTCCGCATCGATTGCCTTCTTTGCCTGCTCAACATCCTGTGCAAAACCTGCAGCAAATGTGGCGAGAAAAGCAATAGTTACAAATAGCTTATTCATTACGTTTGTTTTAAATTATTTTTTGTTGATTTGATTCCGGATGATAATTTTCCGTCCTGGAATCCTGACGGGAAGTAAACCCGATTTAAGGATTATTCTTTGTCCGCGTTCCCCGGCAACGAAAGAGGCGAAGCCCATTCCAAGTCCGGAAAACCCTTGACAATTCACGACAAACAAATCACGTGCCAAAGGATATGTACCTTCTGCCAGGCTATTTTGGGTCGGAAAAACATACTCCTCTGAGTTCGTGCCTTTTACACTCAGAACGGCAATGTTTTGGAGTTCTTCTTCAATATCTGACGGAGGTTGCAGCAGCCAGTTTAAACCGACTACGCCGACCATTCCCTGATTTTCAGAAAGATATTTTATTGCTGCGGTATTTGTTCCGAAAGAATATATATTTTTTTCAGGAACCTGCTGAAGTCCTGCCAGCCCGGCAAGGTATCGTGCCGTACTTGAATTGGGATTATCGAAGACCAATCCCTTAATGTTCTCTACTTCATTCCCCTTCATAAAAGAAATCACATCGGCCAAGGCGATGAGTGTATCGTTGCTGTTTTGGTTTCTTATAAAGGCAACTGCATCAACAGCGAACTTTGTAATCCGGGGTATTATATTCTTATGTGAAAAGCGTTGTTTCTCTTCATCAGTGAGGTTCCGTGACAAAATGGCTACCTGTTCTGCATCATTAAGCAGGGCATTGACTACTTCTGCTTCAGGCTTTGCGGTTAATGTAATGTCGGCATTGTATTCACTTTCAAAAACAGCAATCTGATCTTCTATAATAGGGACAAGGGTTTCATCGGCTATAATCGTAGCCTTACCCGCGAGGATTGTCTGACCAGCAGAGTTATCTTCTTTATTCCTATTGCAGCACAACACAGCAAAAGCTAAAGTCAATACCGAAAACATCAATATGATGAAATGCTTATTCATAGCTATTTAATTTTCACTCCTGAGCAAACGTGTAAACCTGATAAAGGCATATACGATCAGCAGGGCGCCAAAAGCTACACGATATCGTTGCTCCATAGCCAATGGAAACTCCTCCCAGAATATGATAACAAGGCCCAAACCAAGATACACGAGGAAGAAGATCATCCCAATAACAAAAAGAAATCGCTGTTTGGGCGATTTCTTTTTTGAATTTTCATCCCGTTCAATATCCATTACTCTGGAGCTTGTACAGTTATCGGCAGTTGGTAAAGAACCCTTACCTTTCTTCCATTTTGTTCTCCGGGAACCCAGCGTGTTTTAACTGATTTAAGTACTCTTATTGCTTCCTTACCCGTTCCATAACCCACATCACGCAGGACCTTTATGTCAGTGATAGTACCGTCCTTTTCAACTACGAATGAAACGAATACTCTTCCTCCCTGTGGCAAATCTTCAGGTGTATTATAGTTTTTTGCTATATATTCCCTGAACTTGTCGACTCCACCTGGAAAATCCGGTTTCACTTCTATTCCCGCAAGGTTATGTACACTATTATCTTCTTCTACAACTTCAGACGGGCCGGTTCCAACAGGATCAACTGTAAGTTGTGCGTCGGGATCACCCTTTATGTTTTCGTCACCCAGCTTTTTGTCGACAATCTCCTTAATCTTTGGCGGTTCTTCAACCACTTCTTCGGCTTTCGCAACCACAGGCTTAACAAATTTCACCTGATCTATTTTCGGTGGCGGTGGCGGTGGTGGCGGAAGATTCTTAGGAACCTCTTGTTTTGGAGGCAACTTGATTGTTACGATTTTCTTGTTAAGCGATGGATCTTCATCAGTCCTGTCAGGAATCAAACCTGCCAAAAGCGGCGTACTAACAAGAAAGGCGAAAATAACGGCACCTATTATAAGTGCGCGTACAGTGGTTTTAGGATTTTGCATTCTCAGCTGGTAAGCTCCGTAAAGCTTATTCCGGCCTTCAAACACGATGTCAACCCATTGACTTGTTAAAATATCTAATTTCATACTTATGACTTTTAAGGTGTCGCCGGTGTAGTGTTGTTTTTTCCTTCAAGTAGTGCGGTTTCTTCAGGAGAAATATCGACAATTGCATACGTCGGTACATCGGCAATAGCCATTTCGTCCAGAATATCGACAAGATTCCGGTAATTGGATTTTTTGCTTGGCTTGATGATAACAATCAGCCCTTTTTCTTTATCTCCGGTATATTCAAGCACCGTTTTCTTCCTTTTAAGAAGCTCGGCGCGAATCCCTGTTTTTCCATACACAATATCTTTCGGAGCCATCGGAGTATTCATAATTCCCATGTAATACTTCATCTGGTTGTTGTCTCCCAATAAAAGCGTCATTGTACGATTCTCATCTACCTTGACATCTTTATTTTTCGTTGGATCTTCATCCTTATCTGGCAAGCCGAGATCCATTGATTGCGGCTTTGACAGCGAAGTGGTAAGCATAAAGAAGGTAATCAGCAAAAATGCGAGATCCACCATCGCAGTCAGGTCGACTTTGGAGTTTAATTTCTTACTCCGGACCTTATTACCGCCTTTTTTCTTGCCGCCGCTGTCGCCGGTATTTAATTCAGCCATTTCTTATTTTTTATTTTTTTAAAAGTCTTTTCCTCTGAGACCAGTTACGAGATTAAAGCTGTTAATCTTCTGATCCTGCAAAATATCCATAACCCTTTTGATTTGTGGATATTCTTCACGCGCATCACCTTTGATTGCTATGTGAAGTTCTTTATCGGCAATTTCAATGGTCGCGATCCTGGAATTCTGAATCCAGTCGGCAAGCTGATTGTTCAGGGAGTCTTTCGGGATTCCCGGCTGAACATCCTGCTTATTCCTTTCGGTACTGCTCATTGCAATAATCTGTTTCAGATTCTGGACTGGAACGCCAAATGATTCTATCAGTGCAAATTTATCAGCTTCTTCATCTGTAAATTGCACACCATATTTCTGCCCCATCAGCTCAAGTGCCCTTTTACGCACATCCCTGCCGGTAACCCCGTAAAACACCTTGCCCTGTTTCCCGATGGTGATTGTTGCAAGATCACTCTCCGGAAGCTTTATCTGGACTGTCGAGGCCGGTGTATCCACAGGCAACGGTTCTGGCTGTTTTGCGGTAGCGGTCAATATAAAGAAGGTCAACAGAAGAAACGCCACGTCACACATTGCTGTCATGTCAATGGACGTCATCTTTTTTGACATTTTTACCTTTGCCATTTATAATTTTTTAGAATTTGATAAAAGCCGGAGAAAAATCTCCGGCATATAGTTTTACACGCTCTTCTGTGTTCCTCTGAAATTCCTGTAAGTATTTACAATTGTAGACCCAGCCTCATCAATCGAGTAAGTAAGGGTGTCAATTTTAGAAGTGAACAGGTTGTAAGTGATGATTGCAAGAGCTGAAGTTGAAATCCCTGTAGCTGTATTGATAAGTGCTTCAGAAATACCGTTTGCAAGCATGGCTTGGTCAGGCGTTCCTGCAGTCGCCAACGCACCAAATGCCTTGATCATACCCGTTACCGTTCCCAAAAGTCCGGCTAGCGTTCCTAATGATACCAATGTAGAAAGGATTGTGAGGTTTTTCTCCAGCATTGGCATTTCCAATGAAGTAGCCTCTTCAATTTCCTTGTGGATGGTTTCTGCAGCCTCTTCGCTGTTAAGCCCTTCCCTTTTTACTTCCTGATATTTAATAAGAGCGGATTTTATTGCATTTGCTACTGAACCTTGCTGCTTATCGCATGCAGCTATAGCCCCGTCAATATCACCTTTTCTAATATGTGACTGTACTGTTCTCATGAACTGGTCAAGATTGCCTGTACCGGCAGCCTTTGAAATAACCATCCAACGCTCGATTGAAAAAACCACAACCATTAGCAACAACCCCATCAGAACCGGAACGATTGGACCTCCTTTATATACCATCGCCAGGTAATTTCCCGGCAGCGGGTGGCCTGTATTTACCCCACCTTCAAAGTTTGAGCCTGCACCCATTATAAATTGCCATATTAGCCATCCTATTAATATACATACAACAATGGTGAGTGCTGAGAATATACTTCCCCCGTTCGAACTTTCTTTTTTAACGTTTGCCATTTTTTTGTGATTAAGTTTAAATAATAATTATTGTTTTTGGTCTTGTGGTTAAATAAACGAATAGCAGCAAATTTAATTTTTTACTTCAAATAAAAAAACTTTTTTTACTTTTATTAGCATCTGTCAAACCGCCATTTTCCTAAGGAGGACGGGCGGCCAGCGCTATTTTTCAAAGTGAATTCCAATAAGTGTTTGGTAATAACCGCTTATATATACGCGACCACACTAGTAACGCAGTTCGCCCGGCAATATTATCTTTCCGAAAAACATAACAAAAATTAATATTTTGCTGATCCACGAGTGATAAACTGCAACAGTGAGCAAGAAAATTTCTTATTTTCATAGCAGGGTCAGAGGAAAATAATCAGAAAATAATACCAGTCCAATGAAAGGCTTCATCACTATCATACTGCTCGTCCTCTCCAATATCTTCATGACACTGGCGTGGTACGGACATTTGAAATTCAAAGAACTCAAATGGTTTGAAAATGCAGGCCTTATTACGATTATCCTGATCAGTTGGGGACTTGCCTTATTCGAGTATTTCTTTCAGGTCCCGGCCAATAAAATCGGCTTTGACGGAAATGGAGGGCCGTTTTCGCTAGTACAACTAAAAGTTATCCAGGAAGTAATTACACTTGTAACCTTCGTAATATTCACGCTATTGTTCTTTAAAAATGAGACATTCAGGTGGAATCACATCGTGGGGTTTGGTTTTTTGGTACTTGCAGTGTATTTTATTTTCAGGAAGTAGAGTTCAGAATAGTAATTTTAGGTAAAGAATATAGTATGCAGACAATCAAATAGTAGGTAATGAAATATTTTATACAAAAAACGCCTTTTGTCGTACCCACAACCGACGGAAAACTGATTGAGGAGCATCACGGCAATTCTACCGGAAATCCCGAAATATCCATTGCACACATGGTGGCACCACCAGGCTGGAGCGAGCCTTTTCAAACACCTCGCTTTGATGAATACACGTACATCATTAAAGGTAGAAAGCAATTTGTCATTGATGGCGAAACTGTTATTCTTGAAGCCGGACAGTCGATCAAAATTTTTCACGATGTAAGAGTGCAGTATTCGAATCCGTTCGATGTACCATGTGAATATCTTGCGATCTGTACTCCCGCATTTTCTTTAGAAAACGTTAATAGGGAAGACTGAAACTCCATTTATTGATAACTTTAATGAAATGAAAAATATGGAGAACAGGAAACGCATCGTAATTGTTGGAGCAGGATTCGGCGGTTTGCGGCTTGCGCGTGACCTGCGGAAGTGCAAAGGATATGAAATATTCCTAATCGACAAAAACAATTACCATCAGTTCCAGCCCCTGATGTATCAGGTTGCTACCGCCAGACTGGAACCGGCAAGCATTTCGTTCCCGCTCCGTAAAGTCTTTCAATACTCGAAAAATGTCCGCGTCAGGGTTGGTGAAGTGAACCGAATAGACGGATTGGCAAAAATAGTCCATACCTCCGTGGGAGATTTTTCTTATGATTATCTCGTACTCGCACAAGGCTGCACAACAAATTATTTCGGAAACCAAAACCTGGAAAAATGCGCATTCCCAATGAAATCAGTGCCGGAAGCGCTTCAGCTCCGTAACCGGATTTTACAAACTTTTGAAGATGCCGTCAGTACCCGTCCCGAAGAACTGCAGTTCCTCCTCAATTTTGTCATCGTAGGCGGCGGCCCGACCGGAGTTGAACTCGCAGGAGCGCTGGCAGAGATGAAAACGAATATTCTTCCAAGGGATTATCCGGATAAAGATTTTTCAAAACTCACCATTTATCTTCTCGAAGGCTCGCCATTCGTCCTTAATGCAATGAGCGAGGAATCAAAAAAAGTGTCGCGGAAATACCTCGAACAAATGGGAGTAAAAGTGATGACCGACACGGTTGTCGATAATTATAATGGCCGGATCGTGACACTAAAGAACGGACAATCAATTGAAGCCAAAAATGTGATCTGGGCGGCCGGGATCATCGGAAATATGATAGACGGAATTCCCAAAGAATCCTATACCCGGGGCGGCAGGCTGCTAACCAACCGCTTTATGGAAATCCAAAATTTAAAAGATATTTATGCCATCGGGGATATTGCTTATATGACAACTCCAAAGTATCCGAATGGACATCCTCAGGTGGCAAGTGTGGCAATTGAACAGGCGAAAGTCCTGGCAAAAAACTTCATGCGACACTCTGAAGGAAAAGCGCGTGAGCAATATGAATATCACAATAAGGGTTCAATGGCTACAATCGGAAAAAGGAAAGCCGTTGTCGATTTGCCTCAATTCAGTTTTCAGGGAAGGTTTGCCTGGCTGATGTGGATGCTCGTGCACCTGATGCTAATTCTTAGTGTTCAGAACAAAATCCTGATTTTCATTACATGGGCTTTCAGCTACTTCAATAACGACAGCACGCTTCGGGTACTGATCAAGCCGGTAACGAAGAAAGTGGAAAATTAATCCGGGCTTAGTGGCGAAATCCTCAGCAGTTCGAGCATGCGGTTTTCAACGGCTTCACTTTCCCACGCTGTTTCTATGTCAGGCATTTTCATGATGTCATCCATGATCTCTTTTTGCTTCTGCTCGATCGACAATGCTTCAGTATATGGCCTGTGGCTGAAAGTAACACGACTGTACAGCGGCAGCCAGTCGTTAGGGTGTTTTTCAGAAAAATGCTTTTCAATCTTCTTCTGCAACAGGAATTTGTCATCAGCAGTCCTTGAACTCATCTCCATAAAATTACGGTATGATAATTCCGCGATGGCATCGGCATTGGGCTTACGGCTTTTCTGATACTGGGTGAAAATCGTTTTCCAATCATCGCCGAACTCGCCGATAAGTTCATTTAAAACACTAATATCCTCGAACCCGGCGTTCATTCCCTGACCATAAAAAGGCACGATTGCATGACAGGCATCGCCGATAAGGGCGACTTTATCTTCGTATGTCCAAGGATAACACTTCATTGTTACAAGCGTACTTGTTGGATTTTTGAAGAAATCTTCGGCCAGCTTCGGAATCACATCAACTGTATCCGGAAGGTTTTTTTCAAAAAAAGCTTCAACCTTTTTGATATCTGTCAATTCGGCAAACGAGTTTTCTCCTTCAAAAGGCATAAATAAGGTACAGGTGAAACTTCCGTCAAGGTTCGGAAGGGCAATCAGCATATATTCGCCCCGTGGCCAAATGTGAAGTGAGTTTTTATCGAGTTTGTGCGTTCCGTCTGAATTAGCGGGAATATTGAGTTCTTTATACCCAGTTTGCAGGAATTGCTGTGAATAATCGAACATGCTCTGGCGTTGCATCCGGTGCCGCACACGCGAAAAAGCGCCATCGGCTCCAAAAACCATGTCGTATTTCACTGAAGTCCATTCACCTCTTTCAGTTTCGCCAATATGAAGTGTCGCATCGGCAAGGGTTACATCCCATATTTTCTGGTTGAAAAAAAACTCGGCTCCCGACTCTTCCGCCAAATCGATCATCTTTCGATTGAGAACGCCGCGTGAAAGCGAATAAATGCTTTCGCCTTCTTTTCCGTAGTATTGGAACTTGATGTCATTAACCACATGTATCGCGCGCTTGTCCATTGGAATCGCAATATCCCGAACCTGCGGCCCTACGCCTGCATCATCCAGCGCTTTCCATCCGCGATGCGACATGGCGAGGTTTATAGAACGGCCTGAAAAGGTAATGTGCCTGATGTCGTCGCTGCGGTCATAAACATGCACAGTATGATTGTGCCGGCGCAGATAAATCGCGAGTAAAGAACCTACTAATCCCGAACCAACGATGGCAATTTTTAAAGGCTCTTGCATTTTGCGGAAGAAATTTATACCCACAAAATTAACAAATTTAACGGTGATTTTATTGCTGTTCGGATATTAATTGGCTGGCATTTTTGCAACCTAAAGTTAAAGTTAATTTAAGCGACCTGCTTCCGCGCAACGATTTTTGTAACTTCAATACAGTAACCAATTAAACCTAATGTTATGAGAGATTTAATCTGGCTCATCGTAGTCATTCTAATTATAGGATGGCTCATCGGCTACTTCGCGTTTGGTGAGGCAGTGGGCAAGTTGATCCACATCCTGCTTGTTCTCGCGATTATCGGAATACTTTACAGGCTGGCAACAGGCCGGAGGCCATAAAAATCCCCTTGATCGGGGATTTTTTTATCTGAAGTCGATCCGGCTGCCCGTTTCGAGTCTGTTATTTTTTGCAAGTACGCCACACATATGATAAAGCATCCGTGCCCCGACGTTTCCATCCCAATCATCTTCGCCCGGGGCGACCTCCACAAGATCAAACCCGATGATTTCTCGGCCGCTTTCGCCCAGCCTGCTCAATAAATAAGCAGCTTGTTCAAATGAGAATCCGCCCGGAACCGGCGTTCCGGTGTTGGGGCAATACCATGGATATAATCCGTCAATATCGAAACTTATGGCGACTTTCTGCGGAAGCGCGGCAATAATTGCTTCACACTGTTGCTGCCACGTTTCGCCTTTGAATGTCCCGGCTTTTAAATCCGTATCCGAAAATACCGTGACCCGGCCGTTCATATTTTTCACCACATCCACTTCCTGCTTTGCAAAATCACGAATCCCAACCTGGACAATTTTAGTGATCTGCGGAAGCTGCAGCGCGTTGTACATAATAGATGCGTGAGAATATGTAAAACCTTCATAGGCAATCCTCAGGTCCATGTGTGCATCAAGATGTAATATCCCGAATTCGTTATGTTTTGTGGCCAGCGCTTCATAATAACCAAGTGGCGTACTGTGATCGCCGCCCAGAAGAACAACTTTCTTTCCGCGCTCCATCCAGTACAATACGCGTGTTCTTACGGCATCATGAATTTCCCTGCAGGCTTTATTTACTTTTTCAAGATCGGCCTGAAGCGCCGGAAAAGTCTCAACAGCCTCACCGCTTTCCAATGCTTCGATTATTGGTTGCGCAAGGTCTTTGTATTTCTGACTGTTGTTGGCCCATTTCGCGGTTTGGTCATTCAAATCGAGATACATGCCGAGTTTCCACAGATCAGGAAATTCCTGATGGTGAAGATCGACCTGGAATGATGCTTCAAGGATAGCTTCCGGCCCGTCGGAAGCTCCGGCGCCATAGCTTACAGTGACTTCCCATGGAACGGGAATTATAATAATGTCGCTTTCATCTGCCGTAAAGGGAAGCCCGAAAATACTTTGATCGGCAAGTCCGGGCTGAGACGGATCGAATGATGCTATTTTTTGTTGTTTGTTCATTAAAAATCTGTTCTAGCTGTGTGATAAAATGCCTTGCTTTAATATTTGCCCGAATTCATACATGTCTTCAAAAGAACAGTACAACGGCACCGGTGCCAGCCTGATGACATTGGGTTCGCGCCAGTCGACAATAACGCCGTTTTTCATCAGGTAATCAAAAAGCGCACGGCCTTCGCCATGAAGGAAAACCGACAACTGGCAGGCGCGTTCTTCAGGATTTGACGGGGTGATAATTTCAAACGTGCTCTTTACTTCCTGATTTATTTCGAGAAGGATATATTCAAGATATGAAGTGATCCGGTCTCTTTTTTCTATAAGCGCATCCATTCCGATTTCGTCAAACATTTTAACAGAAGCGAGATATGGAGCCATTGCAAGCACGGGAAGATTGCTTATCTGCCATCCGTTTGCGCCTTCTACCGCATCGAAAACGGGTTCCATTTTAAAACGCCGCTCTTTGTTATGTCCCCACCAGCCTGCAAAACGCGGAAGCTCGGTGTCGCGGTGGTGCATTTTATGTACAAATATTCCCGACATATTGCCCGGACCCGAATTCATGTATTTATAACTGCACCATGCGGCGAAGTCGACATTCCATTCGTTGAGTTTGAGTTTGATGTTTCCCGCAGCATGCGCAAGGTCCCAGCCTACAAAAGCTCCGGCTTTATGACCTGCTTCTGTAATCGTTTTGATGTCGAAAACCTGACCGGTATAATAATTTACGCCGCCAATCAGCACCAATGCGAGTTCATCACCAACCTCTTCGATTTTTGAAAGAACATCTTTAAGCCGGATATTATGTTCACCCTGGCGCCGTTTCACCGCGACAATCGCATCATTAGGATTGAATCCGTGGAAACTTACCTGGCTGCACAGCATATACTGATCGCTTGGAAAGGCTTTTTCCTCGCAAATAATCTTGTACCGTTTTGCAGTTGGCTGATAGAATGAAACCATCAAAAGATGAAGGTTGACAGTTAACGTATTCATGACTGCAACTTCCTCTGGCAAAGCGCCAACGATTTTACTCAGCGGATTACTGAAGCGTTCATGATAATCCCACCAGGGTTTATCGGCATAGAAATGACCTTCCACGGCAAGATGCGCCCAATCGTTTACAACCTCATCGATATACTCTTTGGCCCGTTTAGACTGGAGGCCGAGTGAATTTCCGGTGAAGTAAATGACTTTCCTGCCGTTGACCTGCGGAAATATGAATTCATCCTTATACTTGCTGAGCTTATCGTTACGGTCACATTCCTGCGCGTATTCCCGTGTATTTTCAAAGGCCATCGGTTAATTTTTAGGTGAGCGTAAAAATAGAAAAAATAAGGTTTTATTCCCGTTAAAGACGATGCTGATTTTAAGGAACCGGCTGCGTGAGGGATTGCAGCGGAAATCCCTGCCTTGGAGGCAAAAGCTTCCGGCTACTGCTGATCTTATGGCAGGATTGCAGCGGAAAGCCCGGTGCGGCGCAGCGCAGCGGAGCCGCAACACGCCAAAAAAAACCGGACAATTGCCCGGCTTATTTTCTTGTTATATGATCAGCATCGCGTCTCCGTAAGAGTAGAAACGGTATTTTTCCTTGATCGCTTCGTCGTATGCTTTTTTTAGAAGATCATGTCCGGTGAAAGCGGAAACCATCATCAGCAGCGTGGATTTCGGCGTATGGAAGTTAGTGATCATACAGTCGGCTATACTGAAATCGTGTGGTGGGAAAATGAATTTATTTGTCCAGCCATCATAAGGATTAAGCTGTTTTCCTGAGGAAACGGAACTTTCGATAGCGCGCATCGACGTTGTTCCGACGGCACATATTTTTTTCTTTTTGGCTTTTGCTTCATTAACGATGTCGCAAGCTTCCTGTGTGACGCGAAGTTCTTCAGAGTCCATTTTGTGCTTCGAAAGGTCTTCAACCTCAACCGGATTGAATGTTCCCAAACCTACGTGAAGCGTGATTTCGGCAAATTTTACGCCTTTTATTTCCAGTCGTTTAAGCAGGTGTTTTGAAAAGTGCAGACCGGCAGTCGGTGCGGCCACGGCACCTTCTTCCTTTGCATAAATTGTTTGGTAACGATCGGCATCTTCCGGCATTACTTCGCGGTTGATGTATTTCGGGATTGGGGTTTCGCCTAATTCTGTGAGTTTGTTCCTGAATTCGTCATACGAACCGTCGTAAAGAAAACGCAGGGTCCGACCGCGGGATGTCGTGTTGTCTATCACTTCGGCCACCAGCGAATCATCGTCCCCAAAATACAACTTATTACCGATACGGATTTTTCTTGCAGGATCAACCAATACATCCCAAAGCCTTTGCTCGGCATTGAGTTCCCTTAAAAGAAACACTTCGATACGCGCCCCGGTTTTTTCTTTGTTTCCGTAAAGCCGGGCCGGGAAAACTTTTGTGTTATTCAGGATCAGGACATCGCCGTCATCAAAATAATTGATCACGTCATGGAACATCTTATGTTCGATTGTTTTTGTTTTCCTGTTTACGACCATCAGACGGGATTCGTCACGGTTTTCAGCCGGATGCTCTGCGAGAAGTTCTTTGGGCAGATTGAAATTGAAGTGAGATAATTTCATGTAATAGTTTTATGGGCGCAAATATACTATTGCGGGCAAGGCGATGTCAAGTGTTTTGGGCTTTATTTGCTGGCTTTAGGTTTTGCTGATGCTGAACCCCAATGTTTTCAGGTTGTCCCAAAATTCTGGAGAGGATTTGGCCACAACTCCGGCATCTTGTATGATGATGGGTATCCGTATTGCCAGCGGCGCAAAAGCCATTGCCATGCGGTGGTCGCCAAAGGTTGAAATTCGTATTGTTTCTTTGATTGAAAAGGGAATGACTTCAATGGTATCGGCAGAAACTTTGACCGCGGCGCCAAGTTTTGTCAATTCCGACTCAAGCGCCTGGAGCCTGTCGGTTTCTTTTATCGCGAGGGTATGAAGTCCGCTCAAAGTACATTTCACACCCAGTCCGAACGCTGTAACGGCAATGGTCTGTGCGAGATCAGGCGTGTCTTTTAAATTGAAATTAACTTCGGAAAGCGCAATATCTGTTTTGGTCAAAGTGATTTTGTCTTCATTAAAAGTTGTCGCTACCCCGAAATTTAGATAGATTTCAGAAAGTGCGCTATCGCCCTGAAGGCTGGCTTCCTGAAATGATGAAAGTGTGAGGGACGCTCCGGGATCGGATAATGCAATGACAGAATAAAAATAAGATGCCGATGACCAGTCTGACTCCACTGTAATGGTTTTCGGTTTTATGTCACCAGGTTTGATTGTGATCTCGTCATCTTCAAATGATGTGTCAACGCCGATCTGATTCAAAAGCCCAAGTGTCATCCTGATGTAAGGTGCCGAGGTGAGTTCGCCGGAAAGTTTCAGGCGCAAGCCATTCTCGAGTTTTGGCGCGATCAGAAGCAGTGCAGAAATGTACTGGCTGCTGATGTTTGCTTCGATCGTGGTTTCACTGGCAGAAATTCTTTTACCGGTTATTTGCAGTGGCGGAAAACCTCTTTTACCCGAATATTGGATATCGGCACCAAGCTGCTGAAGCGCATCTACCAGAATTTTTATCGGGCGTTCCTGCATCCTTGAAGAGCCGGTAAGTGTAACTTTTCGCCCCTGCTGAATGGCAAAGTACGCTGTAAGAAAGCGCATGGCGGTTCCTGCATGGCCGATGTCGATAACCTCAGCCTTGGATGCTATTGCATTTTTCATGGCAACAGAATCGTCGGAATTGGAAATGTTTCTAATATTTATCTGTGGAAAAAGCGCCTGCAGCAACAGCAGCCTGTTGGTTTCAGATTTTGAACCGGAAATCTTAATCGTGCAGCCGCTTGTTATCGGAACCGGTTTAAGCAGAAGATCCATTAGCTGGCGTTCGCCTTCTTCGAGGAATAATAAAATATGCAGGTCATGACGAGTGTCTGAACGAATGATCTCAACAAAAAGCGGTTGGAGCAAGATGATCCAAATTCAAAAACGCATCTTCGGTCTTCTTCAAAGAGCCAGAAGATTACAAAAGTTACTACCAATGTAATTAGAAGAAGTTTTAAGAATCTTTGGGTATCCGGGTTCATTGCAGTTTGTTGTTCTGATGATGGCGGTCATGGTCGCGGCGCGTTTTGTACTCCATTTTTTTGTCGAACGATGCCTGCAGGTCGATACCGGTTTGATTGGCTAGGCACAGAACAACAAAAACCACGTCTGCGAGTTCCTCACCAAGATCTTTTTCCTTGTCACTTTCCTTTTCCGACTGTTCGCCATAACGCCTTGCGATTATTCTTGCCACTTCGCCTACTTCTTCAGTAAGCTGCGCCATGTTGGTAAGTTCATTGAAATATCTGACGCCGTGTTCTTTGATCCACGTATCTACGGTTAATTGTGCGTTTTTCAGGTCCATATTATACTTTTTTCAGTACGATCCTTTCATTTTGCTTGTCGATCACTTCTTTAAAAAAGGATTTCAGGCTGTCATAATGTTGCGGACTAACAATGGCGCTATTGATTTCAAATACCACCGAAAGCTGTACTGTTTTTTGGTTTGCCTGAATATTATATTTGAATGCGCCAAGGCCTTTCATATTATAGATCAATGGTTGCGGAACTGTTTCTACAGTATAACCTTCAGGCAACGCTATCGTGATCGCGTATTTATCTTCTGTAGGATATGCGAAATCTACAGGAAATTCCCTTCTTTCCTGTTTAAACGGATTTTCATTCAATGCAAAAAACAGCATTGGCGAAAAGTACATCTTGCCACCGATGATCTCGACCAGATTATTATGGGAAAGGAATACGTTTCCATGACAGGCTTTGCGAGTTCGCTGCTATTGGCAACTTCGTATTCAGAGATTTCGATGCCTTTGTATTTTCCTTCGAGTTTTTGAAGATAACTGTCTTCCGATATGCCAATGTATTGCTCACGAAAAGTATATGCATTGTAATCATTGTATTGGTCACGCATTTTTCCGGAAACGGAGCCATCTGTATTGATTGAAGCCATGATACTGACAGCTTCTTTTGAATTTGAAGTTGGCATCAGGTTTACTTCGGCGGAGCTTCCATCTTTACGAATGATCCTGCCAAACCAATTCAACGCACGCAACGGAAGGATTCCAGGGCGCGTATTTTTACTTGAAGCATCCAGCAAAATCGGATCTTTGTCTGTTTCTATGCCGGCGACCACGTAGTTGTAGGCTGCCCTGCTTGGTAAAACCGTGACGCCGTTTGACCGCGTACTTATTAAAACCGGATTGGCATTGATCCCCGCATGGCGAAGCATTGCTGTCAACATCAGGTTAATATCAGCGACATTACCGGATTTATTTTTATAGGCATTCTTCACACCTTCTTTACAAAAGAATCCGTTGTATTCGTTCCACGCCATCCGGGATTGCACGAAATCAAATATTCTTGTAACTTTTTCCTCCTGAGTAGCCGCTCCTACCAATATTGCCGTTAGGTCTTCTTCAAAATAGCTGTCTTTGTTGAGTTGACTGCCGAAATCTGAGTCGTCATATATTTTCTTTGCAACCGCTTCCCAGGTTGTTGCATAACTTTCCTTGATGTTACCTTGCTTGTCTTTTGTCGCAGAAAGTTCCTGTTTTAGCTTGGACCGGTAGTTATTGATGTTGTTTACAAACGACTCTTCCTTTAAGGCGGGAACATTTTGCATGGTAAAGTTTATCCGGTGTTCATTGTAGCCCCTGTTTACATTGTTTATGTATTCATCTGTTCGCGTTGGTTTAAGATAACCTACAAGCATACGGTTGTACTCAAAAAAATCCGGAGCGCAAACGCGATATTTAATAAAGTCTACCGGTATGTCATACTGGAAATGGAAATCATCAAAAACCACATTATTATAGGAACGCACTGTATATTTGTACTCGACAATCGAACCTTCCTTGACATTGGGCAGGGTAATTTTCTTTTCTTTATAATTTTCGCGGATTTCCTGTGTAAATTCTCCTTCCTTTTTCAATTTTGTGCGTTCAACTTTCCCATCAACAAGATTATATGTGGCGGCATCAGAAATACTCACTGTCTCGCCGTGCGGCCCTGAGTAATATTCCAGCTTGAAATTGCCATAATCATAACCTTGTTTGTTATATATCTTAATACGAACCTCTACATCTGTAATTACATTCCAAAACCCTTCGCTGGTCGCTTCGAAATACACATCCGCAGATTTGTAAAGAATGGCCGCAGCCGCCGTACTATCTAACAAATGGGCGCTTTCTTTAAGGTCTGCTATTGTTACCTTACCCAGCTTTTGCTGCTGTGCAGATATCGTAAAAACAAATAACAACGGGATTAACCTGAGCATCTTCATAATTTAAGTTTTAGTAAGTATCATTTTTGCATTATCCATCCGGGCGATCTGCTCACGAAATTTCCTGTAATTATCGTATTCGGCTTTGTCATAAACACCTTCGTTTATGGTTAAGGTACGTTTGTAAAGCAGTTTTTTGCCTTCAGTAACAATAAATTCCACGCTGTATTCTCCAAACTTATCTTTAAGGCTGAAGTTGTCCGGACGCGCCTCAATGGTATATCCATCGGGAAGTTCGACCATTATTTCATCATAATTTGTGAAGCCGCGGGGAATTTCCAGGGGATTGGATCGGTTGCGGTAGCGCTGTGGAACGCCTTCTGATTTGTTGAAGGCATTCACCGGGATGATCAGCTTTCCTGCAGAAGCATTGGCATAGTTCGGTGCCGTGAAAGTTACCTCTTCAATGAGTTCGATCTTTTCTTTGTTATTGGTAATCCTGGATTTTTCAAGCTTCAGGTTATTGATGCTGAAGAACTCCTTGTAATATTCATCCTTTTTTACCGCAGACTCGCGGTCGAGAAACATCTTTTGCCCATACTGAAGCCCTTTCGAATGTATTTCGATACTGGCTGTTAATGCACCGGAATCACTAATGGAAATCTTTCCTGTTGAAGTCTGCAGATTGTCCTTGCTATTGTAGACCGTCGTCCTAACTAATTCCCCGCCTTCCGGTTTCACGAGAAGCGCCAGCCGATCGTCAGTAGATATGCCCTGATAACCAAAAGGGCTGATCTGGCTGGTACATT
Organism: Flavobacterium sp.; assembly: GCA_036399795.1. Classification (GTDB taxonomy): domain Bacteria; phylum Bacteroidota; class Bacteroidia; order Flavobacteriales; family Flavobacteriaceae; genus Flavobacterium. The sequence continues at coordinate 24,998 of DASWML010000005.1, forward strand.
CGAGCCATGTGATTTTATTATCTGATGGAATACCGAGAACGACATGATTTCCCTGTAAGGAAACAAAATCCGAATTGATCCCGATCTTATCTTCGTCGGCATTTATGATGGTATAATATGACCGGACGCCTACCACATTCAGCAACGCGCGGGTATAATTGGTGAGCGCTTTGCAATCGCCATAACCCAGGCGGTCAACATCTTTGGCTTTCATGGGCCGCCATCCGCCTATACCAAGCTGGATGCTTACATATCTTGTCCTGTCCTGTACATAATTATAGATTATCCTGGCTTTTTTTAACGGATCTTTCTCATCGCCAACGAGCATCTTGATCTTCGCCTGGGTTTCGGGCGAAAGTTCATCGGTGCCGTTCAACAAGATGTTGTAATTCCACGAGCCAAAACTTGCCCATGTATTTGCATCACCGTCTACGCCTTCAAGATGAAATTTCTCAAGTGCAAACATAACATGCGGGGAAAGCTTCCTGAAAGACGGCGAAAGCTGCTCACTGCGGAGTGGCAGAAGGTTCGAAATCGTGTAAGTTATGCTGCCTGAACGTTCTTCTTTCTTAATATCGGAATTTCCGAAATTATATTCTTTATACCGAAACCCCACTTCCACAGGATATGTTACCGATACGCTTGCATTTTCAACCGCGAGAAGTGTCGCATCGGCAGGAAACCAGGAAGGAATAAATGCGGTGTTCGAGTCCCTCACACTGCTTTGGTAAACTATTGTAAACGGATATTGCGATGGCGCATATTCCAGAACGAACAACTTGTTGTCGGTAATCTCATACCCTTCTGAAACCGACATTTCTTTAAAATCCTTTCGGCGCATCCTCTTTATTTCTTTGCCGAAAGCATCGTAAATAACGGCTTCTGCCGACTCTACGTTGCGTCCTTCATAAGCGCCCATGTGTCGCAAACCGTATTCATTCAGGATGGTGACTGCGCGATAAGTTTCAATATTCAGGGACCTTCGTGAAGAGATCACAATGGCAATCTTTTCCTGACGCAGGACAGCATTGGCATTTTCTTTTAAAGCTTCAGGAATTTCTGAGACAGGATAAAGAATTTTTTGTGATGAGCCGACAATAACAAAGAAAAAAGCAAATAAGGAGAGAATCCATTTCATCGGCCGACAATTTTTCCAAAAATATATTATTTTTAGAAATAATTAACAATTACAGCCTATTTTTACTGTCGATTATAATTGTTACCGGGCCGTCGTTAATCAAAGAGACTTTCATGTCGGCACCGAATCCTCCTGTTTGTACCATTTTCCCTAATAATGTGTTCATTTCGCCAATAAAAGCTTCATATAGCGGAATGGCAATTTCCGGACGGGCAGCCTTGACATACGACGGTCGATTGCCTTTTTTTGTGAGTGCATGCAAGGTAAACTGACTCACAATAATTACATCTCCCCCGGTTTCTTTTACTGAAAGGTTCATGACGCCGTTCCCGTCATTAAAGATTCTTAGTCCCGAGATTTTTGATGCCAGCCATAACACATCTTCCTGATGGTCTGCTTCTTCAACACCGAGTAAAATCAATAACCCTGAACCAATGTCGGCAACTTTTTGACCGTCAATGGCAACCGAAGATTCTAAAACGCGCTGGATCACCGCTCTCATCAGCCTTGTCTTGTTTCGTCACTGGCTTTGCGGTCATCAGCATACAAGTCGTTCCTGTAATTCTCGTCTTCACCTTCCAGAATCTGCAAATAGCTTCTGTATCTTGACCATGCGACCTCATCTTTTTCAAGGGCTTCCTTTACTGCACAATGAGGCTCATCTTTGTGAAGACAATTGTTGAATTTGCACTTTTCCTTAAGCCTGAAAAATTCAGGAAAATAGTCACTGAGCTCTTCCTTTTCAATATCCACGATCCCGAACCCGCGAATTCCCGGGGTGTCGATGATTTTTGCATCAAATGAAAGATCGAACATTTCGGCAAACGTCGTTGTATGTTGCCCCTGTTGGTGTTGAGTTGAAATTGCCTTTGTTTTAAGGTCAAGCGAAGGTTCCATGGCGTTTATCAATGTTGATTTGCCCACACCTGAATGTCCGGAAAACATCGAAACGCTTCCGGTCATAATTTCCTTCAACTGATCGATCCCTTTTCCCGCTGCCGCAGAAACGCGCAAACAACGATAACCGATCTGTGAATATACATGCTGAAGGTACAATTGCTCATCGAGGATATTATCGTCGAAAGTGTCGATTTTACTAAAAACAACAATCGCTTCTATCCCGTAAGCTTCTGCAGTGACCAGAAAACGGTCAATAAAACTTGTCGTTGTTGGCGGATTATTGATTGTGACCAAAAGAAAAACCTGGTCGATATTGGATGCGATGATATGTACCTGTTTGGAGAGGTTGACAGATTTTCTTATGATGTAATTTTTCCTGTCGTGGATGTTGTGGATCGTTCCCGTTTGCTTGTCGGAAGTCTCATCGATATCATAATCAACAACGTCCCCGACCGCGATAGGATTGGTGCTTTTTATTCCCTGAATACGAAATTTTCCCTTGATCCTGCATTCAATAAAGCCGCCGTCCCGGTTTTTAACGAGATACCAACTGCCGGTCGATTTATATACAAGGCCTTCCATTTTGCAAAGGTAAGACTTATTCGCTTAGGCGGAATTCATGAATTCGTTAAAGCGGACGGTTTAATACCTTTTCCTGATGCACAATGCTTTCCTGATGGATCGCATGAAAAAGCCGCATGATGAAGTCGGGGCTGAGATTATTCAGGCTGCCCTCCGCATTCATTTTTTCAAGGATTTCCTTCCAGCGTTTTGCCTGTAGGATGGCCACATTGCGCTCGCGCTTCAATGCTCCGATTTCATCGGCAACCTGCATCCGTTTTCCAAGAACCTCAATGATTTTTGAATCGTATTGATCGATCTGGCGCCTGAGCCTTGCCATTTCATTCACGAAGAAATCGGTATCATCTGTGGTGTTCCGTACCACCAGCTCACCAAGAATTTCCAATAGGCGATCCGGGGTTACCTGCTGCGCCGCATCGCTCCACGCATTCTCGGGATCGATATGGGTTTCGATCATCAGTCCGTCATAATTCAAATCGAAAGCCTGCTGCGAAACTTCCCTGATCATGTCCCTTCTTCCTGTAATGTGCGACGGATCGCAGATCAGCGGCAGATTCGGCAAACGGTTGTGTAGCTCAATCGCGATCTGCCATTCGGGAATGTTCCTGTATTTTGTTTTTTCATATGTGGAAAAACCGCGGTGAATCGCGCCGACTTTCGTGATTCCTGCATTGAAAACGCGCTCAATACCTCCAAGCCACAGACTAAGATCGGGGTTTACCGGATTTTTAACCAGGATGATTTTATCACTTCCGGCCACGGCATCGGCAATTTCCTGTACCGCAAACGGATTCACCGTTGTTCTTGCGCCAATCCATAACACATCAATGTCATTTTCAAGGGCAAGTTTTACGTGCGTGGCGTTTGCAACCTCAACAGCCATCATCAAACCTGTCTCTTCTTTTGCTTTCCGCAGCCATTTCAGCCCGATGGCGCCAACACCTTCAAAACCTCCCGGTCTTGTGCGTGGTTTCCAGATTCCGGCACGATAAATCGTGGCTTTTGTTTTTTTGATCCCGTGAGCAGTTTTCAATACCTGTTCTTCGGTTTCGGCGCTGCACGGCCCGGCAATCACAAGCGGATGCTGAAGATTCATTTCCTGAAGCCAATTGCCAAGGCTTTTGTCATTTTCCAAAACAAGGATTTTTAACAAAAATACAGGCTATTTGCCAAATCAGTTTTAAATTCAGAAGAAAAATTATTTTTCTGTTTACTTTTGTTTCAAATCAATTTTGCCATGTCGATCGAAGTCAATTCAGTCTCAAAAAGCTACGGAACACAAAAGGCCCTGGATAACGTTTCGTTTTCTGTCAGTAAAGGCGAAATTGTAGGTTTTTTGGGTCCGAACGGTGCCGGAAAATCGACATTGATGAAAATCCTGACGACTTACCTCAGCGCTGATGAAGGCTCTGCTGCGGTGAATGGTTTTGATGTTTCAACGCAACAGAAATCTGTCCAGAAATCGGTTGGATATCTTCCCGAACACAATCCGCTTTATACTGATTTATATATCCGCGAATATCTTGAATTCAATGCCGGAGTTTATAATGTGGCCAAGTCGCGTATTGATGAAGTTATTGAACTTACCGGACTCACTCCGGAAAAACACAAAAAAATCGGTCAGCTTTCTAAAGGTTACCGCCAGCGTGTCGGACTCGCAACAGCGCTGCTTCACAACCCGGATGTACTGATTCTCGACGAGCCGACTACCGGACTGGACCCGAACCAGCTTGTTGAAATCCGCCGCGTGATTAAGAATGCAGGAAAAGACAAAACCGTTTTTCTTTCAACCCATATCCTTCAGGAGGTTGAGGCAATTTGCGATCGGGTGATCATCATCGACAAAGGGAAAATAGTAACCGACAAAAAACTTGACAAACTTGTCGCCGAAGCGGAACAATTCATCGAAGCCGGTTTTGACAAAGATGTTGACACAACCCTGCTGATGAAATTACCGAAGATCATTTCGGCTGTCAAGCTTCCGAATAACGTTTGGGAACTTGAATTCGTTTCTAATGAAGACATGCGCCCTGCTGTTTTTGATTTCGCTACGGAAAACGGATTAAAAATCCTTCAGATCGGAATGAAAAGCAAAAACCTTGAATCTGTTTTCAGGGATGTGACAAAAAATTAATCAGTCTTGCAGTTTAATCATAAATCAGCCTGCCTGTGTAATGTTCAATAACCTGGACATCGGCCGGATGCGTTTTGCTGATAATATCCCCGGTGCTGTAGATGTCGCCTGAAATTTTATACACCGGATGCACAATCATATCATTGGAACTTCGCTGGAAAACTTTTATACTGTCTGAAACGAAATCCGCTCCTTCAAACCGCCCCATATCATCATAAAAGTTAAGCAGCATTTCGTTTGTGCGGCCTTTAATGAAGAACGCGGAAATATTATTGCTTGCGATCACAAGCTGCTGATTGTCGACCTCAAGATGGAAATCGCCCGTGCCGATGCCATCGAAAATATCCATTGCAAAAAGGCGTAAGATCGGGTAAGTCAGCACACCGGAAGAACTGATTTTCCTGTCGGTATTCGAATATATTTCAATAACATCAGGAGCTGTTACAAAAACCGTTGTCTCGCCATAACCGCGAACCCAGTTGCAACCGGAATTGTCACGAAGGGAAAGTGTTTCGCCATCGCTGGCCACTTCAACGTCGGCAATAAAATTCTCGCCTGCCTGTATTGTTACCGATTGCTCGGAACCTTGAGAAAGTACAAGATTTACGCCCGGATAAACGAAAATTTTGGTAAACGGCAGCGTTTCCACTTCGCGTGTTTTTACCGTCCCGGAGCTTTTGATGCAATCCTCAGATAATCCGCATCCGCAGAAAAGCGACAAAATACAAAGTAAAAAAATAGCTTTTTTCATAAATTATAATCTTACGCCGATTCCAAACTCAATCGCCTCGGCACGGGCAGCATGCGACTTAAGCGATACTGCGGCGAAGACGTTTTTCGTCGCGTAATACTTCAGGCCCATTCGCTGGTAAATATCAATTTCATAAGGAAACGGCTTGTAAAAATAATAACCAACCTGCGTTTCTACAGAAAGTCTGTTGATGAAGAGTTCATGTCCGATAAAAACCCCCGCCCTTTTATAATCGGTATCAGGATCGATTTGCGGCCTGTCGGGATATGCCGCCGTGTAGAACCTGATGTATTCTTTTAAATATTCAGAGACAAAAAGATCAGCACCGAGCTGCAGCGCGCTTTTGCGACCCACTCTTTTATCGGCATACAGGCCAAAATGATAGAATGGCTTTTGGCCGCTTCCAACGATCTGGCTTTCGCTGACACCGCTCCGGAAAACGAAATTGCATTTGATCGGTTCAGCATATTTGATGGCAGTGGTGTCTTTTGGAAGATATGGCAATTTCTCTTCAAGGTCGTAGTTAATCCCGAGGTTGACCGCAAAAGTATTGATACCACTGTTGGGCGATTTGATCCTGCCGTTCGAAAAATGGGTCAGCATCATTCCGGCCTGCAGTCCAAACCTTCCGACGAGATTCTCTTTTTTATAATTCAGCAGAAAAAGATTGCTGCTCATCAGCCGCGAGCCAAAGGCGTTGTTCTTATAATTTGTTTCCTTGTCATACGGATTGGTCGCGAAGCCAATTCCCTGTGAAATCCTGAAAACAAGGTGCCTTTTGAAAAAACGGAAGTTGTAATGTACTGCAACCGCGAGCGCTTCACCAAGGTATTCATTTTTGAAATCCTGATATTGAAAGGAAAACCCGTAATCCGGATAATTATAAGCCTGTTGCCATTCCTTTCCGCCGTAAGTTTCACGGTTAAGGCTGATCAGGACACCTTCGGGATGCCCGGTGATCAAATGCCCGATATCTTCTTTATGCCGGTAAATGTTCCCATGGAAATAGGAGATTTCAATGTTGTTTGTTTCCTGCGCCAACAGCGTGAACGACAGCAACAAAAAGAATGGGATAAAAATCCGGTGCATGCCGCAAATATATGCTTTTAGAAAATCGCTTCTGCCACGCGCCTGATGTTTTGGGATTTTCCCATCGAATAATAATGAAGTACCGGAATTCCGGCGGCAATCAATTCCTTACTTTGGGCGATGCACCACGCGATGCCAATTTCCTTTACGGCTTCTTCATCTTTTGCCTTGACGACATTCATGATGAGTTCATCCGGAAAGTCGACACTGAAACGGTGCGGGATCTGGTTGAGTTGCTTCCGCGCCGACAATGGCTTCAATCCCGGAATTATTGGTACCGTGATGCCTTCTTTCCGACATTTTGAAACATAATCAAAGAATTTTTTATTGTCGAAAAACATTTGGGTGATGATGTACGACGCGCCGTTGCGGATCTTTTGTTTCAGAAAATAAATATCGCTGTCGATGCTTGGCGCTTCCATGTGCTTTTCGGGATAACCGGCAACGCCGATGCAGAAATTGGTCGATGAGGAATTCTGCAGGTCTTCATCGAGATAGATCCCGCTATTCAGGTTGGTAATTTGTGCAACAAGTTCGGAAGCGAATCGGTTACCGTTTTTCTCAGCTTTAAAGTAGGTTTCATTTTTTACGGCATCGCCCCGAAGCGCCATAACGTTCTGGATGCCGAGAAAGTCCATGTCGATCAGGAAATTTTCGGTATCTTCCTTTGTAAAGCCGCCGCACAGAATATGCGGAATGGCATCAACCTGGTATTTGTTCTGGATTGCGGCACAGATGCCAACCGTTCCGGGACGTTTGCGAACGATTTTCTTTTCGAGGAGTCCGCTTGCCAATTCCTTGAATTCGTACTCTTCCCGATGGTAAGTCACGTCGATAAACGGCGGGTTGAACTCCATCAGCGGATCGATGCTGTCAAAGATCGACTGGATGTTCTGCCCTTTCAATGGCGGAAGGATCTCGAAGGAAAATAATGGCTTGCCGGCGGCTTTGGTTATATGTTCTGTGACTTTCATTTTATGTTTTGCTCATTTTATTTTCGGGCGCCGGCGCTCGGCACTTTTTCTGTTATTCAGCATCTGTGGGCGCCGTCGGGCTTTCGGCTGCACGCGGTGCCTGCCTCAATCCCTCACGCAGCTTAATAAATATTCATAGTTTATATTCCGCTTTCGTAATTAATAAGCTTTCCCCTAATCCACAATGTTTGGGCTCAGCCATCTTGAGGCTTCCTCTACAAATATTCCGCGGCGGCGGGCGTAATCTTCAACTTGATCCGACTTGATTTTCCCGAGTCCGAAATACTTGCTCTGCGGATTGGCAAAATAATATCCGGAAACGGAAGAAGCCGGCCACATGGCAAGGTTTTCCGTCAGTTTTACCCCAATACGCTCCTCAACCTCCAGCAATTTCCAAATGGTTCTTTTCTCAAGATGATCGGGACATGCGGGATATCCGGGAGCAGGACGGATGCCGAAATATTTTTCGTTGATAAGTTCTTCTTTCGACAGGCGCTCGTTGGATGCATAACCCCAATATTCTTTGCGGACTTTCTCATGAAGGTATTCGGCAAAAGCCTCGGCAAGGCGATCGGCAAGCGCTTTGGCCATAATGGAATTATAATCGTCATGATTTTTTTCAAATTCGGCTGCAAGTTCATCGACACCGAAACCGGTGGTAACGCAAAACGCTCCGACATAATCAGTTTTTCCTGATTCTTTGGGAAGAATGAAATCAGACAACGCGAGATTCGGAACTCCTGATGTTTTTTTCGACTGCTGGCGTAAGGTCAGGAATTTGGCGATTTGGTTTCCTTGATTGTCTAAAATCTCAATATCGTCGGTATCGATAGTGTTGGCAGGGAAAATTCCGAACACGCCTTTCGCTGTTAATGAATTGTTGGCGATGAATTTCTGAAGTAATTCCTGTGCATCTTTAAAAACCGATGCCGCCTGTTCACCTACAACTTCATCGTTTAGAATTGCCGGATATTTCCCAAATAATTCCCACGTCCGGAAGAACGGCGTCCAGTCGATATATGAGACCAGATCGGCAAAGCCAACAGAAATAACCTGAATTCCTTTTATTTCCGGAACAGCCGGAACAAAGCCGGAATCCAGATTGAACTTATTGGCGCGGGCTTGTGCAATTGTAAGCGATTCTTTTTCATGAGCCCGGCTCAAATAACCTTCCCGTATTTTATCATATTCGCGACGAAGCTCTTGTGTGTATTTAATATTGTCAGCATTCAGCAGGTTTCCGGCCACGGTTACCGCACGCGATGCATCGTTCACGTGAACAACAGTACCATAATATTGCGGCGCGATTTTTACCGCGGTATGCACGCGCGATGTTGTTGCACCGCCAATCATCACAGGGATTTTGATTTTCAGCCGGTCAAATTCCTTAGCGATATACACCATTTCGTCGAGTGATGGTGTTATGAGTCCGCTGAGGCCGATAATGTTAACATTTTCCTCTATAGCTGTTTCAATTATCTTTTCGGGCGGAACCATAACGCCAAGGTCAATGATTTCATAATTGTTGCAGCCCAAAACAACGGAAACAATATTTTTCCCAATATCGTGAACATCACCTTTAACGGTCGCCATTAAAACCTTTCCTGCACTTTTCGACTTTCCGCCTTTTTCATTTTCGATGTATGGCAGCAAATAAGCAACAGCTTTTTTCATCACACGGGCCGATTTCACAACTTGTGGCAGGAACATTTTACCGCTTCCGAAAAGGTCTCCTACGACATTCATTCCGGCCATAAGATCTTTTTCGATGACTTCAATCGGGCGGGCGGCTTTTTGGCGTGCTTCTTCGACATCCATTTCTATAAATTCATCGATGCCTTTTACCAGCGCATGCGTAAGGCGTTGCTGAAGCGCAGCCGACCGCCATTCCTGAACTGCTTTTTCATTGGTTTTCATTTCTCCTTTGAAGCCTTCGGCGAATTCGAGGAGCCGCTCGGTGGCATCTTCACGACGGTTTAGCAGGACATCTTCGACATGTTCAAGCAGGTCTTTCGGAATTTCGTCATAGACTTCCAGCATTTCGGGGTTTACAATTCCCATTGTCATTCCATGGCTGATCGCGTGGTAAAGGAAAGCGGAATGCATGGCCTCACGAACTTTGTCGTTCCCGCGGAAAGAGAATGAAACGTTGCTCACGCCGCCGCTGACATTGACATGCGGGAGGTTTTCGCGAATCCATTTTGTCGCACGGAAAAAATCGACTGCATTAAGTTTATGTTCGTCCATTCCTGTGGCAACAGGGAAAATATTGGGATCGAAAATAATATCTTCAGGAGGAAATTTGACCTTCTCAACAAGAATGTCATAAGACCTTTTACAGATTTCTATGCGGCGTTCATAAGTATCAGCCTGGCCTTTTTCATCAAAAGCCATAACAATAACAGCCGCGCCATACCGCCTGATCAGTTTTGCATGATGAATAAAAACTTCCTCGCCTTCTTTCAGCGAAATCGAATTGACAACGCTTTTTCCCTGGACAACCTTCAGTCCGGCTTCTAAAACTTCCCACTTCGAGCTGTCGATCATGATTGGAATTCGGGAAATGTCGGGTTCGGCAGCGATCAGGTTGAGGAATTTTGTCATTGCCGCAGCGCCGTCGAGCATGCCTTCGTCCATGTTTACATCGAGTATCTGCGCGCCGCCTTCCACTTGACCGCGTGCAACTTCAAGCGCTTCGTCAAATTTTTCATCTTTGATCAGACGGAGGAATTTTCTCGAGCCTGTTACATTTGTGCGTTCGCCGATGTTCACGAAATTCGTGTGCGGCGTGACGACTAATGGTTCCAAACCACTCAATTTTAAAAATTTCTGATTATCCATTGATAGCTTCAAAGCTTGGTCGTTTAAATTCTGATGCTACTTCTGCAATAAGCCTGATATGTTCTGGTGTTGTTCCGCAGCATCCGCCGATAATATTGACGAGGTTTTCCTGAAGATAGCCGCGAATGAGCTGCTGCATTTCCTGTGGCGTTTGATCATATTCCCCAAAAGCATTTGGTAGTCCGGCATTCGGATGTGCCGAAATATTTAATGTTGTATTCGTCGCCAGGCGCTTCAGGTATGGACGAAGCTGCTCAGCGCCAAGCGCACAATTAAAACCGACACTTAACAAAGGAATATGGGATATTGAGATTAAAAAAGCTTCAACGGTCTGACCTGAAAGTGTGCGGCCCGAAGCGTCTGTGATGGTTCCTGAAACCATGACAGGAATATCAGTATTACGTTCCTCTTTTACTTCTTCGATGGCGAAAAGTGCCGCTTTTGCATTGAGTGTGTCGAAGATGGTTTCTACCAAAAGAATGTCTGCGCCGCCATCGATGAGCGCCCCAGCTTGTTGTTTGTATGCGATGCGGAGTTCGTCAAAAGAAATGGCGCGGAACCCAGGATTGTTGACATCAGGTGAAAGGCTTGCGGTGCGGTTTGTCGGGCCGATCGACCCCGCTACAAATCGAGGTTTGGCAGGATTTTGAGCCGTAAATGCATCTGCGGCTTCGCGGGCAATCTTTGCTGATTGAAAGTTAAGTTCGTACACAAGGTCTTCCATGTGATAATCGGCCATCCCGATGGTTGTGGAAGAAAATGTGTTTGTTTCTATGATGTCGGCTCCGGCTTCCAGATATTGTTTATGGATTGTACGGATGGCTTCAGGTTGGGTGAGCGACAGCAGGTCGTTGTTGCCTTTTAGCGCGTACGGAAAATCCCTGAAGCGCTCGCCGCGGAAGTCTTCTTCGGTAAACTTGTAGCGCTGGAGCATTGTTCCCATGGCACCGTCGAGGATGAGGATTCTGTTTTGTAGCAGATGGTTTATAGACATTAGTCGTTAGTTCGTTATAAGGTTGAAAGTTGTAAGGTTGAAAGTTGTAATGCGAAAACGTACAACATTTCAAACATTTAACTCGATTGCATCAATTGGCCCGATGGCAGCGGCATCCTTTGGCGGCGCAGCGCAGCGGAGCCGCTAAAAAATTGCTTCGCCAATTCGCTTGTGTAAACGAACAGCGGGACAAAACTCAAATAATGCTGTAATGCCTGTGTTTCAAAAAATAAAATTGTTATCGGGAGAGGAAATGTTCCGAGGTTATCTGTCCACTTTTGTGGTAGAATGTAGCACCTTCTTTAAAGATTAAAGGGTTGCTAAGGCTTCACCGGGTCTAATCCCTCTGCCTTTCGTGATAACAATCAATATGTTTATGAACACTGCAAAGTAAACCAATAGGATTGGTTTTTACAATTATTTGCGACACCAAAAAATATAATTTTTGGTTAAGAAAACGGAAATGGTTTTATACATTTGCACAGAATCAAGAGGAAAAATTTGAACTGATTGCAACCTCTGGCGTCACGGCGCCGCAAAAATGCTAAAGCAGGACTCTTCCCTTTAGTTTTTCCCGCAATTCGTTCCGCCTCGTTATAAAACAAACTTTATGGCTTATTTATTTACGTCGGAATCTGTCAGCGAAGGACATCCTGACAAGGTCGCCGACCAGATTTCTGATGCGCTTATCGACAATTTCCTGGCATTCGATCCGGAATCTAAAGTGGCGTGCGAAACGCTTGTAACTACAGGACAAGTGATCCTGGCGGGCGAAGTGAAATCGAATGTATACCTCGATGTACAGCAGATCGCGCGCGAAGTGATCCGCAAAATCGGCTACACGAAAAGCGAGTATATGTTTGAAGGAAAATCGTGCGGCGTACTTTCGGCGATTCATGAGCAGTCTTCCGATATCAACCAGGGCGTTGACCGTGCGAATAAGGAAGACCAGGGCGCGGGCGATCAGGGAATGATGTTCGGATATGCCACCAACGAAACTGAAGATTATATGCCGCTGGCGCTTGACCTGTCGCACAAATTGCTACAGGAACTTGCGGCTTTAAGACGTGAAAACACAGAAATCACTTACTTGCGGCCGGATGCTAAATCGCAGGTGACACTTGAATACAACGACAACAACAGGCCGGTTCGTATTGATGCCATTGTTATTTCGACGCAGCATGACGACTTCGATGAAGAAGCTGCGATGCTTGCAAAAATCAAGAACGACCTTGTATCGATCCTGATCCCGAGGATTATTTCCAAATATCCTAAGTACGCGCACCTTTTCAACGACCAGATAAAATACCACATCAACCCGACAGGAAAATTCGTAATCGGCGGTCCGCATGGCGATACTGGCTTGACCGGAAGGAAAATCATTGTAGACACTTACGGCGGAAAAGGCGCACATGGCGGCGGGGCATTTTCAGGAAAAGATCCAAGCAAGGTTGACCGCAGCGCAGCTTATGCGACGCGCCATATTGCTAAAAACCTTGTTGCTGCAGGCGTTGCCGATGAAATCCTGGTTCAGGTTTCGTATGCCATTGGTGTGGCAAAGCCTATGGGGATTTTTGTGGAAACCTACGGAACGGCGAAAGTCGACATGACCAACGGCGAGATAGCGACAAAAGTTGAGGAATTATTTGACATGCGCCCTTACTTTATTGAGCAAAGGCTGAAACTCCGGAATCCGATCTATAGCGAAACCGCAGCTTACGGACATATGGGAAGAAAACCCGAAACGGTGACCAAAACTTTCCGTTCCCCGAATGGCGAGGAGAAAAGCGTAACGGTTGACCTTTTTACATGGGAGAAACTCGATTTTGTGGATCAGGTGAAGAATGCATTTGGATTGTAATCCCTGATATAAAATAGAAAAGCCGGTTCGTTGAGCCGGCTTTTTTATTGGATCAATTTTCGGGTGATGGAACTGCCCTAGCCCGGATAGCAGCGGAAATCCTTTTTTGTTAGACTCGGTTGAATTTGAAGCAAATGCTGAACAAAAAAGATTGCAGCGCATAGCCGGATTGGCTACAAATTATACTTTATTGAAAATATCAAATAGCGCGGCTGCACGACATATTGCGACGTGCTGGTGCGAAACTGGTCGAAACGGTCGTCGTTGAGCGACGTTGTGTTGAACAGGTTCGTGCCGCTGACCTTGTATTCCCATTTGCTGTCTTTTTTCTGGTAGATGAGGCTCGCGGTGAGGAAATCGTATTCATTATCGACCGTTTTCCCGTCGTTTGTGTAATGATAATATTCATATTCGGCGACAAATGAAAACGCGTCCAGAAAATAATAATCCAGCCGCGCCGTTGGCCGTTGGGTAAAAAATGTTTGGTCGCGGTAATCGTTGATGGAAATGTTGTAGCCTATTTCGATGTTCGGCAACCTCTTGTAATTGGTGGAAAGTTTAGCCGTGTAGCTTTGCGTAAATGACTCTGATACGTCGCGTGATTCGCCGCCTCCGAACGGGCTGATGAGAATGTTATTGAATTTTGCCCAGTTGAGGTTTGCGGTTATTGAAGCTTTATACCTTCCGAAAGAGCGGCCGTAATTTGCGGCTCCGGTGAGCGTTTCATCGGCAAAATTGGAATTGTATGGCGTTGATGTCTGGTTGATCCCGATAAACTGCGCGCGGGTCTTCACGGCGTCGATACGGCGGCTGTAATTTACAAATCCGAAGATATTCGTGAAGTTGAACATGTTGTATTTGAAATACCTGAGCGAGTGCGTTTGGACCAGCGCATTTTCGAGGAAACGGTTGCCCCGGAAAAGCGAATTGTAACTGTTGAGGACGTAGTTTTCGGCGAGGCGATTGATGTCGGTGAAATCGGTTGTCATCGCGTAATTGTATGTCAACGATTCCGATTTCTTCATCTGGTAAATAGCAAAAACATCAGGAAGAATGCGGTAAAAATCATCCTTTACCTCGCCTCCGTTCTGCCGGTTGAGCGTATTGTATTTATGGACGCTGAATCCGGGGTTGACAGTAAACTTGCCGGAAATAAATTTGTAATGCAAGCCGAGGAAGACATCGTTGAAACTGTAATCGACATCATTATTTGTGTTCTGGTTGAGATCGGAAACTGAACCGTTATCGAGTATCTGGAAAAAATCGGAATTGAAATTCTGGTAGGAATACGTATCGCCAACGGTGATGTTGATGTTGCTCTTTGGCGTCAGCATGTAATAGTAATCGAACTTCGCATCGAATTTATTGGTTTTTACGAATCGGTCCTGATTGAGATCGTACCGCCCTGATCCCTGATCCTGGATCCCGATATTTTCGGCCTGGTCTTCGGGGATGAGCGAATCCGGGAACGGGTTTATTCCGAGATTGGCGTTGTAAAACGGATCTTCATCCTGATACAAATGCTGCATTTCAAAAGCAAAAATATTTTTATCGTTTTTGGTATAGTAAAGGTTCAGATTCTGGTTGAGCGACAACGGATCCTGTTTTTTGAGCGTACTGATGTTCTGGCTGTCGTTGATGAATTCTGAAAACGTTTGTGTAAACAAGCTGGTGTTTTCGTCCTGCCTGGATGTTTTCAAAAGCATGTCGTAATCCAGTTGCAGTTTGTCATCGGGTTTGTAACTCGAGCTGAGCTTGAAGAGTCCGAGGTTGCTTTTCTGGTGCGTTGCTTCGTTTGTAAGCTGTATGGTTTCAAGTAAAGTGTCGTTGCCTTCAACATCATCAACAAAATCGGTAATTGTTGTGCGTGTTTTTATTTCGAGATCGGTCAATGTCGAAGAAACGATCGCAAACCCGCTTATCGACCACGATTTTGTGGGATTGTATGAAAAATTGGCTGCTCCGAATTGTGTTTCAATTTCCTTAGCGCGGTTGTTCCTGAGCAGTGAGAGTCCGAGGTCGTTTGAAGAAATATTAAATCCGGTCCCGCCTTTCTGCATCAGGTTTCGAAAGCCACCGGTAAATTTGAAATAATCCTGTGCGGTAAAAGGAAGTTCGCCAATATTGTTGGAGTTCCCGATGATGTTGATGCTGTATTTCGGGCTGTAATAAAATATCTTCGGATTGGCAATGTACCGGGTTTCATCATCAGCGATCCCGATCCCGGCGTTGACATCGCCAAACCAGAAGTTCTTTTTGCCTTCCTTGAGCTTGATGTTCATCGCCACGCTTTCTGAATTGTTTTCGACACCGCGCAATGCTGAAACTTCATTGTAATTGCGCAGCACCTGGACTTTATCGATCGCATCGGCCGGAATATTTTTCACGCCCAATTTTGTGTCGCCATCGAAAAAATCCTTGCCTTCGACCATAAGTTTCGATACTTTTTTTCCTTCGACTTCAACTTCGCCATCGGCATTGACTTCAACGCCGGGAAGTTTTTTCAGTACGTCTTCGAGCTTGCGTTCGGTTCCCGATTTAAAGGAATCGGCATTATAAACAATAGTATCGCCCTGAATCGATACAGGCATTTCCCGGACAACTTCGACACCTTCGAGTTCCATTTCGCCGGGTTCGAGCGTAATGACTTCATTGATGCTTTCAGTTTGAGTACTAACGGTGATTTCTTTTGGCTTCATGCCAAGATAACTGACTTT
This sequence comes from Flavobacterium sp., assembly GCA_036399795.1. GTDB lineage: Bacteria > Bacteroidota > Bacteroidia > Flavobacteriales > Flavobacteriaceae > Flavobacterium. The sequence continues at coordinate 40,979 of DASWML010000005.1, forward strand.
GATGGAGTACGTGGAATTTGGCTTCAGCGTCAGCGCAAATCGGCCTTTGTCGTTCGTGATCGCATACGAATCCATGCCTTTGGTCACCGTGTTGACCGCCATGACATTGGCCATTTCAAGCGGCTGGCCTAAATTATCCAAGATATTTCCATCCATACGAACAGTTTGAGAAAACGCGGTTGCGGAAAGGAATATCAGTAAAAGAAAGATGTTTTTCATTGGCTAAAATTAAGCATTTACCGCAATTATCCGCCAATCCTGATCTGCATTGTGCCGTCGCCGCGCCCTTGCCGCACCTCATGGATTTCTTCAATTTTTCTGCGGCGTATGTCGTCGAATTCCTTTTGGGTAACCTTTTCCCCCTTGACCGGTTTGGTGATGTTGACTTTGTCCTTCGGATTGATTACAATCTTAGAGCAAAGCATCGTTGTACGGCCGTCGCTAGCTTCAAGAATCAACCCCGGAAGTCCCCAATATTCGTCCGGCCCATGATTTACTGGGATTTCCGGCGCGTACCATGCAGTAAGTTCAACATCTTTCGGCTCTTCTCGAATTATAGTCCGGCCTTTAACATCAGTTTTGTCAGCTTTAAACTTTTCGAATGCGTCACGCTCTTCTTTTGTAACTTTTATTGTTGCAGTGGCTTTATAGCATGTATAATCGCCGACTTTTTTTGATTCGCTCGTTAGTTGCCAGTCCCAACTGCGCAATGAATCAACAATCAGGAATTCCTTTCCGAAAATTTCGTCTTCCGCGATATTTTCCCGGCGTTGAATATTTCTGTAACGCTTGCCCCCGGCGGTGCCGATCACATTTACTTTCAGCCCTTCAGGCATTTTCCCGGAGGGTGTAATTTTCTGGTCTTCTATAAAAATGGATTCAGTTTTCGTAAACTTCAATGTATAAGTCTTCTCCATTTGCTTCTTTAATTGTTCTTCGACTTGTTTTGCTACGTCAGCAGGCATATCCCTTTCTCTTTGAAATTCGGGGAGCCTTGTTTTCGACTGATAAACCGCAAAGCCTGTTATTTGCTGGGCCTGCAGTACCGATGTCATTAATAAAAGTGCGGTGAAAGCCATTCTAAGGATGATTTGTATCATGATGATGTGATTTTGTTTGTACAAAAAAAACGCGTTGTATCGTGACATTAGGTTAAGCAGTGTTAACGTTTGTTAACCGCAGTTCTTCTTCTCGATTTGTTTTTACTTTTGGTGCATGAACCCGAAGACTTACCGCCTGATCCTCACCTTCATTGTGGCCGCAATCCTTGCAACCCTCGCACTGCAACTGCACTGGAACATGAAGAATTACCACGAAAGCAGACGGCAGCTCAGCAGCGAAATCCAGTTAGCCTTCGACAATAGCGTAGAAACCTATTATGCGCATGAGGTAAGACACAAATTCTTTCACGATATACCGCAGTTGAAACGGTTTCTGGCTGATAGGAGACCATCTACATTAAGGGTGCAAAAGTTCACCAAATTTTTACATCGGACGAATACTTCATCGGACAGTGCCGGAGATCAACATGAAACGCTTATTATCCGTCGGAACGGGGATTTAAAATTTGCCGGTGCGATTCCTGACCTAAAAGAATTTGCCGATAAAATTTTTATTTCAATGGCAACCGATACTCTCAACCTGAAAAAACTCGACAGCGTTTTCAAAAGAGAATTGTCCCGAAAAAACATGTCTTTGAATTATAATATCGACAATAATCTACCCAAGGCCTCTCCTACCGGAGAACCACGCATCCAGGCGACATCCAGATCGATTTACCTCCCGCCGGAAAGCAACCTGACTTTGTTATATGATGAACCGACGTTGCTGATCTTGAAGAGGAACATAGTTGAAATCACGCTGTCGTTTATTTTCTCGCTAATGCTGATCGCATGCCTGTTATATTTACTGGCCATCATCAACAAACAAAAGAAAATAGATGAAATCAAGAATGACCTGATCAGCAACATCACGCATGAATTCAAGACCCCGATCACAACCATATCATCGGCGCTTGAAGGAATGTTGAGCTTCGACGTACTTAACGACAGGAAAAAAACCAAACGGTATCTGGAAATATCAACTGAGCAACTGGAGAAATTGGGACTCATGGTTGAGAAACTTCTGGAGACGGCAACGCTCGACACAAACGCACTTAAACTAAACAAACAGCCTGAAGATATTGCGACAATTGCAGCCAATGTGGTAGAGAAACAAAAATTAATGGCTGGAGAAAAGAGAATTACACTTGACGCAGGCACAGATATCATTGCTCAGGTCGACACGCTTCATTTTGAGAATGCGCTTGCAAACCTTATTGATAATGCTGTGAAATACGGCGGAAAAAATATTGAAGTTCATCTGGCGCGTGCGTCACAGGGATTAACAATCACAGTTTCCGATGACGGGCCCGGAATCGAAAAGCTGCACCGGGACAAAATCTTTGAGAACTTTTTTCGTGTCCCAAAAGGAAATGTTCATGATGTAAAAGGGTTCGGCATTGGATTGTATTATTCAAAAAAAATTATTGAAAAGCACGGCGGGAGCCTGGAACTTGCCAATTTAGAAAAAACCACTTTTGTTATGAGTCTGCCTTATGCCTGAGCCCATCCGATTGATACTTGCCGAAGATGAACCTGCGCTTGCAGGAATCATCAAAGAAACACTTGAAATTAAAAACTTTGAGGTAACGCTGTGCAGTAACGGCGATGAAGCGCTATATGAATTCAATCGCCGCAAACCTGACATTGTGGTACTCGATATCATGATGCCCCGCAAAGATGGTATCAGCGTGGCGAAAGACATCCGAAAACTCGACAAAAACATTCCTATTATTTTTCTGACTGCCAAATCGCAGGTTGCCGACCTGGTCGAGGGCTTTGAGGCCGGAGGAAACGATTATCTCAAGAAGCCGTTCAGCATGCAGGAGCTTATCGTACGGATACTGGCATTGCTTGGCCGGACCTTAAAAGAGAAAAGCGGGGAAGATATCCTCATTGGAAAATATTCTTTCAATCCAATGAAGCAAACGTTGATGCTTGAGGGTAAGAAGATCGTCCTGACGCACCGCGAATCGGCAGTTCTGGAAATGCTTGCAATGAATCGGAACGAGGTTCTGGACAGGTCGCTGATACTTAAGACCATCTGGGGCGATGATGATTTTTTCAGCGGCAGGAGCATGGATGTATTCATTACAAAACTCCGCAAAAAGCTTGCAATTGATTCAAATATCCATATTATAAACGTACGGGGCCAAGGTTACAAACTCTCCTGGTGATATCATCCGCCGATACGGATGGTGTTGCGGTCGCGCCCTTGTCCGCCCTGATACATCTGCTGCATTTCTTCCATCTTCTTGACGACAATTTCATCATATTCCTTCTGTGTAACTTCTTTACCGTTGTTCGGCGCTTTGATCGAAGCTTTGTCTTTTGGATTTAAAACAATTTTTGAACAGAGGATTGTAGTACGTCCGTCGTTTGCTTCGAGGATCAATCCCGGCAATCCCCAATAACCTTCCGGTCCTTGATTCACCGGAATTTCGGGCGTATACCACGCGGTAACGGTGATTTCCTTCGGCATTTCAATCTCGTCCATTAAGTTGGTCGTTTTTTCCTTTTCGGTTTTGGCCTCATCTTTTTTTGGCTCGGTGCTTTTCGGCCTGAAATTCCGCAAATCGGATTTTGTCGCGGGAACGACAGCAGTCGCTTTGAAACAGGTATATCCGCCAATTTGCCTTGTTTCCCCTTCCATTTTCCATTTGTAGTTCGTGAGCGTGTCTTTTACAAGAAACTCTTTCCCCATGAATTCCTTATCCACTGTGAAAGATTTGTCTTTTACGTTTTTATAGTAGGTTCCGCCGCCGCCCATCATGGAGTTCATCATACGGAAACCTGTGTTTTGCTGGCCCGGAGTTTCCAGCTTTTCTTCTTCTTTATAGATTGATGCTGATTTGTCGAAGTTCAGGATAAATGTCTTCTCAAACATTTTTTTCATCCTTTCTTCAATCATCTTTTGCATTTCGGGAGTAATATTGCGGCCTTCCAACCGGGTTTTAAAATCGGATGTGCTGGTTTTTGATTCATAAACCGCCATTCCCTGGAAATCCTGTGCGTGAAGGTTGATCAGTGACACAAAAAAGATTGCTGCTGTGACGAAGATTTTTTTCATGATGAAGCTTTAAATTATGGCAAAGATGACGATTCGGGGTTTGAGTTGTTACAAAAGTATTGTTAAAATACTCTGGGTCAGTTTCATCATCTGCCGCACAAAATCCGTAAATTAGCCGTCCATGAAAAAATTCCTGATTCTTTTCCTGACCCATATTTCTTTGAATATCTTTCCGCAGGAGCCTGTTATGCAACCGGCTTTTGTCAATGCTGAAAAATTTTCTGCTGATGCATTCGCCGGACATGATCAGTACGGTTTTACCTATTATGTTTCTAATAATGCGGTGATCAAGGCAAAAGGAAAGGCAACGTGGGAATATAAAAAACTGGCTTTGGGACGTGTTTCGCGCGTCGACATCCAAAATCCGCTTATGGTTGTGGTTTTTTATGAAGATTTCAACGCAGTCGTTCTTCTGGACAACCAAATGAATGAAATACGGCAAATCAGCTTCTCCGATCTTGAAAACCCGATCATTGCCCATGCTGCCGGAATCGCATCGCAAAACCGGCTGTGGGTTTATAATATGGCGACGCAGCAGATCGGGCTTTTCGATTTCAGCACCAACATCTTCAGCAGCCTGACTTCTTATTCCGACGGACAAATTATACAATATGAAACAACGTTGCTTTCCTTCTACTGGACAGATGACAAAATGAACCGGTATTCGTGCGACCTTTTTGGAAAAATAACCAATCTCGGGAAAGTTCCTTCTTTTGATGGAATGCAGGTTTTAAACGGCTCGTTCCTGTTCTCGGAAAATGGCGGATTGTTCTATTTTTCACCGAAGACGAACACAACATCAGCTATAGGAATTGCCGAAAAAAGCTTCCGTGGATTTCATTACAACCACCAAATTTTATCTATTTTTACAAAAGAGGGAATCATCAATTATAAAATCGAATTACCATAATGCATATAGCGGTAGCAGGGAATATCGGAGCAGGAAAAACAACGCTCACACGTTTATTGGCAAAACATTTTAAATGGGAACCGCATTACGAGGATGTAGTTGACAATCCTTACCTCGACGACTTCTACCATCAAATGGAACGCTGGTCTTTTAACCTCCAGATTTATTTCCTGAACAGCCGGTTCCGCCAGATATTGCAAATCCGCCAAAGCGGAAAAAATATCATCCAGGACAGGACAATTTATGAAGATGCGCATATTTTCGCACCGAACCTCCATGCAATGGGTTTGATGACAAATCGCGATTTCCAGAACTATTCTTCTTTATTTGAGCTGATGGAAACGCTGGTTGCACCGCCGGACCTGCTGATTTACCTGCGAAGCTCAATCCCGAACCTGGTAAGCCAGATCCACAAAAGAGGCCGTGAGTATGAGAATTCAATTTCAATTGATTACTTGAGCCGACTCAACGAACGTTACGAAGCCTGGATACATACTTATAACCGCGGAAAACTGCTTATCATTGATGTCGACAACATTGATTTTGTAAACGATCCCGAAGACATGGGAATAATTTTCAATAAGATCAACGCCGAACTCAACGGATTATTCTAATAGAAAAGCCTCATAATTATGAGGCTTTTCTTTAAGATAGAAGAAGTTATTCAATAATAATAATCTTTCTTACTTCTTTGGTGTCGCCATCCTGAACGGTAACAATGTACATTCCCGACTGAACATTGTTCATCTGAAGAGTTTCATTGAAAAGGCCGTTGTTGGTATACGACTTCTCGAAAATCGCCCTGCCACGAATATCATGAACATTGACTTTAATATCTTTATCGGAAGACGAATTGAACTGTATATTAAAGTTTCCGTTGTTCGGATTTGGATAGATTGCGAAATTCAGAAGGTGGTTCTCTCCTGTTGCCAGGGGTTGCGCTGTGCAGACATTCAGGCTCCAGCTATTGATTGTGCCGCCGTCCTGATTGAAGGCATCGGCTACACGAAGCGTCCATGTTCCTGTTGATTCCTGTCCGTTAAATGCTGATAACGACTGGATCGGCTGGACCGTTCCACCAATTCCGGGATTGTTCCCGCAACTCACCGGAACACCGGCATCGTCAAATGTTGCCACAATATTGTTGATTGCAGCACTTGTACAAGGAGCAGCCACAAGTTGAACCTGTGTTCCTGACGGACCGATTAATGTGAGCGTAAGGTCGTTTATCCACGTATGTGAAATATTGACCGTGATATTCAAATCCGAAATTGCCGATCCTGAAGGTATATTCAGTGTTGAATTTACTGTCGGCGCGCCAACAGCAGGAATCGTCACCGGTATATTGGCTGATGACACGGAAGCACAAACAATTGTTCCGGTCTGAAATCCGAAAGGCGCACTGTATGTTCCTCCGCACGATGAATTCATCGGCAAAACCCTCCAGAAGTAATTCGTGGCTTCTGCAAGTCCGGAAACAGAATAATTCGTTGTGCTCACAGTTCCTGAACTGACAATATTCGTAAATGCATTATCGGTTGCTACCTGTACTGTGTATTGGGTTGCATTTGCATCGGCTGCCCATGTCAGGATTGGAGACGTACTTTGTCCTGTTGCAAGATTGGCTGGCGATGTAATGGAAGTTTCCGCAAAACTTGAACTGAAAAGAGAAAAGTACAAAGGAACAGTCCGGGAAACAGAACCAGATGTTGCAGTTATAATGATATTATACAATCCGGCTGCTGCCCCATTCGTATTGCTCACCGTTACCGTAACATCGCCGTCGGCTGTAACCGATGATGGAGAGAAAGTAACGTCGACACCTGCAGGCTGACCAGTAGCAGCAAATGTAGTTGTCCCTGAAAAGCCGTTAAGCGCTGCATAGTGAACCGTGAAGGAAACATCGGTTCCCTGACAAGCTGTTTTATGCTGTCCGCCTGCGGCTCCCGAAAAAGCTACAGAAAAGGACGATGGCGGTGAAGCTATAGTAAAATTAGCATTTGAAATATCATAAAAAACATGGTTATAACCTTTCACCATAATGCGGTTTGTGGCTCCCGATGTAGCGGGCATGGTTACGGTTTCTGTTCCGTCATTCGGAACCTGGCTTGCAAGCATCACAGGATATGTGAGTCCGCCATCGGTTGACAAGAAAATATCTACATAAGCAGCATTAACACCGTTTGTGGTAGTTCCGGCAACATCCCAAGCAACCGTTTGATTTGTTCCGGTTTCAAGGGAAACGTTTGTATTGGGTGAAGTTACAAGGAATGGTCCGGCTGTACCATTCACAGTTACAGTCATATTGTCGGTATGTGTTTGCCCTACGCCAAGAACATTGTCGCGGCCGGTAAGAACAAAGTTTAATGTACGCGCAACAGAGCTCACCGCCTCAGTAGTTATGGTACCGAAAACACTGGTCAGTTGGTTATTTACTATACGTGCCAACGGTGGGAAATAGCGGCTTCCTGATGAAACAGGATCATACGACCTCCAATTCGGACCGCCTGTTTTTGTTGGCGAAGCCTGGCTGTTATTTCCAGTTTGTGTCGTTGCACTGTCATTTTGTTCCCAGCAGTACGTTAATGCGTCGCCATCAGCATCAATTCCCGAACCTGTAAGTACGAAAGGTGTACTTTTCGGGATCGTATAGTTAAGTCCGGCCTCAATCACAGGCGCTGCATTGTCTAGTGTTGTGCGAACAGGACATGTTTTTGCAACCATATTATCCTGAACCTGCTTTATGCTGGCGTAAACAAAATAGTCATCGGAATGTGCAGCGATATCCTGCGACGTAATTCCGGCATACCCCATAATTGTTGATCCGGAACCTGGCTCGACATTCACGCCTGAACCTTCTACACTATTAGAAAAAGTGTGGTTTCCTCCGAATTGATGCCCGAGTTCATGTGCTACGTAATCAATGTCGAAATTGTCGCCCATCGGAATACCGTCTGCCGGGGAAGTAATCCCTCGCCCTTTTTGTCCGTTAACGCAAACACAGCCGATACATCCGGCATTTCCGCCGCCGCCTGTAGCACCGAACATGTGTCCGACATCGTAATTCGCTTCACCGATATTCGCTGTAAGTGTTGTTTGAAGCTGTCCGTTCCACTGTCCCATCGTTGTGTAAGGATCGGTAAGCGGATTGGTATAAATTACCGCAGTTGTGTTTGCGACAATATCCATATGAATGGCGAAATCCTGTTCAAAAACCCCGTTCACACGCGTGATCGAAGCGTTGATTGCCGCCAAAGCGCCGGCTACTGTTCCGCCAAAGTAGTTTGTGTATTCTGCATTGCAGGACATCGCAAGGCGAAAGTTGAGCAATTCTCCTGAATTTGACCGGGCAGATGCCGTTTGCCTTCCAAGTTCCTGTTGTAAGACTACGTCTTCAGTTGAACATACGAAAGGAAGCCCGCCTTTTTGGCGTGATGAATTGAAAACAGCGTAAACTGATCCGTCTTCCGAATATGGCTCCATAAATTCATTTCGCTTATCGGTACGAAAAACCATTGCCTGGATTCCACGCGGGTCTATGCTCATACGCAGCCTGGCTTTTTTGTCATCAAGGCCAATCCCTAAATATGACCTGATTTCCGGAAACTGTGCCTGAAGCGCAGGCTCGAAATTGGAAGCTTCATACATCTGGAAGCGCTCGGTTCCGCCGGTTGTGTTCGGCAGCGATATTATTACAGATGACTGTTTGCCGCCAAAACGTGCGGGAGCATTTTGCAATGCATCCAGAGCAGATCCGGCGTTGAACTTAAACAGCCTGAATTCTTTAGGGAAAGACAACCGCTGTGTGTTCTTGGACGGCTTCAGGCCTTTAGCAGAAACTTCTGTCCATGACTTGTCAGTTTGTGCATTGGCCATTGTGGCAACCACGACTGCAAGAAGGAGTAAAACTTTTTTCATTGTTGTGCTGATTTTAAGAATCTCAAATGTAGTTCATTAAATGATATCACGGGCACTGAAATAAAAAAGCGCCCTTGTGAGGCGCTTTTTATTATAGAGTTCAGAAGATTATTTCCTGTATTCGTCGAGCTTGGATTTCACCTCAGCTTCGGTTCCTTCGAATACTTTAGTATCGACTTTTTTACCTTCGGTTGTTGTTACGATCGCAACCCATTCGCCATTGGTATTTGTGGTTTCAATACGGACTTCTTTATTGGTCGATCCTGTTTCGGCGCAACAAGCTTTATCAGCATGGGCAACAAAATTTCCGCTGGCATCATAATGAGAAAGACAAGCTTCTTTTTCTTCAGCAGTACAACCCATTTCGTCACACATTTTTGCACATTCTTCTTTTGTCATATTGGCAAGCTTGCTGATATCGCATTTGCCGATCATACCTGTGTGCATAGAAGTCACTTCTGTGTTTGTGTCATGATTTGCTCCGTCTGCAGTATGGCCGCCTAATATTGGGGCAATTACAAGTCCGATAAGACAAGTAAGCTTTATAAGGATGTTCATCGACGGACCTGAAGTATCTTTGAAAGGATCACCAACAGTATCTCCGGTTACGGCAGCTTTGTGGGCATCAGACCCTTTATAAGTCATTTCACCGTTGATCATCACTCCGGCTTCAAATGATTTTTTCGCATTATCCCAAGCACCGCCGGCGTTGTTCTGGAAAACAGCCCAAAGAACACCTGAAACGGTAACTCCGGCCATATAACCCCCAAGCATTTCAGCAATCAGTTGGTTGTTGTCGCCATAAACCAACTTGCCAAGTAAAACAATTGCGATAGGGAAACCAATGGTCAGGATTCCTGGCAGCATCATTTCACGAAGTGCGGCTTTTGTAGAAATTTCGACACATTTCCCATATTCAGGACGTCCCGTGCCTTCCATAATTCCAGGAATTTCCTTGAACTGACGACGTACTTCATATACCATATCCATTGCAGCCTTACCCACAGAATTCATGGCAAGAGCAGAGAAAACTACCGGAATCATTCCTCCGACGAAAAGCATCGCAAGAACCGGAGCTTTGAAAATATTAATTCCGTCGATTCCCGTAAAGGTTACATAAGCAGCAAAGAGCGCCAATGATGTAAGTGCGGCAGAAGCGATCGCAAAACCTTTTCCTGTAGCAGCAGTCGTGTTACCAACTGAATCCAGAATATCGGTACGTGTACGCACTTCTTTTGGAAGTTCGCTCATTTCGGCAATACCACCCGCATTATCTGAAATTGGTCCGAAAGCATCGATAGCAAGCTGCATCGCAGTTGTTGCCATCATCGCTGAAGCCGCAAGTGCCACGCCATAGAAACCTGCCAAAGCATAAGAAGACCAGATCGCGCCTGCGAAAAGCAGTACTGTAGGAAAAGTAGAAATCATCCCTGTTGCAAGTCCGGCGATTACGTTAGTTCCCGCACCTGTACTTGATTTTTGCACGATGGCAAGAACCGGTTTTGTACCAAGGCCGGTATAATATTCAGTTACTGAAGAAATAACTCCGCCAACTACAAGTCCAATGATTGTTGCACCGAAGACGCGCAGTGAGGATACATCACGAACGCCTTCCCCGAAGAAATCCATCCTCATGGTTTCAGGAAGCATATATTGTGTAAGGAAGTAGCAAGAAATAGCGGTCAGTACAATCGAAACCCAGTTACCCACGTTCAATGCGCCCTGAACCTGCGCTTCTTTAGCATTGTTATCTTTGATCTTTACGAGCATTGTTCCGATAATTGAAAACAAAATCCCAAAACCGGCAATAGCCATTGGAAGAAGGATCGGACCGATTCCGCCGAAAGCGTCATCGATCTTGCCGCCCATATCTTTAATTACATAGTTACCCAGAACCATTGCAGCAAGGACCGTTGCAACATAAGACCCGAAAAGGTCGGCGCCCATACCGGCAACGTCACCAACGTTATCACCAACGTTATCGGCAATTGTCGCGGGGTTACGCGGATCATCCTCAGGAATTCCGGCTTCGACTTTACCAACTAGGTCGGCTCCTACGTCCGCAGCTTTTGTATAAATACCCCCGCCAACACGCGCAAACAATGCGATGGATTCAGCTCCAAGAGAGAATCCGGCAAGCGTTTCAAGAACGATCGTCATGTCGGCAGATGAAGTCCACGAACCATCCATAAAAATCTGGAAGAAAATAATAAAGAAGGTAGTCAAACCTAAAACTGCAAGTCCGGCAACACCAAGACCCATAACGGTTCCTCCGCCGAATGACACTTTCAATGCCTGCGGAAGGCTTGTACGCGCAGCCTGTGTAGTCCTGACATTGGTTTTAGTTGCGATCTTCATTCCCATGTTTCCTGCAAGTGCAGAAAAGAATGCCCCGAAAATGAAAGCAACCACTATTAATATATGTGTAGTTGGAACAATAAATGAAATTGCTGCCAGTGCGATACTTGCACCAACGACAAAAATGGCAAGCAAGCGATATTCTGCTTTCAGGAATGCAAGCGCACCTTCGTAGATGTAATCTGAAATCTCTTTCATTTTACCATCGCCGGCGTCCTGCTTCAAGACCCATGATCTCTTGGCCCACATGAACACAAGCCCTATAATCGCCATTACTATTGGCACATAAATCATAATTGAATCCATAAATTTGGTTTTAGTCTGTTTTTTATCGGGTGCAAAATTAGCAATTTTGCCAATACATGCAACAATGGCAAGTGGTTATTTAAAGAATTGGCTTACATGTGAATGACCCTGTTGCGTTTTTTCAGGTAGTAGTGCCAAAGGAAAAAAGACGCGGCCGTACGGTATGGGCTCCAGGAATTTGTAAGGGAAACGATTTCGTTTTTTTCAGTGATGTTCCAAAGCTCCTTGATTGTAATGATGATCCCGATATCGGCCAGCGGAATAATATCGGGGGAATGCATGCTGAACATCAGGTAAACATCGGTGGTCCAGTTGCCGATGCCTTTAATTTTGATCAGCTCTGCCCGTATTTGTTCGGGCGTTTTTGAGGAAAATCCTTTAAGATCGAGTTCCTTGGTCACGATGGCCTCGGCAAGTTCCCGGATATAGGACGACTTTTGCCGGCTGAGCCCGCAGAAGCGCAACTCTTCATCGGTACATTTCAGGATGTTTGCCGGGGTAAAATCACCAACGAGCGCTTTTAGTTTATCGAAACACGCTTTTGCCGAATCAAGCGAAACCTGCTGTTCAAAAATAATCTTGCAAAGTGTTTCGAAACCTTCCGGACGCGACGGAATGTTAGGCACACCATACAAATCCCAGATCATCTGGAAGTTCGGGTCTTTCTCAAGCAGGAAGTGAAATGCCTGTTCCATGTTTTAATGCCTAGCCCTGATGGAAGCGGCAGCCTTTTGCAGCGTGCTGAGCCTGTCGAAGCAGCGGCAAAAGCTATAGCGGACAGCAGGATAATGCTCCAGATTAAAAATAAAATCCAAATGAACCTTTTACGGTAAAAATGTTGCGGTCGGGAACGTCGAAATAGCTTCCGCGCCATGAGAAATCGATGCGGAAGACCTTAAAAATGTTCCCGATCCCTGCGAAATACTCCCAATAAACATTATCGGGCGCACGATATTCGAGTCCGGATGCGTTGATGCGGATATTTTCCTGCGAAACAGTTCCATATACCGCGCGAATCCCGATGATTTCCCGCCAATTCAGCTTCCGAAGCGCCGGAACCCTCGCGAAAAGTTTGCCTTGGAAATGATGATTCCATTGGAAAGTCACATATTCATCGGCGATAAATTCATAATAATTCAGGTTGCTGAACGTATTTTCGATAGTGAAATAACTCTGGTTTCCGGGAATGATGCTCATCAAACCAAGCGGCACGGCACCATAGGTTTTTCCGAGTTCCATAATCAGGTTGGTACGCCCGATGGCCCCGATGATCAACGGCTGTTTGTAAAAAATCTGCAGCCTCTGGTAATCAAAGTCGCTGTCGAGCAATCCTTTAATTCCGGCGCTGTAACTGGCAAAGACACGCGTGTACGGACTGTCGACTTCGTCCCTTTCGACGCCATAACCGATTGTTTTTCTTTTTGGCGTCCAGTCGATCTGCAGGTTTGTTTCGGTCTGTTTGACTTCGCTTTCAATAATGCCTGCAGGATTTTCGGCCGAAGGCAATGCTTTATAATAATCAAGGCTGAATGTTGGCGAGGCTGATTCCAGCGTGCGGTATGAGATTCCGCTTTGGACAGTAAAATTCTTGAATGCCTCGATCTGGAAGGCAAATGTACTCAGGTTGATGTTTGTAAGCTTGCCGTTGTTTCCGCTGGAAAACAGTGATGATGAGGCAAAGCTTCTTCCCAGAACGTCATTTGTAGTTGTAAGGCTGGCGCCGATTTGTTCTATATCGCGACGGTTTCCACCGGAAATAATAATCCGGTTTTTCCGGTCGATCATCCACTTTCCTGAAAGTCCGTATTTAAACTTATCGTCTTCAAACCCATAGGCGGTATAACCTTCAATCCGCCATGGATCGTTTGGCCCGAAATAACTCCGTCCGCCGACACGCAATCGCCAGCCTTCGACTTCATTGTATCCGAAAGTTGAAAAGATCGGTCCGTAGTCGAAATTGCCCCACTGGATGTAGCCGCTGCCAAGAATCGCGACGAGATTGGTAAGCCTGCGGAATTTCTTCACCGTCTGCAACGTGTCAAGCATTTTATAAACGCCCTGTTCATCTTTGTTGAGCCGCTCGAACCGGTTTTGTTCCCAGAATTCGTCGGGTTTGAGATAAACCGATTCATCTACATAATTGACCTCCTGCTTATAAAATTCCTTTGGTTTTTCCTGATCAAATTTATGGTTTCGGAATAACGTTGTCCGTTTGCCGTAAACACCCCGGGCTTCTTCCTTTTTACTAAACGAGAAATCCGACATCATGTGGTCGCGCGTCAATAGAAAGACAGAATCATTCAAAACCTCGAACTCCTGTTCTATATAAATGTCTTTTACCCAGTTGATGTTGGCGCTTTTTGTCACCGCCATATTGATGTTCTTGATCGCCCAGGTAGAATCGTTGACCCAGAAATCGCCTTTGAAGGTAAGCTCATTTTTCCGCCTCGGGTAAAACACGATATTATAACACCATTTGTTGTCGATGAACGAGCTGTCGCGCAACACGTAATTGTAAACGTCGATTCCGGTCCGGGAAAGCGGACTTGTAAAACTCTTGTCGAAAAATGTCAGGTAGTTGTTGTAAATGTCGTACTCAGCATACAAATCCTTGATAAAAGCAATGATCTGCTGGTTGGTATTGAAGCCCGAATTTTTATTCGCCTTGAGGATTTCCTTGACCTTTTTAAGATTGTTGTCGCCGTAGACTTCAGAAATTGCTTCATTGATGAAAATGGGAAGGTATGTTTTTCCAGTTACATCAGAAGTATCGACCTGGTTGAAGATAAACTCCATCCCGCGGAAAATCTTCTGCTTCATAAACGCACTGTCGATCGTATTCATGTCGAATTCGACCTTCTCGTACTTGTCCATTTTATACTGATCGAACATGTAAAGTCCGTTCTTTCGCTTGCGCGCCCAGATCTTGCGGAGAATATCAACGGCAGGATTGTTCTTTTTTGAGGTCTTTCCTGTGTAAACCACAATTTCCTTGAGTGTTTCGGCTTCCCGTAAAACGACTTTAAAATCGTAGTTGACCGACTTTGTAAGTGGCACTTCCCTTTCAGAAAACCCGGGAAAAGTTACAACGACTGCCTGATACGTTGTAGGCGACTCGATGTAAAAACGACCGTCTTCGTTGGTTACAATGCCTTCGTTTGAGCCTTTGAACTGCACGTTGGCGTACGGGATCGGCTGGCCGGCATCATCAACAACAACGCCGCTGACTTTCGTCTGTCCGGTCATAGAATAAATGCCCAGCAGGAAAAAAATACAGTACAGCAGGATGTTTTTCATAATAAAAAACTTCACCGGAATTCCGGTGAAGCCCCAAATATAGTTGATAATTTTATTTTTTATACATGACCTTTTTTACGGCCTTGATCACATCGCCTGAGTTTGGAATCCATTCCTTTAGCAATGTCGGCGAATACGGGGCCGGCGTGTCGGCAGTCGTAATCCTCTGAACCGGCGCATCAAGATAATCGAAAGCACGTTCCTGAACAATATAGGTAATTTCAGAAGCTACACTCGCAAACGGCCATGCTTCTTCAAGCACAACGAGCCTGTTGGTTTTCTTGACCGAAGTCAGGATTGCATCATAGTCCATCGGGCGAACCGTGCGAAGATCGATCACTTCACAGGAAATTCCTTCTTTCGAAAGTTCTTCGGCTGCGGCGAGCGCTTCCTTGATGATTTTTCCGAAAGACACGATCGTTACATCTTTACCTTCGCGTTTGATATCGGCAACACCAAGCGGGATCGTGTATTCGCCTTCAGGAACTTCGCCTTTGTCGCCATACATCTGTTCCGATTCCATAAAAATTACAGGATCGTTATCGCGGATCGCCGATTTCAGTAAACCTTTTGCATCATACGGGTTTGAAGGCACAACGACTTTGAGTCCCGGAGTATTCGCAAACCAGTTTTCAAAAGCCTGCGAGTGCGTGGCGCCTAATTGCCCGGCTGACGCTGTAGGCCCGCGGAAAACCATCGGCATCGGGAATTGTCCGCCCGACATCTGGCGCATTTTTGCCGCGTTGTTTATGATCTGGTCAATCCCGACCAGAGAAAAGTTAAATGTCATATATTCCACAATCGGACGGCAGCCATTCATGGCCGAACCCACTGCGATCCCGGCAAACCCCAGTTCGGCAATCGGCGTATCAATGACACGCTTTGGCCCGAATTCGTCAAGCATTCCTTTTGAAGCTTTATACGCGCCGTTATATTCCGCGACTTCCTCGCCCATCAAATAAACCGATTCGTCGCGGCGCATTTCTTCGCTCATCGCCTCGGCAACCGCTTCCCTGAATTGTATCGTTCTCATATTAAATATGCCTTCGTAAAAGTGAATGGCAAAAATAAGAATAAATTGGTAATGAGAATTCAGATTTTGGATTTCAAAAATAAAATGGCCGACATTTTTTTCAGGGCAGCTTTTCCGGCTGTCTGCTGTATCTTTTTCCTGCTGAAAAAGCAGTCAAAAGGATGCCGCGCCCATCCGGGCTGCAAGCCGCAACGAAATCGTTTGAAACCAACAAAATTATATGCATGCATACCAAATTTTTAAATTTAAATTCTTACTTTCGTACCCTGAAATTTGAAAATATATCATATGAAAATATTGGTTTGTATCAGCCACGTGCCCGATACCACATCAAAAATCAACTTTACCAACGGCGATACCGAGTTTGATACCGGCGGCGTACAGTTTGTGATCAACCCGAACGATGAATTCGGACTTACGCGCGCGATCTGGTTTCAGGAGCAGCAAGGCGCAAACGTTACCGTAATAAATGTAGGCGGACCGGAAACCGAGGCCACGCTCAGAAAAGCGCTTGCCATCGGTGCCAATGAAGCCATTCGTGTAAACGCTCAGCCAACAGACGGTTTTTTTGTAGCGCAGCAACTGGCCGAAGTCGTAAAAAATGGTGGCTATGATCTGATCATCGCCGGAAAAGAATCGCTGGATTTCAATGGCGGAATGGTTCCGGGAATGCTTGCAGCTTTAACCGGATCAAACTTTATAAACTCGTGCATCAGCCTGACTGTCGACGGAAACAACGTAAAGGCCATCCGTGAGATCGATGGCGGCAAGGAAACTGTTTCCACAACGCTTCCACTGGTAATCGGCGGGCAAAAAGGGCTTGTTGAGGAAAAAGACCTCCGCATCCCGAACATGCGCGGCATCATGACGGCGAGAACAAAAGCGCTTACGGTGCTTGAGCCTGTATCGGCTTCGGCCAGTACCAAGTCGGTTAAATTTGAAAAGCCTGCCCCAAAATCAGCAGTGAAAATGTTTACTGCAGACAACCTTGATGCTTTGGTGAGTGCGTTACACAACGAGGCGAAGGTGATTTAGACAAATGTCGAAAGACAAATGTCGAATGACGAATGTCGAATGACGAATGTCGAATGTCAAACGTTGAATGACGAGAGGCAAATACAAGGAACAGCAGCTCGCCTTCGACTTTAGACTTTAGACCTTCGACATAACATCAAGAAAAACTGCGTTAGGGATTGAAGCAAAGTGCCGCGCACTGCGAAAAGCCCGGCCCACAGGGAAACGCCAAAAAAAATAAATATTAAAACAGATAAAAATGTCAATATTAATATACGCTGAATCGGCAGAAGGAAAATTTAAGAAAGTCGCTTTCGAACTGGCTTCTTATGCCAAGAACGTTGCCGGTTCAATGGGAACCACCGTTACTGCGGTTACTGTAAACGCAGGTGATGTTTCCGAACTTTCAAAATACGGGGTAGATAAAGTCCTGAAAGTAAACAACGAAAAGCTTGCTGCTTTTTCGGCCAGGGCTTATGCCGATGTACTGAAACAGGCTGCAGAAAAAGAAAACGTAAAACTGATCCTGTTGTCATCAACAACCGACAGCCTTTATATGGCGCCACTGGTTGCCGTGGCAATGAATGCTGGTTACGCTTCAAATGTAGTCGGCCTCCCGGTGAGCACTTCGCCGTTCCAGGTGAAGCGCAATTCATTTTCGAACAAGGCATTTACCATTACCGAAATTACTACTGATGTAAAAGTTCTTGGCCTAGCGAAGAATTCTTACGGACTGGTAGAAAGCGCCTCGAATGTATCAGTTGAAGATTTTTCGCCGTCAATTGGCGATAATGATTTCAGCGTGAAAACCGAATCGGTTGATAGAACCACGGGGAAAGTCACCATTGCCGATGCCGATGTTGTAGTTTCAGCCGGGCGCGGAATGAAAGGCCCGGAAAACTGGGGCATGATCGAAGACCTTGCCGCGGCGTTCGGAGCTGCAACAGCATGTTCAAAACCTGTTTCCGACCTTGGATGGCGGCCTCACAGTGAACACGTGGGCCAAACAGGCCGACCGGTTGCTGCGAACCTTTATGTGGCAGTTGGAATTTCGGGTGCGATCCAGCATATTGCGGGAATCAATTCATCTAAAGTGAAGCTTGTCATCAATGCCGATGCTGATGCGCCTTTCTTTAAGGTTGCCGATTACGGCGTGGTTGGCGATGCGTTTGAAATTATTCCTAAACTCACTGAAAAAATTAAGGAATTCAAGGCGCAGAACGCATAGAAAACGCACAATAATTTTCCAGAAAAGGCTATTAACTTTTGAGAACCAAATTTTAAATAGCCTTTTTTATTTGGATTAAAATTCGGTAATTTGCACCTCTACTGAACTATTATGAGCCTGGTAAAACTTACTATTAAAGGGATTTCTTACAGCCAGACACAAAACGGCGCGTATGCTCTGATCCTGAATGAAGCTGACGGAGACAGGAAATTACCGATTGTTATCGGTGCCTTTGAAGCACAATCGATTGCAATTGCGCTTGAAAAAGAAATCAAGCCGCCGCGTCCGCTGACGCACGACCTTTTCAGGAACTTTGCCGACCGTTTTGACATTGTAGTGAAACAGGTCATCATCCATAAACTTGTTGACGGGGTTTTCTATTCAAGCATCATCTGCGAAAGGGATAAAATCGAAGAGATCATTGACGCCCGTACCTCTGACGCGATTGCATTGGCGCTTCGTTTCAATGCCCCGATCTTCACTTATAAAAATATTCTCGACAAAGCCGGTATTTTCCTGAAGGCATCACCTCAGGAAGGAGAAAAAAACCACGACATGGATGAAGTGCTTTCCCACCCGGAAAAATTCGGTATGGAAGAATCGAACAAAGCCGGTGAACAATACACAAAACTGAGCCTTTCCGAACTGCATGAACTCCTTGAAGGCGCTGTCCAGGATGAGGATTATGAAAAGGCAGCAAAAATCCGGGATGAAATCTCCAAAAGGGAAAGTTAAATTAGCTGATCTGCAATTAAACCAATCGGTTAATCTATAACACCATGAAACAATACCTCGACCTTGTTAAGCACGTCCTGGAGAACGGAACCCAAAAAGGCGACCGAACCGGAACAGGAACAAAAAGCGTTTTCGGCTACCAGATGCGGTTTGACCTCAACGAAGGATTTCCCATGGTGACGACAAAAAAGCTCCACCTGAAGTCGATCATTTACGAGTTGTTGTGGTTTCTGAAAGGTGATACCAATATCAAATACCTCAATGAGAACGGTGTTAAAATTTGGGATGAATGGGCCGATGAAAATGGCGATCTCGGTCCGGTTTACGGCCATCAATGGCGAAATTGGGATGATAAAGAGATTGACCAGATCGTTGAACTTATCGATACCTTAAAAAGCAATCCAAACAGCCGCAGGATGCTGATTTCTGCCTGGAATCCGTCTGTATTGCCTGATACTTCAAAATCATTTTCGGAAAATGTCGCAAACGGAAAAGCAGCGCTCCCGCCATGCCACGCGTTTTTCCAGTTTTATGTCGCCGATGGAAAGCTTTCGTGCCAGCTTTATCAAAGAAGTGCCGATATTTTTCTTGGCGTTCCTTTCAATATTGCCTCGTATGCGTTATTCACCATGATGGTGGCGCAGGTTTGTAATCTCCAGCCTGGCGATTTTATCCATACTTTCGGCGATGCACACATTTACAATAACCACATGGAGCAGGTCGAACTTCAGTTGTCGCGTGAGCCAAAACCGCTTCCGAAAATGACCCTGAATCCAGAAGTGAAGAACATCTTTGATTTTAAATTTGAAGATTTTACCCTCGAAGGGTATGAACCGCATCCTCATATTAAAGGCGTTGTTGCCGTCTAGCTCCATGAAGCGGCTTTACATACTGTTGCTTTTCGTTCCGCTGATAGCACTGTCGCAGGATAAAACGATTTTTTTGGATTCGCTCATGCTTCCGACAGACGAAGGCAAACACATCTTTTATCGTGTGGTACAAGATTATGACACTGATCGCAAACAATACGCTTTTAAAGAATATTATCTTTCGGGAAATTTAAAAACCGAAGGATTTACAAGTTCTAAAGATTACCGCACACTCACCTCACGATTTATTTCCTACTACGAAAATGGCAATAAAGAAACAGAAGGTGAATTTGTCCAGGGGCAACCTCTTGGCGTTTTTGAAACTTGGTATCCTGACGCAAAGAAAAAACTTGAAGGCAATTATGTAAAACATCCCGAAAATTACAGCAATCAACTTGAGGTACTTCAGTATTGGGATGCCGGCGGCGCACATAAAGTGATCAACGGAAACGGCTACTTCATCGATGAAGAGGAATACCGGGTGTTCAGCGGAAAAATCACCAACCGCGTTAGAGACAGCATCTGGACCGGCCGGACGCGCAACGGCAAAATTTCATTCCGCGAAACGTATTCGAATGGAAAATTCATTTCAGGGACAAGTACTGATGAAAGTAACATCAGCCGCGAATACTTCGGCCTTGAGCAAAAACCTGAGTATGCTGGGGGAACGGCCGAATTCTACAAATATGTGGCGAAGAATTACACCATTCCAAATAAAGGCGCGGCATACGGACGGATTATTGTGAAATTCGTAGTGGAAAAGGATGGTCGAATAACCGATATCGTCATTGTTCGTGGCCTGAATGAAAAAATGGACGCCGAAGCCATCCGCGTAGTAAAAAGCTCCACCGGATGGAAACCCGGACTGC
Source organism: Flavobacterium sp. (assembly GCA_036399795.1). GTDB lineage: Bacteria > Bacteroidota > Bacteroidia > Flavobacteriales > Flavobacteriaceae > Flavobacterium. Next base: position 61,686 of record DASWML010000005.1, read on the forward strand.
AGCGCGGCATTCCTGTCAGGGTCCAATACAGTCTTCCAATTATCATTGCCGAGAGGTAACTTTGAACTTTCTGCAGGATGATATTTTTAAAATATTTATCTTTAAGAAAAAATGGCGATGGACACACTCCAACACAACCAGTACGAATATGCCCGCAGGCGGATCCGGCAGAAAAAGAATGTTTTTCTCCACTTTATCATCCTGATCGTCGGAAGTATTTTCATCTTCATTGTCAATAAAGTCATGGATGTCGGTGAGCCTGAAGACTGGTACGTTTGGGCAATCATGGCATGGACATTCATTTTTATCCTCCATTGCCTCAAGGTTTTTATAACCGATAGCTTCATGAACAAAAACTGGGAGCGCCAGCAGATTGACAAACTCGTGGGAATGCAACAAAAAAAGATTGAAAAGCTTCAGGCAAAGATCGATTCCGAACTGAAAAGAGAACTATAATGGTAATACTGATTGCCGCCGCCGGCGAAAACAGCTCACTCGGAAAAAACAACTCACTGCCGTGGCACCTGCCCGACGATTTTAAACGATTCAAACAACTCACAACCGGCCACTACATCATCATGGGCAGAAAAACTTTCGAAAGTTTTCCGAAACCATTGCCAAACCGTACGCACGTTGTTATTACCCGAAATAAAGATTACAACCGTGAAGGCTGCATTGTTGCGACAAGCCTAGAAGAAGCATTCCGCCTGTCGCCACAAGATGAAGACGTATTTGTGATCGGCGGAGGTGAGATCTTTAACCTTGCAATGCCATACGCCGATAAAATAGAACTCACACGCATCCATGCTTCCTTTGAAGCCGATGCTTTTTTTCCTGAAACTGACGCGGCCGGCTGGGAGCTTTCTTTTTCAGAGTTCCATCCCGCAGATGAAAAGCATCAATTCGCCTTCACTTTCGAATCCTATATCCGCAGGCAGCTTTAACCTGTTAAAATCATATATTTGCCGAAAATTCCGCCATGTCTGAAAACGTCACGCCATATAAAGATTCCGGCCTCGGAAAAAAAGAACAGGTTGCAAAAATGTTCGACAGCATTTCGGGTGGCTACGACGGGCTCAACAGGGTGATTTCTTTCGGGATCGACATGAAATGGCGCAAAAAAGTCCTGAAACTCGTTGCCGATACAAATCCTGAAACAGTCCTTGACATAGCTACCGGAACCGGCGACCTCGCGATCATGATGGCGCAAACCGGCGCAAAAAACATCACCGGAATCGATATTTCGGCAGGAATGCTGGAGGTTGGAAGAAAAAAAGTGGCCGGAAAAAACCTCAACGGAAAGATCAATCTGATGCTTGCCGATTCTGAAAACCTTCCATTTACCGACAACACCTTCGATGCGGTTACCGTCGGATTCGGGATCCGGAATTTTGAAGATCTTGAAAAAGGCCTGTCGGAAATCCTCCGCGTACTCAAGCCCGGCGGAATCTTTGTCATTCTCGAAACATCAGTTCCTGAAAAATTCCCTTTTAAACAGGGATATAATTTTTACACAAACCGCATCATGCCGCTCATTGGCAGGATTTTCTCAAAAGACAATGCCGCATATGGCTATCTTGCCGCATCGGCATCGGTTTTTCCTTATGGCGAAAAAATGAACAATATTTTGCGCAAAATTGGGTTTATAAACGTAATTTCCGCGCCGCAGACATTCGGCGTGGCGACTATTTATTCAGCCTCGAAAAACGCATGAGAAAACTCATCTTCATCATATTCATATTATCCGCAGGAGCGCACGCGCAGTTTAAGAAGGATCCGCTCATCAACCTGGAGAATTTCGACAAGCAGCGGGTTCACTGGGGATATTTCCTCGGCTTCAACGCTTACGATTTCAAGATCGATTATAAAACCGTTGGCCCCGATATCCTCGTCGAAACAACTACCGGATTCAATGTCGGCCTGGTCGGAAACCTCCGCATCCACGAATATTTCGACCTCCGTTTTGAGCCGGGATTATATTATACCCAGCGAAACCTGACATTTCCAAATTTTGAGGAAGAACTCGATAAGCTTCGCGAAGTGCGGTCAACATACATTCACTTTCCGCTTTTGCTCAAATTTTCTTCGCTCAGAACGGGGAACATCCGTCCGTACCTTGTCGGCGGACTATCGTCAACACTCAACCTTTCAAGCAATTCGAAATCGAAAGATGACAATGTCGAGCAACGTTTTCGCGTAAAACCGTGGACAACCAATTGGGAAGTCGGATTCGGAGTCGATCTTTATTTTGAATATTTTAAATTTTCTCCGTCGATCCGTGGCGTATTCGGACTCAATGATGAGCTCATTCGCGACAACGACCCAAACAGCCCGTGGACATCAAACATCGAATCCCTCAAAACCCGCGCGGTGCTGATCAACTTCACGTTCCACTAATTTTTCAGGAGCTTTTTCCCGCTTTACGCCTTTATCTTGCGCTGCGCCGCAAGGATGCCGGCTTCAATCGGGGCTAGGGCATTTTATTCCGGTTTCAGCTTCCGCGGCGGAATTCACTCAGCACAATCGCCGCAGCAGTGGCCACATTCAGGCTTTCCGTACGCTGAAGTTTTCCGAATCGTGGTATCGAAATCCGGTTTGTAGACAAGGCCTCAACCTCTTCCGAAATCCCGTTTGCCTCATTGCCAAGAACAATGATACCTTCCAGCGGCAGGCTTTCATCATAAATATTGTTTCCATCCATAAAAGTTCCGAAAACCGGCAGCCTGGCTCCTTTAACGAACGCTTCAAGATTGGTATATGAAACTTCGACCCGGGCAATTGAACCCATTGCCGCCTGGACCACTTTTGGGTTAAACACATCGGCGCTTTCATCAGAACAAACCAAATGAGCCACGCCAAACCAGTCGCACAACCTGACGATTGTCCCCAGGTTCCCCGGATCGCGAACATCGTCAAGGGCAACGATGAGTCCGCTTGTTGGCAGCGGCTTTTGAACAGGAATCCGGAACACGCCCAGACAAGCGTTTGGCGTGGTGAGCGCGCTGATTTTCGATAATTCAACTTCGGAAATCAGGGTTGTTATTTCCGCCGGAAAATTATCGGAAACTGAAGCCGTCGCATAAATCTGTTCCGGCACAAAATGCGAATCCAACAGTTCGGAAATGACCTTAAGTCCTTCGGCAAAAAAAAGCCCGTCCGAGTGCCGAAACTTTTTTTGGCGAAGCGCCGTTATTAGCTTTATTTGGTTTTTACTAACCATGGAAATAGTGTATTTTTGGGCTTAAATATCCGAACCCCGTTGAGAAACCTGTCTGCAAAAATATCATTAATTATCCTCATCGGGATAATTATATCTGCATGCAACACCACAAGGCGGGTTCCCGAAGGCCGACACCTGCTTATGAAGAATGAGCTCATCGTGAACGGAAAGAACAAAAACGATGACAACGCCGAAGGCCAGGTTTACCAAAAGCCGAACAGCTCGATCCTGGGCTACAGGTTGCGGCTGAACCTTTTCAATATGGCGAAAAAAAATCCTGATTCCTCCTATCAGGCGAAATTTGCCAGGAAACCCCGAAAATATGAGCGCCTGGCAAAGCTCCTTTCTAAAAAACAGGTCAACAGGCTTGGAAAATCATTTTGGTATTACGGATTTCATAACTTCCTGAAAAAATCGGGAGAAGCGCCGGTCATCATCGACGAGAAAAGCACCAGGAAATCGGTTACAAGATTAAAAGCCTACTATTTCAATAACGGATTTTTTGATGTTGCCGCCGATTATGACATTGACACTACAGGTATAAAAAAAGGTAAGATTAAATATGGGATCACAACCGGAAATCCATATGTCCTGGACTCGATCAGCCGGAGCATTTCAACGCCAGCGCTGGATTCACTCTATGAAGTTGCCAAAGCCGAAACCTTGATCAAAAGCGGAAAACAATATAAAACCGACGATTTCGATTCAGAAAAAAACAGGATCACATCCAACTTCCGGAACCGCGGCGTTTACCATTTCCAGCAGAATTATGTGAGGTTTACCATTGATACGGTCGGACTTGAAAAAAATAAGGCCAACGCACAGCTTGTCATCAATGATTACTCTTATCGTGAAGGCGACTCGACCAAGACTGCGCCGTTTAAAATTTACAGGATCAGCCGCGTCAATATTTTTACCGCCGATCCGCACGATAAGACATTTACCAAGCTCAACGACAGCACGATCTACAACAATTTCCACATTTACAGCACCGGAAAACTGCGTTACAAGCCAAAAGCGCTGACCGATGCTGTGTTTATCAACAAAGACAACCTCTTTGCAGATTTCCGTACAACGCTGACATCGCGTTATCTCAGCAACCTGAGGATGTTCAGCTATCCGTCGATCCAGTATGTTGTTGACAGCACCGGCAACGGACTCATTTCCAATATTTACCTGGTTTCAAAACCCAAATATACTTTCAGTTACGGCGTCGACCTAACCCATTCAAATATTCAGGATTTCGGTATTTCGGGAAATACTTCACTCGCCATACGAAACGTTTTTCGTGGCGCGGAAACGCTTGAAATATCCGGCCGCGGAAACATCGGATCATCGGTATATTTTGCCAATCCCGGCGATAATTTCTTTAATGTTTTCGAATATGGCGCTGATGTGCGGTTGATTTTCCCGCGTATTTTCTTCCCGATCAGGACAGAGCGGATCATCCCAAAAAACATGATTCCTTCAACTTCCTTAAGCTTCGGTATCGCCAAGCAGCAGAACATCGGACTCGATAAGGAAAGCTTTACCGGGGCGCTGAGTTATAACTGGACACCAAAACGGTTCTACAGCGCGCGTTTTGATCTTTTCAATATACAGTATGTCAACAACGTCAATGTAGCGAATTACTTCAGGGTTTATCGTTCTTCTTATGATGTGCTGAATGACCTTGCACATGAATACAGTGCGGATCCGTCTTATTTTAATAATGAAAACGACCTGATCATCGGTTCGGGAACTTCCGGTTTTATTTCTGATGTAACCGGTTCGGCGCTTAATGTCACCGAAGAAGACCTGAAAACCGTAAGAAGCATCGAAGAACGAAGAAGAAGGCTTACCGAAAACAACCTGATCTTTGCCACGAACTACAGCTTCTCGAAAACCACCCGGACGGATCTGCAGGATGACGAATTTCATATTTTCCGGACTAAAATCGAATCAGCCGGAAATTTTCTGACATTGCTGTCGGCGTTGACAAACAATCCAGAGAATTCCACCGGAAGCAAAACTTTCCTCGATGTAGCCTATTCACAATACATCAAGACCGAATTTGAATATGTAAAGCATTGGGACCTGAGAAACAAACAGGTTTTTGCTGTTCGTGCTTTTGGGGGAATTGCCATTCCGTATGGAAATTCAGAAAGCGTCCCATTCTCGCGGAGTTATTTTGCAGGCGGACCAAATGACAACCGTGCCTGGAAATCTTATGCCCTTGGACCGGGACGTGCGCGAACGATTAATGATTTCAATGAAGCCAATATGAAATTGGCCTTCAGTGCGGAATATCGGTTCAACCTGTTCGGAGGATTAAACGCAGCACTCTTTGCCGATGCGGGAAATATCTGGAACGTCCTTGATAATATTACCGATGAAAAAGCGGTTTTTGACAGCTTCAGGTCGTTGGGCGACATCGCGGTAGGCTCGGGATTCGGCTTCAGGTACGATTTCAATTTCTTTGTGCTGCGGCTGGATGTCGGTTTCAAAACATATGATCCCGCTGATGAAACACAACGCTGGTTACGCGAGTACAATTTCTCCCACTCGGTTTTAAATATCGGTATAAATTATCCTTTCTGATTTAATAAATTACTAATTTTGCCCTCTAACTAAAAAACCAGAATTTATGGCCCATAACATAAAGCCGGGCGTAGCCACGGGAGACGAAGTCCAGGAAATATTTCGTTATGCAAAAGCCAACAATTTTGCCCTTCCGGCGGTAAATGTTACCGGCTCAAGCACCATCAACGGCGTACTCGAGACGGCCGCAAAGCTGAAAGCACCTGTGATTATCCAGTTTTCAAACGGAGGCGCAGCTTTTAATGCCGGAAAAGGTCTTTCCAATTCAAACGAAAAAGCCGCCATTGCAGGAGGTATTGCGGGCGCAAAACACATACATACACTTGCCGAAGCTTATGGCGCAACGGTAATTCTTCATACCGATCACTGTGCGCACAAGCTTCTTCCATGGGTTGACGGGCTGCTCGATGCTTCTGAAAAGCATTTTGCAGAAACAGGAAAGCCATTATACAGCTCACACATGCTCGACCTTTCTGAAGAGCCGATCGAAGAAAACCTCAGCATCTGCAGGAAATACCTCGAACGCATGAGTAAAATGGGCATGACACTCGAAATCGAACTCGGAATCACCGGCGGCGAGGAAGATGGCGTGGACAATTCTGATGTAGACAATTCGAAATTATATACCCAGCCAGAAGAAGTGGCGTATGCCTACGAAGAGCTGATGAAAGTGAGCCCACGTTTTACCATCGCAGCCGCTTTTGGAAACGTTCACGGCGTTTACAAGCCCGGGAACGTAAAACTTACCCCGAAGATCCTGCAAAATTCGCAGGAGTTCGTTCAGCAGAAATTTGGTACCGGAACCAATCCTATTGATTTCGTATTCCATGGCGGATCGGGATCCACTGTTGAGGAAATCCGCGAAGCGATATCGTACGGCGTGATCAAGATGAATATCGATACTGACCTGCAGTTTGCCTTTACTGAAGGCATCCGCGATTATATGACGAAGAACATCGAATACCTTCGCACACAAATCGGCAATCCTGACGGAGCTGATTCCCCGAACAAAAAACATTATGATCCACGAAAATGGGTCCGTGAAGGCGAGCTGACATTCAACAAGCGCCTCGAACAGGCTTTTGCCGACCTGAACAACGTTAATACGCTTTAATTGCCAATTAATAATTGTCAATTGTCAATTTAAAAACAATATATGGCCTGGTTTAAAAGAACAGCAAAAGGAATTACCACCGCTACCGAAGATAAGAAAGATGTACCGAAAGGCCTTTGGTACAAATCGCCAACCGGCAAAATTATCGATGCGGATGAGCTTGCAAGAAACCTGTACGTGAGTCCGGAAGACGGTTTCCACGTCAGGATCGGAAGCAAAGAGTATTTTGAAATCCTTTTTGACGAGAATGAATTCACCGAACTTGACCCGAACATCACATCAAAAGACCCACTCGGCTTCATCGATACTAAAAAATACGCTGACCGTTTGAAGGAAGCCATGGATAAAACCAAGCTGAAAGATGCTGTGCGCACCGCAGTAGGAAAATCAAAAGGTAAAGACCTTGTGGTTTGCTGCATGGATTTTGCCTTCATCGGCGGATCAATGGGCGCTGTCGTTGGTGAGAAAATTGCACGCGGGATCGACCATTCGATAAAAAACCGGATTCCGTTCCTGATGATCTCAAAATCAGGCGGGGCGAGAATGATGGAAGCGGCGTATTCATTGATGCAGTTGGCAAAAACATCTGCAAAACTTGCGCAATTGGCGGATGCAAAAATTCCGTACATTTCATTATGTACCGATCCGACCACCGGAGGAACAACAGCTTCCTATGCCATGCTAGGTGATGTGAATATTTCTGAACCCGGAGCGCTGATCGGTTTTGCCGGGCCGCGTGTTGTAAAAGATACGACAGGGAAAGAACTTCCGGAAGGATTCCAGACGGCTGAATTTGTCCTCGAACATGGATTCCTTGATTTCATTACGCCGAGAAAGGAATTAAAAAATAAGATCAACCTGTTCCTCGATTTGATTCAGGACCAGCCGATACGATAAGAAGATTCCGCCTTTAGAGCGGGATTTTTTTTACATTCCGGTGCGGATCGCCTCTACGGGGTCAAGCCTAGCGGCAGAAATGGCGGGAAGTATACCTGAAATCAGCCCGATCATCGCAGCAAGCGAAGTTCCAAGGATTACGTTGCCCATTCCCAATACAAAGTCGAAGTCGAGCAATTTTGTAAGTCCGATCGTGATGAGCCATACAAGCAACAATCCCACTATGCCGCCGATGACAGATAGTATGACAGCTTCAAACAAAAACTGGAACAGGATGAACCTGTTTTTGGCGCCAAGGGATTTTTGAATTCCGATAAGATTAGTACGTTCCTTGACCGATACGAACATGATATTTGCGATTCCGAAACCGCCCACCAAAAGTGAAAATCCGCTGATGATCCAGCCTACGAGGTTCATCTGGGCTACAATGCCATCAATCAGGTCTGTAAAGCCAGATAGAATATTAATGAAGAAGTTGTCGATTTCATCGGCCCGAACGCCTCGTGAATTTCGAAGCTTCTGGGCGATATCACCTTTAAAAGCGTCGATATCAATTCCTTTTTGAGGTTTTATGATGATTACGGGCAGCATCATATCAGAATTATCCCCGTACATTCTCCTGAGAAAATTAGACGGAAGAAAAGCTGAAGTATCGTTGCTGTCTCCAAACATTCCCGCGCCCTGTTTTTTTATGATCCCGATCACAGTGAATCGCTGGCCATAGACGCGGACAGTTTTTCCAATCGGATCGACATCCTTGAACAGGCCTTTCGCGACTTCAAATCCGAGGACAATGACAGCAGCTCCGGAATTTGATTCCGACTCATTGTAAAACCTGCCGTCTTCAAACTCAAGCGTCTGGATGTCGGTGAATTCATGTGTTACAGGAACCATATTGACATCATTCACCGTTTCATTTTCGGCTTTGATGCTTTCGCGTTGGGTAAAATACTGGAAGCAAAGATATTCGGCTTCAGCCAACGACCGGTTCAGGTATTGGTATTCTTCATAGGTAACATCGGGGAATTGCTCTGTTTTCCAACGCGGAAGATTCGACGGCCCGAAGGACACGCGCGTCAGGTAAATCGTATTTTTATCAAGACTGCTTAGGTCTTTCTTGATCTTTCTGTCGAGTGAATCAACAGCCGCGAGCACTGCGATAATCGAAAAAATCCCGATGGTGACACCAAGCAATGAAAGTAATGTGCGCAGCTTGTTATTCCGCAGGGCATTGAGCGCGAAACTGAAACTCTCCTTTAACAGACGAAGGTAAACGACCATAATATTTTTGAGATGTGTAAAAGTCTTTATTTTTTGTTCAAAAACCTAATAAAATATTGCCTTCGGGTGGGTTACTTTTTTCTATCTTGTGAGGGAATTCAATTGGGTTTACCTTCCAAAAAAGCTACTTTTGCAGCCTTAAACACAACCATTAAATGAACACTGGGAAAACTATTAAATCTGCACTGGTTTCAGTCTATTCAAAAGAAGGGCTTGAGCCTGTAATACAGAAACTTGACCAATTGGGCGTAACCTTTTATTCTACCGGTGGAACTGAGGAATTTATCCGCAATCTCGGAATAAATGTTGTCCCGGTTGAAGACCTTACCTCCTATCCTTCTATTCTTGGAGGGCGCGTAAAAACATTACATCCGAAAATTTTCGGGGGCATCCTGAACCGTCAGGAAAATGAAAGTGATGTTCAGCAGATGGAAGAATTCGGAATTCCTCAAATCGACCTGGTTATTGTCGATCTTTATCCGTTCGAAAAAACGGTGGCTTCAGGCGCTTCAGAAGCAGATATCATTGAAAAAATTGATATTGGCGGGATTTCTCTCATCCGCGCTGCGGCGAAAAATTTTAAAGATACCGTTATTGTGCCGTCGGTGGAAGACTACACAAACCTGCTCGATCTGTTGAATTTACAAAACGGAAGCACAACAATTGAAGACCGTCGCAGGTTCGCAACAAATGCATTTCATATATCTTCGAATTACGATACCGCGATCTTTAATTATTTCAATTCAGACGACACATATTATAAAGCGAGCATGTCAAACGGCATGCAGCTCCGTTACGGAGAAAATCCGCATCAAAAAGGCTTTTTCTTTGGTGACTTTGATGCGATGTTCAACAAAATCCACGGAAAGGAATTGTCATACAACAACCTGCTCGATGTTGATGCGGCGGTCAATCTTATGCTCGAGTTTAAAGATAACGATCCGACGTTTGCCATCCTGAAACACAACAATGCCTGCGGACTCGCAACACGCAACACGATCAGGGAAGCTTACCTCGATGCCCTTGCCGGCGATCCGACTTCTGCTTTTGGCGGCGTTTTGATTTCAAATTCGAAAATTGATGCCGAAGCTGCCGCTGAAATCAACAAGCTATTCTGCGAAGTTGTCATCGCTCCCGGATATGATGGCGAAGCCATTGCTATACTTTCAGAAAAGAAAAACCGGATCATACTGATTCAAAAAGAAGCCGCGCTGCCTGAAAAACAAGTACGTACGTGCCTAAACGGCATTTTGGTTCAGGACAGGAACAACGTTACCGATAATAAAGCCAATCTTAAAACCGTTACTAACCGGGCGCCATCAGATGCTGAAACCGAAGATTTGCTTTTCGCGTCCAAGATATGCAAGAACACAAAGTCGAACACGATCGTCCTGGCAAAAAACGGACAATTGATCGCTTCAGGAACCGGACAAACATCACGTGTGGATGCGCTTCGCCAGGCCATTGAAAAAGCCAATTCATTTGGATTTGACCTTCAGGGATCGGTGATGGCAAGTGATGCTTTTTTTCCTTTTCCCGACTGCGTCGAAATAGCCAAAACAGCAGGAATAACAGCCGTAATCCAACCCGGCGGATCGATTAAAGACGACCTGAGTATCGACTATTGCGATAAAAATAATATGGCTATGGTATTTACCGGCACCCGTCATTTTAAACATTAATTTATTTACCTTTGTGCGTTAATTTTTTATTAATATATAAACCCTGAAAAAGTATGGGATTTTTTGATTTCATGACCGAGGATATTGCGATTGACCTTGGCACGGCAAACACGCTGATCATCCACAATGATAAGGTCGTAATCGACAGTCCGTCGATTGTGGCACGTGACAGGATATCGGGGAAAATAACTGCCGTAGGCAAGGAAGCAAACCTGATGCAGGGAAAGACCCATGAAAACATAAAAACCATACGTCCGCTGAAGGATGGCGTGATCGCGGATTTCGATGCGTCGGAAAAAATGATCAGCATGTTCATCAGGAGTATTCCCGCGCTAAAAAAGCGAATGTTCACTCCGGCATTGAGGATGGTCGTTTGTATTCCGTCCGGAATTACCGAAGTGGAAATGCGCGCGGTAAAAGAATCATGTGAGCGCGTGAACGGAAAAGAAGTTTACCTGATCCACGAACCGATGGCAGCAGCAATCGGGATCGGGATCGACATCATGCAGCCAAAAGGAAACATGATCGTAGACATCGGCGGCGGAACAACAGAAATCGCCGTAATCGCTCTTGGCGGTATTGTTTGCGACAAATCGGTAAAAATTGCCGGTGACGTTTTCACAAATGACATCGTTTACTACATGCGGACACAGCACAACCTATTTGTTGGGGAAAGCACTGCCGAAAAAATAAAAATCACCATTGGTGCCGCAACCGAAGACCTTGACACACCACCGGATGAAATGTCGGTTCAAGGACGGGATTTGCTTACCGGGAAACCGAAACAGGTTGAAGTTTCTTTCAGGGAGATTGCAAAGGCGCTTGACAAATCAATTCAAAGGATTGAAGATGCGATCATGGAAACACTGTCGCAGACGCCGCCGGAACTCGCTGCCGATATTTACAACACAGGGATTTATCTCGCTGGTGGCGGATCAATGCTACGCGGACTTGACAAAAGGATTTCGCAAAAAACCGACCTTCCGGTTTACATTGCCGAAGATCCACTTCGCGCCGTTGTACGCGGAACCGGAATGGCACTTAAGAATATTCCGAAATTCAGGAGCATCCTAATCAAATAATCATACGCTACGGCCTGGCCTGAACTGAAAACCTGACGCAAGAAGATGCAGCAAATATTTAATTTTATATTTAAAAACAGTACCAGGCTACTGTTTTTGCTGCTTTTAGGAATTTCGTTAGTGCTTACTGTACAGTCGCATTCTTATCATCGGAGCAAAGTAGTGAGTTCTGCTAATTTTCTTACCGGCGGTGTTTATGCCAAGATGAACGATGTGAGCGAATACCTGAACCTGAAAGAACAAAACCAGGAATTGGCAAATGAAAACGCCCGCCTGAAAATGCTTCTGTTTAACGTAAGCGATTCTATTGCTGTAAAGAAATTTGACAGCATCAAAGGTGTCAGCAAAACTGACCTGATTGTTTCGAAAGTCATCCACAACTCGTATAATGTTTTTGAAAACTACCTCACCATAAACTCAGGATCTGCCGCAGGCATAAAACCTGACATGGGCGTTGTGAACAGTTCGGGTATCATTGGTATCGTTGACAATGTTTCTAAAAATTATGCAACCGTCATCAGTATCCTGAACGTCAAGTCGCAAATCAATGCAAAAATCAAGAAGTCGAACCATTTCGGATCTTTGATCTGGAACGGAAAAAGCACAGGTTATGTTCAATTGATCGACGTTCCGAGACTGGCATCAGTCAGGAAAGGCGACACCATCGTAACCGGCGGGCAATCGGTAATATTTCCGGAGAATATCGGCATCGGTACCATCGACAAGATTTACATCGACAATGAAACGAATTATTACACCATCAACGTAAAGCTGTTTAACGACATGACGAATCTCGGACATGTGTACATCATTAAAAGTAAGGATCGCGACGAGATTATGAATCTGGAAAAAGAAACCAAAGGTGAATAGCACGGTTCTTTTAAATATAATGCGCTTTGTTTTGCTGCTCGCGGCACAGGTGATCATTTTTAATAATATGACATTCATGGGTTACATCAATCCGTTTCCCTATGTCCTGTTTTTAATCCTGTATCCAGTTGATGCAAACCGGCACGCAATACTCGGCGCCGCTTTCCTTATGGGGCTTATTATGGACATGTTCTGCAATTCAGGCGGTGTTCATGCGGCATCATGTCTTGTACTTGCCTACGCGCGGCCGTCGATATTTAAATTTTCGTTCGGATTGAGCTATGAATACCAAACCATCCGAATCAATGACGTGCTGACGCCCGAACGGTTTTCATTTATCATGATATCGGTAGTCATACACCATTTTACACTTTTTGTGCTTGAAGTGTTCCGCATCAGCAACATTTGGGATATTTTGCTGCGGACTTTCCTCAGCACCATTTTTACCATCATTCTCTGTATTATCCTCATTTATATTTTTAAGCCAAGCAAGCGATGAGAAAAGTACTTCTTCCGTCTTTGGTGATCATTGCTGCCGCACTGCTCATAATGCGGCTTTTTTACCTGCAGATAATTGACGACTCCCTGAAACTGAAGTCAGATAATAATGCGATCAAAATTAAGTACGATTATCCTGAGCGCGGCTATATTTATGACCGTAAAGGAAAACTTCTGGTGGCAAACCAGCCTTCGTATGACATCATGGTGACGCCAAGGGAAATAAAGAATCTTGATACTTTGGAATTTTGCAAACTGTTGAGCATTACCAAGGAAGATTTCATTGTGCGGGTTGAAAAAGCCCGTATCTATAGTCCGCGGCTGCGTTCCATTTTTCTGCCTCAGCTCAATAAACGGGAATATGCCGCTTTTCAGGAGAAAATCAGGAAATTCCCTGGCTTTGAGATCCAAAAAAGGGCGCTCAGGGATTATCAGGTGGCGTGCGGCGCAAACGTTTTTGGTTTCATTACGCAGGTAAATGACAACCTTATCAAGAAAAATCCATACTATATCAGCGGTGACCTTATCGGAAAACAAGGCGTCGAGGAAAGTTATGAGACTACGTTACGAGGCGTGAAAGGTGTAAAGTATATCCAACGTGACAAATACAACCGCGAAATAGGCTCTTATAAAAATGGGAAATTCGACACGATAGCCGTTCAGGGTGACGATATTACTTTATCGATCGATTTGGTGCTTCAGCAATATGGTGAGGAATTAATGGTGAACAAACGCGGCGGTATCGTGGCAATTGAACCCAAAACCGGCGAAATCCTCGCTTTGGTCACTGCGCCTTCTTACGATCCGGCAATCCTGGTTGGCAGGCAACGCTCGAAAAATTACACAAAGCTTTATCACGATTCAATTGCAAAGCCACTATATGACCGCGGACTGCTGGCAGAATATCCTCCCGGTTCACCGTTTAAGATCCTTACGGGATTAATTGGCCTGCAGGAAAAAGTGATTGATGAGGAAACATCATTTGTTTGTCATCACGGTTTCAGCTATGCCCGCGGAAGGTTCATGAAATGCCATGACTCCGGAATTTCTAAACTCCACAACGGCATCTACAACTCGTGCAATACTTATTTTGCAAGCGTTTACATGAAAACGATCAATAAATTCACAAAACCTTCCGCAGGTGTTGATGTCTGGAGCAACCACCTGAAGAGTTTCGGACTGGGACAATTTATGGGCTATGACCTTCCGACAGGAAGAAAAGGAAGCCGTCCAACATCAAAAACCTATAAGCGGATTTATCCAAACGGCGGATGGCGGAGCACAACCATCGTATCAAACGCCATCGGTCAGGGCGAAGTGCTGATGACCCCGATCCAGCTTGCCAATATGATGGCCACAGTGGCGAACCGCGGTTATTATTACACGCCTCACATCATCAAAAAGATCAAGAACCACCCCATTGATAAGAAGTTTACAACAAAGCATGTGACCACAATCAACCGGAAACATTTTGAGCCTGTGATCAACGGACTCTTCGATGTATATAATCTGGGTACCGCGCGGGCGCTAAAAGTTGATGGTATTGATATTTGCGGAAAAACAGGAACAGCGGAAAACTTTGCCAAGATCAACGGCAAACGTACCAAACTTCAGGATCACTCGATTTTTGTTGCCTTTGCACCAAAAGACAATCCGAAAATTGCCATTGCGGTTTTTGTGGAAAATGGATATTGGGGCGCACGTTGGGCGGGACCAATTGCCAGCCTGATGATCGAGAAATACATCCGCGGTAAAATAACACGAACCGACCTTCAGAAACGAATGTTAGAAGGAAGCCTCCAGTCTGAATACGATAAATATTTGGGCAGGGATACAACTTATACCGCACCGACCGTAATAAACAGCCCCGAAGCAGAAAACTAGAATTGTGAAAAATCAGAGCGTAGGCAGCAACATCGACTGGATAAGCATCTTTATCTATATCTCGCTTGTAATATTGGGATGGCTTAACATTTATTCCTCATCCTTATCGATCGAGACCAGTACCGCTTTTGATTTCAGCCAGATTTACGGTAAGCAATTGCTGTTTATCCTTTTGACCGTTCCGCTGATTTTTGTCGTACTTTCAGTCGATGGGAAATTCTATGAAAAATATTCAAGTATCATCTTTGGGATTGCGCTTGTTTCCCTCGCCGGACTTTTTCTTTTTGGAAAGACTATAGCCGGACAGCGCTGCTGGTATGCTATCGGAAACTTTACCCTGCAGCCCTCAGAATTTGCCAAAGCCGCTACTGCACTTGCCCTGGCGAAGTACCTCAGCGATGTACAGGTTAATCTTAAGGATATGAACCGCCAGGTGACTGCACTGCTGATTACAGCTTTGCCAATATTGCTGATTCTTCCGCAACCTGACCCGGGAAGCGCGCTTATTTACAGCGTGTTTATTTTAGTATTGTATCGCGAAGGACTTCCGGCATGGTACGTCTGGACGGGTTTTATCGCCATTCTGCTCTTTGTGCTGGCGCTGATCCTTAAACCTTACGTCATCATCCTGCTGGCATTGATCATAATCGCAGCGATCTATTGGCGAAGCCGCATTGCCAACCGGAATATCATCCTCAGCGCTATCATCTTGGTGATGATTTCAGGCTTTGTCTTTTCAGTGGATTATGTTTTTGAAAACGTGTTTAAACAACACCACCGCGACAGGTTTAATATCCTTTTGGGAAAAGAAGTCGACCTTAAAGGCGTGGGCTACAACACCAACCAGTCGGAAATTGCTGTAGGTTCAGGCGGATGGATCGGAAAAGGTTTTCTCGAAGGCACACAAACAAAAGGAGGTTTCGTTCCTGAGCAGCACACCGATTACATTTTTACCACCGTGGGCGAAGAATGGGGATTCGCAGGTTCATTGGTTGTTATTGCGCTGTTTGCCGGACTCATATTACGTGTCATGTATCTCGCCGAACGTCAGAAAACAAAATTCAGCCGCGTTTACGGCTATTGCGTCGCGGGAATTCTCTTTATCCACTTTTTTGTAAATATAGCGATGGTTGTAGGGATTTTCCCAACCATTGGCGTTCCGTTGCCGCTATTTTCCTACGGAGGTTCAGGCCTTTGGGGTTTCACCATCCTGCTGTTCATATTCCTGAAAATGGATGCGAATAAGGTAAATGAATGGTAGTTTTTTGAAGCTGTTTCCCGCTATCCGCTGCCATCTTTTTATTCACTGCCTTTCTGCTCACCCTGATCATTCACCTGAATAAAAAGGATGTACGCTGCTATCGGGGCTAGGCCGGCAACAAACCATCCACATGCTGCACAAAAAAAAACGCCTCCTGATGGGAAGCGCTTCTTTAATTATTTAGTTAATCGTTAAGATTTAACCAATTTGTCTTTTTTCTTCAACTGTACATTGCCTTTAATATTCTGGCGCGACTGCAGGTCGCTGAGAATGTTAACAGCTTCCTGTACATAAATGTCTTTAGTGAGGCTTTCATGCCATCTGTCCCTTTTCTCTTTCAGGACCTGATCTTTCGCCATAGCTTCTTCTTCATACTGGAGCGACTTGAATTTAAGCTGGTTCTTATAGTCGGCGATCGACTTATATTTCTTGGCCTTTTCCTCAAGCTCCTTTTGCTCAGCGCGGAATTTATCCATTTGCAGAGGATAAAAAGTTTCCTCGCTCCTGTCATTTATCCACTTGGCATTCTCGTCAATCAGCTTGAATGCCTCATTTTCGGCAATACGCTTTTTACTGTTTGCGACCGCTGCGTCAAAATTCGGCTGTTTTGTCCATGGCGCGAAATCGGCAGGATCTATTTTATCCCATTTCATCGCGTTTTCAATATCCCTTTCGCCCATTTTCACATAAGAATATCTGTCGGGCATGGCAACATCACTGCTCACGCCTTCAAGCTGGGTCGAACCTCCATTGATCCTGTAAAACTTTTGTGTTGTAGTTTTCAGTGCGCCAAGGTCGCCAAGATCGCTGTTGCGGATAAACTGGTTCAGATCTATAACGTTCTGGACTGTTCCTTTTCCGTAAGTCTGCTTGCTTCCGATGATGACACCACGGCTGTAATCCTGGATTGCCGCAGCAAGAATTTCAGAGGCCGATGCCGAAAAGCTGTTAACCATAACAACCAGCGGGCCGTCCCATTGTACTTTTTTATCACGGTCGTAAAGCACTTCTTTTTTACGTCCGGCCGATTTAATCTGAACGATCGGGCCTTCTTCAATGAATAATCCTGCAATGTCTACCACAGTTTTCAGCGATCCGCCGCCGTTATCGCGTACATCCATAATAATGCCCTGAACGCCTTCTTTTTTGAGACGGTCAATCTCGGCAGCGACGTCTTTTCCGGCATCGCGGCTACTGTTGTCTTCAAAATCGATGTAAAATTTCGGGAGGTAAATAATGCCGTACTTCATGCCATCTTTCTCGACAATGCTTGATTTTGCATAGGTTTCCTCAATTTCCACTTCATCACGTATAATGGAAATGACTTTTAATGTTCCGTCAGATTTCTTGACCGACAGGCGGACTTCCGTTCCTTTTGGCCCTTTGATTTTTTTAACGACATCGTCAAGGCGCATCCCGACAACATCGACGGGTTCTTTATTTCCCTGTGCGACTTTAAGTACGACATCGCCAGGTTCAAGTTCTTTGCCTCTCCAGGCAGGTCCGCCGGATATTAGTTCGGTTATTTCAGTAAAATCGTTTTTCTTTTGAAGCCTTGCGCCAATTCCTTCAAGCTTACCGCTCATACTGATATCAAACCTGTCCTTTTCCTCGGGTGCAAAATACGAAGTGTGCGGATCGAAACGTGATGCAATAGCATTGATATAGACTGAGAACCAGTCATTTCTATTTAGGTCATCAATAAAGCTGAAATATTCATTTAACGATTTAAGGGAGCTTTCACGTGTTTCTTTCTCGAGTTCCGCGAATGATTTCTTTGCGATTTTTACATCTTCCGATTTTTTGGCTTTATCTACTTTTTGAGCAGCGTCCTTTAGTTCATCAGAAGTTTTATCAACCTGTTTCGTTTCATCAGATTTCCCTTCATTCTCCTGAAGGTCAAGTTTATCGCTCAGTGAAGAAAGTGTTGAAAGCTTAATCTGCTTACGCCATTTCTCCCGAAGCTCGGCAGTATTTTTCGCATAAGGAAGCTTTTCATAATCGGTATTGAAGACCTCATCAACACTGTAGTCAAAAGGTTTCTCAAGTACACCTTTATAATAATCCTTGCTTTCCTTGACACGCTGCAACAGCCTGTTGTAGGTCAGGTCAAAAAAAGTAAGGTCTTTATTTTTAATCTGGTCGTCTATCTGGTTTTCGTATCTGGCAAATTCATCAATATCAGACTGGAGGAAAAACCTTTTGGAAGGATCCAACGCCTGTATATAGTCTTTATAGATGCCTTTGGAGAGATTGTCGTCAATAGCAGCAGGGTCATAATGGCCGCGCTCTATCACAAATGTGAGGAGTTCTATCAGCAGTTTATCCTTTTCGGGATCAGACTTGGTCCTGGGCATAAAACTCCATAGCGCGACTGACAATACAGCCACGATCAACAGTACTTTATAATTCCTTTTCATAAAATGGATTATGGTATTCATCAAGGGTTTAAAACACTAAATTTACTTAAAAATTGTGCTGTCGAAATAAGGGTTGCGATAATCTTTTGTTAAACCAATTAGCGGAATATTACCTTAGAAAAATGCGTAATTTTGTCCAAATGTAGAAATATTTTCCAATGTCGCTCCATATAATAAGATTCATTTCACACTCGTAAGCTGTATATGTCTAAGCCTTTGATTTTAGTTACAAACGATGATGGGATTACCGCCCCGGGAATCCGTACACTTGTCGAAGTGATGTCGGAATTGGGCGATGTTGTCGTTGTCGCTCCCGATAAGCCGCAAAGTGCAATGGGTCATGCGATTACGATTAACAATACGTTATATCTCAATAGAATTTCACCTGAAGGCGCGTTGGTTACAGAATATAGTTGTTCCGGAACTCCGGTAGATTGCGTAAAAATGGCTGTCAGTGAAATATTGGACCGCAGACCCGATCTTTGTGTCTCGGGGATCAACCATGGTTCCAATTCGTCCATCAATATCATTTATTCGGGAACAATGAGCGCTGCTGTTGAAGCCGGAATTGAAGGGATTCCTGCGATTGGTTTTTCCCTTGATGATTTTGACTGGAATGCCGACTTTATTCCGGCGAAACCATTTGTGAAAAAAATCGCATCCCAGGTACTTAAACACGGACTTCCGGAAGGCGTACTGCTGAATGTGAATTTCCCAAAACGAAAATCTGGGGAGATAAACGGAATAAAGATCTGCCGGCAGGCAAAAGCATTGTGGGTTGAGAAATTCGACAAGCGGAAATCTCCGCAGGGAAGGGATTATTATTGGCTGACTGGGGAATTTGTCAATCAGGACCAAGGGAACGACACCGACGAATGGGCACTTGCCAATGGCTACATTTCTTTGGTTCCCGTTCAATTCGACATGACCGCGCATCATGCAATGCAACAACTTAATACATGGAATTTTGATGAACAAGGCTGATTTATTTTATGGCGTACTGATTGGAATCGTCGCTTCGCTTATTGGAAGCTTTATATTTATCATGCTTTTTACCGACTATGGATTTATTGAAGGTATTCGTTTGATGAAGGCAAAAGGCTACCTCGGAAAAATCATCACACTCGGGGCTATTTTCAATCTGATCGCCTTCTTCGTGCTTCTGCACTACAAAAAAGAACTTATGGCGCGCGGGGTTGTGCTGGCGACAATTATCCTAACCTTTATTACACTTTTTCTTTAATGCGATATTACATTATTGCCGGTGAAGCTTCGGGAGATTTGCACGGATCGGGTCTTATGAAAGAACTCTTCAGGCAGGATCCACAGGCTGAAATCCGGTTTTGGGGAGGCGACCTTATGCAGGCTGCCGGCGGAACATTGGTCAAGCATTATCGCGAACTGGCCTTTATGGGCTTTGCCGAAGTCGTGATGAACCTGAAAACCATCCTGAACAATATTACATTCTGCAAACAGGATATTTCTGCTTATAAACCCGACGCTATCATATTTATTGATTATCCGGGATTCAACATGCGGATTGCGAAATGGGCAAAAACTTCAGGTTACAGCACTCATTATTATATTTCACCACAAATATGGGCTTGGAAAGAAAACCGGATTAAAGCGATCAGGCGCGATGTGGATCATATGTATGTCATCCTTCCCTTTGAAAAAGAATTCTACGAATTCAGGCACAGCTACAATGTGCATTTCGTAGGCCATCCGCTGATTGATGCCATTCACAACAGGAAACCCACCGATTCAGCTTTCCGAAAGCAAAACGATCTCGACGACCGGCCGGTGGTTGCATTGCTTCCCGGAAGCAGGAAACAGGAAATTTCAAAAATGCTGTCGGTGATGCTGGCAGTTGTAGAACATTTTCCCGAACATCAGTTTGTAATTGCGGGCGCGCCGGGACAGGAGTATGAATTTTACCGACAGTTCCTGACCTTAAAAAGCGTGAAGTTTGTGAACAATAAAACCTATGACCTGCTCAGCATCGCATCGGCGGCATTGGTTACATCAGGAACGGCCACCCTTGAAACCGCACTTTTTAAAGTACCCGAAGTTGTTTTGTACAAAGGCGGCTGGATCTCTTACCAGATTGCAAAAAGGATCATCACCCTGAAATATATTTCCCTGGTAAACCTTATTATGGACGAACAGATAGTGACCGAACTCATACAGGATGACTGCAACCCGACAAAAGTCAGAGCTGAATTGGCTAAAATCTTAAAGAGTGAGAATACCTTAAAAATGAAAATGAAATATGATGAACTTGAAAAAAAACTTGGTGGAACCGGTGCTGCGGAAAAAACCTCATCGTTAATCATAAAAACTTTAACACGATTATAAACGATTGGTTTTCAGCGTGTTAACAAGAAATTTCGCCGAATTGACAAATTAAAGTTGCATAAAAGTGGAAATTCTGTTAGTTTTGATAAAAATTATATAATATTCTTTAACACAAGGAGTTTATATTTTTTTACCAAATCCAATTACGTTTTCTTTCTTTTGGATTTTTATTAATAAATAAAGCGGATTGCCGCCATAAATAAAAAATAAAATATGCAAAACAAGAACCTTCTGATTTTTGTTGTCCTACTCTTTACTTCATTCGCAAACGCACAAGTAATCACCAGTAAAAAAGAAGCAGTCAAACGCGGTATCTACGAAAAGCCGGCGGAAAAAACAGTTGCTGCTGCAGTAAAAACCCCTTCAGTTAAGATGCCTGTTAAGCCAAAATCTGGCATTTCCGGCAAATCAGTAAAAAATAAAAAAGGAATTATCACAGAAAACGGAGGTGATGATCTCATTCTGGAAAATACCGATAATTACGTTGCCCTCCAAATGATCAACAACGCGATGCAATTTATCGGCGTTTCTTATCGCGGAGGCGGAACTTCGAAAGCCGGAATGGATTGCTCCGGAATGGTTACTGCCGTTTTTAATATCTTTGAGATGAAACTTCCGCGCAGTTCTCACGAAATGGCGAAAGTTGGGGAGAAAGTTAAAAAAGAAGAAATCAAAAAAGGAGACCTTGTGTTTTTCCGCACCAATGGAAGGGATACGATCAATCATGTCGGACTTGTTATTGAAGCCGATTCAGAAGAAATCAAATTCATTCATTCCTCTACCCAAAAAGGTGTGATCATTTCCTCAACACGGGAACCTTATTATCAAAAAACCTTCGCACAGGCCAACAGGGTGATCATGTAATTTTGTAATTAACAGAATTTGAGTACTTTTAGTAATATGAAAGTACTTCGTTTTCCGCTTGCAAGAATAACATTCTGGTTTATTGCCGGAATAATCGCCGCTTATTTTTTACATCCTGACCCTTTCGTTATTTTTCTTTCGCTGGCTGTTTCTTTCGCAGCATTGCTTTTATTTTACACAACGGCAGGAAAGCATTTATTTAGGAAAAATTATTTCGGGGCGCTGCTGTACTTCGTTATGATACTGTGTGGAGCGGCTACTTTTACTGCACATTCCGAACAGCTTCAGGCAAGCAATTATATCCACTTCACCAAATCCGGACAACAACTTCTTCATGTTACATTGCGGGAGAAACTAAAAGGCACGGTAAGTTCCGAAAGATATTATGCCGAAGTTTCCCGCATTGGGCCAAACGCTGCTACAGGCAGGATTTTGATCAACTTTCAAAAGGCGAAAAGCGAACTGCACGTTGGTGAAAACTTAATTGTTCGTACAGAAATTATAAAGCACCGCCGACCGCTAAACCCGAACCAGTTTGATTACGGAAAGTACCTCACGAACAAATCGGTTTACGCACAGGTTTATGTTTATCCTGAAGACGTAAGGATTTTTGACGCTCCCAAAAAAGACATCTGGTATTATTCTGACAGGTTTCGCAACCGTATTATCGATAACCTGAAAAAAAGTGGCTTTAATCAACAGGAACTCAATGTTGCTGCCGCACTGATTCTTGGTCAGCAACAGGATATTTCACCTGAAATATTACAGGATTATCAGTTTGCCGGTGCCGTACATATTCTTTCCGTATCAGGATTACATGTGGGTTTCCTGCTGCTGTTCCTCAATTTTATTTTGAAGCCGTTACCGAAAACCCGCCGCGGATCTATTATCAAATTGATAACTATCATCGGCTTCCTTTGGTTGTTTGCCATTGTAGCCGGCCTTTCCCCATCGGTAGTACGGTCTACTACCATGTTTTCATTCGTGGCCATCGGAATGCATCTTAACAGAAGCACCAATATTTTTCACACACTGGTTGTATCGATGCTGCTCATTCTGCTTTTTGAACCTGCCTTCCTTTTTGATGTAGGTTTCCAATTGAGTTACGCGGCTTTGTTTTTTATCCTTTGGCTTCAGCCATATCTTGCCCAACTCTGGATGCCTGAAAATAAAATGGTGAAGTATTTTTGGGATATCCTGACAGTTTCATTTGCTGGACAAATCGGAACATTGCCGCTAAGTGTTTACTATTTCCATCAATTTCCGGGATTGTTCTTCATTACAAACCTTGTGGTTATTCCGTTCCTGAGCTTTATTATGATCGCTGGCGTGCTTGTAATGGTTCCCGCCGCCCTTGGCTTTACTTTCCCTCTCGCCACGAAAATACTTGAATGGAGCATATTTGTGCTGAATAAAATAATAGGGCTCATCGCTTCATTTGAAAATTTTATTTTCAGGGATATCCCGTTTAATTCCCACATGCTTGTTACATCTTACCTGCTGATCATAGCACTGATCTTTTACTATGCCGAACGATCAAAGCGAAATCTTACGTTCCTGTTGTGTTCAATTGCATGCCTGCAGACTGCTTTCCTGGTTGAAAAATGGACAAACAATAATGATGAGGAACTGGTTGTTTTCAACATCAGGAACCGCTCCATGATAACTGAACGGCACGGCCAGGCAGTAAAGGTATTTGCCGATACAATATCAAATGAGAGATCTGAAAAAGCGCTTCAGCAATACCTGACGGCGAACTTCAGCCGCGTGTCGGAAAGGAACCTACTTCGGAATACCCTGAGCTTCAAAGAGCAAAAGATTTTGATAATCGACAGTTCTGCGGTCTATCCGCTTAGCGTGAATCCTGACATCATTGTTCTTACACAATCTCCGAGAATCAATGTCGACCGAATGCTGGCAGTGCTCAAGCCAAAGATGGTAATCGCCGATGCATCAAACTACAAAAGTTATACAGCAATGTGGGATCTTACCTGCCAAAAACAAAAAATCCCTTTTCACTTTACCGGTGAGAAGGGATTCTTCAGGCTGATTAAATAATTTTTTATTTACCCAGTATTTTATTTGCGCCTTCAAGCCATTTTGAAGGCCCGCCTGCAACATATCCTGTGCTGCCAAGCTTTTCAAAATTAACTTTGTTATCCTTTTTCCCTGCCTTCACCAACCAGACTGTCGGATAACCCTGAACCATGAATGTCTGCTGAAGTTCAGCATTTTGTTTTTGGGTTTCGGGAGCCTGAGCAGTTCTTCTTGGATAATCAAGCTCGACAAGAACGACATTCTCATCAGCCCATTTCGCAAATTCAGGTGTTTTCAGGACTTCTTTCTGTAACCTGATGCACCAGCCGCACCAATCGCTTCCTGTAAAGAACAATAAAAGTGGTTTTTTTGTTTTGTTGCTGATTTCGACAGCCTTATTTACATCGGTATGCCAGGTAAGTTCTTGTGCCTGCGAGGCAAAAGATCCGGCAATCAGCAAAAGAGTAATAAAAATCTTCTTCATTTTTTTAATTTTAAGGAGTCCGCTTTTGTCAAATACGGTGCCGAAAGGTAACAAATTATTTTACATCCTGCATTAATTTTTTAACCAGCGGGGCGATCAGAATCATAGTGACTCCTGCGATCAGGGCATAAATCGCCAATTGTTTATAGCCTTCAGCATATACAGAAAGTTTCTGCAAATTATCGGCGTTTCCGGATGCTTCGGCAATATCGGCACCCAGTAACCCCGCAAAATATTGTCCGTAAGCACTCGCCAGAAACCACATTCCCATCATGACTGCCTGCAATTTTTGGGGAGATAGTTTTGTCATTGCCGACATGCCAATCGGCGACAGGCAAAGTTCCCCGAATGTGATTACAAACCATCCTAAGGTAAACAGATCCAGGGAAGTAATCCCGTTTGCATCAGCGAAAAATTTTGTGTAATAGAAAACATAAAAACCTCCTGCAAGGAACAGGAAGCCAAGCCCGAACTTTACAATGGTATTAGGCTCGATCTTGCGCTTATTCATCCACAGCCACACAATTCCCACCAGCGCAGCAAACGCAATAACGAAAAAAGAGTTAGCTGAATTGTTTACGCCGTTAGGGTCTACTTCCGCTCCCAACAAAGTATTTTCAAGATTATTGGCCGCAAACAGACTCAAAGATCCGCCACTTTGCTCGAAAAAGGCCCAGAATATGATCGAGAACAAAATGAATATCAAGGCTGCAAATAGTTTCTTGTTTTCCTGCAGTGAGTAGTTCTTCATCTCATACAGAAGATACAGCAATGCGCATGGCCCGATGATATACATGAACATATTGGTATAATCGGGATTGGAAACCAGCAAAATAATTACCGGAATAACCACCAAAGAACCGATATAAGTCAGGATTTCGTAAGTGCGGCGCTTTGACTTATCAATAGACAGTAGCGGTGAAATCCCGATTGTACCCAATGATTTCTGTGTTTGAACAAATGTCAGCAGGCTAATGATCATTACTACTGCGGCAAACCCAAAGGCTACATTCCAACGAAGGTGTTCCGGAACAAAAGACGACAACATTGTTCCATTGGCCACTGCGATGCAGATATATCCTCCGATCAGCGCGCCTACATTGACACCCATGTAAAAGAATGAGAATCCGGCATCCCGCCTCGGATCATTCTCCCGATAAAGACTTCCGACCATTGTCGAAATATTGGGTTTAAAATAACCGGTTCCGATTATCGTAAATGATATTCCGAGGAAGAAAAACTGCTTGGGATCGACTGCAAGGATAATGCTCCCGACAATCATCAGCATGCCGCCCCAAAAGAGGGATTTCCTATAACCCAGAATTTTGTCGGCAAAGAGTCCGCCGATGAAAGTAAAAGCATAAACAAAAGCCTGTGTCGCACCATACTGAAGGTTGGCGACCACGTCGTTCATTTTTAGCTGGCTTACCATAAAAATAACGAGCATGCCACGCATTCCGTAAAAGCAGAAGCGTTCCCACATTTCGCTAAAGAACAGATACCAGAGCTGTTTGGGATATTTGCCCTGAAAATTATGAATATCGGTTACGTCTGCAATTGGATGATCCATTATCTGATTCCCTTTTCGGCCATGACCTTGTTAAGTTGTTTCAGAAGCGCGAACATCAGCAGCGTGGCAAACATCAGTAAACCGAAATTAATCCAGAAAAAATTACTTTTATCTTCGTAAGTATCCCACATACTGGCAAGAACGCCACTGAGTTTATTTCCTATCGATGTTGCCAGAAACCAGCCGCCCATCATTAACGAGGTAATATTCACCGGACTTAACTTTGAGACGATTGAAAGTCCCATCGGACTCAGGAAAAGTTCCCCGATCGTAATCACGCCGTAATTTGCCACAAGCCACCAAACGCTGACTTTCTCGGTGCCATTGCTTCCCATTTGTACGGCGGCAACCATGACAAGAACCGATAATGCAGAAATTAAAAGTCCGAATGCGATTTTTGTCGGTGTTGAAGGCTCTTTTTTCCGGTGCCGCAAAAAGGTGAAGAAGGCAACCACGAGCGGCGTCAGGATAATCACCCAGCCGGGATTGATCGATTGGCTGAGATTTGTTGCCCATAATGTTACTTTCATGTCGTCGGCCGGTTGTTTGCCTGTGCCGACATTCCGGAAGTACAATGGATAATTGATCTCTTTTCTTACTTTGCCGTCTTCTTTCTGGAGCCTGAACTGCTCATCGTAAACTGCGACAGAATCTTTTTTATATTGGACTTCATCTGCGAGTTTCAACCCTGAGAAAACCGGGCGCATGGTTTCGGTAACTTCCCTGTCGGTATAGCGGTCGGCCCAGGTTGTAAGCGCCGATCCGTTAAGCTTGAAAACCGCCCAGAATAAAATCACCACTGAAAAAATTGCCAGCAACGCACCAATCGGGCGTTTATCCTCTGGTCGTGCACGGCGATATAATGATGCATAAAATAGTACGACAGGAATGCAGGCAAAGATGAATGCATCCGTACTGTCAGATCCGAAAATGTAGCTATTAGGATTTGCTTCTGAAGTCACGCCTTTTATAAGCCAGCCGATAATCCCAAAAATCACCGAAGGCAATAAAATAAAAAGGACAATTTTATAAAATGGCATGTCGCCTTCCTGCGTCCCTTTCTTTTGGTCGTACCCCACGTAATGTTTTGTGCCCATCATAAAAACGACAACACCGATGAACATTCCGAGTCCGGCAGCCATAAAGGCAAAATGCCAACCGAGAAGAATCTGCAGCGCGGCACCAAAGAAATTACAGATGAAGGCGCCGACATTGATACCCATATAAAATATATTGTATCCTTCGTCTTTTTTCTCTTTGTATTCTTCCTTGGAGTAGAAATTCCCGAGTAAAGTGGAAATGTTCGGTTTGAAGAAACCATTTCCCACAATAACGAAAGTCATTGCAACGTACAGAACCTGGATCGAATGCACACCCATCAGGAAATATCCGATTCCCATCAATATTCCGCCGATAATGATTGATTTTCTATAACCGAGATACCTGTCGGCTACGAGCCCGCCAATAAACGGTGTCAGGAAAACAAGCGCAATAAAAGTTCCATATAAATCGGAAGCTTCCTTTTCGGTCATTGCAAAACCGGCTTCGACGTCTTTAAGATAGAGCGTGAATATCCCGATCATGAGGTAATATCCGAAACGCTCCCACATTTCGGATAAAAACAGATATGGTAAGGCTTTAGGATGTTTGTTCCACATAAGCTTATCTTACGCCGTGCATCATTCTCTTCAATACAGGGGTCAATGCGAAAAGTATCACAGCCGCGAGTCCGCACAGTATCACGAAAACCATAAAGAATTCAAAGAGATTATGTATTTCGAACCCGGCAAACATTGGATTGGCGGCTGTAATCTGATTGGCTTCAAGCAATTTCAATTGTTCCGGAGTCGGAGTAATTCTTTTATCGAGTACCGCCTGCAGGTCAATTCCCAGTTCCTGTGCTTTTGTAAATTTATCACCTGTAGCCGGAAGAATCGATCCCAATGTTCCCGCGAGTGCGTAACCTGCGGCATTCGACAGGAAGAATACGCCATAAAGGAGCGATGAGAATCTTTTTGGAGAAAGTTTTCCAACAAGTGAAAGTCCGATTGGCGATAAACACAATTCCGCACAAGTCTGGATCAGATACAAAAGAATCAGCCATTTGATCGCCAGCAGCCCACTGTTGCCAAGATCTTTTACATTGTAAGCGATGATAAAATAACTGATGGCGATGAGTGCGAGTCCGAATGACTGCTTCATCGGTGAGATCGGCTCGCTGTTGTTTGCCCTGAGTTTATCCCAAAGCATACTGAAAGGAACTGCAAGCGCTACAACGAAAAGTCCGTTAAAAATCTGCACCATAGACGGCGGCATATTCCATCCGAAGAAGTTCCTGTCGGTCTGGTTATCGGCAATGAATGTGAGTGACGAACCGGCCTGTTCGAAAGCAGCCCAGAAAAATATGATAAAGAAAGCCACGATATAGATTACAAATATCCTGTCGCGTTCCACTTTTGTTAATGAGGTATCGGAAACTATAAGTCCGGCAAGCGTAAGTCCGCTCGCATAAATAATCGTATAAATCCAGTTTTGGTCAAATACAAAATGGATCAGGGCACCGAGTACTAAAAATGCGACAGCCGCACCAATCAAGGCTGTGGTTGAGAAAACTGCTTTCTGTGATTCGCCTTCTTCGAAATCGGAGGCGACGTTTTTAGACGGCAATCCGCCTAACGGACGGCCTTCCGGAGTAACTACGTATTTATTTTTCAGGAAATAGAACAATGCGGTCCCGATAAGCATGGCGATACCGGCAGCGAGGAATCCCCAACGGAAAGCATGGATATCACGTGTACCGTCAAGGTCTTTCACATCGCCGATAATCGGGCAAATCAATTGGCCCAGGAAGGCACCCATGTTGATTCCCATGTAGAAAATTGTAAAAGCGGTGTCGAGCTTGCTTTTTTCCTGTTTCGGATAAAGGCTTCCAACCATACTTGAAATATTCGGCTTAAAGAATCCATTTCCAAAAATGATGATTCCCAACGCGATCCACATCAGTGTATTGGCAAAATCCAGGTTTGTCCCGAAAATACTCGCACTGGCAAATAGTGTCAACTGACCCATGGCCATCATCAATCCGCCAAGTAAAATACAGTTCCTGTTCCCAAAGAAACGATCGGCTACGAAACCGCCGAGCATTGGCGTAAGATAACAAAGCCCGAGGAAGCCGCCATAAATAATTGAAGCCGTCTCTTCTTTCATCATCAATGAATTAACGAGGAAAAGGGTAAGGATCGCACGCATTCCGTAGAAGTTGAAACGCTCCCACATTTCCGTTCCGAACAATACCCAAAGACCTTTCGGATGTCCTGTTTTTACCTGATTTTCTGTCATTGTAGTTTTTTGGTTAGGTTTGTTAATTATAAATTTTCGCGGATAAAATTCGTCATTTTGGTATACAACTGAATTCGGGTTTTCCCACCGAAGATGCCGTGGTTCTTATCCGGATATATCTGTGAATCGAATTGTTTATTTGCCTGGACGAGCGCTTCAATCATCTGCATGGAGTTCTGTACGTGAACGTTGTCGTCGGCAGAGCCATGAATAAGAAGAAATTTCCCTTTCAGCTTGTCGACATGGTTGATGGGTGAATTTTCATCATACCCTGAAGGATTTTCCTGTGGCGTCTGCATGTAGCGCTCTGTGTAGATCGAGTCGTAAAATCTCCAGTTGGTAACCGGCGCCACGGCGATGGCCATTTTAAATACATCGTTGCCTTTCAGGATACAGTTTGCCGACATAAAGCCGCCATAGCTCCATCCGAAGATGCCGATCCGCGCTTTATCTACATAAGGATAATTCCCAATGACCTTTGCGGCATCGATCTGGTCTTCCACTTCATATTTCCCAAGCTCTTTTTGCGTGACCTTCTTAAATTCGGCGCCTTTATATCCGGTACCGCGGCCGTCGACACACGCTACGATATAACCTTCCTGGGAAAGCATCATGAACCAGTAATCATCGGATACATTCCAGGCATTATCCACCTGCTGTGAACCCGGACCCGAATATTGGTACATGAAAACGGGATATTTTTTCTTCGGATCGAAATCTTTTGGCTTAATCATCCACGCATTCAATTGTTGCCCTTTTTCGGTAGTCAGCACGAAGAACTCTTTTGCGGGAAGATTGTAGTTCTGGAGTTTGGTTGAAAGTGCGGCGTTATCAACAATCGGCTGTACCTGTTTGGCAGTTTTTACCTCGTTTAGTGTATAAACAGGTGGCGTTGCTGCACTTGAATAGGCATTGATGAAGAAAGTGTAATCAGGACTAAAAGTCGCTGCATTGGTTCCTGTTTGAGGGGAAAGCCGCTTTTTGTTCTTTCCGTCAAGGCTGATGCTGTAAACGTCTCGGTTTATCGAGCCATTCTCCACCGATTGATAAAAAACCGTCTTCGTCTTATCGTCATAACCGTAATAATTGGTCACTTCCCACTTCCCTTTCGTCACCTGGTTTTTAAGCTTGCCATTTTTATCGTAAAGGTAAATGTGATTGAATCCGTCTTTCTCGCTGGTCCAGATAAAGCTGTTGTCTTTCAGGAACGTCAGGTTGTCGGTAATATCAACATAGGCTTTGTCTTTCTCATTGAGCACCACACGTGCATTACCGGTTTTTCCGTCTATGAACAAAAGATCGAGATTGTCCTGATGGCGGTTGATCACCTGCGCGCTCAACACATTCGCATCATGGGTCCATTTCATTCTCGGAATATAAAAATCATTGTATTTTCCAAGTGTCACCTGTTTCAGGTTTTTAGACGCGACATCATAAATATGAAGTGAGACATCGGCATTTTTTTCACCCGCTTTTGGGTATTTAAAAGTTTCCGTTGACGGATAGAGGTCTTTGTGGAAAAGCGTCATGCTGAATTCAGGCACGGCACTTTCATCAAACCTGATGAATGCCAGTTTTGAACCGTCGGCGCTCCAGTCGAATGCACGCACAAAAGCAAATTCTTCCTCGTAAACCCAATCGGTAATTCCGTTGATGACGGCATTCTTTTTCCCATCGGTCGTAATCTGGATAAAATTCGCGGAAGCAACATCATAAACGAAAAGATTGTTCTCTTTTGCGAAAGCTATTCTTTTTCCGTCTGGGGAAAAAGTCGGCTCCTGTACCTTTTCAAGAATTTTAGTCAGTTGTTTCGAATCGATATCATACAGATAATAATCAGCCGTAAACGAATGACGGAAAATAGGCTCAGAATTGGCTGCGATCAGTATCCTTTTTTCATCATTACTGAAAGCATAGCTGTCGATTCCCGGCAAATCCTTATGGTCTTTCGAGCTGATGAGTGTCGAAACTTTCTTTAATGTTGAGAAATCATACAAATCAATGGAAGATGACCTCGAAGAACGGTCGAAATTCAGCACTGTATACTGATTTGTGTTCTTCATCGACTGCAGCTCATCCATTCCTTTTGTGCGGAATGCGCCGTTCCAGATCTCATCGAGGGTAATTTTTTGCTGGGCGATTGCTGAAACACAAACAAATAGAAGCAACGCCGCAAGCCGTAATGTTTTAATCATCTTAAAATGGAATATAAAAACTGTCAATTTTAGTGAAAAAAATAGACATAGCGTTATTTTTCACTGTTAAATGCAGAATTTGGTTAATGGTCAGGTTAGACGTAAGGACACATTTTTGTTACGTATAAATAGTTAAAACAGTTTCAGTTGCCCGCCTTTATACTGCTGGAAAAGCGTGGTGTTGAGTTCAGGATAAACCCGGCCGGAAAAAAATTTCCTTCGGGCCAGCGATATTTGGGCATGAATCTGCTGCGCAAAATTTCCTTCACCGCGCATCCGGTTTCCCCAGCGGCTGTCATTGAGTGTTCCGCCGTGGCAGTCTTTGATCTGGTTGAGCACTTTTTCGGCACGGTCGGGCATGGCTTTGTGAATCCAGTCGGTGAAAATCTCCCCGATCGCGCCGTTTAACCTCACAACTGTATATCCGATGGAAAGCGCTCCGGCATCTGCAGCCGCTTTTGCCAAAGGAACGACTTCATGGCTGTTGATGGCCGGAATAATTGGTGCCAGCATTACATTTACCGGAATTCCATTTTCGGAAAGTACTTTTACAGTCTCAAGCCTCTTGGCGATTGTTGCAGTCCGCGGCTCGAGAAGCTGCCGTGTTTTTTCATTAAGGGAAGTAATTGAGACATTAACGCCGATAAGATTATCTTTCGCAAGCTCCGATAAAATATCCAAATCCCTTTTAATCAACGCATTTTTTGTGATGATGGCAACGGGATGTTTGTACTTCAGGAATATTTCGAGGCATTTACGGGTAATTTCATACTTCTTTTCGGCCGGCTGGTAGCAATCGGTATTTCCAGACATTACGATCGGGTACGCTTGCCAGTTTCGGCTGTTTAGTTTTTCCTCCAAAAGCTGCGGCGCGTTCTTCTTTACCAGAATCTTCCGTTCAAAATCGAGTCCGGCGCTGTAACCCCAATATTCGTGCGTGTTTCTGGCAAAACAATAAATACAGCCGTGTTCGCAACCTTGGTATGAATTCATTGAATACATCATGCTCACATCAGGGCTGTCGACCTTATTTACAATGGTTTTGGGAAACACTTCAAGAAACTGCGTGCGGTTATCGTCAGGCGCATCACCTTCGAGATGGCAATAATTCAGGAATTCATCGAGCCTTTCGACCGATTCCGCAAAGAACCTGTTTTGCACGTTTTTCTGTGCGCCACGCCCTTTTATATATTGATTTTCGGATTCCATATCTGGCTTAAAGATACTGCCACGTCACTTGCAGATAAAACCAAAGCTGATAGAAATTATACCAAAAAGCGTTAAAATTCTTTGGCCGGAAAATACATACCTGATTTGCTGAAAGGTTATCTTTGCAGAAATCATTCATCAATGAGCCACGCTGTTTCCGGATTTTCAAAACTCACAAAAGAGGAAAAAATCAAGTGGATCGCATCAACATATTTTCAAAACCCAGCCGAGGCCGAAGCGCTCATCCGAAGCTACTGGAATGCCGACACAAAGCTCCAGCAGCTTCATGACGAATTCATTGAAAATACAATCACGAATTTTTATCTTCCACTCGGAATTGCACCGAATTTCCTGATCAACGGAAACTATTACACGGTTCCCATGGCCATCGAAGAAAGCTCGGTGGTCGCGGCTGCGGCAAAATCAGCTAAATTCTGGTCGACACGCGGCGGATTTAAAGCCACGGTTCTCGATACTGAAAAAATAGGCCAGGTACATTTTATATTTAACGGAGACGCTGCAAAACTAGCTGACTTTTTTACAAGGCTGAAACCGCTGCTGTTTTCTGCGACAGATCATCTCACGAAAAACATGCGCCAGCGTGGTGGCGGAATCCGGGATATTGTTTTAAACGATAAGACCAGCCTGATTCCGGGATACTTCCAATTGCATGCGACATTCGATACAAAAGATTCAATGGGCGCAAATTTCATCAACTCCTGCCTCGAGCAATTTGGCAAAACACTGAAAGATGAAGCATTGTCATTCACGGAATTCACCGAAGAAGAAAAGAATATCCAGGTGGTGATGAGCATCTTGTCGAACTATGTCCCAAACTGTGTCGTCAAGGCCGAAGTTTCCTGCAAAGTTGAAGAACTGGCAGAAAAACATATTTCAGATCCGCAGCAATTTGCAGAAAACTTCATCCGCGCCGTACAAATTGCCGAGGTCGAGCCTTTTCGGGCCGTTACGCACAACAAAGGCATCATGAACGGGATTGATGCGGTGGTCATCGCTACAGGAAATGACTTCCGCGCCGTAGAAGCCGGAATCCATGCCTATGCGTCGAAATCAGGGCAATATTCAAGTTTATCGCATGCCAGAATCGAAAGTGGGATCTTCTCGTTCTGGATTGAAATTCCGCTGGCTTTGGGCACGGTTGGCGGGCTAACATCTTTGCATCCGCTGGTGAAACTCGCTATGGAAATGCTTGAGAAACCTTCTGCAAAAGAACTCATGCAAATTGTCGCAGTTGCCGGCCTGGCGCAGAATTTCGCCGCACTCAGATCGCTTACAACTACCGGAATCCAGGAAGGCCACATGAAAATGCACCTGAACAACATCATCAATCAGTTTGATGCAACCAAAGAAGAGCGCCATCAGATAAAGCATCATTTTACCTCAAGACCGGTATCGCACGCGGCCGTTGTGGAATATATCGAGAGCCTGCGGAAATAAATTTCAGAAGCTCTTCCTGCTGCCTAACATGCGCAGCCACCGGTGAACAATTTGGGCTTAAACCCGAAGATATTTACAAGCAACCTAAGCCGCTTCCATTCAACACTAAACAATGAAGGAAACATTCTACAGCAACGGAAAACTTCTTCTCACGGGCGAATACCTCGTACTGGACGGCGCGCGTGCGTTGGCGCTTCCCACAAAATTCGGCCAGGATATGACAGTTAGAATGGCTTCAGACCAAAAAATCCAATGGAAAAGTTTCGACAGCGACGGCAGCATCTGGTTTGAAGACACCATCACTTTTGAGGAAATCAGAATCAGGACAAAAGGGGAATCTTCGATAAAATCGACCCTGATTGATATTCTTCATGAAGCAAGTCGGCTTAATCCAGATTTTTTCAATTCTAACGGATATTCCATTGAAACCCAGCTTACCTTCCCTAAGTTCTGGGGACTGGGAACGTCTTCCACGCTGATCAATAACATTGCACAATGGTTGAAAATTGATGCTTTCTTGTTATTGAAAAACAGTTTCGGCGGAAGCGGCTATGATATTGCGGCTGCACAAAATAATTCGCCTGTTGTTTATCGTCTTGAAAATGGAAATCCGGTGACAGAACCTGTTGTCTTTACTCCATCATTTACCCAAAACCTGTATTTCGTATACCTGAACCGGAAACAAAGCAGTAAAGCGGCGATTGCTTCGTATTACAATAACAGCCTTGACGGACTTTCAGCAAGTATTGAAGCCGTAAACAAAATCACAGAACAGGTTCTTGCAGCACAAACCGTCGGAGCCTTCGCGCACCAACTTGAAAAACATGAGAATCTGCTAAGCAGTATCCTGGAAATGCAAACCGTCAGGGAAACGTTTTTCCCGGATTTTATCGGAACAATAAAAAGTCTTGGCGGCTGGGGCGGCGACTTCATCCTGGCAGTTTCAAAAGATAACCCGGAAATATATTTTAAGGAAAAGGGATTTCATACCGTTATTCCTTACGATGCCATAATCCTGAAATAAAAAATCCCGGAAGACCGGGATTTTTATTTGAGTAACCTCTGAATTAGTAATTAAACTGTACCCTGTTATCTTCAATGTCGGCATTGGCTTTCAGTGCAGGAATTACCCTGTTTGAATCGCCGGCTTTCATTTGCTTAAGCTTGTTAACGTATGGTGCGTGATCTTTAAGTGCAGGCGCTTTCGCAACAGCTTTCGTCTTTACAACGTAAACTCCGGAATTCCCTTCAATAGGAGCCGACATTTTATTGGCGCCCATTGCCACTGCAGTAGCTACCACTTTCGGCTCAGCACCTAAATTCGGAAGCACTGCGTTTTCAATTGTCACCTCATTAGCCTGCTGAATCTGAACACCCGCAGCTTTCGCCATGGCATCAAGTGAATTTCCTTTGAGTTTGGCTTTGATTTTTTCGGCTTTCTTCTGGTTTTTAAGCTTTGGCTCAATTGCTGGCCTTGCCTCATCAATTGCCATCAGCCCTTCATCATTGACTTTCTTCAGCCTTACGATGACATTCCCCATGTTTGCAACTTCAAAGCGTTTTACATCGCCTGTTTTAGTTTCTTTTTCAAATGCCCATCGAACGATTTGCCTTTGGTTGCCCACGCTGCCAAAAGTTTCATCCATTGCCTTAACCTTAACCGATGGGTTTACCGTTAAACCGGCTTCCTTCGCGGTGGCGGCAAAATCTTTTTCGTTGGCATCCATTTCAAATTTCACGGCCTTGGTGTACATTTTATCGCTGGTCCTTTCAGATGGCTCGATTTTCTGTGCGATGGTCGCCAATCTTACAGCATCCTGCTTATCGGTAATATTGATGACGTGGAATCCAAAATCTGTTTCGACCAAACCAATTGAACCCACCGGATTGTTGAATACATAATCATTGAACGGCTTCACCATTTGTCCGGGACTGAAATATCCTAAGTCGCCACCTTGCTGCGCCGAAGAATCATCTGAATTTGTAAGCGCCAGCATCATGAAGTTTCCAGGATTTGCCTGAGCCTGTGCAAGCAATGCCTCGGCTTTTGCCTTAGCCTGCTCTTTTGTACGTTTCTCCCGTTTGTTGGGAACCTGAGTACCTTCATAACTGATCAGGATGTGGCTTGCTTTCGCATTTGCACCTGCTTTTTTGCCCATTGATTTTGAGATGCAGTAATATTGACCGCGCATGTACGGACCATAAACTTCTCCCGGAGCCAAAGCAAAAAGCTGTTCGGCATGTTCAGCCGGCAAGTCTTTCTTGGCCACATAAGTTGAGTCGTAAGGAACATCAGAATTTGCATTTACATAATCTGCAATGTTTGTTGCGTTCCTGAAACCAGGCAAAGTATCATTCTTGCCTGTTTCTTTATTATATTGAACACGGCCATTAAGAAGCGCGGCGATGGTTGTTTTTACTTCATTCTCATCTTCCGGCGAAGCTTTGTCTTCAATAACAACATATTCGACTTCGCGTGACTCTTCAGCCTTGTATTTTTTCTCGTTCTTCCTCATGAAGTCAACGATTTCCTCATCGGTTACTTTTACTTCGCTGTCTTTTATTGAAGAATAAGGAACAGCAACGTAATCAAATGAAACTTTATCGGCTTCCATTTGATATTTAAGTTTTCCTTCCAGGTCAGTGGTAAAAATCCCGCCTTTTACCATAGCGTTATAAATCTGGTAAGTTGCATTGAGCTCGGCATCTTTTTCTCGGTCTTTCAGGTATTGCGCCTGGGCCGGATTTGATTTGAAGAATTCTTTGAATTTATTGATATCGAAAGCGCCTGCCTCGTTTTTGAACATT
This sequence comes from Flavobacterium sp., assembly GCA_036399795.1. Taxonomy (GTDB): domain Bacteria; phylum Bacteroidota; class Bacteroidia; order Flavobacteriales; family Flavobacteriaceae; genus Flavobacterium. The sequence goes on from DASWML010000005.1 coordinate 98,797, forward strand.
GGGCTTTGGCCGATATTGGGATCTGCCTTCAACACTTCGATGATGTGTTTTTCGCCTACCCTAATACCAAGTTTGTCAAACTCCGTTGTAAGCAACGCAATAGCAACTTCCTGCTCCCAAACCCGGTTGACTGCCTGTGTAGGTGTAACGCCCTGGCCGCTTTTTTCCACATTGCTGACTTTTACGCGGAAATCTTCAAACGTGATGTCTTTACCGTTAATGCTTCCCACGTCCCTGCCGGTCTGGTTGAAACCGCCACTTTGGATGATGTCGCCTATGATGAATGCGAATAAGCAAAAGCCAATCACCAATATAAGTAGTAATGAGCGCTGCCTGATCTTTGATAAAACTGCCATTTTATTAAGTTGATTTTTAATTCAGTTTGCGAAAATACAATTATCTTGTAAATAATTGCGGTTGGGCAAGAAGATTTTGTAAATTTCCTGCACGTGCAGAAAATGATGCTATTTTTTCTGTTCCCTGTTCCTTTTTTCCATCCTCCGGGCGAATGCCATCCGGAAGAGAAACATGAAAATTGCCACGCCTGCAATGATAAAACTCAGCCAATAATTGCCTTCCGGCTCATTGATCCTGCTGAATCCGTCATAGATGCAGAATAGTGCCACTGCGAGATAGAGATACGGTGTTAACCTGAAGTATGTCATAATTTATTGTCGGGTTTGTCAAACTCACCTTTGATCCTTTGCGAGTTTATGATCTTGAAGTCTTTGCTGAAATCGATTCCTTCACCGAAAGAAACACCTTTCGGGTCGGTGAATTTGAATTTTTTCTCTGTGAGGAACCACTCGTTTTTCTGGTCGTAATAAAGCTGCTCGGTCTCCATCACCTGCCCTGCTTCGTTCCAGATTTTTACTTTCCCCTGCAGATCAATGATATCGGTTCCTTTATAGGTCACGGCGTAATCAGAACGAACGAATGTCTTCTTTCCTTTTACATCATAAAAAGTAACATCAATACCTTTTGGAAATTCCGTAAAAGGATATTCCACTGTAGCGTAATCGAGCATTTTCGGGCTTACAAGTATGGAAGTGATGCGGCCCGAATCAGTATATTTCAGGTTAAAATCCTCGGCTTCACCACTGGGTAGAAATTCGGAAAAGGTGCTTTTATTGACTTCCTTCAGGTTGTTTTCACACGAGCATAAGAAGCCGATAACCTGGAGCAGTACAATTACAGCAAAGAATTTTCGCTTCAGCGTCATCATTTCCTCAGATTAATTAATCGTATCTTCTCTTGATAAACCAGCGGTCGTTCAGCGAAAGCGCCAAAGATATATTAAAGTAGTTCTCCTGAATAAGCCCTGCGGTTGTTGTTCCTTTTTTGCCGAATTCAAATCCTGTATTAATATTTGAAAATACACCTGCGACAGGAAATCCAAATCCGAAAGTAGCACCCAGGTCGTTAATTGATTGATTGTTTATAACCATTCCTGTATCTTCATAATAAAAACCGGCGCGGTAAGTAATCCTTGCGAGATAATTGCTGAAGGAATTAAATTTCGGAATAAAAAAACCGCCTCCACTGAACCTTATGCCGTTCTCGAAAACAACGCCGCCGATATCGGTAAACCTGTTGTCGAGGCTGCTGTTATGATTTAAGGTGATCTCACCTCCAGCCATCCATTTGCGGTCTTTGCCAATGCCCGCGCCAACCGTGAATCGAGCCGGAATCTTAACTTTGGTATCGGCTACAGGAATGTCTTCTTCCTCTACCGGCCTGACACCGCCAGTGGCTAAAAACTGCACTGTGCCCACTTGCATTTCATTGCTGAGTGAAACTGTAACTGCTGGCGAGAATGTTGTCGCTGCATAGAAACTCATACTTTTCCCGAAACGCTTCCTGTAATTTATTCCGGCAGTCATTCCGATACCGCTCGCCGCGGAGGTACTGATCACACGGGTTCCCAACTGGATCGAATCGATTTGCTGGAGGCGCGTGGTTTCTATATTTCCGAAGAAATAATTAAAATCAACCCCGATATTGAAGCCTTTGGTGATTTCGTACGCGGTTCCGAAGAATACTTTATTGATTCCACCCGTTCCATTGTACCTGGTTTCTACATCGTCGCCACCGCCTGAATTGATAATCTTATAACCTACCGAAGTGTAAGGCACAAGTCCGAAACCCGCGCCAAAACGACCCATAGGAAATGCCAGGCCAAGATAATCGACATTTGTCCTTCGTGCCTTTTCCGCATCTGTCGAAGTCTTTAATGTTGTTCTCAAATGGCTTACTCCTGCTGTAAAAGTGGTGTATTGAAGGTTGGCATAAGATGCCGGGTTATGAAGGTTAAAATGCAAACTGTCGGCAAAAAAAGAAATGCCGCCCATCGCCCTGTTCTCGGAAGTCCCTTTGAACCTCATTTCGCCAAGCCCGTAAAATGAATAGGGAGAAGCGCTGCCTTCCTGTGAAAATGAAATAAAAGAACATAGAAGGAAAATAGACAGCAGAAAATTTTTAATCATGTTTGATTTTGGTATTGGAACGTCTGGTTCAGGCTCTCCAGAAGAAAATTTGAATGGGCAAATATGCGGTTTTTTAATCTTTCCGCCAAAAATTCCGTATCACCGCCAGTTAAAATTATTATAAAGTTTGGAAGGTTTTCCCGATACCTGTTGATGAAGCTGTCAATTTCAAAAGCGACACCGTTAACAACCCCGGAATGGATTGATTCTGAAGTCGAATTACCGATATGACTTTGTGGAACAGTTGCCTTCAGCAATGGCAGTCGGGCAGTATAATCGTGAAGTGATTTGTATCGAAGGGCAATTCCCGGGGAAATAGCGCCTCCGAGATAATTGCCGGCAGCATCAATAAAGTCATATGTTATACAGGTTCCCGCATCAATAACAAGCCTGTTCATTCCCGGATAATTAAGGACCGCACCGGCAGCAAGGACCATGCGGTCGGCACCAAGGGTTTGCGGAGTGGCGTATTTATTAATGAACGGAAATTTCCATTTATAATCGACAACATGGACCGGAACAGGCGCGTCAGGGAGCGTATCTGCTACTGATGAAGTAACAATATCAGTTATTTCAGGATATTCTTCAACTATGGCCTGAAGCCATTCTGCCAGTCCAAAAGCCGGCATTATGGCGTGGCGAAAAAGCGTATTCCCATCATATACAGCAGCTTTCGCGCGGGTGTTCCCGATATCGATCGCAAGGACCATAATCCAATATTTACGCGGCGAAGGTACGAATTGATTTTTTTTATTATTTGTTTTGCATTAATTAAAAATGAACCTATATTTGCACCCGCATTAGCAACGGTATCTTAGCTCAGTTGGTAGAGCAATGGACTGAAAATCCATGTGTCCCTGGTTCGATTCCTGGAGATACCACATCAAGACCGATACAGCATCAAGTTGTATCGGTTTTTTGTTTTCTCGTGGAATTTTTCGAAAATCACACCCGTTTTAAATTTTATTCTGCTCCTACCGCTCATTTAAAAAAGTATATTCGTGTTTAAGAACTACTTAGATATGAAACAACACTACCCAAAATTCATCCTTGCATTTTTTTTACTGGCCTTAAATGCCGCCGCACAGGAAACAGTACTTCCAAAAGGACTGACTCACGAAGAGCGCAACCTTATTCCACAGTTCCAGTTTCGCAACGCCAATCTCACGCCACCACCATCAGGCGCGGTAAGGGCAGCGGCTGAATGGGAAGAAGTCGAATACCTCGTCATCACATGGCAGTCCGGATTTGCAAATATCCTCCGCCAGATCGTACAGGTTGCGGTAACCGAGTGCAAGGTCATCATTGCAACTCAGAACCAGGCTTCGGTAGCGGGTTATCTGACTTCCTTCGGGATCGATCTTACCAACGTAATCTTTATGAATGCGCCGTGGGACAGTATCTGGATACGCGATTATGGCGCAAATACGGTTTATTCTGATGATGTCGGTGAACGCGCTTTGACCGACTGGATTTACAACCGTCCGCGCCCGAACGATAATGTAATGCCTTCCGCGCATGCGGCACTTACCGGAATTCCAATATATGTGACTGATTCGGGAACAAACGATCTGGTGAACACCGGCGGGAATTATATGTCTGACGGAATGGGAAATGCTTTTGCATCAGAGCTGATCCTCAATGAAAATGCGGCTGGCAACCCATACAATGTCTCGGCAAAAACCGAGGCTCAGATTGATGAGATCATGCTCAGTTACATGGGAATCGAGAATTTTATCAAGATGCCCGTGCTTCCGTATGACGGGATCCATCACATCGACATGCACATGAAGCTCCTCGATGAGGAGACACTTTTGGTGAGCCGATATCCAACCGGTGTTGCCGACGGCCCGCAGATCGAAGCCAATATTGAATATGTCCTGGAGAATTATCAGACGCCATTCGGAACACCGTATAAGGTTCATTGGATCGACTCACCGCCAAGCTTATCGGGAAACTATCCTGACACTGGCGGCGCTTACCGCACTTTCAGTAACTCGGTCATCATCAATAAATCGATACTCGTTCCAACCTATCGCCCGGAAGTAGATGCCGCAGCCCTTGCCCTGTACCAGGATCTGATGCCTGGCTATAATATTGTCGGGATCGACGTGGACAACTCAGGTGAAAACCTCATTTCCCAGTCGGGCGCACTGCATTGCATTACACACACTATTGGTGTCGATGAGCCGCTTTGGATCGTGCACCAACCTGTAGACGAAGCCCAGGCCGGAGCAAGCGTTTCGCTGACGGCAATGATCAAACACAATTCAGGAATAAACACCGCCAAGGTTCTTTATAGGGAACAGGGTACAACATCATTTGCAGAAGCCACAATGACGGACTCAGGAAATGACAACTGGACAACAAATATTACCATTCCCTCAAACGGAAATGATGTTGAATATTACATCTGGGCGTCGGCCAATTCCGGAAAAAACCTCACACGCCCTTTGGTGGCACCCGATGGATACTGGACGATCAACACCACGAATCTTTCCGTGAACGAATGGGCAAAAAGCCATATTTCTGCGCCTTATCCCAATCCGGCGCATGAATCGGTAAATTTTAAACTCGAGCAGATTAACGGCCCCGTATCCATATCGGTAAAAAACATCCTTGGCCAACAACTGTTCAGCAATGAAATCCCGAATGGAAACGGAACAATAACCCTAAGCCTGGAGCCTGAATGGTCGGGAACTTTATTTATTTGTTTCGGGGGTGATTTCGGTACGGTCACAAAAAAAATAATCAAGATATAGCGGTGTCTTTATTTGGTTTCCGTTACGGAAGAATCTTATTTAAATCATAAATAAAAAAGTATTTGCAGCAATAAAACTTAAATTTAATGCTTCACGACTAATCCGGTTTTATGAAATTGTATAAGAAACTTTTGATTGCAATTGTTGCGCTTATACTGCTTATCCTGCTTATTAATGTTGGATTAAATTTCTGGATTGCGCGCCAATTGCCGGGAATTATCAACGAAAATAACGATTCTCCTTATCATATTACTTACCAAGAACTTACGGTTTCCCTGTTGGATAAAAATATATTCGCACGGGAAATCATCCTCGTCCCAAAAGCTTCCTTGACAAAAACGGAGAAAAAAGCCGGACTTTACGCAAATATCCGCACCGTTCAAATTGCAGATTTTAATCTATGGGACTTGCTTTTTACCCGAAAAATCCGCGCAAAAAAACTTCATGTCATCAAGCCGGAAATTACGTTCTACAAAGAAGCGGAAGAGGAAAAGAAAAAAGAAAAACGCAGCATTAAATCGGAAGTGGTCGAGCCATTCGGTAAAATCATTTATGTGTCGGATGTTTTTATTGAAGAAGGGCTTTTCCAAATGATACCGCCCAACGCGACCAAGGCTTCTTTAACAGCAAGGAATGTTTCCATGGAACTTGAAGGCATTCTGGTGTCTGAACGGACGCTGAAGGAAAAAATCCCGTTCGAGTTCAAAAAATATTCCTTAGGCTGTGACAGTATCGATTATTTGGTGAGCCGTTTCTATCGCGTCAAGGCAAAACATTTTAAAACATCAGGCGATAGCCTAAAGATTGATGGACTTGCCTTAATTCCCCGCCTTGGCCGCAAAGCGTTCATATCAGTAATCCCAAAGGAGAAAGATTTATATTCAGTGAACGTAAAAGGGCTGACAATTGCAGGATTGTATTGGGGGTTTGGAAAAAAAGGCTTCTCTTTTCGAAGTAAAGCGGTAACATTAGACGGTGTGAATGCTGACATCTATCGCGGAAAAATGCCGCCCGATGATATGTCTGAAAAAAAATTATACAGTAAAATCCTCCGCGAGATGAAATTCGACATGCGGATTGACACGTTGCGCCTGAGGAATTCTAAAATTGTATATGAAGAGGAAAAAGACATTGAAAAAGGCGCAGGAAAGCTTGTCTTTGGCAATTTAAACATGCTCGCGACCGCGGTAAACAGTGGCTATGGAAAGTCTGAACTTCCGGATGTGAATATTAATGTCAGCGCCCGCTTCATGAATATTTCGCCGATGCGTGTCGTGTGGTCTTTCAATGTTTTAGACCAAAATGACCGTTTCAGGATCAGGGGAAGTATTTTTGATTTTCCTGCCGAAGGACTGGCTCCTTTTACAAAGCCTTACAGTAATACCATTGTGGAAGGCAACATGGATGAAGTATATTTTGATTTCCGCGGCGACAGGAACAACTCACAGGGAACTTTCGGACTCAATTACGACGACCTGAAAGTAAAGGTTTTCCGCAAAAATGACCGCAGGAAAAAAAATAAGATCGTAAGCGCCATCGCCAATTTGTTTGTGAAGAACGATAGCAAGGAGAAGGTCAAAAAGACCGATGTGAGTGTGACACGCATCAAAGAGAAATCTTTTTTTAACCTGCTCTGGCTCAGCTTGAGCGAAGGGCTTCGGAAGATCCTGCTATAAAAAAAGCCTCTCCGGATGGAAAGGCTTTCAACTTAACTAACTAACCCATTGAAAATTATTGTTTGACGAGCTTCATCGATTTTGTACGATTACTTTCGTCTGTTGCTTTCACAAGGTAAATGCCGCTTCCAAGGTCATTGATTGCGAACTGGTGGCTGGCATCATTCTGCCCAGTAAAACTTTTTACAAGCTGCCCGGTCAAAGAATACACCTCTACTTTTGACGTTCCCGCACTCAGCATGAAATAATCTGATGAAGGGTTCGGAGAAAGGTAAACACCCGACATCGTCTCAAAATGATCGTTCCCTAAAGCAGGAAGCTTGTTCCCGTAAATCCTGAACTGTCCTGCAGGAACACTGATTGTTGCTGTAGTGCTGGTAACATTCATTGGTGTATTATCCATCAGATTATACCATGTTCCGACATACGGGAAATTTGGATTGATGTTTTGCGCTGACGTTGCAAAATTGGCAATAACAAGTACATTTTTCAATTGGCTGGCGGGCAGCGCATCATCCCAAATGTAGATGCGTTGTTTGATGTTGCTTCCATCGGGACTGATACTGTAATTGCCTTCAAATACAGGCTCATTGATTTTCATCTCGATCATTTTAGACCAGTCATTATAAATTTGCGCGCGTTGCGGAACGCCCAGCCAGTTTTCGACCCACTGAGGTTGTGGTTTCGTTGCCAGCTTACAATCGCCCGTTGTGGCATCAGATTCGGTATTTACAGTACCGTTTGTACAGGTGTAAATTGACTGTTGCATTCCGAGTTCAGCAAAATGCCATAACATTTTCGGTCCGGGCACCAGTATTGATGTCGCACCAATTGCCGACATTCTTGTCAAGGCATTATTTAAATTGTTTAATGGTGATGTTCCTCCGCTGCTTCCGTATGTCATCGCACTATACATAATACGCTCTTTATCGTGGCTTTCAGGATACCCTAATAATCTTTTTGCACTAAAGCCATGTCCATTATGTCCAATATCAGAAATGTCGCCACCAGTTGAATAACCCATGGCAAGCTGACTATAAGCATATGTCATTTCGCCCCACATCATCACCCCTTTACTAGGTGATTCGTTGATTCGATAGTTCGCCCATTGTTGTTCCTCATTATCTGGACCGAGATGTTCAAAAATGGTATAGTGCGTTGGGTCGATGTTCCAGGAATAATCCGCATATTCCTTAAGTACGTCAACACGATCCTGCTGATAAGAGTTTGTACAGGCATCATTGCCCGCACAGTTCTGTGTAAACCCTTTAGTAAGATCCCAACGGAAACCATCAATTTTATACTCGTTTATCCAATGCTTGATGACGCGTTTTACATAATATTTTGTCCTTGCCTGTTGGTGATTGAAGTCGGCACCAACACCATACGAATGTGTAGAAAATTCATTAAAATACGGATTTTCACTGGAAGGATCGCCCCAGCCGTCTCCGTCTGCATCTTTCATCCACATTCTTACCATTGGATTTCTTCCGAAAGCATGGTTTAACGCAACGTCAAGAATGACTGCAATTCCATTTTGATGGCAGAGGTCAATAAACTCTTTGAGCTTTTCTGAAGGTCCGTAAAACTTATCATTGGCAAGGTGAAAAGCTGTGTTATATCCCCAGCTTTCGTTTCCTTCAAATTCCATCACCGGCATAAGCTCGATGGCGTTTACCTTCAGGTTTTTGAAATATTCGATCCTGTTGATCAGATCCTGATAGTTTCTGTTTGCGTCAAAGTCCCGAATTAGCACCTCATAAACTACAAGGTCTTCTTTCTTTGGCTTTGCGAAATTAGTTACTTGCCAATTATACTCTGGCTGTGATGTTTGCAACACCGTAACCTCACGTTCTTGTCCGGCAGGATATGAAGGGAGATTTGGATATGTTGAAGCTGAAATATAAGGATCGTCAAAAGGGGAGAGTACCAGTGTTGAATAAGGATCGGCCGTCTTGACTAAAGAAGGTGAACCTGCAAGTGGAGTCGTATCGACGACCCAGTATTGATAAGTATATCTTTGCCCAGACGTAAGCCCTGTTAATTCGATCCAGAACTTTCCTGTTGCCGCATCTTTTTTCATTGCGTAATCTACGCCTGGTTGCCAATTGTTAAAACTTCCTGCTACGTAGACAAAATCTTTACCCGGAGCATCAAGAACAAGCGTGGCTTTTGAACCGTCGGCATTGTTGTAATTAATCCCGTCTTCAAGTCCGCTTGGGACAGATTGGTTTACAACGCCAGGATTTACAAGAACAGCGAAATTTTTGGTGATGGTTGAAGTACCCTGAGTTACCTGTAGTGTATAGTTTTGGTTACTGGTTATCCCGCTGTGCGTATAGGAATAATTTGATGTCGACGAATTTGTATTTATAGTAGCGCCGTTGCTCAATAGTGTATAACTGGCGGCACCTCCGACATTAGTAGCCGAAATATTAACACTCCCTCCAGAATTAATTATAGTGGTGCTGTTTTGCGCAGGCGAGACCATGTTCACCTGAAAGGCGCCAACATTTATAAAGTAATCTATTGATTGCGGCGAACCTGTTGCGGCCCGGAAAACCACACAAATTTGTGTGATGGTGCTTGTGGCAGGAACGTTAAAATAGGAGTAGAGGTTTGGTGTCAGGTCGAGTTTATAATTGCTTCCAAACTCTAGTGTAAGGGCAGGCTGGGTTGTATTATTTCCCCATGTTCCCACAACATTAGACCATTGAACGCCGTCTACGGTTAATCCGATATGGGCGTAAATTGTTCCGGTATAACTTGCCAATGGAGTTCCCGTTTTATTGAATTTCAATGTAACAGGAGCCCCTGCTTCGGGAGGTGAAGGCACCGTTGTTACTTGTGCGGAAGATCCGATAAAGAAACAAAGCAGCGCAATTGTAATAATCTTTTTCATTTTTTTTAATATAAAAAAGGCTGCCCGATTGCTTCGGGCAGCCCTTGATTTTGGATTATTTATTCAGGAATGAAAATATAACGGTTATCCAAATCATTAAACCATACTGTGTATGTACCATCAGTATTAACGCCTTGGAAATCCGATCCATTAACAGCCATCACGCCTGTAACAGGCGTTCCGCCACCCCAGTTTCCGGGAAGATCCCAACTGTTGTTCGCCCTGAACTTAACTGCAGCGGCTGTAAGTGGCAAACCGGTTATTTTCCAGATATGCGGGTTTAGCGTACTGTTAGTAAGATCAGTATCAGTATCCCATCCGCCGGGTGTCGCAGCGCCGATAATTCCGATTGTGGAAAAAGTCATTGCGCCGGCTTCGTCAAAAGGAGTGACTGAAAATGTCATTTCATCGATATCAACTTCAATATCATAATAACCTGCAGTTGCAATAGTTATTGCGCCAGGATCGCCGGGATTGCTAACAGCGAGTGTTACCCCGTCGTTAGTTCCGTATTGTGGCTGCCATGCACCCAAGGTTTCCAAAAACTTAAGCTCACCCGCATTAAAATAAGCCCTGAGGTAAAACTTATTTTGGTTGGCATTATCGCGGAACAATGGCATGTTACCGGCATTGTTGTCAAATCCAAATTCGGTAGCTGTTCCCACAACATAAAGATGTTTTGCGGGAACGAAAGCCTGATATGGAGTAACTGAAATGGTAACAATATTACTATACATAGGCTCGACACTGCCAACTGAAGATATAACCCTTACCTGATACTCAGCGTTAACTGTTGGTTCGCCACCCAGTTCGATGGCCTTTGCGTTTAAATTCTCGGTGCTGATGGAAATATTTGTACCTCCAGCGGTTGCGCCCAAAATAACAGGATCCTGAAAGTTGCCACCGATGCTATCCATTTGGACTACATAATCCACGACAACGTCTCCGCCAAAATTAGCCGGTGTCCAAACGAAGCGCTCTGCCTGCAGCGAAGCATTTTCAATTACCAAAGTGTAGGTCGGCATGTCTGGAGTCATCAAAACCGGTGCATCGACAGCTTGTATAACAGGCCTGTCCTCTACGTCATCGGTAGTACATGAGAAGGCCACTATTCCAAAAAGAGCAATTAATGATTTAGTTATATTTTTCATTTTCTAATTTTTTAAATATTAATATCCTGGATTCTGAACTAAATTCGGATTTCCTGCCAACGCGTTAGAAGGGATTGGAAAAAGGTTTCTGAAACTCGGCGTAGGACTTCCACCTGCCACATTTCCTTTCCACGGCCATAAATAGGAACCGCCTGTAAATTTCCCGAAACGGATCAGGTCGGTCCTGCGGTGGCCTTCCCAGTGAAGCTCCCTCGCCCTTTCGTCAAGAATAAAATTAAGTGTCAGATCACCAGATGTGATATTCCCAACTGTATTTCCAAAGGCCCGCTCCCTTACATCATTCACATACTGAAGGGCAATATCCAGATGAGCACCGGTCCTCACAGCACATTCTGCATACATCAGGTAAGCATCTGCAAGCCTGAACATAGGGAAATCAGTATCTACAAAATCGCCGGCAGAATCAGAACCCGGATTTCCGTTAGAATCTACATTTTTAAATTTCTTAATCACATAACCGTCATTAAAGCTTCCTACGTTTAGAATTTCAATGTTTTGCCCATCGGTGTGGAAGTTTGCTCTCTGGTCTTGTGTGAACGCTGGAAATTTATTTACGAAAGCCGATGTAGTACGGACTCCGCCCCAGCCACCGTTGATACCAAATTCAGATGCCGACATTGTGCCACCATGTGGTGCGTGAACCAAAAATGTTGTACCTCCGTAAGTCTTCGTGTGAAGCCCGTCGAAAGCCACTGCGAAAATGAATTCATTTTGTGCGCCGTTCTTGTCATTGTCAGCCAAAAACAATTCACCATAGTTTGAGTGCAGTGTATATCCGCTATTGACTACTTCTTCAAGAACAGTCTGCGCATCATCGTAACGCTGGGTACCTATATAAACCTGGGCGTTCATGTAAAGCTTGGCCTTAAGCATTTGCGCAGCAGTACGATCAGCACGCGGATATTCATTTGTGCGTGAAGCCTTCATTTCAGGGATGATTTCATTAAGCTCATCCTCGATGAAAGTAAAAAGTTCTTGACGCGATGCCTGCTCCGGAAGGAAGAAAGTTGTAGGGTCGTTCTCTGTCACCAAACCCACACTTCCAAACATGTCAAGGAAATGCCAATAGCTCAATGCACGTAAAAATCTTGCCTCTGCCCTATAAGTTGCGATTTCTGCACGCAGTTCATCTGAAACATTCCTTCCGTCAAGTTTGGAATCGGTTGTCTGACGCAGAAATTCGTTGCAATTTTTAACCTGGAAATCAAAACGGTTAAACGTTGCATTTATGAATAAATCGCCTGCTGACCATGTCTGGAAGTGAAAATCTTTAATTGTATTATCGTTCCATGCAATGATGGCTTCGTCTGTAGTGAGTTCCTGCATCAGCCACAAACCGCGGATATACTGGCTCGCGCCTTCATCAATACCTGAAATATCGGCTCCGCCTGATTCAACAGAGCTTGCCGGGCCGTTCAAACCGGTCGTTGCCAATCCTGAATACAACTTTGCCAAATACTGCTTATATGATTCAGGGTTGCTGAAAAAAGCTTCAGCAGAAGGATTCGCTGCGTTTTTAGGGTCTGATTGATCAAGGTCGTTTACACAAGACCCGAGAATCAAAAGGGATAAAATCATCCCGATCCTAAAGATTGTTAATTTGTTTTTTCTCATTTTCATTTTTTTAGAAATTAATGTTCATGCCTAAAGTATAAGTTCTAGGCCGAGGATAGAGGTTATTGTCTATTCCATTTGCAATTTCAGGATCAACTCCGTTATACCCGGTAATCACCAGTACGTTTTGTACAGCACCTGTCAATCTTAAGTCAGAACCTTCATCAAACACATTCTTAAACGTATATCCAAGAGTAACATTGTCAAGTCTTAAAAAAGATGCATCCTGTACATAGTAGTCTGAAAGATAACGCGGTCCTGCGAAGTTTGTAACTAAAACATTCGGACTTGCATTCTGCAGGTAAGGGCCATTTGTTGGAAGCGCCGTAGCACGGTTTCCAAAGTTGGAGTATACGTTATTGTAAGCGTAGTTTCCGGCACTTCCTCTCCAGTTCATTGAAAACCACCAGTTTTTGTAAGTAAGATCGGTGTTAAACCCGTAAAACACATCCGGAGCCGGTTTGTGAGCACGGTAGAGGTCGCTATTATTGATGATACCATCGTTGTTTCTGTCGACATACACCCCATCGATCGGGCTTCCTGCCGCGTCATAAGCCTGCTCAAAAACAAGGAAAGAATTTGGCGCATAGCCTACCTGATGATTCTGGATGGTCGTACCTGTTCCGCCTGAAATTCCACCGGTTGCAATACCTCCGTAGGAAGGATCATCAACAAGTGTCAGTTTGGTGATCTCTGATCGCTGGAAAGTAACATTTGCGCCGATTCTCCATGTAAAAGTGTCATTTTTGAGTGGAAAAACATCCATGCTCAATTCGACACCTTCATTTTCAAGGTCACCGATATTGTAAAAATCTGCATTTGAAAATCCTACACCTTGAGGATTTGGAGTAAATACGATAAGATCGTTTGTTTTCCTTCTGTAGATTTCTGCTGATCCAATAACGCGGTTATTCAAAAACCCATAATCCAAACCTAGGTTAATAGTTTCTGTTTCTTCCCATACCAGGTTAGGATTATAAGGTTGTGGCCTGAAAGGCGTTATGAATATTGGATTTCCTGTTTCATCGTACCCGAACGGATATTCAGCAGTCGAAGTAGAAGATGAGTACAAAGCCACTGCAGGATACCTCTTCCCGATGTCCTGCTGGCCGGTAATACCCCAGCTCGCCCGTAATTTCAATTCGCTGACCAGTGGACTTTCTTTTAGGAAACTTTCATTAATTCTCCAAGCTACAGCAGCGGCCGGAAAATAGCCCCACCTGTTTTCTTTAATAAAACGTGAAGAACCATCGGCCCTGAAAGATCCCATAAGTATAAGTTTATCGGCAATAGTAACTGTAGCCCTTCCAAAGAACGATTGCAGGTTGAGGCGCTCTTTCACAGGATTATTATCCGTCAGGCCGTTTGCAACTGTAAAGTTGTTGCCAACCGATTCATAACGAAAGTCCTGATAATTATAACCACCGGTAACGTCAACGGTAGTGTTAATCGATTCCAACGATTTATTGTAATTGAAGTACAAATCCATCAGCATATTTTTCTTGGTTTCCAGATTCTCGTAGTAAGAACCACGCTCCCCAAGCACTACAAAATTCTCGTCAGTGCTGCCATAACCTCTTCCAGATGCATAGTCATAGCCAAAGTTTGCAATCAACTTCAGGTCTTCGAATGAATGAACTTTGTATTCAAACTGAATATTTCCGAGACTTCTGGTTGAATTACCGAAGTTATGCTTTTGTTCAAGCAGTGAAACCGGGTTGCGTCCTGCGTTGACAGACTGATCCGGAATATTATCGTCATCCTGGTCAGAATCTTCCCCTAACCATTGAAAATAATCATATCCAAACGTAGAATCATGTACAGCCTGAGTCGGATCAAAACTAATGGCAGCACCGATTGCGCCTTTCTCACTATAGTTGTTTTCCATTAATGAGCTTTTGTTGCTAAGATCGATCTTCAGGTGCTGATCAAAGAAATTTCCCGTCACGTTTGCGCTAAGGGTTGTCCTTTTAAAGTTATCGTGCTTAAGGATACCGTTAATATCAGTGTATCCTACTGAAGCACGATAAACAATATTCTCACTTCCGCCAGACATCCCGATGTTGTGATCATGCCCTGTTGCAGTTCTGTAAATCTGATCTTGCCAGTCAGTGTTCGCCGATCCCAAAAGAAGCGCATAAGGATTCTCTCCCGCTTCATTTTGCCCGTACTGATTAACAAATTCCCGGTACTGCTTTGCGCTAAGCACGTCTACCCGGTTTGCAATCTCATTAACCTGAAAGCTTCCGTTATATGTCACTTTCATTTCTCCTGAACGTCCGCGCTTGGTTGTGATGATAATAACACCGTTGGAAGCCCGTGATCCGTAGATTGCTGTCGCAGCCGCATCTTTTAAGATTGTCATGCTGGCAATATCGTTCTGATTGATGTTGGCCAATGGGTTTCTTCCACCCTGAACACCGCCACCGCCTGTATCGACAGGTACGCCATCTATTACATAAAGTGGATCGTTGGTCGCATTAAGCGAAGAACCGCTTCTGATTCTCACAGTTGCGCCTTCACCAGGAGATCCTCCCGAATTGGTAATCTGTACACCTGAAACACGCCCCTGAAGCAGTTGATCTGCTGATACCAAAGGCCCTTTGTTAAACTGCTCAGCCGTTAGGTTATTTACTGCCCCCGTCACATCCCGACGCCTTGCAGTACCATATCCCACTTGGACCACAACCTCAGAAATTTGATTAACATCTTCTTCAAGACTTATCGTCACGGTTCCCTGGTTTTGGTAGGAAAGTGTAACATCTTTAAATCCGATATAAGAAAAAACAACAACATCGCCGCTCTTAACGTTGGAAAGCAAGAACTTCCCGTCAAAATCAGTCGATACGCCATTCGTAGTGCCCTGAACCACAATGTTCACACCCGGAAGCGGCTGGCCCGAACCTTTATCGAGCACGGTACCGCCGAGTGTACCCTGTGCGAGCATTCCCAATGGCAGGAATAGCAATAAAAATAACAACTTTTTCGAAATTGTTTTCATACAGTTTAATTAGGTTAGATTGAATTATTCAAGTGCTTACACTTACTTCGAATGTTAAAAATAACTAAAAATTGAGACGCTCAAATTTGGGCGCTGTTAAATATGGTTCGAAAACGTTTTCGTGTTAACAACTTTAACAAATTCAACGGATTGAAATCTACCCTGCCGATAAGAAATAAAAATTTCTGTATATTTCCCGAATATTATCTTAATGAAAAGAAAAGTCACATTAAAGCAGATTGCAAGGGAACTTGACGTATCTATTTCGACGGTTTCTAAATCGCTACGGGACAGCCCTGAAATAAGTGAGGATACCCGGCAGAAAGTTCAGGCTTTTGCCCGGCTATACAACTACAAGCCAAACAATATCGCACTCAGCCTTAAAAACCGGAAAACAAAAACCATAGGCATCATAATCCCCGAGATCGTCCATCACTTTTTTGCAACGGTAATCAGCGGGATTGAGCAAGTGGCCAACGAATCGGGCTATAACGTTATCGTCTGCCTGTCGGATGAATCTTTTGACAAAGAAGTCCTTAACATGGAAATGCTGGCCAACGGGAGCATCGACGGCTTCATTATGTCACTGTCTAAAGAAACTCAGCTTCGCGCCGATTATCATCACATTACAGAAATCATCAATCAGGGAATGCCTGTAGTGATGTTTGACCGGGTGACAAACGACATTCTGTGCGACAAGGTCATCATCGACGACAAAGCTGCCGCCTATGACGCTGTGCATAACCTCATCAACAAAGGCATGAAAAAAATAGCCTTGGTGACCACCGTGGATTATGTTAGTGTCGGAAAACTCCGCACAGATGGTTATATCAAAGCACTTCTTGACAACGACATCCCTTTTGATGAACACCTTGTCATTAAGATCGAAGATATGGACCATTGTGAGGAAAAAATCCGCCCTGTTATTGAAAATGAAAAAATAGATGCGGTATTCGCCGTTAACGAGCTTTTTGCGGTCACCGCCCTTAAGATTGCAGGCAGCGCCGGGCTTCGGGTTCCTGACGATCTTTCTGTGATCGGTTTCACAGACGGCATCATCTCGCGTTATTCCACACCATCGATTACTACCGTGAGCCAGAACGGAATCAAAATGGGACGAAAAGCTGCAAAAATGTTGATTGACCGACTTGAATCACATGAGGATGAGGAAGAACATTACAAAACCGAAGTCATTGAAACTCACCTCATTGAACGGGAATCTACAAAATAGTTAAAAAAGACGGTTGTTCCGAAAAAATCATATCTTTGCCAGCATCAAGACTTATACTTACTTCGAAAAACAATAAGTTTTGATAAGCAGAGCGCTTATCGTATAATCAAATTACGATAATGGAAAAGCGTAAATTAGGCTTTTGGGAAATCTGGAACATGAGTTTTGGATTCCTTGGGATACAATTTGGATTTGCCCTCCAGAATGCAAACACTTCACGGATTTTTGACACTCTAGGTGCCGATGTAGACAAAATCGGGCTTTATTGGCTTGCCGCACCTTTGACCGGATTGATCGTCCAGCCCATTGTAGGATATTTTTCAGACCGCACCTGGACAAGGCTCGGCCGAAGACGTCCCTATTTTCTGGCAGGAGCGATCCTTTCCGCCATTGCACTGTTCATCATGCCGAATTCACCCACGTTGTGGATCGCCATCGGAACTTTATGGATCATGGATTCATCAATCAACATTTCGATGGAGCCTTTCCGAGCGTTCGTAGGCGACAATCTTCCTGAAAAACAACGGACGCTTGGATTTGCAATGCAAAGTTTCTTTATCGGGCTTGGTGCTGTTGTGGGTTCTGCCCTTCCGTATGTTTTCTCGAATTGGTTCGGAATTGAAAACACCGCTCCGGAAGGAATTATACCTTCTTCCGTTAAATGGTCTTTTTATGTTGGCGGTGTCGTTTTCCTGCTGGCAGTTTTGTGGACCGTTTTCAAGTCGGATGAATATTCTCCGGAAGAACTTGAGGCGTTTGAACAGGCTAAAAAGCATACTTCCAATTCAGAAGATCTCACCACAAATGGCGTGACGGAAAAACGCCAGATGATGATCGGGTTGCTACTGCTCGCAGTAGGAATCTCAGCATCGTTATATGTTCACCGCATCAACTCCCAGGGAGCAGGCAACCAGCACAAGGAACTTTATATCCTGTCTGTCGGGCTGCTCGTTATCGGATTGCTTTTCACACTGGTTTCGCAACTTCGGAAGATGGAAATGCGCAACGGGTTCACCCACATCGTGACCGACCTGCTGAACATGCCCAAAACCATGAAACAACTCGCATGGGTTCAGTTTTTCTCATGGTTTGCCTTGTTTTCTATGTGGATCTACACCACGCCGGCAGTTACCGGACATGTTTTCGGGGCAACAGATGCGACTTCAAAGCTTTATAATGACTCGGCCGACTGGGTATCGGTCATGTTTACCGTTTATAACGGCATCGCGGCTGCGGTAGCGTTCCTGCTTCCCGTACTTGCACGCCGGACCAGTAATAAATTTACGCACATGCTGGCTTTGATTGCAGGCGGAATCGGACTCATATCCATTTATTTTTTATCTGATAAAGCCGGGTTGCTGCTTGCTATGACCGGTGTCGGAATCGCCTGGGCCAGTATTCTTTCCATTCCGTATGCCATGCTTTCGGGCGCGCTTCCGGCAGGAAAAATGGGCTATTACATGGGTGTATTTAATTTCTTTATCGTAATTCCACAAATTGTGGCGGGAACTATCCTCGGGTTTCTCGTGAAAGAATTCTTCGGTAGTGAGCCGGTTTATGCACTTATCATCGGCGGATGCTCAATGATACTTGCAGGACTTCTGACGCTGACTGTCTCTACAAATAAAAAGATTGACATTAATGAATAGAAAAGCATTCATATTTGACCTCGACGGCGTGATCGTCGACACTGCCAAATACCATTTTTTTGCCTGGCAGAAAATTTCCGACGAGCTCGGGATCGAATTTACCCCGGAACACAATGAAAAACTCAAAGGTGTCAGCCGCGTGCGGTCGCTCGACATAATATTGGAATTAGGGAAAATCAATGCCTCGGAAAGCGATAAAAACCGTTGGCTTCAGCAGAAAAATGCTGACTATCTCGGATATATTGAACATATGGACCAAAGCGAGATACTCGAAGGAGTGCTCCATGTGCTGAAATACCTGAAAGGGAAAAATCAAATGATTGCCCTTGGTTCAGCCAGCAAAAATGCCCGGCCAATCCTTGAGAAGGTAAAGATCCTGCACTATTTTGACGCGATTGTAGACGGAAATGACGTAAGCAATGCCAAGCCGGATCCTGAAGTATTTGTACAGGCGGCAAGGCATCTTGGTGCAACTTCTGAAAATTCGATTGTCTTTGAGGACTCGGTCGCGGGAATTCAGGCGGCAAATATTGCCGGAATGACAAGTGTTGGGATCGGTGATGCCGTTGTCCTTCATGAAGCGCAATTCATTTTCCCCGACTTTACGCATATCGATTCGATATTTCTCGAAACACTCATAAATAAACAGTAAGCCTCCTTTAAACCTACATATTTTAAAAACTTATAATGAACCAGGATTATATAAAACCGGACAATTGGTCTGTAATTGAGGAAGGATTCGATGCCGAAAGAGTAAAATCGTCTGAAAGCCTTTTTAGCATCGGAAACGGTGCCATGGGCCAACGCGCAAATTTTGAAGAAAAATATTCCGGAAAAACTTTCCAGGGAAGTTATATAGCCGGAATTTATTATCCAGACAAAACCAAAGTCGGCTGGTGGAAAAACGGCTATCCTGAATATTTCGCAAAAGTATTGAATGCACCAAACTGGATCGGGATCGACATAGAAATAAATGGTGAACAGCTCGACCTTTACACCTGTAAAGAGGTAAAAAACTTCCGCCGTGAACTCCACATGAAGGAAGGCTGGTATCATCGCTCTTTTGAAGCAATATTGAAAAATGGCGTTGAAATTTCGGTAAGCGTACGCCGCTTTTTATCGCTTGATCTTGACGAAGCCGGTTTCATCAACTATGAAATCACGCCAATAAATACAGATGCTGAAATCGTTTTCAAGCCTTATATCGATGCAGGTGTCCACAATGAAGACGCGAACTGGGACGAGAATTTCTGGGAACCGCTTGAAGTTGAACATTCAGGAAATGAAGCGTTCGTAACAGCACGGACCTTCAAAACGCACTTTACAGCAGCGACTTTTATGCATAATTCGATTTTACTTAATGGGAAAGATCAGTCACTTTCACCTGAAAAATCGGATACGTCAATTGACAAAGTACAATTCAGCTATAAAATTTCAGTCAGCCAAGGCGAAACTGCTTCAATAGAGAAAATTGGCGGCTATACTGTATCGCTCAATCATGAAAATAATGAATTGATTTCAGCCGCACAAAAAATCATAAGAGCGGCTTCCACAAAAGGTTTTGCAGCAATGCTGAAGGAACAATCCCAGGCATGGGCTAAAATCTGGGAAATGTCAGACATCACGATCGATGGCGACGTAAAGGCGCAGCAGGGAATCCGTTTCAATATTTTCCAGCTCAATCAGACATATCTAGGAAAAGATTCACGCCTTAATATCGGTCCGAAAGGATTCACCGGCGAAAAATACGGCGGTTCGACCTACTGGGATACCGAAGCCTATTGCATCCCTTTTTACATGGCGACCAAAGACCAGCAGGTTGCGCGAAACCTTCTGACGTATCGTTACAACCAGCTTGACAAGGCCATTGAAAATGCTGCAAAACTCGGGTTTACCAACGGCGCAGCTTTATATCCGATGGTAACCATGAACGGCGAGGAATGTCACAACGAATGGGAAATTACCTTTGAGGAAATCCACCGTAACGGCGCCATCGCTTTCGCTATCTACAACTATTACCGATTCACGGGCGATTTCTCCTATATTCCTGAAAAAGGCCTTGAAGTGTTGATCGCCATTGCACGTTTCTGGCAGCAAAGGGCTACTTTTTCGACTTCAAAAAACAAATATGTTATCCTCGGGGTTACGGGCCCGAACGAATACGAAAACAACGTCAACAACAATTTCTACACAAATTATCTTGCAAAATGGTGCATCGATTACGCTGTGGAGCAGATTGAAAAGGTAAAATCGGATTTCGCGGCAGACCACAATCGGATCATGGCAAAGGTGAATCTCGCTGATGCAGAAATTGCAACATGGAAAAAGGTTGCAGACAATATGTATTTTCCATATTCCGAAGAGCATCAGGTTTACCTGCAGCAGGAGGGTTTTCTAGATAAAGAACTTGTTAAGGTTTCCGATCTTGACCGTTCGCAGCGACCTATCAATCAGAAATGGTCATGGGACAGGATCCTGCGTTCGCCTTACATCAAACAAGCCGATGTACTTCAGGGCTTTTACTTCTTCGAGGACCATTTTTCGATGGAAGAACTTGAAAGGCATTTCGATTTCTATGAGCCGTTCACTGTTCATGAAAGTTCGCTTTCACCTTGCGTACACTCGATTCAGGCTGCGGTTTTAGGCAAAATGGAAATGGCATACACTTTCTACCTGCGTACTTCCCGACTCGACCTTGACGATTATAATAAGGAAGTTGAAGAAGGCTGCCACATTACCTCGATGGCCGGAACATGGATGAGTATCGTTGAAGGTTTTGGCGGAATGCGTGTAAAGGACAACAGGCTTCATTTTACACCGCGGATTCCTGACCAATGGAATGGTTATTCTTTTAAGATCAATTTCCGAAACCAGATATTGAAAGTCTCGGTACATCCGACAGAAACAAATTTCTCACTTGAAGGCGGCAACGAATTACGGGTTGTTGTAAACGGAAAAGAGGTTTTGGTTGAGCCGAATAGCTTGATTACAGTTTAACCATAAGGGATTAAAAAGTAAGTGATGCTGAATATCTCGAAGTCGTTACACCATTCGTAAATGAATTCTGTGCGAAGTTGCCCTAGCTGCCGGAGCTTAATATTAATTCCTTAATGGTTCAACATGAAATATCTTTTACTCTTTCTGTTTTCGATTTCTGCATTTGCCCAAATAGAACGTATCGAGCCGCCTTTCTGGTACGCCGGAATGCAGAACCCCGAACTCCAGATTTTATTTTATGGAAAAAACATAGCCAAAAACGATGTCTCGGCCGACAAAGCAATAATTACAAACGTTGTAAAAACTGAGAACCCCAATTATGTTTTTGTAACCATCGATACACGTAACATTCCACCATCTGATATAATTTTTTCATTCAAAAACGGCAACAAAACTGCTTTTACCAAATCCTATTCATTAAAACAGCGCAAGCAAAATTCAGCTAATCGGAAAAGCTACGATTCTTCCGACATGATTTACCTGCTCATGCCCGACCGCTTCGCCAACGGAAACCCATCAAACGACAATACGCCCGACACCGCCGAAAAAGCCGACCGCAGCAAAATGGACTCCCGCCACGGCGGAGACATCCAGGGAATTATCAACAACCTGGATTACATCAAAGAACTTGGCGCAACAGCCCTTTGGAGTACGCCGCTTTGCGAAGACAATGATGCGCGCGGCTCGTACCACGGATACGGTCAGTCTGACGTTTACAAAATCGATTCCCGCTACGGAACAAACGAAGATTACCTCAAGCTTTCATCGGAACTGCACAAACGCGACATGAAACTGATTTTGGATTATGTCACCAATCATTGGGGCCTGCATTGGACATTAAACGACATGCCAACACATGATTGGCTGCACCAATTCCCCGGCGGCTATGCCCAGACAAACTACCGCATGACAACCCAATTCGATCAGAACGCTTCAGAAGTCGATTCAAAACTCTGCATGGATGGCTGGTTTGTAAAATCAATGCCCGACCTGAACCAATCGAACCCATTAATGCTGAACTACCTCACCCAAAACGCCATCTGGTGGATAGAATATGCTGATCTGGACGGTTTTCGCGTTGACACCTATTCTTACAACGACAAGGAAGGAATCTCAAAATGGACGAAAGCCATTACCGATGAATATCCGCATTTCAACATTGTGGGCGAAGTCTGGATGCACGACCAGGCGCAAATGGCCTACTGGCAAAAAGACAGCAAGATTGGTGCAATCCAAAGCTACAATTCCTATCTGCCTTCAGTGATGGATTTCACGCTGCATGATGCTTTTGGAACCGTATGGAACGAAAACAACGACGCGTGGGACAAAGGCGTTATCAAAATCTATGAGAATTTCACCAATGACTTTCTCTACCCTAACATCAACAGCATTTTGATTTTTGCCGAAAATCATGATACGGCGAGGTTCAACGAAATTTATCCCGATTTTAAAAAATACCAAATGGCAATGTCGCTCATCGCAACGATTCGCGGAATCCCGCAAATTTATTACGGTTCCGAGATCGGCATGCGCGGCAGCAAGGAAAAAGGCGATGGCGACATCCGCAGGGATTTCCCCGGAGGCTGGAAAGGCGACACGAATAACGCTTTCACAAAAACAGGAAGAACAGCCGAACAGCAACAATATTTCGACTTCACGTCAAAGCTTTTCAACTGGAGAAAAAACGCCAATGTCATCCACAACGGAAAAACCACGCAATATGTTCCCGAAAACAACGTCTATGTTTATTTCCGTCACAACGAATCCAAAACCGTAATGGTTATAATCAACAACAGCCTTGAAAACCGAACCGTCAAACCCATGAGGTTCTCAGAAAATATCAGAAGTGCAAAACTTGGGAAAGATGTCATTTCAGCCAATGTAATCGACATCACGAAAGACATCACCATCAACGGGCAGTCGGCTTACATTTTGGAACTGGAATAATTTCAGGAGCATATTCCCGCTTTACGCTTCAATCTTTTATTGATTTACCTTTGTCTCAAATCGTGCTGACTTCCAATAAAGGATTTCCGCTTCAATCGGGGCTAAACATTCAGATACATGAGGAACTTTTTCTTAATAATTGGCTTTCTTTCCATATCCGTTGCCGCGTCGGCTCAAAACGCCACGCGCCAATACATCAGCCACAGCAAAAATGGCAACACCCTCGAAATCACAACCTCTGACGGAAAATACAGCATCCGCTTCTACTCCACCGGAATAGCTGAAACATCTTTCATCCCAATCGGCGAAACATACAATCCTGAGTCGCACGCAGTCATTTTACAGCCGCAGGCGGTAACCCCAACCCTCAGCGAAGCCGCCGATGCATTGACTTTTTCATTAGGAAGCTTTTCCGTCAGGATAAAAAAATCGCCGCTGCAGGTCAGTTATTACCTGCGCGACAAGCTGTTGCTTTCAGAAAAAAGCGGCTACACAAAACGCGACAGCACCGAAACGATCGACTTCAACCTCGACGCTTCAGAAACATTGTATGGCGGCGGCGCGCGTGTTCTCGGGATGAACCGCCGCGGCAACCGGCTGCAGCTTTACAACCGCGCGCATTACGGTTACGAAACCCGCTCGGAGCTGATGAATTTCACGATGCCGCTGGTCCTGTCGTCAAAAATCTACGCTGTGCATTTCGACAACGCGCCAATCGGTTACCTTGACCTCGACAGCAAAAAAAACAATACGCTCACTTACGAAACAATTTCAGGAAGAAAAACCTACCAGGTTATTGTAGCCGACGACTGGTACAAGCTGATAGAAAACTATACCGCACTGACAGGCCGCCAACCGATGCCGCCACGCTGGGCTTTTGGCAATTTTGCCAGCCGGTTTGGTTATCATTCACAGACAGAAACTGAACGTACAATCAAAAAATTCCGCGATGAAAAAATCCCCGTCGATGCCATCATCCTCGATCTCTATTGGTTCGGAAAAGACATCAAAGGAACAATGGGAAATCTCGATGTCTTTCGTGACAGCTTTCCTGATTTTGAAGGAATGGTCAGCCGGCTCAATCGCGACCACGTAAAAACGATCCCAATCACCGAACCTTTTATCCTGACAACTTCATCAAAATGGCAGGAAGCCGTAAATAAGAACATTCTCGCCACTGACAAAGACGGCAAACCTTTTACTTACGATTTTTATTTCGGAAATACAGGCCTTATCGATATCTTCAAACCTGAAGGCCGCGACTGGTTCTGGAATATTTACCGGGATCTGGCAAACAAAGGTGTCGGCGGAATCTGGGGCGATCTCGGTGAACCCGAAGTACATCCGCCGGCATTACAACATGCGACAGGTTCCGCGGATGAAGTGCATAACATTTACGGCCACAATTGGGCGAAACTTATTTTTGACGGATACAAAAGAGAATTCCCAAACCAGCGCCCGTTCATCCTGATGCGTTCCGGTTATTCCGGGTCGCAGCGTTATGGAATGATCCCGTGGAGCGGCGATGTAAACCGGACTTGGGGCGGACTTTCAGGCCAGACGGAAATCGCACTGCAAATGGGAATTCAGGGAATGGGTTACATGCATTCTGACCTTGGCGGATTTGCAGGCGCGAACCTCGACAATGAATTGTACACGCGCTGGCTTCAATACGGCGTTTACCAACCGATCTTCCGTCCGCACGCGCAGGAAGAAGTCGCATCGGAACCTGTTTTCCGTGATGAAAAAACAAAGGCGCTTGCCAAGAAATCCATAGAACTTCGCTACCAGATGCTGCCTTATAATTATACGCTCGCCTTTGAAAACAGCCGCTCCGGAAAACCTCTGATGCGCCCGATGTTTTTTGAGGAACCGGGAAATGAAAAACTCCTTTCGCGGGCCGATCAGTATTTATGGGGTGATGCGTTTCTTGTAGCGCCGGTAATCACCGCAGGCGAGCCGCGCAAGGAAATCTACTTTCCGAAAGGCGCCAACTGGTTTGAGCTTGGGGTGAAAAAATATCCGGGCGGACAACGGCATACGGTTCCGGTTAAAGAAGATGCAATCCCTGTATTTGTACGCGGCGGGGCGTTCATCCCGATGGCGGCGCAACAGATGCAGTCGACGGCGGAATTTAATTCTTCAGACCTTGTTATCCGATACATAAACGATCCTGATATCAAGAAAAGCAGCGGAATGTTCTATGATGATGACGGAATAACGCCCGAGGCATTTGAAAAGGGCAATTATGAGATCCTGCGATTCACAAGCGAACTCCGCGGAAAGAATATTATAATTACTGTAACTTCGGAACCTGGAAATAGTTGGTCTCCCAAAGAACGGAATATACTTTATGAAGTGTACGACCTCAACCGGAAGGCGACTTACCCGATAACCCTCAAAAGCGGAAAAACAAAAAAAATCAGGATCAAACAATACGGGAAATGAAAAAACTGAACATCATTTTAAGCCTGGCGCTGCTTCTGGCAGGAATTTCAGCTTTGGCACAAAAAAAACCGGCCGCACAAAAAACACCATTCATCTGGGAAGGTGCAAATGTGTATTTCCTGCTGACAGACAGGTTCAACAATGGCGACAATACCAACGACACTAATTTCATCCGTACCAAAGAACCCGCAAAACTCCGTGGTTTTGAAGGTGGTGACATCATTGGGATCATCAGGAAAATTGACGAAGGATATTTTGATAAACTCGGGATCAATGTCATTTGGCTGACACCAATTGTGGAACAAATTCACGATGGCGTAGACGAAGGAACCGGCCTGTCCTATGGGTTTCACGGTTACTGGACACGCGACTGGACAAGTCTGGACCCAAATTTCGGAACAGAAAAAGACCTTGCCGAACTCGTCCAGAAAGCCCATGCCCGCGGAATCCGTATTGTCCTCGATGGCGTTATCAACCACACCGGCCCGGTTACGGAAGCTGATCCGGTTTGGCCTACAGACTGGGTTCGTACAGAGCCGCAGTGCAATTATCAGACATACGAAAGCACCGTTACCTGTACGCTTGTAAAAAACCTGCCGGATGTAAAAACCGAAAGCACCAGCAATACCAATATCCCGAAAGCACTTGCAGACAAATGGAAGGCTGAAGGCCGCTATGAACAGGAAATCAAGGAGCTTGACGCTTTTTTTAAGCGGACGGGATATCCGCGTGCGCCGAAATATTACATCATTAAATGGCTAACCGATTACATTTATGCATACGGAATTGATGGATATCGCGCCGATACTGTAAAACATACCGAAGAAGGCGTTTGGGCCGATTTTAAAAAGGAATGCGATATTGCTTTCGCCACCTGGAAGAAGAACAATCCATCGAAGGTACTCGACAACAATAAATTTTACACGATTGCGGAAGTTTACAACTATGCGATCAGCAACGCCCAGGAATTTGATTTTGGCGACCGTAAAGTCAACTATTTCAGGAACGGCTTCAACAACATGATCAATTTTGAGTTCAAATGGAACGCAAAAGAAAGCTATGAAACCATTTTTTCAAGATATTCCGACATTCTGAATTCGGAACTTGAAGGTTACAGCGTTCTGAATTATATTTCTTCACACGACGACAGCGCGCCTTTTGATGCCAATCGCGAAAAACCTTTTGAAAGCGCGAACAAATTGCTGCTGTCACCCGGCGTGGCGCAGATTTACTACGGCGATGAAACCGGAAGAAAGCTAATCGTTGAAGGCGCTCAAGGCGATGCAAACCTGCGCTCGTTCATGAATTGGGACGATGTACGGAATAATCCACAGACGCAAAAGATTCTCGACCACTGGCAGAAACTCGGCAAGTTCAGAAAAAACCATCCGGCTATCGGGGCGGGAATCCACAGGCAGATCAGCGCGACACCGTATATCTTCAGCCGCGGACTCAAAAAAGACAAGTATCTTGACAGGGTTGTCGTTGGGCTTGACATGAACAAAGGCCGTAAAGAACTTAACGTTTCCTCGGTATTTCCAGAAGGCGCAAAGCTTCATGACGCTTATTCCGGCCAAATGACAACGGTGATAAACGGACGCGCATCCATCGATTCACAATTTGATATCGTCCTGCTGGAGATGAAATAACATTAATTTGCGCCTGCGTATCTTTGCATGATGAAAACCCTCAGGATAGCACATCGCGGCGCAAAAGGCTACGCTCCCGAAAATACCCTGGCTTCCTTCGGGAAAGCGTTGGATATGCAGTGCGACGGAATCGAATTTGACGTACACCTGAGCGCCGATGACGAAATTATCGTCATTCACGATGAAACCACCAATCGCACGACAGGCTTTTCCGGCGTAATAACCAAAATGAAACTCCAGGAATTGAAACGGCTTCGTATCAATGGTACGGAAGAAATCCCGACGCTTGCTGAAGTCTTAGACCTGGTGGACAGAAATTGTCTTGTAAACATTGAGCTCAAAGCAGAAGCCACCGCAAAACCCGTCGTGGCTGCCATTGAAAAATATATTGGACGTTCGTGGAAATACAACCATTTCCTGGTTTCATCGTTCGACTGGAATGCGCTGAAGGAAATTCGTGAAATCAATCCCAAGATTCCGTTGGGCGTACTAACAATGGCCGATCTCGATCTCGCCATTGGTTTTGCCGAATTCATCGAGGCCGAAACAATCCATCCTTATTTTCACCTCCTGACGCGCGAAAACGTAAAGGCGATGCAGGAAAAAGGTTTTGGCGTTTTTCCGTGGACCATCAACGAGCCTGAAGATATTTCAAAAATTAAGTCCTTCCGCGTAAACGGAATCATCAGCGATTTTCCCGACCGAATATGACACATTACGACATCATCATCATTGGCGGCGGCGCGGCCGGATTCTTTTCGGCCATAAATATCGGTGAGAACAATCCGAAGCTAAAAATTGCGATTCTTGAACGCGGAAAGGAAGTCCTTTCTAAAGTTCGCATTTCGGGTGGCGGAAGGTGCAACGTTACACACGCCTGCTTTGATCCGAAAGAGTTGGTAAAATATTATCCGCGTGGCGAAAAAGAATTGCGCGGGCCATTCCATACCTTCAGTACCGGTGATACGATTGAATGGTTTGAGCGCCATGGTGTCGCGTTAAAAATCGAAGACGACGGCAGGATGTTCCCGGTTTCAGATTCGTCGCAAACCATCATTGATTGCTTTATGGCCGCGGTGAAGAAGCTAAAGATTGACGTTCTGACCGGGCAAAGCGTACAGTCGGTTTTTAAAAGTGGCGAAAGCTGGAAAATTGATACCCAGCACGACAATTATGCCTGCAGCAAACTGGTTATCGCAACAGGAAGTAATCCGAAAATCTGGGAACTGCTAGGGTCGCTGGGGCATTCAGTTGTGAGTCCGGTTCCATCGCTGTTCACCTTCAACATCAAAGACCCGAGAATTAAAGATCTTCCCGGCGTATCGGCTTTTGCATCGGTAAAAGTAAACGGGACGAAACTCGAGGCCGCGGGTCCGTTGTTGATTACCCATTGGGGAATGAGCGGTCCGGCGATATTGAAACTTTCTGCCTGGGGCGCAAGAATATTGGCGGAGAAAGATTATCGTTTTACGATTTCTGTCAACTGGCTGAACGATACCGATATGGAAGATGCCGCTGACATCCTGAGAAACCTGAAACTCGAACATGCCAGGAAATCTGTCGGTAAGAAATCACCATTTGATTTTCCAAACCGGTTGTGGGAAAGCGTGGTTTGGGCTGCGGGAATTTCTTCAGAAACACGATGGGCAGACTTATCCCGGAATAATCTCGAAAGCCTCACGCGCGAGTTGACGGCGGCGGAATTTATCGTTAACGGAAAAAGCACTTTTAAAGAAGAATTTGTTACCGCGGGCGGAATCGATTTGAAAGAAGTCGATTTCCGGACAATGCAAAGCAAAATTGTTCCCGATCTTTTCTTTGCGGGTGAAATCCTAAACATCGATGCCATTACAGGTGGATTCAATTTCCAGAATGCGTGGACCGGCGCATACCTTGTTAGTCAAGCTATAAACAATATCTGATAAAGATTTAAACACCCAACTTCAGGAAGTGTCAGCCTCAGCATGGAAAACAGCGCCGCCGAGATCAAAACTTTTATTTATTCAGCCACCATATTGATGCATTGAGTACTGTAGCAAATCCAACCCAGATCAGGTACGGGATCAGCAGATAGCCTGCGATTTTGTCGACTAATCGGAATTTGAGGTATGTTTCGTAAATCATCAGCCAGAGAATGACGATTTCGATCAGCGCCAGCAGCGGATTCTTCATCCCAAAAAAAAGTATTGACCACAAAACGTTTAAGGCCAATTGTACGGCAAAAAAAGTGAGCCCTTTTCGTACTTCTTCTTTCTGAAAGTCGATCCGGCCCCAGACGATTCCTGCAGCAACGCCCATCATGATGTACAACATACTCCAGACAGGTGCAAAAACCCATGCAGGCGGATTGAAAAAAGGCTTTTCCAAAGTAGGAAACCAAGTGTCTACACCCGACTGCGTCGCTATTCCGGAAAAGTATCCGGCAGCCAGGCAGGTGACCACCATTACCGCAATTTTAAGATATTTGTTCATGCTATAAAAATAGTAATTAACCTCGCTATCTTTGCGCAAATTCTTTTATGCAGACAGAAAAAGATTTCATTCCCGCATCATACAATTCGTTTCCCGAGACAGGAAAATTCTCCTGGAGCGCGCCAAGCAATATCGCCTTGGTGAAATATTGGGGAAAACGGGAACACCAGCTCCCGGCGAATCCATCGCTGAGTTTTACCCTTAGCCATTGCAGGACAATCACCACGATCGAATTTCAAAAGAAAACAACGAAGGATCTTTCTTTCGAACTTTTTTTTGAAGGAAAGCCCAAAGAGGATTTCAAGCCGAAAATCCAGAAATTTTTTGAACGTACAAGGGAATATCTCCCGTTTTTGCAGCATTATCATTTTACCATCCACACCGAAAATACGTTCCCACACAGTTCAGGAATAGCATCATCTGCATCAGGAATGGCGGCTTTGGCAATGAACCTGATGTCGGTTGAGAAACTTCTTAATCCCGAAATGTCCGACAGCTACTTTTACCAAAAAGCATCTTTCCTGGCCCGGCTCGGTTCAGGAAGCGCCTGCAGAAGTGTTCGCGGCGAGGTGGTCGTTTGGGGCGGACATAAAGAAATTGCCGGAAGCTCAGATCTGTTTGGTGTTGAATTTCCGGAAACCATTCATGAAAATTTTCGTAATTATCAGGATACGATCTTACTGGTGGATAAAGGAGAAAAGCAGGTTTCAAGCACGGTCGGCCATGATTTAATGCATAACCATCCTTTTGCCGACACGCGTTTTGCGCAGGCGCATGAGAATCTTTCGGAACTGAAAGTTGTTTTGCAGGATGGCAATCTTGAAAAGTTCGTCGACATCGTCGAAAGCGAGGCACTCACGCTCCATGCGATGATGATGACGTCAATGCCGTATTTTATCCTGATGAAACCAAACACACTCGAAATCATCAACCGCATCTGGAAGTTCAGGCGCGAAACCAATATTCCGGCCTGTTTTACGTTAGATGCAGGAGCGAATGTGCATCTTCTTTATCCTGAAAAAAACAAAGAAAAAGTTCTCAAATTTATTAAGGCTGAATTAGTTGAATATTGCCAGAACAAGCAGTACATTTGTGACAGTATTGGCGCAGGCGCAATACAACTGGATGCCTAAATTTTGCAATAAAAATTGTATGAAAGGACCATTATTTTACTCTAAAATCCTCCTCTTCGGGGAATACGGGATCATCAAGGATTCAAAAGGATTATCAATTCCCTATAATTTTTACAAAGGCGCACTTAAAGTTGATGCGGATCCTTCCGCGGAAGCCATAAAATCAAACGCATCACTCAGAAGGTTCTTCTCATATCTTGAAGATCTCGACAGGAACCTTGTCACTTTCAACCTTGAAGCACTTAAAAAAGATATCGATGCCGGAATGTATTTCGACTCAAGCATCCCACAGGGTTATGGCGTAGGCAGCAGCGGGGCGCTCGTTGCCGCAGTTTACGACAAATATGCCAATGATAAGATCACGGTTCTTGAAAACCTTACCCGTGAGAAACTCCTCAGGCTGAAGAACATTTTTGCCGAAATGGAATCGTTCTTCCACGGAAAAAGTTCGGGCCTCGATCCGCTCAACAGCTACCTCAGCATTCCGATCCTGATCAACTCAAAAGACAATATCGAAGCCACCGGGATTCCCAACCAAAGCAGCAACGGCAAAGGCGCAGTTTTCCTTTTGGATTCGGGTATCGTAGGCGAGACAGCGCCCATGGTAAGCATTTTTATGGAGAACCTGAAAGATCAGGGATTCCGCAAAATGCTGAAGAATGAATTTGTAAAACATACCGATGCCTGCGTGGAGAACTTCCTCGGCGGCGACCTGAAGTCGCTCTTCTCCAATACCAAGAAACTTTCAAAAGTTGTCCTGAATAATTTTAAGCCCATGATTCCGGAGCAGTTCCACGGCGTGTGGCAGAAAGGGATCGACACCAACGATTACTACCTTAAACTTTGCGGCTCCGGCGGCGGCGGCTATATCCTGGGATTCACCGAAGACCTTGAAAAGGCAAAGACCTCTTTGAAAGACTACAAGCTCGAAGTCGTTTACCATTTTTAGCGTTTTCGCAACTTATGGCCAGCAGGAAGAACAAGCTTTTAATCATGAAAATAATCAGCTTGTTTTCAGTGGTGCGCGGCTACAACATTCCCGTGATCATAATCGCGCAATATCTTTCGGCCATATTTATCCTTGCGCCGAAAAGCATGCGTACACTGCATATCATCCTTGATGTAAACCTGTTTATCCTCGTACTTGCCTCCAGCCTTTCCATTGCTTCAGGGTATATCATCAACAATTTTTACGACTCGGAAAAAGACCTCATCAACCGCCCGAACAAATCAATGCTCGACCGGCTGGTAAGCCAGAAAACGAAACTTAACGTTTATTTCGGACTCAACTTTTTTATTGTCGTGCTTGCACTCGTCGTTTCCTGGCGTGTCGCACTGTTTTATTCGGCCTACATTTTCCTGATCTGGTATTATTCGCACCGATTAAAGAAATATCCGATCATCGGGAATATCACGGCGGCCGTACTTGCGATCCTGCCTTTCTTCGGCATCCTGATCTATTTCGCCAAAAAAGACCAGCTCCGCACTTACGCCACCACACATTTCGAGGTCATTTTTGGCCACGCGGCATTCCTTTTCCTGTTGCTTCTGGTACGTGAAATGGTAAAAGATCTTGAAAACCTCACCGGCGATTTTGCATCCAATTATAAAACTGTCCCAGTAGTTTATGGCGAATCGGTTTCCAAAAAAGTAATTACGGCGCTCACGGCACTTTCCATTATTCCGGTTTTCCTGCTGATCGAAAATTACGACGTGAACTACATGGATATTTATTTCTACTTGTGCCTTATTTCACTCGTGTTTTTCCTGGTGAGACTGTGGAATTCAGCCGATCGGGCGCATTATCTCCAGCTTCATAACCTGTTGAAACTGCTGATCGTTGCAGGCGTTTTCAGCATCGTACTCATCGAGCCGTCGGTGCTTGTCCATGGCCGGGAAATGCTTACGCACGTAGGTTTTTAGGAGCTGTTTCCCGCTGTCCGTTTTATGCCGGCTCCGCTGCGCTCCGCCGGCGATGCCACTCCCATCGGGGCTAGGGCTTTATCTTCATACCGAAATTTTCCTGTGCAACAGACATTCACGCTCCAATGCAGCCGTATAAATGACTACCTTTGCGGCGGCCATCGGCCTAATTAAATTACCTCAAAATGACCAATAAGGAAGGCAACAACAGAAGAAGCAGCTCGCGCCCTTCAAGCAAGCCCACCACACGCAGAACCGAACGCAGCGAATCTAAACCTGCCCTGCCAAAACGTGCGCAAGGGCCAAAGAAAGACAAACCGGCTGCAAAAGCCGCTGATAAAGCGCCACAACGGCCTGCAAAAAAGCCAAACCAGGCTCCAAAAACAAAATCCAACCCTGATGAGATCAGGCTAAATAAATACATTGCCAATTCCGGTGTTTGTTCACGCCGTGATGCAGACTTGTATATTCAGTCGGGAAATGTGCGCGTGAATAACGTTCCTGTCACCGAGATGGGCTATCAGGTAAAACCTGGCGATGTTGTAAACTTCGACGGAAACATCATCATCCCTGAGAAAAAAGAATACATCCTGCTGAACAAGCCCAAAAACTTCACGACCTCGGCCGACGAAGACCAGGACATGCGCAATGTTCTGGAACTGGTGCGTGGCGCAACGAAAGCCAAGCTTCAGCCGGTTGGGCGCATGGATAAAAACACCACCGGCTTGCTCCTGTTCACCAACGATACCGACATGATCCGGAAGTTCAGCCTTCCCAACCAGAAATCACCAAAGATCTATCAGGTGTCGCTCGACAAGAACCTGAAATTTGAGGATCTTGAAAAGATTGCAGGCGGCGTTACCCTGGACAACCACCGACTCTACATTGACGAGATCAGTTATATTGAAGGCGAACCTAAAACCGAGATCGGACTCAAGCTTCGTACTGCCAATGTAAAAGTGGTTCGCTCCATCTTTGAGAGTTTCAATTACAACGTACTGAAAGTCGACCGCGTTTCCTTCGCCGGACTCACAAAGAAAAACCTGCCACGCGGCAATTGGCGTTTCCTCACCGAGCAGGAAGTCATCAACCTGCGCAACACATAAAAACCTAAAAATCCCGAACCGGGATTTTTTTATTTTAATTCCTATTTTTATCGCATGAACGAAAACCGGAACGAAGCCATCGCAAGAAAATGGTTCGATGCATTCAACTCACACAATCTCGAAGCGCTGCTCTCACTTTACGATGACGACGCACAGCATTTCAGTCCCAAACTAAAGATTCGCCGCCCCGAAACCAATGGTTTGGTCGCAGGAAAAACAGCCCTGCGCGATTGGTGGCAGGATGCATTTGACAGGCTGCCGTCGCTCCATTACAAGGCTACTTCGCTTACTGCGAACAACCAGCGCATTTTTATGGAATATATCCGGCAGGTTGATGGCGAAGATGAGATGAAAGTCGCCGAAGTCCTCGAAATCAATCACGGAAAAATTACATCGTCCAGAGTTTATCAAGGTTAAACCATCTATATGAAAAGAGTTATCATCGCATTTTCAATCCTCACAATTATGTCGGGCTGCAACAAAACCGAAAAGAAAACCACGGACTTCACGGCGCTGACCAAAACCTACTTCGACGAGAAAAGCCGACTCAACCCGCTTGAAGCGACTTTCAACGGGCAGGAAGAATATAACGGCTTGCTGCAATTTGAAATGACCGACTCGTATCGTAAGGAGCAGAAAGCATTTTTAGAAAAATATTCAGGCGCGCTGGCTTCTGTTGACACAACAGCGCTTGATGCAGAAGAAAAAATCAGTTATGGCATCATGCAGTGGGAAGTCGGCCTTGGCAACCGGATGCTGCAATATCCGCGCAACCTGATGCCGATCCACCATTTTGACGGAACGCACCTGTTTATGGCCATGCTGGCAAGCGGCACGAGCGCGCAACCGTTTAAAACCGAAAAAGATTATCGCAATTTCCTGAACCGGATGGAGCTTTATTCGGTGTGGATGGATTCGGCAATGGTCTATATGAGAAAAGGGATGAAGGAAAAAATGATACTGCCTAAGTCGATTGCTGAAAGGCTTGTTCCGCAGTTTCAGGACATGATCACAGAAAAAACTGAAGACAACGTATTTTATTCTGCAATCAAATTAATGCCCGGGACTTTTTCTGCAGATGTAAAACAAGACCTTTCTTCTAAATATGCTGCAACGATAAACAACAAACTTGTTCCGCAGTTCCGCAAAATGGTTTCGTTCCTGAAAGACGAATATGTACCGGCGGCGCGGACGACAAGCGGCATCGGAACTGTTCCACACGGGAAAGAGATTTATGCGGCTTTGGTGAAACAATGGACAACCACAGACATGACACCTGAAGAAATCCATGAACTTGGCCTGAAGGAAGTCGCAAGGCTGAACCGCGAAATGGAAGGCGTTAAGAAACAAGTCGGCTTTAACGGAACGATGCGTGAGTTCTTTGACCATGTGAGAAACAAAAAAGAGCTGAAGCCATTTACAAAACCTGAGCAGGTCATTGAAAATTTCGAGCGGATCTATGCGACGATCAAGCCGAAGATCGACAAGCTGTTCTCGCTCCAGCCGAAAACACCTTTTGAAATCCGCCGTACCGAATCGTTCAGGGAAAAAACGGCCAGCGCCGAATATTTCCAGGGATCGGAAGACGGAACGAGGCCGGGAACTTTCTATGTCCCGATTCCGGATGTAGCAAATTACAATATGTATGCTGATGAGGATTTGTTCCTGCATGAAGCCATTCCGGGACATCACTTCCAGATTTCACTTCAGCAGGAAAACAAGTCGCTTCCTGATTTCAGGAAATTCAACTGGTTTGGCGCTTATGGCGAAGGCTGGGCGCTTTATACTGAAAGCTTAGGAAACGAACTTGGCTTATACCGCGACCCGTATCAATATTTCGGGATGCTTGGCAGCGAAATGCATCGTGCGATACGGCTGGTTGTCGATACCGGAATCCACAGCAAAGGCTGGACGCGTGAGCAGGCGATCCAATATTCACTTGAAAACGAGGCCGAAAGCGAAGCGAGCATTGTAGCCGAGATCGAACGTTATATGGCGATGCCCGGACAGGCGCTGTCGTACAAAATAGGCCAGTTGAAAATAATCGAGCTGCGCAAAAGGGCCGAGACGAAGCTTGGCGGAAAATTCGATATCCGGAAATTCCACGAGAAAGTTCTGGAAAGCGGCGTGATGCCGTTGGCGCTGCTGGAGAAGAAGATCGACAGCTGGATTGAAAGCGGGAAGTAGGTTTTAAAATGGGTTAACCTGTAATGCTTTGGGCGCGTTAAGGATGGCAGCGGCATCCTTTTGCTGTTGCGGAGCTTGCGGAGCGCAGCGGAGCCGGCAAAAGATACAGCGGACAGCCTGGCGACGGCAGGAGGATTTTCCGGTTTTGTGGATGCTTTCTGCTGGCGCAACGCCCATACACAATTCAGAAGAAATTGAACCCTTAAGATAGTTGGGAAGTTAAGGCGGTGGACCGAAAAGTTGATTTCTTAATGCTTCAACAGAAATAAAAAAGCTCCTCTGAAAAGAGGAGCTTTTTGTGCGGGTAATAGGACTCGAACCTACACACCTTGCGGCACCAGATCCTAAGTCTGGCGTGTCTACCAATTTCACCATACCCGCGAAACGTGTGCAAATATAAGTATAACTTCGAACTTACAAACTAAATTTTCAAGAAAATAATTAATCGTTTTTATTACTTTTGATTGAAACAAAACCAAACATGGATTCCGTACAAAACTATATCGGCGACAACCGCGAACGCTTTATAAATGAATTAATTGAACTGTTAAAAATACCATCGGTGAGCGCTGATACCGCTTATTCGCAAGACGTGATCGATATGGCCGATGCGGTCAAAAACAGCCTCACCGAGGCCGGTTGCGACTTTGCAGAAATTTGCGACACGCCCGGATATCCGATCGTTTACGGGGAAAAGAACATTGACCCGAACCTGCCGACGGTATTGGTTTACGGCCATTATGATGTTCAGCCGCCGGACCCGATAGATCTTTGGACATCGCCTCCGTTTGAACCGGTGATCAAAAAAACTGACATCCATCCTGAGGGTGCGATCTTCGCCCGCGGGGCGTGTGACGACAAAGGCCAGATGTATATGCATGTTAAGGCATTGGAATACATGGTGAAGTCGGATACACTGCCGTGCAACGTAAAATTCATGATTGAAGGCGAAGAGGAAGTGGGTTCGAAAAGCCTCAGTTGGTTTGTTGAAAAGAACCAGGAAAAGCTGAAATGCGATGTGATCCTGATTTCCGATACGGGAATGATTTCCAACCAACAGCCGTCGATTACCACAGGATTACGCGGACTTAGCTATGTTGAAGTTGAAGTGACGGGGCCGAACCGCGACCTGCACTCCGGATTATACGGCGGCGCTGTTGCCAACCCGATCAACGTGCTCACAAAGATGATCGCTTCGCTCCACGACGAGAACAACCACATTACAATCCCCGGATTTTATGATAAAGTTGAAGAGCTGACCACTGAAGAACGTGCTGAAATGGCAAAGGCGCCGTTCAATCTCGAAAAATATAAAGCTGCACTCGACATCGCTGATGTTTATGGCGAAAAAGGATATGTCACCAACGAGCGTAATTCCATCCGGCCAACACTCGACGTAAACGGCATCTGGGGCGGCTACACCGGGGAAGGCGCAAAAACCGTTATCGCGAGCAAGGCTTACGCAAAAATATCGATGCGTCTTGTTCCTAACCAGGATTGGGAAGAAATTACGGAACTGTTTACCAAACACTTCGAAAGCATTGCCCCGGCCGGAGTTACCGTTAAGGTGAAACCTCATCACGGCGGGCAGGGCTATGTTACACCGATTGACAGCATCGGGTACAAAGCGGCGAACAAGGCTTATACGGAAACTTTTGGTGTCCCGGCGATACCTGTGCGTTCGGGCGGCAGCATCCCGATCGTTGCGCTTTTCGAAAAGGAATTAAAGAGCAAAACGATCTTAATGGGCTTCGGGCTCGACAGCGATGCAATTCACTCACCGAATGAGCATTTTGGAATTTTCAATTATTTGAAAGGCATTGAAACGATCCCGTTGTTTTATAAATATTTCACCGAAATGTTGAGGCAACCTTAAAGCGCGACAGGGATGGAAGCGGCAGCCTTTTGCGCGCAAAAGCTATAGCGTACAGCCCGGCCGTTCGCCACAATCGAAATCCGTCTTATAGGCGGATTTTTTTTGCGTTGCGGCGGAAGCCTCTTTTTTCACAAGCTAAACCCTTTCGGCCACCGCCGGGCTGTAAGCGATGCGGGGCACTTTGCTCCCATCCCTAAACAAGAACCCGGCTAGTGTCGAAAGTCTAAAGATCCAGGGTTTTTCCAAATATTAGTGACTTGCTTTTCAGAGCCTGCAAAGGGGCTTTGCCAGATACCCGGGCCCGTATGAAGTTGATCTGCGTCCCGAAGGATACCCGGCGCAACGCCAAATAAAAAAGCCCCCGGTAGTTCCGAAGGCTTTGTTGTTGAATTTGCAAAAATTATTCGTAAAAAAATTGCATTGTCAATGTCTCTGTCTCGTCCGGGAAATTATACTCGAAAATCGATGTTGAACTTAGGGTTGTGGGATAATCGTTGCCGTTGTACTGCCATGTATTTACGGTATAATTTTGGGTATGGGTCGCGTCGACGATCGTAGCGATTGTCTTAGAGCGCCCTTCATATTCAAAATCTCCCGAATAGATATGTGCAATTTCGGCAAAGCCGGTAACGTTCTTAAATGGGCTATTCCTTGTATCGTAAGTGTAGTTGTAAACAGTGCCATCAGTTTGAACTACCTGCGAAACCTCACCATTGGTGAGCGTCAGCGTCCTTGTCTCTCCTGTTGGAGAAGTGTCGCCAACCGACCCGCTTGAAATCGTTTGGGTGATCGTGCTGTTGCCGTTGTAAGCCATGGCGGTTACTTCTTCAAAATCTTCTAGTAAATCCTGGTCACGGTACTCGATCAGCTTTCCTTGCGCGTTGTAGGCAAACAGTTCGCGCTCTTCAACGTCACCATCAAAAATATATTCGATTTTTGTGATCTCGTTCCCGGTATAATAGTACTTTTCAGTATATCCATCGTCATAAACACCCTGCACCATTTTGTTCCCCGAGTACGTATAATCCACTTCGTAATTAATACCATCAGGATCCTCCTGATGCGCGACAATGCGTTTCACCAGAACGTCGGACGACGGTGTACCGCTGTTATTATCATCATCATTGGAACATGAAGACAATACTGCAACTGAAAAAGCACTTAGAAAGAGAAAAAGTTTTTTCATTTAATAGTTTTTAATTCATTGTTAAACAAGAGTTAATAGTCAAATATACTGAAAAACAAGCGCAGAACACGATACTGCTAAAATAGTTCGAGCCCGACAAGCAGCCGAATGACAACATTTTTGTTGGATGTGCGTTACAATTTACATACAGGCAAGACTAAGAAATCATCATCAATCAAAATTAATCAGCATGAAAAAATTCTTCATCCTTTGTTCGGGCGCCGACCGTGATCTGCTCGGCACCTGCTCTGAAGGCGAGCAGACAAAATTCGCCGGAATCGGCGCGACTGTTTTCTTTACTGCGGTCATGGCTTTTATCGCCAGCGCTTATGCACTTTACACAGTTTTCGACAATGTTGTCCCGGCGGTTGCCTTCGGCCTTGTTTGGGGACTGCTGATCTTCAACCTTGACCGGTTTATTGTTTCGACCATCCGGAAAAGGGACAGCTTCGGCAGGGAATTCCTTCAGGCGACGCCAAGGATTATTCTTGCCGTTATCATCGCCCTGGTTATCTCCAAACCTCTTGAGATCAAGATATTCGAAAAGGAAATCAATACTGTCCTTCTGAAAGAAAAGAATGCGATGGCGCTCAACAACAAGAAGGAAGTGTCGAATTATTTCAAATCCGACATCGATCAAAACAAAGCCCAGACCGACAGCCTGAAGTCGGAACTCGCACGCAAAGAGAAGGAAGTTGCGATGCTGTACCAGTCGGCTATCACGGAAGCTGAAGGTTCTGCGGGTACAAAAAAAATAGGCAAAGGCCCCATTTATGAGGAGAAAGCCGCGCAGCACGAACTTGCCAAAACGGAACTTGAAACGCTTCGCAGGACAAACCTTGACAAAATTGCAGAAAACGAGAAACAGGCCAAACTGCTGCAGGCCGATCTTGATAAAAAAGTCAGCCAAACGCAACCAATCATTGACGGATTTGATGGCCTGATGGCGCGCATCAACGCGCTCGGG
This sequence comes from Flavobacterium sp., assembly GCA_036399795.1. GTDB lineage: Bacteria > Bacteroidota > Bacteroidia > Flavobacteriales > Flavobacteriaceae > Flavobacterium. Next base: position 139,181 of record DASWML010000005.1, read on the forward strand.
AAACTGCCGCAACTGCCATCGCTCTTTATCATGCTGCTGTTTCTTGCCATCGAGACTTCACCCATCATTGCCAAGCTGCTTTCCCCGAAAGGTGAATACGACTTTAAGCTTGAAGATCTTGAAACGGCGCTTTCGGCAACAATTTCCCAGGATAAATACCAACGCGACCTGCTGGTAAGAACAAGCGCAGAAATGCACGACCGCGTGTACGCCGATATTGCCCAGGATGGCGATCTATACAACCTGCAGCGGCAGAAAGCCAAAGAATTGCTGGAACTTCAGGCGAATGGGTTTTTGGAGAAGCAGAAGAAGACTTTGTAAGACGAAGACGAATGTCGAATGTTTGAAAGTCGAATGTCGAAAGACGAAAGTCAAATGTCGAAAGTTGAATGTCGAAAGACGAAAGACGAAAGACGAAAGACGAAAGACAGATGTTGAATGTTGAAGATCCGGAGTCAGGGCGCTTGGTAGAGTTGGTTTGGAGGTTACTTTTGAAGTTTTTTATTCGGATGGGACCGATTTCATTTAAAAGACTTGGGATTTATGATCGGTAAGGTGGAAACTTTTGTGAAATTGTAATGGTGAGTCATAGGCATTAAATAGGCATTATATAGGGCTTTGATGGGGAGTAAAGCGGGAGGTGAAGCAGGCTTAGCTTGCACGTCTATCATCGAAAAAAAGGTTTGAATCGGGTTGATAATGCACTGCATTAAAACTGGAACCACACGTTTAATATAGGATCGGACTGCAGGTCTGTCCAATCCAGATTAAGTCATTTGTGAACTATTAAAGGATTAGGTACAATTAGAACTGCAATTGATGGAATTTAATATTTTTAGTATGTAGATACCAACAGTCTACTGAACATTCTCCTAAAGCGGGTCCGGTTGTTATTACGATTGGGAAGTAGTCGGATAGTGATATATCCGTAATCCCTTGAATGCCAAAATAGATTTGTGAATCAGTATTTGTCGCGCATCTGATAGTTTTTTAGTAATAGATGAAAGGGCACGGACTGCAAGTCCGCGCTATCGGGTTGATAATGCACTGCATTAGAACTGGATACCACACGTTAATATAGAGTTCGGGCTGCAGGTCTGTCCAATCCAGATTAAGTCATTTGTGAACTATTAAAGAGATTAAGTACAATTAGAACTGCAATTGATGGAACTTTATTTTAGTATGTGTAACCAATAGTCTACTGAACATTCTCCTAAAGCGGGGTCCGGTTGTTATTACGATTGGGCATAATAGTATGACTCATCCGGTATCGTTGGCCCCGCAATCCGGTCAAATGTGACCTTGGTGAGTGCCTTTACCTGACTTAGTAGAATTAATATATGGAGGTGCTATCGCCGGTAAAGAAGTAGTCGGATAGTGATATGCCCGTAATCCCTTGAATGCCCAAAAATAGATTTGGGAATCAGTATTTGTCGGGCATCAGATAGTTTTTAGTAATATGACTAAGGGCACGGACTG
>DASWML010000006.1:0-231887 GCA_036399795.1 Flavobacterium sp.
CTGGATGCTGTTGGTGGCAATCAGCGTGCTGATCGATGGTAATGTGATGCCGCACTGTGAAGCTGCAACCTGTGCTGCTCCTCCCGGATCAAGGATCGCAGGGGAAGACACAAGGCATGCAGGGCCATAGTAGCCCAACCAGATGCCGTTCTTCTGGATCTGTACCCTTACAGAGTAAGTGGTAGCATAGTCATAGCTGGCAAGCATGTTCAGTGAGAACCAGTTCAGCGGACGGTCGATCACCTGTACTGCAGAGGTTGCAGTATTGGTCACTTCAAACCTATAGCCGGTAGAACCGTTCTTGCTTACGGCAGAGATCAGTGAGCTGATCGTGGCAAGGGTCGATCCGCACTGTGAAGGAGTGACACCGGTTACAAACTGGAAGCCTTCATCAAGCTGTCCGTCACAGTTGTCGTCAACTCCGTTGTACAATACCTCGGCATGGCCAGGGTTGATTGCAGCTACGGCATCGTTGCAGTCACCACCTACCACGGCATAGCCTGCAGGTTGTGAACATGCCTGAACAGTTGCCAATGCACTATTTCCAAAACCATCTGCGTCAGCATCAACATACCATGTTTGTACGGTACCTACAGTAACAGTTACCTGGCTTGAAGTTGAACAGTTCGAAGCTGTTGTCGCAGTAGCTGTGTAAGTGGTCGTAGCCGATGGCTTTGCATATACTGTCGCACTTGGACCTCCTGAATAAGCCAGAGTACCGGCAGCATCAGTATATAGGCCTGCTTGTGGACTCCACGTCAACGCTTCAGTTCCAGGAGACTGGATTACTTTAACATCGTCAATGATCCAGTAATAACCCCATGTTGAAACATAGTTAAATCTGATTCTAACATTAGCCTGCCCAAGATATGAGCCAAGGCTGACACTTGCAGGTGCGGTTGTCTGGGTATTATTGGTAGAATTTCCAATATCAGTGCCCTTGTAGTCTACTAACTGTGACCATGTAGAACCACCATTCGTAGAAATTTCCAGCTTCACTGTACTATCACTTGACCAAGCTTTATAAGCATGCTCAAAAGTAAGGGTCGCATTCGAAAGACCAACTGTGCTAAACACTGGAGATGTGAGAACGCTGGTAGTGACAGAACCACTTCCACCTGCATCCGGATTGGACATGGCGAATTTACCTCCATTCACAGTTGTGAAGTTGGTAAACTTGGCTGATCCAGCCTGATCAGTAAATGGAGCTGTAATATAATCCCAGTTTGATACTGTCGGAGAACTCGTTCCGTTGGTAATGGTCCATCCTGTTGTAGCTCCATTGAAATTCTGAGTCATAATAATCGAGCTTGTACCAATCGTCGCTGACAACTGAACAGGCGAACCTGTAGGGCAAATAGATGGTGCAGAAGGTGTAATAGTAACAGCTTGTGGCAATGAATTAACCGTAATGGTAATCTGTGCAGAATTCACACATTGGCTACCTCCTGATTGAGAAGCGTTAAGAGTATAGGTAGTAGTTGCAACAGGATTGAATGTATATCCTGAAGCAGCATTACCGCTTACTCCACTTGCTGGCGACCATGTGTATGTATCAAAATCAGAAACATTTGATGTAATTGACACAACAGATGTTGTCTGACCGGCACATATTGCCGCAGGGGTTGAACTTAAAGTCAACGAAGGTGCAGTATTGACCGTAGCCGTTACTGCTGTTCTTGCTGACGAGCAGCCCGTAATATAACTTAAGTTATAGAAAAAATAATAAGAAGAGCTTGCTCCAATAAAATACCCTCCTGTGACCGAAAGTCCTGGCGAATTAAATGGATATGAATTCGGTGAACCATCACGAATCAATCCGGTAATTCCCGTATAGGCCTTTGTCATCAATCTGTAGCCTGTACCGATAGGAACACTGAAATTCAAAGGAATTGTAACAGGCGTTGTTGCCCCTGTACCAGTCACAGGGATTGCCGATGTTGCCATTAGTTCTGTTCCGGAAGAACTGTAAAGCCCTACCGTAATCGTTCCAGTCCCGATTGGATAAACAACTGCAGAAGTAAGCGTTAACGCTTCTGTAGCATTAAACACAATTCCTGTGGTATTGTCAATATAAGATCCTGTGGTTGTAGGAGCAGGTTTTCCACCTGTCGAAGTAGTACCGCTTGTAGTCGCAGCAACATAATATGTTGTTGTTGCAGCAAGTGATGGCGTTGTATAAGTACTTCCCGTATGTAACGGCGCGCCTCCGGTTGCATCAGCAAACCAACTTAAACTCGTGCCAGCCGATCCGGTAGCTCCCAATTGCACCGTACCTGTACCGCAACGTGTTGCAGGAGTTGTAGAAACAACAATAGGATTATCTACAGTAACAGTTATGGTATTTGAGTCTGTTGAAAGCCCGCTACCAGCACAGCTTACTTTTAAATAGTAAGACGATGTCTCGGTAATAACAGGTGTCGTATAAGTCGCACTTGTAGCGCCGGCTATAAGCCCCGTTACAGTATTATACCACTGAAGTGATATACCTGTTGAACCTGTAGTATATCCTGTCGCTGTAAGAACAGCTGATCCGGATTGACATACACTGGCGATAGATGAAGCTACTGTACCTGCTACCGGAGCACCTGAACATACAGGAGCCGGAAGAATGTTCACAAAGTAATCTTCTGCTTCACCATCAGCATCACTTGATGCACCACATGCCATTGCTGTTGTAAGAGCTACATCCTCTCCTCCTCTTACACGCATCCTGGTTTTTCCAGGAACAGCGCTGAGTGGCACCGGAATAGATATTACACTCGTACCATTTGCAACTGAACTTCCGGCTGATGTAGAAGTCGATACAGCACCTTCAGACGCTTCAAAAACGCCATTGTTGTTGAAATCGATCCATACACCGGCATAGTTGGTAGTATCATTTCCAAATTTTACCGAAACATTTGCTGTAGTAAGCTGCTGGATGTCTGGAACAGTTACAGTATCATAAGACGTGTAATAAGGGCTTGGAAGGGCTCCTGTTGTATTATTCAAGGTTCCCAAAGTCACGTTTACAATGTTGTCAACCGTACCAGGACCTGCAGTATATGTTGGTAAACAATAGTTGGTCGTAGTAAGCTGAGCCCCATTTGAATTTATTGAGCATCCCCCCGAAGTAACTACTGCCCTGTAGTAACGTGCACTACTTGCAGGCGCTGAGCCAAGAACGTTTACCGATAAAGTAGCTGTATCAGCTCCTGAATAAGTAATTCCTGACGGCGTATTGTTAACGACGTTTGTATAAGGTCCCGCCAATGCACTTGCATACTGCCACTGATAAGTTGCAGATGGTTCATTAGTAGCAACTGTAAAAGTAGCCGTATTACCTGCAAAAACTGTAGCTGCAGTTGGTTGCGAAGAAACCGTCGGAGTATAAATATGCAGTTGTGCACCTGCAGAACTTACTGGTGAGCAGCTTGCCGCTGCATTGACCATTGCCCTGTAAAGGTATGTTCCCGCTACCGGAGTTGCAGATGTTGTGGCTACCGTCAAAGAAGCTGTCGTAGCGCCAGTGTAAGTAGCTCCTGCCGGAGTTCCGTTTATAACGTTAGACCAGCTAGTTCCATTGGTAGAATATTGCCATTGATAGCCACTGATATTGCCTGAAGCAGCTACTGTAAACACAGAGCTTCCTCCTGCGTAACAAGTACTCATATCAGAAGGATTTGATGTAATAGCAACGCCTTCATTAACAGTAAGGATAGCTGGGTTGGATGTAGCTCCGTTTGCCGGACCTGTAACAACTGCCCTGTAAGCCCATCCTGAGCTTGTAAGTCCAAGACCAGTAACCGTCAATTGATCGGTTGTTGATCCCGAATAAGTAACTCCTCCGAAAGTTCCGTCGGCTATTGGTGCAAATCCAAGACCTTGGTCTTCTTCCCAAGCATAAGCATCTACAGTACCTGAAGCAACTACAGTAAATACTGCTTCGCCTGCACCTGTACTACATAGCGTAAGACTTGCAGGATCAGTTTCAATACCTGTATCACCAACATTAAGTACAGCCGCAGCAGAATCAAAGACAGGACATGGAGACGCTCCTGTAATTGAAACCATATACATGTTTTCGTTCAACTCTGCCGGAGTATCATTGATTGTAAGCGTTGCCGTTGTCGTGCCGCTATAAACAGCATCATCAGAGATTGGCGAAAATGTGTCACCTCCATCTGTCGAAACCTTCCACTGGTAGCCCGTGATATCGCCTGTGGCAGTAACAGAAAATACTGCATCAGTACCGGTAACAACCGTTTGTGCAATAGGATTTGATGATGAGATTGGCGTATTTACAGTGATATTTGTTGTAACACTTGTAGTACAGCCATTATCCGTTATAGAATAAGAGATGGTAACAGTACCACCTGCTACTGCAGTAACAATTCCATCCTGGTTAACACTTGCAACGAGTGCGTTTGATGTACTGTATGTACCTGCAGGGGTTGCACTATCAAGATCGGTGGTACCACCTACACAAAGTACAGAAGCACCATTGTTTACTATTTCTGCAACAGTCGGGTTACCCAGAGTAACAGATACTGTTTGAGAAGATGTACATCCTGCAGAGTTGGTAGCTGTCGCCGTATAAGTTGCCGGAGCAGTTAATTTAGCATATACCGTGTTTGCTACGGTACCTGTATAAGGAACAGTCGCAGCTGCATCAGTATAGAGATTAGCGGCAGGAGACCAGGTAATGGTTCCTATAGAAGGTGGCACAAAAGAGAAGGTGGTTCCTGTTGGAATATTTGTACCGGTAACACTTGTATTTTCACTTGATGACGAAGATGTCGACGTGTTCGCAGGGGAAAGCGGAGTTACACTACGGTAATTACCAGCCGCTCCTGAAATACCAACCGACGCAGTTGGAGAAGATAGCGCTGCACTGGTCGAACCATAAATGATCTGGATCTGACCGTTCGCTTCAAACAACCTGATCTGCATAGAAAGGGTTGGGTTTGTATCTGAACCAGCGCCTCCTACGTGCATATTTGTCCATTGTACAGTTAGCACCCTATTACCCGCTGTACCAGTTGTAAGATACTGGATGCTTCCGCCAGTAGTGTTGTTATCATCCCAGAAACCGGCAATTACGTTCGGACGGGTTGCGAGAGCATTCACATGGCTCAACCAGTTTGCCGCGGTGTTGTCTGCATAAGTTAACGCACTTCCTAACTCTACAAAACCATTAGAAGCGGCCGCAAACGTAGTAAATGAATTACCATTGTAAGTGAATGTAAATCCTATAGGTAAATTACCTTGCGCCATATCATCCCCAACCGCCGTAGTAGCGGTACCGGTAATAGGTGTGTAAGTTCCCGTAGAACCTGAGAAAGAATAGTTATTCACCGTAGCTACCGGAACAGTTACGGCAAGAGTACTCGTTGCACCTGAGCAAATTGTTGCCGGTGAGGCGCTAATACCTGTAATTACCGGAGGTGACACCACAGTTACGGTATGAGTGACAGCACCATTACACTGGTCTCCGGCTGATTGAACCCCGGTTAATGTATAAGTTGTCGTAACAGAAGGATTAAATACATAACCATTAGTTGGATCACCAGAAACGTTTGTTGATGGAGTCCATGTGTATGTGTCATATGTCGCAATATTTGAAGTCATTGTAACTGGACTGCTCGATGCACCTGCACAAATTGTAGTGGAAGATGCGCTCAACGTTATTGCAGGTGGTGTTGTAACTGTGGCAGCTACAGATGTCCTGGCGGATGAACAGGAATTCGAATACTTTATATTATAGAAGTAATAATAAGTTCCTGTTGTAGTTCCTCCCCATTCAGATGCAGTAACATTAAGAGCCGTAGAATTATATGGAAATGCATTTACTGTAGATGATCTTACAAGGGATACTCCCGTATATGACTTAACAAGAATCCTATATCCGGTACCAGGAGCGAGTGTGAAGTTGATAGGAACTACATTAGGCGTAGTTATACCTCCATTTGTAATCGCTACATTACCGGTAGAGTACAATTCTGTCGTCATCGCTGCATTCATGATCTTGATATCGACAGTACCGGCAGCAGTAGAATATAAATCTACACTTTGAAGCGTAACAGGAGAAAGTACATCGAAGACAATTCCCCAGTTTGTTAGGCTACTTCCTGTATCTCCTGAGGCAGGAGCAGGTCGGCCAGAAGCATAATTAGTACCCGGTGTCGCAGCAGCAGCATAGAAATTTGTTGTGCTGCTAACGGTTGGCGTTGTAAATGTTGTGCCTGTAGCAAGCGGTGCTCCGCCTGTAGCAGCAGCATACCAGCTAATTACTTCACCTGGGTTTGCTGTAGCACTAAGGGTTACAGTTCCGGCTCCGCATCTGGTTCCTGGTACAGTTGAAACAACAGTAGGAGAAGTAACGGTAACTAAAGCCGCCGTTGAATAATCAGTTACCGATGCATTAGGACATACCACTTTCAAACGATAATAGGTTGAAGCTGTTATCGTACCCGTCTCAAGATTTGTGTAAGTAGCCGATGCTGTTCCTATATCTGTCGGGGTAGTAAACGCTGCATCAGTTGATGACTGCCATTGGTAGGTAGTACCGGAACCGCTTGAATATCCGCTTCCTGAAATGGTCGTAGATCCTGAAACACACATTGAAGAGATCGCAGCAGAAGCTGATCCGGCAACCGCGCCTTGACAACCGATTGCAGTACCTTCAAACTCATCAGCTCCAATATCAGGAGTTGTCGCGTTACGTGTATTACCGTCGTAGTCATCCGTAACAGTTGCAATGGGAGATGCGCCACCCTCAATAAAAGAAGGTGTAGCAGTATTAATATGCAAGAAATCGGCAGATGATCCTGAAGTACTCACAAATTGAGGGTTTTCAGAGACTGATGCCTGATCGCGGGTAGCCATCCTCGTTTTGTAAGCAGCAAGTGTCTGATCAGCATTTGTTCCATCAAAATAGATCAGGTTAGCCGCCCCAGGAGTACCTGTATAAAAAAGGTTGTTGTTCGAAGTTCCGGCGTATGAAGTCAACGTAGTCGATGAACGCTGATATGCAACCGCCTTCCCTGTACCGCCAGGGGTACTGGTATTACTGAAAATGTTATTTCTCAGGTTTACAGTCGAGCCGGTGTTGGCATATACTGCAGCAGTACCGAAGTTGGCACCACCTGTTCCTGAAATATTTATGGTATTGAAATAAGCATTTACTGTTCCTGATGTCGCCGGAATATATAGTCCTGCAATCGACGGCGCCGGCGCAGTCAGTGAAGACGCCGGAGCAGAGAGGTTTCCAATCAGGTTGTTATAAACCGTTGCAATACCTCCGGTGGCAACACCGTCAACAGATATTCCATAAACCGCAGATAACCCACCCGTGGCAGAAAGGTCATAAACCTTATTCTTGAATATATTCGGTGAGGAACTGCTTGAACGGATACCGTAAACAACACCTTGACCAACCCCGCTGTTGGTAAAACTTAATGCCCGGATTACGTTCCCGCTCCAGTTCTTTGTTCCCGTGGTAGAGAATGTATAGATACCTGCAATCGTGTTTCCTGTAGCGGTTGTATTTACAGAAATATTAAAGGTATTGATCTGATTACCGGTCAACGTTTCTGAAGTAGGACTCGCAAAATCATAAATACCATAGATATTTGAGCTAAGCGTAGATGCTGTCGTTGACGCAATTGACAATCCGAATATTTGGTTGTTATTGGCAGTATATTGGGCAGTACCCAATCTTATACCATACATTGTTCCTGAGGAAGATAATAAAGAAGCACCTCTTACAACATTGTTGCTCGCTGTCAGCGTAGTCGGTGATCCATTATCCCAAATACCGTAAAATGTACATCCGGCTGTGGTGCCGGCAACGCCTAATGAAATAGAATTCGCAGTCGCGCTTCCAATATTGTTATTAGAAATTGTACGCGTCGTTGACGATCCTTCAGCAAGAATACCATTAAAAAGGTATCCTATACCTACCGCACCGCCGGTGCTGACAGAGCCAATAGTGTTGTTTTGTATAGATAGTGCCGAACTCGAAGAGGTGGCGTAGATACCATTAATAAATGCACCACTGGTTGTAGAAGTAATTGTAATTGAGCCGTTACCTGTAGAAGCACCAATTGTATTTCCTGTAACGGTTCCAACATTTACAACACCTGAAGAAATATTGATACCACTAAAAATTCCTTGAGCAGAAGACGTACCCGAAGACGTGGTAAAGGAAATATTCTTAACAGTGTTTCCCTGAACATTTGATGCTGCTCCGCTTCCGGCGCTCAATGTGATACCCCTGAAAATATTTGCCACGGTACCGGCCATTGTATAGGCAGTTCCGCCAGCGCCAGGCGCTGTACCTCCGACAAAGTTATTTGAGATGGTATAGCCGTTGCCGGAACTTCCATTTGTAATGTTTATCCCTGTGTGTGTGTTTGCCGTAGTATATGTACGGGCTACAGTTTGATAAACGCTGTTCCCTGTAATAGTCCAGGCAGAGTTACCACTACCCACCAAGATACCATTAGTTGCACTTCCTGCACTAAAGAAATTGTAGATATTACAATCTGATACCGTATTATTATCATTCCACTGTGCAGTGGTTGTCGTAGTTCCTACCGAGTAAATACCATTAAGCGGTGTCGCTGCACCATCCCTGATATCGCAGTTGGCTATAGTGTTTCCATCATTACCGTTAGCGCCTGTTGTGGTACCAAATACGATTGTTCCGCTGGATGTCGAAGTGTTTACGCTCCGGAGGTCACAATACCTGATGGTGTTGTTAGTGGCATCATTTACAAACTGGACCGCATAACTTGTAGCGCCAGCATTAGTATTTGCTATAATAAGATTCATTGGACCTGCTTGATTGACACGTCCATCTATGATCACGTTTCGGGCATTGTTTAGGTTTAATGTACCTGTAACATTCGCACTTGTGATTGATAATCCTGAAACCGTTGGATAAACTTTAACCGTAAATGAGCCGGTTGCCAATGTATTTGAACTGGCTATTGGGTAGGTTTCGGCAGATGCAGGATATCCTGCTATAAGCTGAAGATCGATATCCCCAACAAGGCCGTTTGCATTTATTGCCGCAAACGCTGTAGTTAGGTTCGCATAATCCCCACCAGATCCCACAGTTTTTACCCCACTTAATGTAGGGGATGCAGTTGCCTGCGATCCAGTTAGTGGTGCGCTATGACCCGCTTCAACAATGGATTTTATAGAATAATAATATGTTGATCCAAAGTTAAGCCCTGTAACAGGAAGCGTATAAGCAGCTCCGGTACCTGCTGAAGTGGTCGATGCTACGTTTGTAATAACCACATTTTGGGTAAAACCGGCATCAGTAGCCCGAGTAACAATAAACCCGCCTTCATTTGTAGAATTATCCACCCAATTTACCGTCATACCAGAACCTGTTACACCAGAAAAAGAAATATTTGTTGGTGCGTCTACAGTGGTATTTATCGGAGTAAACGTATATATCCATCTTGTGCCCTCTGACGATGAACCCAAGTTCGCAATCAAAGGAGATCCTGTAGTAGTTCCACTTCCGGCTGCTAACGTATTAGTTACCGGCGAAGCTGCCGGAACAAAAGTAGGTGACGCGCCAATTAGCACGTGCCCGGCTGTTGTCGCAGTATTTCCCGCAGAAATGAAAATTGATCGAGTTTGAGACGAAGATGCGGAGTTGTAAATTTCGCCGTATACGTATGCCACAGCACTGGTTCCTTCATTCAACCATGCCTGCATATTGCCTGCATTTGTAATGTTGACGAAATACGCATAAAACTGGTTGAATTCAATAACCAACTTCCGGTTCGGAGCTGTTCCAACGATTTTAAACCTGATCCCGTTATTCACCTCATTATCACCAGCCATTGGAGCAAAAGTGTTTACTCCTGCAGAATAGCTTGAGACGCTAGTAGTTGATATCGCAGTATCTCCCGCCGACGTGTGCAGCCTGAACTGTCCATTAGCGTTGGCGCTGAAATGAGTGTACCTGACCCCCATAAAATAAAAGTCAAATCCAATCGGATGCACTGCAGTGCCTCCTGAATCGTTATTTCCTGTGAGACCAACTGTAGCTCCTGAAGATAAATCCTCAAGTGTTCCCGTTGCTGATCCCGCAAAGGCATAGTTTGCGATGTTTTGGGCTGATGCAATTTGAAAAGATCCAAGCAACATAAGCAACATGAGCAAACTTGTCAACCATGAAAACTTCATGGCAGTAGGCGGTAATGACGGCGAACCATCAATTTCCCCCACTCTGTTTTTGGAATTGGATGGACTCCTACCCCAAACATTGTAGTTTGTAATCATAAAAAATAGAAATAGTTAATAAAAAAAGTTAATATTCAAGTAATAATTAATGCACAATAGTAATCAATTTAGTCAAGCCAACAAAAAGCCCATGCAAATTTTGCCAGAGCTCTGAATTTCAGTAAAATGATTTGGTTAGTTGGTCAGAAGGAAGCCGGCCACATCCGCAGCCGGCTTTATCTTTTAGTAGACGATCTTGCGTGTCACTGTACGCTTGTCTTCAGAAGTAATTTGGATCACCAGCACCTGCTGTTCAACACGAAGACCATTGATAACAGCTTCATTGCTGTTAATGTCTTTGCGGTCAAGGATCAGCCTGCCCCTAATATCGAAAATCTTCACACCGCTCATCATCGTGTTGGAGGTATTGATATGGATGCCAGTCTCATTTTTATAAACCACTACTGAATTCTCATTGAAGACATTTGCATCTGTACCAAGGGCACCACCATCAGTAAACCTTAGGACAAAGCGATCATTAAACGTCCCTGCCAAAGTCGTGAAAGAGTAGTTGCCGGCCTTCAGGTTGTGGATGACGTTTAATAGCTTATCCTCCAGGAAAATATCCTGATTCAGGAACAACCCGTCAAAATTAGAAAGCGCAATTTCAAAATTCCCTGCTGCAGACTTATATCCTATCGGCACTTCATCGTTAACAACAAACGGCAACGCACGGCCCTGAATACTAAGCTTATCAGTTCCCAATAGTGAATATAACCCAACCGGATTACCCGCATCAACCAGGTCACCGTCAAAATCACGATCACGTTCGTCTGTTGCATTTTGAATATAGCCTACCAGTGTTTGTTTGTAAGCTCCCTGTGCATTTTTAATTTCAAGCCATATCCGGTGTTTTTCAAGCGATTGTGGCGACGTCTGAACAGTACTTACTTTGAAGAAATCACTATTGTTGCCCGAGATGCGCATGCTGTTGTTGAAGGTAGCGGTTCCGTTGGCGCTGCCTTTTGCAAAGAATGCCTGGCCCGCCGCAATGTCCCCATCTGGAACAAAGCTGTTTCCTGTTCCGCCGCCCGCAGTACCCGTACCAACGCCACCCGATAAATTGTAAACGGCATAGTCATCGCCATCATACACATTATTGGTTACTGCTGTATTGTGTGTCCAGAAATATATGGTACCCTCGAGCACACCTGCGTTTGGACCGGTTGAAGACAGGAACAAATCAGCATCGATAGCACTTGGATATGGATTACCGAGAAGGTTCAGGTTATTCGCCCCCGCAACCACAATTGGCCTGGTAATTATACCATTGTTAGGCACACCGGTGAATTGTCCGGCAAACGCCGCGGCAACCGTTGCACTATATCCTTGAGGTGCGCGAATGATATATCCTTGTCCCTGAGTCATAGTGGTAATTCCCGGCGCGGTAATGCTCTGCCAGTTATAGATTGTCGGGTTCCACCAGAAATATTTATCTGAAAGCGTCAATGGAGAGAAATTAGCCAGGGTTTGAGGATACACAGGCGATGACCAATAAGTAAAGTCATACATGAACATCGGCTCTGAATTCCTCTTATATATAATATTACCTGAATTCACCGCAGCATCATTGATCTGCACAAGGCTGGCATCATTATTAAAAGTCAATGAGCCTCCGGAAACTGTTACACTATTTGTAATGGTAAGTGTCCTGTTTGAGTTAATGAGGACATTACCGCTGTTAATGACAACTGAACATGCTACAAGATTGGAAGTAGCCGTATAGTTTCCTGCGAATATAGCAGTCTTCCCAGCGTTTGGCGTACCATTATTCCAGCTAGTGCCATTCCACGTAGTACTGTCGAATGTAATGCTCGCATATGTCGGTGAAGCAGGCGCATAAGAATATGCCGTACAGGCACCATTGGTTATAACAGCCCTAAAATAACGCGTACCGGCAAACACACCAATCTGAGCAGGTGTCAATGTGGTGGTTGTATTTGCAATCGTCCCTCCTATTGACACAAAAGTTGGGCTTGTAGACCATTCCCATCTCGCAATAGTACCTGAATATCCACCGCCAAGGGTCAATGCACTGGCAATTCCGCATGCTGCTTGCGTGGTTGGCGTAACGCTTCCGCCAACAATAGGAATAACCGTAACAGAAGTTGCTGTCGAGGTACTGCAAACTGTAGGAGCCGGTGTACTCGCGCTTGCCGTGTAAGTAGTGTTTGTTGAAGGCATCGCATAGACAGTGATTGTGCCCGTACCGGCAACATAAGGTGTTGTAGCAGCAGCATCGCTATATAAACCTGTTATTGGAGTCCAAGTAATCGCAGACGTGGCGCTTCCAGACACCACAAAGTTGTCGATACCCCAACCCCATCCCCAACGGGCCTGGTAATTGAACCTGATCCGAAGGTTACTCATTCCTGCGTAGGCATTCAAGTCAATGATGACGTTCTGCCACACGTTAGTTGTTCCCTGATTGGAATCGTAAGTGGCGAGGGTAGTATATGATGTCCCGCCATTTGTTGATATCTCTACTTTCCCTTCGCTTGGCGTCCAATCGCGGTAGAAATGCCAGAAGCTTAACGATGCTGCAGTGTAACCCGTAAGGTTGAACACAGGCGAAATCAAAAGGTTATCGTTTCCGTTTCCAATACCCTGGGAGTCGGCATCGGAGAAATAGAAGCTCGTATTGTCGTTACTGGTCAGGGTAGTTCCGAACCAGCTTCCTCCCGTAGGTGCATACCCGTTAGGACGCACGGTCCAAACCGAATTTGCCCAGTTACCTGCACAAGCAGGCCCATAGGTTCCAATGGTACAGTGCTGTTCCGTCCATCCTGTTGCCCCCGTATTAAAATCTTCGCTATATACAGGTACGCCCGAGACCACACCTCCGCTGGCCGTCAGTGCAATGGCAGGACCAGTCTGACATACAGTTCCTCCTGATGCAGCAGTAATTGTAATAGGTGTAGGCAATGGATTGGCGGTGTAAACAAATGAAGCCGAGTTAATAACATCAGGATCATTGCTCCTCGTACCAGTTAATGTATAGGTAAGTGACGTAGCCGAATTGATTGTCCATCCCGTTGTTGCATTACCTGTAACGCCCGCCGGAGACCATGTATAAGTATCGAAGTTTCCAACTGGTGAAGTTAGCGTAATAACAGGTGAATTTGTCGATGCACACTGCGTACTCGAAGTGATGTTGATACCCAACGCTGGTGGTGGCGATATTACTTTGAAGCTATAATCTTCTATTTCCCCACGTGTCCCGCCTGTACCTGAAGCAAGTGTACATGGATCTGGATTGGTGGCGTAATAATCAGCTACGACCCGCATTCTTGTGACTCCTAAAGTGGCGCCTGCCGGTACTGTTATAGTTCCGGTCGCTGGCGAAGTAAACAGATAACTCGCCGAGTTATACATTCTTTCTGCCGTTGAGAAAGTACCATCGCCGTTCCAGTCAATCCATATAGCTACTCCAACGCCGCCACCGGCTTGGAATCCGACTGAAAAATTAAACGTGCCATTCTGGCTCTCCGTCACGAGAAGGGATGTATAATCTGAATAGCCAGGTGCTATAAAGGCCGATGAGTTATTGACATTGGTTACCGCATTTGTGGTTTTAACATTGTTGATGGCGGTAGTTGTTGTATTTGTAGCCGCATTCGGGATACAATAAGGCGGTGTGGCATTCGTAACAAAAGTTACAACAGGAGACCATTCCCCCATATCAGGCGCCCCGCAATTTCCGCGTACCCATAAAAAGTAAAGTGTGCTTCCGGTGAGTCCGGTAAGTGTCGCACTTGTCACACCCGACGATGTAGAGCCGGTAGCAGGGGTTGAATATAATGGGGCAGTCGCATTCGGCATCGCCGCAGTTCCTGTTCCCGTTCCTGCCGCAGTAGCGACGAAAGTTGTACCAACGGTGTTGGCCGCTGCTCCGATAAGCGTAAAGTTAGTGGTGCCCACGGAAGTAATGACATAAGTGTTTCCTGCGACAATAGATGCCGCCGCAACATTGGTTCCCGCAACAAGATAGTAAGAATACCCGAATGCCGGTGTAGGTGTTGGCGGTGTCCAGCTTGCTACAGCCGAGTTATAACTGATTGACCCCACAGTTGCAGCAGCCATAGGGCGGCAGACCGCAGGAGTCACATCGATGTCATCAACAAAAAGGCGGCCCATATTGGCGGCAGAATAGGCTTTAAAACCTATATATATTGTTCCGGTTGTAGTGGCAGTAAAGTTTACCACATTATTTAGCGGCGATTGCTTGATATTCGGATGATCAGCCAATTGTGTTGTCATCGCTGAATTTTGTGGCGAACTCCCGTACGACACCATCATCTTGTTGGTGATGAAGCTGAAGTTAGTAGAACCTCCATAGGTATACGAAAGCCTGTAAGTGCTACCGGCAACCACATTGATCCCACGGGTAAAGAACCACACATTGGCAGCAGAACCACCACTGGCATTATACATCAGATGCTCATCAAAGAAACCTTCTTCAGCGGTTGCGTCAGTAACCCAAAGGTTACCTGTACCAACCTGTTGTACGCTGGTACATGCAGGAAGTCCTGGAACAGCAAATCCATCGGTAAAAGGATCAAAATAAAGAAAGTAAGGAATATTGACCGCTGTACATAACGTTGTAAAACAAGCAGAAGCCGTCCAGTTGCTGGTACTGCCACCGCAATCAGATCTTACCCAAAGACAATACGTTGTATTTCCCAAAAGACTGCTAAGGGAAAGTGAATTTGTAGCCGATGTTCCTGTTTGGGTTGTCGATGCTGTAGGCGCTGTAGATGACGTTGAAAGGTAATACTGGTAGCCCGACGGAACTGTCGACGGCGCTGTCCATGTTGCAGTCGCAGTTGACGCCGCTACATTGGAAACAGCAAGTCCGCTCGGGGCGGAACAGTTTGCAGGCGTAAAACGGAAGAGCCTGTTAGACGCAGTCACAATTCTGGGTGCCGCACTTCGGATTCCCACGGTAGCAGTATTCGCATTACCCGCAGTCGTCATCGTAGCTGGCAACCCAGGCCAGTTGGCTGTAGTGCCCCAGGCAAAATTATAATACTCCGAATTACTTGGGCCTCTTAGTCCAACTTCACCCGTGATATTAGCACCAAAGCCAGTGGTTTGGATCCCGTAGCGAATTTCGATAACGTTCGTAGTCTGATATAACCAAATTTGAAAGCTGATATTTCCTGAATCAGCCGTGGCCCCGGAATTTCTCTTAACTGCACGGTACTCTACCTTAAATATAGAGTTACCCGCTCCGCCAGAAGTATCCAGAAAATAAGAAACGTTATTTGCCTGTGGGGTTCCCGCAGCCGCAGTTACCAATAAATCGCGTCCATATCCGGAAATCGCTCCTGCATATGCAGTTGTACTTGAAATAGGAGTGAATAAAGTTGCCGCCGGCGCTGTCGTTCCGAAAGTTATGAAACCATTCGAGGATACATTCGTAGTGGTGTAGTTGATCCCGTTGAACTGGAAAGTAAAGCCAATTGGCACGGAAGTAACACCATTATCCCAAACCCCGGTATGAATTGGGGTTTTAACTGCTAAATCCGTATAAGCCGGTGTAATTTGTAATTGCTCAGCCACATAAGCAGACCACTCTTGTGCTTTAACTGTCTGGTTTCCCAATACAAAGAAAGCACACAGCAACAACGACTTCAAAAGAAGGACGGTAGGTTTGTTTACGGACTTACTCGACGAAAGTAATTTAAAATTCATATCAGTATTTTTAGGGTCTTAAAGCCTTGTGGGCAAGGATGTGAAAGTTTAATAACGAAAAAACTAAAACATTAATTATATGTTAATGAATGTTTAAATTTATTCAACTTGTAATATTATAATTTCGCAGCATTATAATATCATTTTATCGATGAACTACTTAAAATAACGACAAACAGCGTAATTTAACTAATCGATAAATTGTAAAACTTATAAATTAAAAACAAATGCATTAGCAGGTAGCCAAATTTAATAATCTTTTGATATATACAACTGGATTCATCACTAAGTTATCAACATATTTTATTGATTATAAAGCATTTAGGAAAATATTAGGAGATTTTTCAGACTAGTCCTGTTAAAGCATAAAAAAACCTTCCCGGCAGAGGAAGGTTTTAACTTAACTTAACTTAACCTAATATAAAATATGAAAACCTATGCGATAGTGTTGTCGCGGCTTACTGCCTTCTTAAGGAAAGCCTTACTTAGTATCCTGTTTGGAACCATACCGCAATTGATGAATTGTTTTTTACTGATATTATTGGTTGAAGTAGTACCAGCAGCTTTAATTCCCGCAGTTTGTTTTTCAGCCATAAACCATGATACCAATGCCATCTCTGAAGAAACATCAGACCCTGCATCAGCCAAAACCGTAACCGTAACAGGAACTGAAATCTCATTCCTGACTTCCTGTCCAAACATTCCCATGCTTGATAATACGACCAAAACAATCAAAGCGAAAAGCCTTCTGTTTGATGTTTGTTCGTTAGTCGGGGAAAATGTTGTCATTTGTTGTTCTTTTAATTACAGGTCAAAATTAAGACGGGTTTACCTTTAATAAAAAAAATTTCGATAAAGCACAGTAATACTCGTTTAACTAGAGTTTTTAACACATCAGGTTGATTTAGCCGATTTTTTAAGTATTTCATCTATTCCTATGGTCATCACTTGAAAGCTTGATCCTTTATGTCAATGACTTACTTAGTTTTTTATTACTGGGGCATTATCATGTCATCTGAAAAAAACCATAAAAAAAGCCCGGTATTAACCGGGCTTTTTTTACCTATATATATTAAGGTATCAGTTTACTGCTTTTTTGGTAACTGATGTTCCATCAGACAGAGTGATTTTAACAATCAAGACCTCATTGGCTTGCTGAGTTGGAATTCTGGCTTCAGAAGCATTGACATCCTGAAGCGCTGTCAGCAGTCTTCCCCTGATGTCAAATACCTTGACATCATCTATAGTAATGTTCTGCGAACGAACCACAAGATGATCACCTTGTTTGTACACCACAACAGCATTGGCATCAGATTCATGATCTCCGCCGGATAGTGAATTCAGGTACACGATCTCGAAACGGTCACCAAAAGTACCGGCATCACTTGTGAATGTATACCCGCTTTGGTTCAGGTTGTGCAGACCTCCGGCTAAATTGTCTTTAAGAAAAATATTCTGCCCGTTCAGGAAAAGGCCATCAGTATGATCGATGGAAATGGAATAGGTTCCTGCATTTGTAACTTTCAGGTTCAGTGCAACATTATCCGATGCGTCGAATGGCAGTGGCCGTCCCTGGATGACATAATCGATACCGTCTATTTTTGTCGTCAATGCGAGTGGACCGTCATTCATATATTTTCCGTCTGTATTGGCATCCACACCCAAAGTAGCACCTGAAATGTACCCTACAAGCATTTGGGAATACGCTCCGGCATCATTGGTTACATTCAGCCAGATACGGTGTCTTTCTGTTTCTTCTTCAGTACGGAAAAACTGGTTGGCATTGTCTCCCACGCGCTGCGAATTGGTAAAATTAACAGCATTTCCGTTTCCGGTTCCTTCCACAAAGAAACCCTGTCCTGTTTGAATGACACCGTTCAGATTATAAACCTGGTCTTCGCCGTTGCCAACGAACCCTCCGTTTGCGGTCCAGGAGCAATAACTTGGACTCAATGCATTATTGGTCTTTCTCCAAAAATAAAGCGCTCCGGTAATATTCGTGCTGTTCTGGTTAACAAAAGCAACTGCGTCAATAGGCGACGGATAGGGATTGCCTACAACATTGAAGCGCTGCCCGGCACCGCCGTCAGTCATCGTGAAAGTAATATTGCCGTTGTTCGGCACACCGCTAAACTGGCCATTCCAGATGGTCGCCGTGGTCGGATGCGTGTTCGGCATCCTGATCAGGTATCCTTGTCCCACATTGAAATTGGTAGTCGATGGCGAAGCGACCGAATTGAACAGATTGGTCAGCGTATTATATAGGTAGAACCTGCTGGTAGGTGACACTACTGTAAGCGGCGAAAATGCCAGCATGTTTTGCGCAGCCACCGGTGATGACCACAAGGTATAATCCTGCCGTTTTAAAGCAGAACTATTCCGCTTCACCGTGATACTTCCGGAGTTTATCGCATCGGTAAGCTGCAACAGGTTTGCACTGTTTTCAAGGGTAACGTTCCCGCTTGTTACCGTAAGCGCTCCGTTGAGTGTAATATCAAATCCTGACGGAATGACAACCATCGCATTATTCGACACTGTCAAAGTACAGGCATTAAAGTTTGCTGCTGCAGTAAAATTACCAGTGATATAAGCAGTCGTGGTCATGTCTGGCACACCGTCGCTCCACACACTTCCATTCCAGGTGGTCGATCTCACAAATACTGCTGCAGGAGCCGAATAGACTTCGGAACAGGAGCCGTTCTGAACAACTGCCCTGAACCATGTAGTGGCAGTAAGCGATCCGATTTCGACACCGGTCAATACGGCTGTGGTATTTGAAATATTCAATGGAGAAGTGAAATTCAGGTCGGCAGAACTCTGCCAGTGCAGGATTGCCCCGTTATAGCCGGTGAGGGTGATATTCCCGGGAACTGTTCCCAAACAAATATTCTGGTTGGGCGATACTGTTCCGCCTGATGAAGGTAAAATTACAATCACTGAAGCCGTATCAGTAACAGTAATACCATTGCTGTCTTTGACTGTTACGGTATAACTTACAGACCCTGTTGCTGTCGTTGGTGGTGTCGCAGTTTGCGCAGTTCCGAGTCCGCCTGACCATGAATAGGTATATGGAGCAGTTCCGCCAGAAGGCGCTGCCTCAAGCGTTACAGCTTCATTTTGGCAGAAAGACCCGTATCCTGAGATCAGGGCTGTAAAGCTGCCTCCTTTAATTCCGGTAAAATAAGAAGCCTGTCCCTGCGTGAGCGGTGCCGCAGTTGCCGTAAGCGTATTACCCGTTAATCCGGTATAACGAATCCAGGGGTTTGTTTGTTGGTTGAAAGTACCATTAAGTTGCGCTGCACTGATGTCTGCTTCCGGACCTGTAAGATCAACCGGTAAATAGCTGGCAGTAATAGTTGCTACAGCCCCTGTAATGCCGGACTGGTTTACTTTCCAGTAACGCGATATATTATTTTCAGTACTTGCATTATTTGGATGTACTGCATCGATGACAGACACTCCAATATAAGCATTTGAAAACGCGCCCGAATTTACAAACACCGTAATGGGCGAATATTGTATCACATTTGTATTGTCTCCAATTGGAAATGTATATGATCCGGTAGAAGTAAATGGCCTTCTCACCTCGCCTGTCCCCGATGCAATGATCATCCTTCCCGAGCCGAACGTCCCGGCTACGGCATTGCTGCCCAGGGTAAGGTTGCTGTTGCCGATGTTAAGGTTTCCGGCAGTCAGTGTCAATGTTCCGCTAATAGTGGCCGAGGAAGCCAGTTGTACTTCCCCAAATGTATTGTTGATCGTAAGGTTATTAAAAACTGGCGCAGCACTTCCCGAAACTGACTGCATCTCCACTCCGGTAAATGCTATCGTTTTGCCTGTAAAGTCTACCGCCTGGTTGAGGGTCAGGTTGCCGGTTATATTTATCGTTACCGGAAAAACAGAGCCAATGCCGTTAATGATCAGGTTGTGATATCCGCCCAACAAGCTGTTCGTCGAAGCAATTGTCTGGCCGCTGCCGTTATAAATTACGGTGTTGTCGATAAGACCACTAAACAGCGTACCGTTGTTGATAAACGTTCCGGAAATGGTCATTACATTTCCTGTAATTGGTCGCAGTGTCGCGCCGGAATTGATGGTGATGTTATTGAAATTCGTCGTTCCTGCAATGGTAGCATCTGCATTGGTAAAAGTTACCGTACTGGATCCAGGGGTAAAAGCTCCGTTATTGATCCATGCACCTGCGCCACCATTAATAGTAAATTGGGTATTACTGCCCGGAAGAAGTATTCCACCCGGCTCAATATTTAAAGCGCCCAACAAAACCGAAGGGTTTAGTACCGGATCATTTGGCGTGGTCGCCGCATCCGGAATATAAACAATGGTCTGGTCAGATGGTGTTGCGTTCGGTGTCCAGTTCGCTGCGGTCGTCCAGGAATTGCTGACCGATCCGTTCCACGTCAGTGATCCCGCTTCCGATTCGTCAAGCGTCAGCCGCACGGCATCAAATACCGGCGCAAAGTAAAGCCCTACGTTTACATTCGTAAGCTCGGTCCAGTTCTCAGTGGTATTGTAGTTTGACCTTCCCTGCTCCAGCGTGGTATTCGATGACACGATATAAGCCCAGTCAACCAGTTTCGTTTCAAGATTACCATTAAGCTCTGAATCGAGGTAATGCGCCTTGATCACGGCCTTTGTTGACGAAGCGCCAGATTGGATAAAGTCATACGTTCGTTTGATGGCACCTGGCCTCCATGTTGGCGCAGTACCGATTACAACCTTAAGGCTCATAGACGTGGGCAGTGTTCCGGCAACCGGAAAGATAATTGACGTATGCGTGTTCCCGAAAGTATACAATACATTATTTACAATAGAATTCCTGGTAATAATTCCCGTCACATCGCCTGTACCTGTATTTGTCGAGCTGCCGCCCATAGTAAGGGTATAAGTTCCCATGGAAAGGCTTCCGACTGTTGCAGAAGGGTTCGCCGCCGGGAGATGCAGCGTTCCATTTACAGTAAACGAGCCTGCCGCAACAGCACCTCCGGCCGTAGAAACTGTAAGGTTGTTGTATGTTCCCGTTACGACAGTTTGTACGGCCGAAGCGGCATTGTAGTTTACGATTCCGGTTCCTCCCCATATTTTTCCTGCAGACAATGGAAGTGCTGTCGTGTTCTGGGTATTGATAGTCCCATTGTTGACAATCGAAGCCAAAGTACCGGTAAGCGTATTGGCGGCAAGGTTAAGCGTCCGGTTTATCGACACCAGCAGCGTTCCGTTAACTGCAACAGGGGTCAGCAACGTTACCGTATTACCTGCCACCGGGCTAACCGAAAAATTATTTAGAAGGTTAGTGGTTCCGGGCGTGGTCGGGTCAAAGCTCAGGGACGGACTCACAGTACCATTAATAATAAGGTTACTCGTTGCGCCGCCCTTAAGGCCACCGCTGATATTATTGGTTACGCTTCCGGAAAGGGTTAATGTCTTTCCATTGATGTCTGCCTTTCCACTGTTAAAAGTAATGTCATTGGCAACCGTCAGGTCGCCGGATAAGGAGGTATTCCCGTTCACCACAAAGTTATCAGCAGTACCATTGAATGAGGCAAATGTTGTCGATGGGTTGGCCACCAGAACAATATCGTCAAGTCCAAATTCGTCAAATGATACGCTTCCTGAAACCGTGGCGCCGCTCCACCTCACATAATAGTAATTGTTGTTGGCAACGTTGAGTCCGGTAATTGTAACAACGCGATAATATGACTTCCAGGCAGGGTTAATATCGGCGGTTGCTGGCGAAACCACATTCATTCCCGCTACCGGAACATAGGCGCTGTTGTCAGCCGAATGGCTGAAATTAAAACTGCTTGATGCCGCCTGGTCATTGTATACATAAACTTTATAGCCAAGGCTGATCGAAGTAATCGCCGCCCCGGACTGGTTCTGGAACCGCAGGGTTACACTGCCCGGTGCAAAATCGCCTGTGGCTGGCTGTAGGCCTAATGATACATTGTCTGTCGAGGTTTCAAAAGCATATACTCCGCCGTCTGTTTCACCGCCTGTAGAAGGGCCGCGGTCATGGTCTCCGTCTTCACTGTATGAACCTCCAAATCCTATATTTCCATCGCTTAAACCTGCGATCGCCCATGCGTTTGAGTTAAGTTCGCCTGATTCTGAATTGGGTGAAATACCGTCAGCCTGGAAAATATCGGCATTAACCCCATCCACAGTACTATCAAAAGTAATGGTATTCGTGGTGTTGGCTGAATATATCTGCCAGCCCACTGGTGCGTTCAATGTAGTGCGGTTGCCAATAGCTGGGGAAGTGGATAAATAATTCTCTGTTCCTCCCGAGCCATTATATTCATAAACCGCAACATGATATGCTGTTGTTGGCGTAAGGCCCGTAACGGCTACATTGTTCCCTGTTCCTGTGTATACGGTATAATTGCCTGAACCAGCTTCGGCCCCTGCGCCAAATGAGGTAGAGCCATTGTAAATAATCCCGTCAACGGGCGCAGTAGTGACGGCGCTTCCGCTTCTCACAAGGACCATTCGTGATGCTCCGTTTCCGTTGCTCCAGTTGATGGTAAAACTGGTAGAAGTTACGCCAGTAAATGTTATGGCGGTGGCCTGGGTTGCCGGCTGTGTCGCCAGTACCGTTCCAGATACCGAAACTGCTTTTGAAACTGCTCCTGTAACACTGTGGTCGATACTGCCTGAATAGATTCCTGCCGGAGCGGTTGACTTAAGGCGGGAGTAAATATTTACCGGCTGGCCCGTCAGTACGTTGCCTGTGCGCGGCAGTGTAAGCGTGTTTGTGAACGTAGTATTATTGGTCGACAACTCAAAGTTTGCCGGGGCTGTTACAACAGGGTCCGCGGTGAGGTTTGCTCCGCTGATGGTATACGCCTGCGAAGAAGAAGCGGTTCCCGTAATAGTATTCATGGCGGCGACTGCATTGGTCGACACGGTCAGTGCGGGAACGCCTGCGGGGTCAATTGTAAAGGTTTGGGCGTTTGAAATTGCTGTACCGTTCGCGACAGTGATCGATGCCGTTCCTGAAGCTGAAATATCCGCAGCCGTAATAACTGCTGTAAGTTGCGTAGGCGAGACATACGTTGTCGACCTGTTCGACCCGTTCCACCGCACAGTGCTTGTGCCTGTAACGAAATTCGAACCGTTTACTGTAAGCGGAAAGCCCGCTGTTCCTGCCGTTCTTGAACTTGGCGATATTGAGGTGATGACCGGCACTGCAACCGTAACTTTCACATTATCGAAAATTGCCGTTTGGGCAGTGCTGGTTCCTCCGTTCCAATAGCCGCCCATGATCTGTAGTGCCGATGTGGTATAAGTACTATTTGTAAACGTACCCTGCGGAGTGAGCGTGCCTGTGGAAGGGTCGATAAAAGCTGTTCCGTCATTGCGCACAAAAAGCTGCCATGTATTATTTGATGGCGTATAGGTGACTTTTATACTGAGGTATTGGTTTCCAAAGTCGGTAAGTCCGGTAGTTGATGAAGATATCATCGTTGTAAATGTCCGGATACCCGCGCTATACCGCACAAGCTTGATTGGATCGGTCGTACCGGAATTTCCAAGCACAATTGCGTAACCTGTTCCTGAAACATTTGTGGTTCCGGCGGTTCCTGCAAGAATAAATGCAGCACCGTAATACCCTGAAGAAAAGCCTCGGGGGTTGGTCCGGATCTGGCGCATATTGAAACTCCAGGTTAATGCGCCCGGATTAGAACCCAGAATAGGATTATATGGTGTCGTAAACGATGATGTGCCGGTATACGCAAGCGTCCACCCTGAATTGTTCGCAGTTCCCCCCGCATCATTGGTTAGGGTAAGGTTTCCTGTATTGATGCGCGCACCAAAGTCGGAGCCACTGCGTGAAAAGTTCCATGCGGCACTTGTTCCGATAGCGCCTGTGGCTGTAGTATAGGCAGTTCCTGCAGAAGTTGAAAAGTCGTCGTTAAACACAGTGGTTTGGGCCAGTGCCGAAAACGAGCAAATGAACAGGTGGAGTACAAATAGTAGTTTAATGTACAACAAAGGTAATTTTTTGTGCATAAGGAGTTAATTCTATTGTAAGGATTTATAGGAAATTTACACTACTCGCGACAAAATTAATGTAGTTAAGCGACAAAATAAGTATTTCGTCTGTTAAATTATTTAACATTAACACTTTAGCGTCTTCTTTTATTCTGTGGCGAAATTAATCAAGGTCCCCTACAAATAATAAGTTAAAGCAATTAAAATCATATTCTATGATAGCTAAAAACAATCATACCGTCAATTCATTGAAGATAAATACATTAGCAAGAATCCTCCAGCGCTTAATGCCAAAAAAAAACCTCCCCGAAGGGAGGTTCATATTCAAATAGGAATATTAGTTCACGACTTTCTTAGTCACTACTTCATTGTTTTGGGAAGTGATCTTCACGATCAGCACCTGGTTGGCCGCCGGTGTGGCAATGCTAAGCTCTGAAGCATCAACATTCGTTCTTTCAGCAACCAGCCTTCCGCGAATGTCAAACACTTTCACGTTGTCCATTACTATAGCACCGGTCTTGATAGAAATATTTCCGTTTTGTGCAAACACAACAACCGAATTCTCATTGAATATCGGATTGTTGTTTCCAAGTGCGCTGTCATACAACACTTCGAAACGGCTTGCAAAAGTTCCTGCCGCTGTGTTGAAATTGTATGGTGCAGCTTTCAGGTCATGGGTGATTCCTGTAACCATATCTTTCAGGAAAATATCCTGGCTTCCGGAAAACAGTCCGTCAACATGGTCGATTGCAATACTGTAATCCCCGGCAGCAGTTGCCATGAAACGCAACGGCACAACATCTGAGGTCACAAAAGGCGCACGCCCCTGAATGGTATAATCAACGTCGTTGATCATTGAGGTCAATGCAATGCTTCCGTCATTGATGTAACGTCCGTCGAATTTATCAACAGCATTGGAATCTGCGCCTTCAACATACACAAGTGCAGTTTGTGAAAATTCACCGGCCGCACTGGTAGCGTTAAGCCATATCCTGCTCTTTTCTTCAGTAGCCTTAAAGAACTGTCCGCCATTGTAGCCCACACGCATCAGGTTGTCAAATGATACAGTGGTTCCCGCCCCGGTTCCTTCAACAAAGAAGCCCTGTCCGGTTTGTATCTGGTCGTCAAAGTAAGTTTGAGAAGGATCACCATTTTCTGTATAAGTTCCTTCAGTCCATGTTACATATGCCGGCGTAGCAGCGCCATTGGTCTTTCTCCAGAAGTAAAGCGTTCCGGTAATATTCGTCTCATTTTGGTCAACAAATTCAAACATGTCGATTGGCGACGGGTAAGGATTACCTACAAGATTGAACCTCATTCCTGCGCCACCGTCAACCATTGTATAGGTATAATCACCATTGTGAGGCACACCTGTAAATTCACCACCCCAAACTGTTGGAGTCGTCGGGTGGTTGTTCGGCATACGGATCAGGTAACCTGCAGCATCGGCAAAGTTGGTATTGGCGGGATCAGTAACTGACGTATATAAGTTGCTAAGCACATTATAAGTATAGAAACGGCTTGTAGGGGATACTACGGTAAGTGGTGAAAAATCAAGCAGGTTTTGTCCCGATACCGGTGAAGACCAAAGCGTGTAATCCTGGCGCATCAAAGCAGAACTGTTACGTTCTACAGTAACCGGACCTGAATTTGGAAGCTCGCTGATCTGGAGCAGGTTTGCATTGTTTTCAATCGTCATGTTGGCAGTAGGGTCAACCGTCAATACCCCGTTTAGGGTAAGGTCGTAACCCGTTTGAACGGTCAGGCTTGTTCCTGCTTCCAGTGTAAGTGAAGTGATGGTCACGTCATTTGAAATGATCGGCTGATTGGTGGTTGAAGGAATTGTGATTTCCGATGCGAACGTCGGAACTGTGTTACAAGCCCAGTTTCCGGCTGTATTCCAATTCGTATCAACAGCTCCTGTCCAAAGGTTTTCAATAACGGTCACGGTCGCAACATTTGAAAAGGCCGATGCACACACGCCGTTCATTACTACAACCCTGTAATAAGTTGTTTCAGAAAGATTGGCATAGTTGTATTCATTGGTTGTAATCGCATAATCGGTAATCGTTCCGCTGAAATCACTTGTGGTCGCCGACTGCCATTTCACAATACTTCCGGTATAACCGCTAAGGGTCAATGTTCCTGAGTTAGACGCGCCGCATACAGTTGCCGAACCTGAAATCGTTCCGCCAACAGAAGGCTGGTCAACAGTGATCGTGACAATGCTTGAAGTGGCTGCCGGGGTCGAACCGTTTTGTACTACTGCCCTGAAATAAGTGGTGGCAGTCAGCGCTCCGATGGTTGCACCGCTAAGTGTTGTTGATGTATTGGCAATGGTTACCGGTGAAGTAAATGCAATATCCGAAGAACGTTCCCAACGCACCACACTTCCAACGTTTCCTGTCAATGTCAGGTCAGCCGGGGTTGAACCCGAACATAAGGTTTGGTTAGCAGCAACCGTTCCTCCTACTGAAGCCGGTGTCACACTGATTGTACCCGAATTTGCTGATGTCGCTGTACCATCGGTAGCGCGAACCCTATAGTAATGTGTCGCACCTGAAGCAAGTCCGGTGACATTGTAATTTGTCACATTCCCAACATTCAGCGACTGGTAACCTGTTACATAAGATGGTACGACACCGGTGTAATTAATTACGATATCATCAATACTCATTGTAGCAGCAGTTCTCAATATCTGGATTTTTACATCTCCCGTTAGGTTAAGCGCCGCAGTCCTCTGTACTTTAGTTGTTCCGATGCCTGTAAATGGCGATCCGGGAGCAGGTGTCCACGTTGTACCACCGTCTGTAGAATAATTAAGCTGGACTGCCCCGCCGGAGGTACTTGAAGTTACCCAAAAACTAACGCTCGATATGCTGTTGAATGTAGGGCTTACCAGTGCTGATCCTGTCGCACTTTGTAACTGCGCAGAACCGGTACCGGAGTTTACCCCTGTATTTCCTTTCAATACGTTGGTCACTGCCCAAACGCCTGTCGCGAGGGTAACGTTGCCGGTTTGGTATGATCCTGTCAAACCTGTCTCAAAGCTTTCAGTTACTGTCGCAGGGGCCGAAGTGCCAAATGTTGGCGATGTACTCACATCCAGAAGGTATGCCGTAGCACCCGGAACTGTATTCCAGTTCGCAGTAAACGATGTCGCTGTTACGTTTGTTGCCGCTGTTGCAACCGGAGCAGCCAGTGTTCCTGTTCCCGAAAGTGCAATCGTCGGCGCACCGCTCACGCCGCCGCCGCTAAAAGTCAGGTTGCCTGTTTTGGCACCTGAAGACTGTGGTGAAAAACGAACATAAACCGGTGTTGAAGCCAATGTAGCCGACGAATAAGCGATTGTCGTTGTAGCGCCCCAGGTCGTATTGTTGTTTGAAACTTCGAAATTGTTGTTTGGTACGCTCACGGTAATTGTACCCGGCGCTCCTGTAAGGTTTGCACCCGAAAGGTTAAACGTCTGGCTTGCCGTTGTACTGCCAACATTCGTACTGGCAAAAGACAATGTCGTTGTACCGTTTGTTGAAAGCGTAGCCGGCGGTGAAGAAACGGCAATGGTAAAGGTTGTAGTCGAAGGTGTACCTGCTGCAAAGTCGTATACGCGCACATAATATGTGGTCGCCGCGGCAAGGCCTGTCGCAGTAACCGTTTCGGTAATGCCCGAACCACTCTGATCAATACAGAAAATGCTTGTTCCAGGACATGCGCCTGAACGTACGCCTACAACCGCATCAAATGAAGCTGATGACGTTACTGTAATGATATAGGTTCCGGCCGAAGCAGTGGTAAATGAATACCAAACATCGTCATTGGCATTTCCGGTACAGCCCGCCACGCTTTGGGTAGCGTTTGCCGTGTTTCCTGAAACAGCCGCAGCATCCAGTGTGAGTGCGATGGCATTGGCACAGTCATCATTTGCCGGTGGCGATGTTGTGGTGAAAGTTAAAACGTTTCCGTAAGTATAATTTGTCCCGTCATAAACGTAAGCCCTGAAGCTGTAGCCTGTTCCCTGGGTAAGTCCGGTAATGGCTGCACTGAATGTTCCGGTCGCACCCACAGCTACGGAAGTAGTTGTTACGCCTGTTCCGCCAAAAGTCGGCGCATTGTTAACCAATGTTTGCGAATAAACAAATCCTTTTGTTGTTGATGCAGGGCATGTTCCCAAAGCAGTTACATTTCCGTTGAGTGTTGCTGTTGTCGCAGCCACTGCTGTCGCTGCAGATGTTGTTACTGCCGCAGTTACAGGCGTTGCGCCCGTACCGGTCAATGAACTTGTAGCCGTGTTGCTTCCGGTGGTTGTGCTGGAAACAGTAATGGTAGCCGATTTCGCGCCTGCGCTTGTTGGCGTGAATGTAACGGTATAAGTTACTGTTCCGCCATTGGCAGCGATGGTCGTTGACGAAAGGCTGCTCACCACAAACTGCGGATCACTTGAAACAACGGTCACGCCTTCAGCGGCGGTTGCGCCTGTATTTGTAATTGTATATTGGATTCCTGTTGCCGCTGTGTTTGGGCAAACAGTTCCATGAGTTGTCGCTCCTGTAATGGCGAGTGCCGGCGTACTGGTAGTTCCTGTTCCCGTAAGGGCAAAATCGTAAGGATTCTCATCGCTGTCGTTGTTCACGATGGAAATGGTCGCAGTCCTCGCGCCTGCCGCACTTGGATCGAATGTTACGGTAAACGTTGTGCTTGTTCCCTGAGCAACCGGACTTGTCGGCGCGGAAGTCACCGTAAAATCAGCGGCATTCGTTCCGGAGAAGCTTATTGCACCAAGGGTTAAGTCGGCGCTTCCCGTATTATTGATCGTAAATGTTTTCGAAATCGTTCCGCTTGAGACATCTACCGAACCAAAGCTCGTATCATCTGTGGCCGAAGGCGTTGCATCACCATCAGCAATAACGTTTCCTGCACCTGTAATGTTGATTTCGGGTGCTGAGGAAGTTGACGCAGTAATGGTTACCGATGTATTATTTTCTATCCTCGCAGTTGTCGTTGATGCGGTTAAGTTATTTGGTATGATGAATATATTCATAACCTGCCCTGCTCCGACTGCAATCGGCGAAGCTGGTGTAATTGGGTAAGTTGCTGCACTACCTGTAGGAGTAAATGATCCAATAACCGCCATTGCGCCAGCTCCTATACTGTATTGAATAGAATAATTGGGAGAACCTGTTGCGGAACTTACCCGTGCAACAATACTCAAGCTGTTTAAAGTAAATGACGTGGAAGCATTGCTTGTAATCGAAAAAGTATACCATCTACTAGCAGCTATGTTTGTTGCCAGCGTTCCGTTAAATCCAGAACCAGAAATACTTCCTCCAGCGGTAGCGCACGTTACGCCGCTTCCTCTCGAAATCTGCGAAAATGTTATACCTGCAGGCGGTGCTGAAATAGTAGCCGTTGGTGTGGCAGGACAAGTTATACTAGTCATCGCAGTATAAGTTACCGTGGTCTGTCCTACTACTTCGTTTGAAGTTAACATACCTGTCATCAGTCCAAGAAAGAGTATAACTCTGGCTAATACTTTCTGTGACGGCGCGTTAAAAATTCTTTGCGTAATAATCTCCATAAAAAATAAATTTAACATTCTTAATTGTCGAAGGTTAAGAAATTACAGCAAAAAAAACACAAGACAACCCATTGTTATCCTGTGCCATAACGCCGTAAATGATTTGGGACGGTAAATTTAGTATTTTTTATTTAATAACCTTGTTACTAAATCATTATTTACCGAAAACGTTTGCGGAAAAGCGGGCAAAATTGCTATAGAAATTCAAAATAATGTGATTCTGGTTTCGTTTACGGGCGCAAGCCGTGGAGTAATTAATCGGAATGATATGTATTTCATCGGGCAGAATTGCAATGGCCTTCCCTATTTTGTATTTTTCTGTTACGATTCCACTTAACCTACCCCAACGAATATGAATACCGCATCTTACCGGAAAAGGCTTGATTCCCTTCTGGAAGGCATACAGATCCTCAATCATGAATTCCGCTACGTTTACCTCAACGACATCATGGCGGAACAGGCGAAAGCCCCGAAAGAATCCCTGCTGGGCCATACGATGATGGAGAAATTTCCCGGCATCGAGAATACCGAAATGTTCACGCTGCTCGGCAAATGCATGAAAGACCGGCAGCCGCGCCGGATGGAAAACCACTTCGCCTATCCCGACGGCACTTCACGCTGGTTTGACCTTGTGATTGAACCTGCCGAAGAAGGTGTCTGTGTTTTGTCGCTCGACATTACCCAACAGAAACTTTCGCTCGAAAGGCTCACCACTACCCGGAACCTGTATGCTTTCCTCAGCCAGATCAACCAGAATATCGTCCATGTAAAAGACGCGCCGGCGCTTTTCTCAAACTCCTGCCATATTGCCCTTGCCCGCGGAATGTTCAGCATGGCGTGGATCCAATTGTTCAGTCACGACGGAATGACGGTTTCGCTTGCCGCACAGGCCGGGCTGCCAGATGAAGTTTTGCCGCTACTTGTTGAAATTGAAAGCCGCCCCGGGAGTCCGCATGACACGGTGTTCACTAACGGCCAATACCACATTTGCACCGACTTTTCGACATGTTTTAAACAAGAAGGAATGATGGCGCTTGCCGCAGCGAAAGACATCCGCGAATGTATTCTTTTACCCATTAAAAAGTCCGGAGCCGTTGTCGGGACCTTTACGCTCTGCTCCTCCAATCCTTTGATCTTTGACAAGAATGTCATCGATATGCTCACTGAAGTCGCGGGCGATATCTCATTTGCCCTTGATGTTTTTGAAACTGAACGGATGCGGCTTGAGGCCGAAGCGCTTGTAAAGGCCAATGAGAAGCGTTTTCGCGCCCTGATCGAGAAGAGCGCCGACATGAAGACAATGGCCACAGCCGAAGGCCGTTTGGTATATGGCAGCCCTTCGGTCACGAAGATCCTCGGATATGACCTTCCGGCGATGTTCAATACTTTTCTTTTTGATATTGTGCACCCCGACGATATAGAAGATTTTAAGGTACAGCGCGAAAAACTTCTCCGTGAGCCGGGCGGCTATTTCAGGTTTGAGATGCGGATAAAGCACACCAAAGGCCATTGGGTATGGTGTGAAGGCGTAGCGACCAACCTGTTGCATGAACCTGGCGTTAACGCGCTTGTTTCAAATTTTATCGACATTTCCGAAAAGAAGGCGGCAGAACAGCAAAGGGAATTCGACCGCAACAACCTGTATGCGCTGATCAACAATACATCAGACCTGCTGTGGAGCGTCGACACTGATTTCCTGTTGATTACATCCAACAAGCCTTTTAACGATTTCATACGCAGCAGGTATGGCAAAGTACTCGAAAAAGGCAGTTATGTACTGGAGCTTACACCGCCGGAACAGCAGGATTGGTACCTGCAGCATTACCGAAGGGCTTTTGCAGGAGAAGCGTTTACAGAGAGCAGGCTGATGAAGAGCCCGACCCCGATATGGGCAGAACTGTCGTTTTTCCCGATCCGCAGCGGAAAGCAGATCATCGGCACGGCCTGCCAGTTGCGCAACGTGACCGGACAGAAAAACCTCGAGCAGAGCCTGCACATGAAGATCCGGGAAATTTCCGATTACAAACATGCGCTCGATCAATCTTCCATTGTCGCCATTACCGATCAAAAAGGCATCATCAGGCATGTAAACGACAACTTCTGCAGCATTTCCAAATATTCACGCAGTGCGCTTATCGGGCAAGACCACAGGATCATCAACTCGGGACATCATTCCAAAGAATTCTTCCAGGATTTATGGAAAACCATCGCGGGCGGACAGATATGGAAAGGCGAAATTAAAAATCGCGCAAAAGACGGCACTTTCTATTGGGTCGACACCACGATTGTCCCGTTCCTGGATGAAAAGCGCAAACCTTACCAGTATATCGCCATCCGTTTCGATATTACCCAACGCAAAGAGGCCGAGGAAAAGCTGCTGAGCGGCAATGCGGAACTGAAAAAGGCCAACCTTGAGCTCGACCGCTTCGTGTACAGCATTTCACATGATTTGCGTGCGCCGCTGACATCCATCCTGGGACTGCTCTTATTGCTTGAAGAAGAAACCCGGGAAGAAGAAACCCGCAATTATGCCCAACTGATACACAGCAGCGTGAACCGGCTGGACAATTTCATCAGGAACATCCTTAGCTATTCAAGGAACAACCGTATCGGGATGCAGGTGGAAAGGATACCGTTGCAGGACACCATAAACGGCACAATTGCGGCACTCCGCGGGACTACAGGACGTGAAGGAATTGATTTCACCGTGACGATTGATGAGCGTGACGCATTTCATTCTGACCGGCAAAGTTTTGTGACCATCCTGGAGAACCTTATTTCCAATGCGATAAAGTTCCGCACGCATGACGCCGGAAGCTTTATCAGGATCAGCGGCACTTCGGCTGATGGCGTTCTTGACCTGAGCATTGCCGACAACGGCATCGGGATTCCGCCGCAGCATCACGCGAAAATCTTCGATATGTTTTACCGCCTGTCGGGTGCCGTGGAAGGTTCGGGCATCGGGTTGTATATCGTTAAGGAAATTGTTGAAAAGCTTGATGGATCAATCAGTGTCGAATCTGAAGAAGGCAAAGGGACTGTTTTTAAAATATCATTAAAAAATCTCGACCATGGAAACAAAACAGACAAGGTTTGAAAGGGTGATGCTTATCGATGACAACAGCATCGACCTGTTTGTAGCGTCGCGCGTGATGGCCAAGAACAATTTCGCCGGACAGACGCTGCAGTTCAACGCTGCCGGAGATGCGCTGCAATACCTTCGGGTGAACTCGGCAAATCCGTCGGCGCTTCCGCAGATCATTCTCGTTGATATCTATATGCCTGTGATGTCGGGCTTCGGCTTTATGGAAGCTTATAGGGAGTTGCCAGATTCGGTGCGCAACGGCACTATGGTGTACATTGTTTCCTCCAGTATCGATGAAACCGACATTGCGCGCGCGGGTGCCGACAGGAACATTACCGCTTTTCAGGAAAAACCCGTAACGGCGGCTTTCCTTAACGCGATCAATTAATCGTTTTCCCTTCCTTTTTTTAAAATTTTTACCGCCTGAAGCCTTCCGAATGAATTTTAAGGCTATTGTTCGGGTGTTGTTGCACTCATGTTCCCAAAACCACCCTTTTTTCCCGAAAAAGAGTAAAACAAGAGTCGAACCTGACAGCAACAACGACTTAAAAAATCGCGCATGGTGCCGTCAGGTTCGACCGTAATTTAATTCACCGCCTGTTTGTAGCGTTGCATAAAATACATGGGCAGAAAACCAAAGTTCAGCAAAACAATCCCCAGCGTGAGCATAATTGACGCGCCCGGCCAGTGTTGCACTTTGAATAATAATCCGGTTGTGCTTAAAAAGGCAGCAATGTAACCTAGAACAAACATTGTCTTTTTCATAATGATTTCTCTTTTAAGGATTAATAGATACGTGGTTTCGTCTTGTATTTTCTGGAGTCCGCCGATGCCAAATGCGCCAAGTGCGTTGCAGTATGCATTGTGGAAATCGGTTCCGGGATCGTTCTCGATGGCGCAGCAGATATGGTCTACGAGACTATCGGCAAGATCATCCATCGTAACACCTCTGTTTGAGATGTCGAGCCTGATGAATGAGATATGTTCTGCTGTGAGTTCCATTATGCGGTTGCTTTTGAATTTAGGATCAGGCGCATGGTCGTGAGGAAATCGGAAAGCTCATCTACCTTTTGGGAGGCGACTGAATTCCCGGTTGCAGTTAACGTGTAATACTTGCGCACCCTTTTTCCGATGTATTCGGTTTCGGTGCCCAGGATCCCGTCGGCTTCCAGTTTATGAAGCGCAGGATAAAGTGCGCCTTCGGTGATTTCAATTTTCCCTTTGGTGAGTTCCTTTACCTTTTGCGTGATTTCATATCCATACATCCTTTTGTGTTCGTTGAGAAGCATCAGGATAATGGGCTGCAATGTTCCTTTGATCAAATCTTTTGAATACATAATTCAAATATACATAAATTTCTTATGTATTAACAATGAGAGGAATTTTTTTTTGAATTTTCACTGTCGGCTGCTTTATCACTTGACTGTATCAGTGAATGGAAACACCCAACCCAATTGTCAGATTAAGACATTCGTTTTCACAGCACCTTATAATTCCGCGTTGGTTTGCCCTGCCGTTTTGCTATAATTGATAAACAGGTTAATATAGATGTTGCGCGAAATTCTTGTAATCAAGGGCATTAATAAAACCAACGCCCCAAAGATGGCAATAAAGGCATTGAGCAAGCCTGTATCAAAGACGAACTGAGCGAACAGGAACGTTAGGATTCCTGCAACGACAGCCAGCCCATAGCTGACATACATGGCTCCAAAAAAGAAATTCGGTTCCACTTTATATTTGAGTCCGCAATTGCGGCAATGATCATGCATCGCCATGGTTAGGGAGATGACATAAGGATTGTTATTCACATACATGTGGTCTTCCTGGCATTTAGGGCAACGGCCTGTAACGATGCTGTATATTTTGCTTCCTTTTCCGAACATAATTCTAAAATTTTAGATTTTACTTTACAACAAAGTTCCGGATAATAGCGGGTTATTTGTTTGTTGGCAATGCGTATAAATTTGTATATTTCGGACATGGGCAAAAACAGCAACATCCGGGTTTTAGGATTACGACAGTTCGATATTGATGACAGGCAATTTTATGTAAATACATTATCGGCACACCTGCTCCCCAGTCATCTGCACATCAATACACCGCATAAGCACGATTTTTTTGCTGCCATTCTTTTTACGGCGGGATCGGGTATACACGAAATTGATTTCAACACCTATAGCGTGAAACCGGGCGCGATGTTTCTGTTGTCGCCAGGACAAACCCACAACTGGAAATTGTCGGATGATTGCGAAGGCATGATTTTCTTCCATTCACAGGATTTTTACGATACGCATTACATCCATGACACGGTTAAGGATTATCCGTTTTTTTCGTCGACACAAAATCAGGTTGCAGTTTATCTGGATGAACCGGCGTTTGGTGAAATAGAGAATTTATTCCGAAAGATCCATCAGGTTTTTTCAGATGATCAGGTCAAAAGGAAGCAAATGGTGTTAAGTTTAGTCACGCAGATTTATATCAATGTGGAAAATTATGTTTCCGCAGGAAGTCCGGTTTCTGTCAACGAGCACAGCAGTTATTATCTCAAATTCCTGCGCTTTGAGAATTTGGTTGAAGAGAATTTCAGGAAAGAGAGGTCGGCAAACAAATATGCTGAGTGGATGCATATCACCCCAAAACACCTCAACAGGATAAATAAGCTGATTGTGAATAAGACTTCTTCTGAAATAATAGCGGATCGTATTGTTCTTGAAGCCAAGCGGATGCTTATTTATGCGCGGAACAATTTCAATGAGGTTGGCGATGCGCTCGGATTTAATGATTATGCACATTTTTCAAAACTGTTCAAAAACAAAACAGGATTAACGCCGACTGACTTCTCAAAGAAATATAGTTGAGTCTTTAGAGGGATGTTTTCAAATTAAGGAAAATAAACAGATTATTCGATGTTTACCGGCACCTCAAACATTGAACTCATTAGCGGGAAAACCTCCGCATCAGCATCTCAATCGGACCGCTCTTAAATTTCCTGGTCCATAAAACAGTAACGATTACTGTTGCCGCGAAATAAATAATTGAGAATGACAGAATATACAACGGCGCAGCGTGAATTCCCGATTGGATGTTCCCGCTATAATCCAGGCCGGTTACTGCTGAAAGAATCAACATCCCGACCGTAAGATGCATAATATAATGTGTCAACGTGAGCCTGCCTGTTGCGGCCAGATATCCAATTATCTTAGAATTTTTGAAATGTTGTCCTATTACTATAAAAGCAGTGATCGCCATCAGGGCAAAACCTGCCGTAATCAACATAAATGGCAAGTATGGCGGAAAGTACTCGCTCATGATATAAGCAGTTGCTCTTTCACTAAAGTAATCCTGTTTGGCCAGCAATCGCAAGCACTGCGTTGAAAGGAAAACGATCAGTCCGCAGACAAAAACATTCCTGCGGATGATATATTTCGTCCAGTCCAGCTTGCCAAGCCACATGCCGACAAAGAAATAGGCAATCCAGGGAAATACAGAATTCCACCCATTGTAAAACGTATTGCGCAGAAAGCCTGCAGGAGTCCAGAAATCGACAGGCTGGAATATCGAAAAATTCCAGCCTGTCTCTATCGGGATGATGAACAGCAGGATATGGAAAACACCTATCGCAGCAACAGCAGCAACCAATAGATACCGTTTCGGAACGAATAGCATAAATGCGGCGAAGTGCATATAACTTCCATAAAAATGTAAAATATCGCCCGGCCACCACAAGAAGAGCAGCAACCCTATGATGAATAAAAACACTGACCTCTTTAAAATTGTCGCCTTTGTTTTCTTGATTTCTGATTCTTCGGAACCGCATTTTTGAGCCATTAGCGACACGCCCATTCCGGCAAGGATAATAAAAATTGCGGTGGAGTTGCCAACAAATAAATTGAGGAATCTGCCCACCGGCTCGTCTGTCTGCCAGACCGATCCAAAGCAAAAATTGAAATTAACGATAAACATCCCGAAAATTGCGTAAGCCCGGGCTAAATCAAATCCGGCAATCCTGTCTGCCATTAGTAGTTTTTCATTCATGTCTATTTTAAACGGCTGATATAGTTATTGGATATTTTCGTCGCCAGCGCATTGATGTCTTTTACATCCCCGTTAATGAGAATGGCAATAACGAGCTTACTTCCCGGATAAACCAGCAGTGAGGAACTTGAACCTTCATAGCCGCCGGTATGACCGTAGCACAGATTGCCGTAAAAATCCTTAGAAACCCCGAAACCGAAACCGTAATTTGTACTTTGCCCGTTCACTAATTTCCTGGGTTTTAAAATTTCAACAAGGGTTTCCTTTTGCAGGATCCTGTTTGGATGCAGATAGGCATTACCGAGGATGACAAGATCTTCTGAAGTCGATAAATAACAACCCTGCGCATATTTAAAAGTACAATCCAGGCATGGCGCCGGAACGAGTTCACCTTTGTTCTTTACATAAAATTTTGCCGTCATACCATCCTTTGCTTTATCTTCAGGAACCGTATTTTTCAGGCCGATAACGTCGATGATGTATTTCTTATGATTTTCAGCAATGCTGACCCCTGTAACTTTCTCAACCACCAGTCCTAGCAATTTATAGCCGTAATTGCTGTAACTGAATTGGGTCGAAGGTGGAAACAGCAAATTATCCGATGCATAAACCCTGTAGAAGTCTTTCCTGCCATACTGATTGTCGCAGGTGTATTTTTCTGCTGACGGTACTCTTTTAAGCCCCGCTACATGTCCGCCAACCTCAGCAACAGAGAAATCATATTGCTTTTTCGGCAGGCTGTCGAGATAATGCCCGACGCTTTTTCGGAAATCGATTTGCTGTAGTTCCGAAAGCCTGGCAACTGTCGCGGCAGTCAGGGTCTTTGTAATGCTCGCGATCCTGAATCTGGTTCTTGAAGGCTGAACCAGTATCTGGCTTTCAATATTGGAAAACCCGAACCCTTTGCTGAAAATAATCGAATCGCTCCATGAGATCGAAATCGACATTCCGGCAATGTTTTCATCTTTGAGATAGGCTTCAGCAAGGCGCTGCGCCTGTTCGTTGAGCTTACGGATGTTAGCCTGCGCAGAGACTCCGCCGTGTACCAGAAACAAAACCAAATTCAACAGAAAGCCAATCTTGTGTAGTTTCATCTTTTACATTTCCCGGTTGCATCGGCTAACCTGATCCTTGCAGCAAGTTAGGGATTTTTTCGGGAATCGGATTCAGGCATTGGAACGGAACCTGAATAAAGAATGAATATAAACAATTAAATAAACATTATCTCCTTCTCGGCGCGCTACGAGTATGAGGCCTAACATACGTTCCGTTTTTACGATAATATCCCTTTACATTGACGGTACCGGAAGATGTTTCGCTACTATAATTAGAAGAAGGCGAGGACGAGGATGTTGTAGTATTACTTCTGTAAGTAGATGGAGAAGTATATCGCGGCTGATAAGCCCAACCGATATATGTCCCATACTTAATTTTTTGGAAGTTTTTCTTTACTTTCGGATTAACATAAACAGCAGTTCCTGCCGGAATAATGTGGACAGTGGAAGAATTTTGATCTTGACCTGAATAAAGTTCGGTATCAGCATCAAGAGTTACGTAGTAATAGTTAGTTACACAAGATTGGAGAACAAAAACGAGCAGCAAACAGAGATAGAGTTTCTTCATCATTAGTTATTTTACCTACCAAACTAAGAAGTTCAATTTGAAGGGATTGTGTTTAAATTAAAAACTCGACTAATTACTTCAAACACAGGATTATTTACATTTAAAATAATTTTTCTATGCAAGATATATACTAGTTGAATTTCGTGATGCTTGTGCTTAATTTTCATAACGTTCAGCAAACGGATGCAACAATTGAGCAGAAAGAAGCTTAAATAAGGCTAACGAGAAGATGATGAAAACGCTGAAGAAGAATAAAAAAGAGCAAAGACGCTAAGGATATTTCGGCACAGCGCAGCCAACGCAGCAGTTATTCTCTATTGCAAAGGTATCAGCCCATTCAGTGACGAATAACCATCACGAAGTGTGAACGTGCGGCGAGAAAAGCCGGATAGAAGATAAAAACGATCATTTCGGTCACGTGGTATACTTTTACTGAACGGTAACACAGGGATAACCTCCTTTGTAACATCACGAAAACAGGTGTCATATACGAAATATATTTACCAAGAAAAATAGTAGTGTGATGCAGTGATGTTTAGAAATCATCAATAAACCCTATCCGTAGTTAAAACGCCATGTCAGATTGCGCCGGCGAAACTTCCTTGCGGAAAGCGATCTTATGCGGGTATTTCTTCGCAAAGGAATGGATAAGCTGCATCACATACCCGTTGCTCCTGTAACGCGACAGATAATCCTTTATCGCCGAAGGTTCCGTAACGGCAATGTCAGACGGAATATATCCCATGCCGTAAAAATCGCCGTCTTCGACCCAGATGCAGCTGAACTCGTCAGATGACCTGCCTTTATCCATAATGGCGAAGCTGAGCCTGCTCTTCAGCAAGAAATCAATCGCATTGTCGATTTGTTCGTTGTGAATATCCGCATCGGGCAAATTGGCAAGATCGGGTTTGAGGAACATTTCCCCTTCGGAAGGCCTGCCGTATTTGCAGAACCTGTGGTCAATCATAAACTGTCCTGCAAGCCTGCGGAGCAATTCTATTCCCTCTAATTCGTTGTTGAATACCTGTACTGCCGACTGGAATTTGGCAAGCTTCCCCACGGCAAGATACCGGTAGCCGTTGCGTGCTTCATAGCTGTAAAGCCCGAACTTAGGCTCAAACCGCTTCAGCGCCCTGTTATATGTTGGCCACAGCTTCCTGATCTCGGAACATTCCAGCAGAAGCGCCATCAGTTCGGTTGCACAGGTTTCATACGAAATCGAATGGATGTCGCGCAGGAAATTCTGGCGCTGCGGCTTGACATTGTGACCGGTAAAATGGGAAGCTACACGCTTTTTTAAGTTGATCGCCTTGCCGACATAAATAACCTTTTTTTCCTGGTTATAAAAATAATAAACCCCCGGCTTTTCGGGCAGTTGTTCGAAATCTTCAGGCGGAAGGTTTGGCGGAAGCCGTTGGTCTTGTGAAGTCTTCCTGATCATTTTTAAAATTTCACCTTCACTATCCCATTGCAGCAGCATCGCAAACAGGATGGCTGTGGCATCGGCATCGCCGCCGGCGCGGTGGCGGTTCATTATCGGGATGTCGAAGCCACGGCAGAGGTTCCCCAGGCTGTAAGTCGTTAAACCGGGTTTTATTTTTCGGGCGGCGCGAACGGTACAAAGTTTTCTCGCCGTCCATTTAAAACCTGCTTCTTCAAGCTGGTGCCGGACGAAGGAGTAGTCAAAGTTGACATTATGCGCCACGAAAACACGATCATTGAGCATGTCGAATACTCTTTCAGCAATGTCTTCAAAGACTGGCGCGTCGCGTACCATTTCGTTGCTGATGCCGGTGAGCGCAAAGATCGGCAGCGGAATCTCCTTCGCGGGATTGACGAGCGTTTCCCAGCGGTCAAGCACATTCACGCCGTCGTGGATGATGATCGCGATTTCAGTAATGCGGCTGCCGCTGGCATTTCCGCCGGTGGTTTCAATGTCTACAATGGCATACTCGGACCTTATCATGGTATTGCTAACGCCGGAGGCGGGCTGTTATTTTAAGATGTTTATTCCTGCGGATACAAAACCTTGAATGCATTCGACACCGCCTGATGCATTATTGTCGCGTGGTTTTCCTGTGGAAGATAATCGAAATGCACTTTCACACCCGGGCTTTTGGCCGCTGTGATCTTATCGGCAAGCACATTTGCATCCACTTCCATAACGCGCGGGATTCGGGTTGGCGTTATGCCTTCTTTCCCAACGCCGATATAAACATCCAGATTCTGAAGACCTGTAAGCGGCCGGTCCAGCAACGAGCCATTGTCCCACCACAAGCTCGGGCTTACGATGATGTACTTGTTGAAAAGCGCCGGCTTCTTTTGTAAAACCTCAACAGCCAGTAAGCCTCCCAACGACTGCCCTATTAATGTTTTTGTAGCATTTGTTTTGTAATTGCGCTCGATAAAAGGCTGCAGTTCGTGTTCAATAAAATTGATGAATTTATCGGAATGCCCCGATGTCGGATAGGCTTTTCTCTCTTCTTCAATCGTTGTCGGAAATGTAAAGTCACGCCGCCTGTCGACTGTGGCAATTCCCACGACAATTGACTTCGGCACCTGGTTGATCCACTCGAAACTATAGAACTGGACCAGCCCGACAACGTGGATAAAATCTTCATCTGCCGATCCGTCGAGCAAATAAATCACAGGGTATTTCACTGTGTCTTCAGAATTGTAGCCTTCCGGCAGATAAATATTCAACAGGCGCTTCTCGCCCAGCTCTTCCGACTCGATCTCGTTGACCACGCCGAGTACAAAAGGCTTGGGTTTCCGGGTTTGTGAGGCGGCCTGCCCAAACAGAAACAAGGTGAAGAACGAGATTATGAATATTCGGGCCATGTTTAATTATTTAAGCGCTTCGTTTCAGAGTGACCGGTGATCTTAATGCCTGCTAATGTAAGGCAATAATTTTATTCCGACGGGCCTCATCGGAGCCGTTGCATTATCCTTCAAATTTATAAACCCATTCTTGCCTGTCTGCAGATTACTATCCGGGGTAAAAACCTAATGCCAAGTTTAAATATCCTGACAGCATTGCCTCCTGATTATCAAAGTCCCATCTTTATGAGAGGTGCGTTGCGCACAACAATTTTCAATATCCACGTGATCTCGTCGGATTATCATCCGGCAGATAATGCAGCGGGAACCTTTACTTCAACATCACTGTTAATTCCGCGCCTGAAATAAATGGTACTTTCTCCGGTCCGGTTGAATCTCCAACGACCGGCGCTGATGT
Source organism: Flavobacterium sp. (assembly GCA_036399795.1). Lineage (GTDB taxonomy): Bacteria > Bacteroidota > Bacteroidia > Flavobacteriales > Flavobacteriaceae > Flavobacterium. The sequence continues at coordinate 41,563 of DASWML010000006.1, forward strand.
ACCGCTTACTTCAGGTGTTATTGCCATCGACGTGCCGTAACAGTGCCGATGCCGGCAATTCGGCTTTTTGTTAAATATTTCGGGCGCAAAGAACACATAGTTGTACCTTTGCGCCCTTATTTTTTATCATGACAAGCAGCAATACATCTGAAACCGAAAATAACAATACTTTCCCTGATAAACCTGCCTGGGGTGCCGTCTGTTCTATGGCGCTGGTGATTTCCGGACTTTTAATGTCGGAATTACTGCCCGTAAGCCTTCTCACCCCAATGGCCCATGACTTGCATGTCACGGAAGGTATCGCCGGACAAGCCGTTACCGTAACATCGATAATCGCTTTTTTCTCGAGCTTGTTCGGTGCAGTGGCCACAAGGCGCATAGACAGGCGGAATGTGATGCTGTTCTTTTCAGTGATGCTCGTCGTATCGAATATTGTGGTGGCCTATGCGCCGACTTTTACAATTCTGATGATCGGCCGCGTAATATTGGGTATTTCCCTTGGTGGTTTTTGGGCCATGGCTGCAGCGATTGCGATGCGGTTGGTTCCGCCTGCAGATGTTCCGCGCGCTTTTTCGATCATCTTTGGAGGCGGAAGCGCCGCCATTGCCATTGCAGCCCCGATTGGAAGCTATCTTGGCGGAATCATCGGCTGGCGCGGCGCATTTCTTGTGGCGGCCGCGCTTGGCACAGTCGCGCTGATATGGCAGTTTTTCGCCATGCCATCGGTTCCGCCAACGGGACAAACCCGGCTTCGGACACTGTCGGATATCATGAAACGTCCGCAATTCCGCTTAGGCATATTTGCCGTTCTTCTCATATTTGCCGGTCATTTTGCATTCTTTACCTACCTGCGCCCTTTTCTTGAAACCGTAACACACGTCGGGGTAAATGGCATCTCCGGAATGCTCCTCGGCTTTGGAATTGCGAATTTCCTCGGAACTTCCGTTTCCGGACAACTGCTGGGAAAAAACCTGCGCACGATGATGTTCCTGGGCCCGATGCTAATGGCAGCGCTTACGGTAGGCCTGGTTTTATTTGGAGCGAACCTTTGGGCGACTTCTGCTGTTGTTGCGCTTTGGGGATTTGCCATTGGAACTGTTCCGGTAGCATGGTCGACCTGGGTAAGCCACACTGTTCCCGACGAACCTGAGAGCGCAGGCGGCATCTTTGTTGCATCCATCCAGTTTGCCATAACAATTGGGGCGGCTGCCGGCGGAGTGCTTTTTGAGACCAGTGGCGTAGAGGCTTCTTTTATTGGCGGTGGAATTCTGCTGGTCCTGGCGGTAGTAATCATATTATCAGGCATACGTGCTGTGACACCGGTAAAGAATGATAAGGTGAACACGTTCCACTAGCAAATGAAGCCATGCTGACGGTTTCGACCAGAAATTAAGAAGCGGGAAATCAAGTGTTGCAGGCAGTATTGTTTCCAGAATTGAAGTTAACCAGCCTGAAGTAACAACCGATTCTTCCGGATTGTCTGCAGCTCTCTATTATGTGAAAGCCACGACCGAAACAGATACTGTAGTCTTCAGGATACTAAGTCAATTAAGGTTATATCTAGATATGAAAAACCCTTATATTCTCTTGCAGCAGCCATCGAGCTTTTCATAAGCATCGGGATCGGCTTTTAATTCATCGGCATCATAACCCGATTTTGCAATGGCTGTTTTAATGGCCTGAAGTTCGGTTTTCTGTGGGTTGTAATAGACTGTAATAGTCATATCGGTTTCATCAACCTCAACCATTTTTACACCGTTGATCTTCAGCAGTCCGGCGTTAAATTGCTTTCCACACGTTTCACATTCCTTGCAGTGGTCACAATAGATCGCTGTTTTGATGACGGCTTTCTCTGTTTTCTTTTCCTGTGAAAATGCTACTGCCGAAATGAGCATGATAAGTAAAGTGGCGAAATTTTTCATAATTGTTCCTATTCGTGTGCGGGCTTAAAAGTAATAAAGATTGTGTAAATGTTCTTTTTAAAACGCAGGGAAAGGCGTTATTTATATATTTTGCGGCATATTTCCGCGGGAAATTTATTTATTGCTCACATTACGCCATGGAACAACCTTTAAATCCGGCCCTGCTTTACCTGCTGCTGGCTATAATTTTACTGCTGATCATCGCCGTCGGGATTCTGCTATATTTATGGAAAAAAGCCACGGGCGCAAGAAAAGGATCATCCGAAGATACCCAGGTGCTACAGATGAAAATCAATGACCTGCAGCTTGAAACCCTGGAAGCAAAGCTTAATCCGCACCTGTTCAAGAACATCCTGAATTCAATCCAGTCGCATGCCTATCAGACTTACTTCGCGCTTGACAAACTGGCAAACGTGCTGGATTACATCCTATACGAAAGCCGGAAAAAAATGGTCACGCCAAAAGAGGAAATCGAATTTGCAGAAAACCTCATCGAGATCAATAAAATAAAGCTCAGTCCGCTTTTTGGGTTGAAGGTGACTTCAAAGATTTCCGAGAACGAAACGCTTTACACCGAGCAGTTGCTCGCCCCGCTGATTTCGACCGACCTCATCGAAAATGCATTCAGGCATGCCGACCTTCAAAGTCCCAATGCGTTTATTTCGGTATTCATAGAGTTTGATAAAGGCGTATTTTCGCTGACGGTTTCCAACAGGATATCCGACAAGAAGGCACTGAAGAAGGAACGCAGCGGCATTGGCGCCACGACCCTGGAACAGCGGCTGTCAATTATATACAAAGACCAGTTCAAACTTCAAAAGTTGGTTGACGACGAGATTTATACGGCACATTTAAAAATAAACCTGAGTGGATACAAAGCTGAAATGCTTGCTGCTGGACGATGAGTTCCACGCCCTGTCTTACCTGAAGATCCTGTGTGAGGAAATTCCGGGACTAACCGTTGTAAAAGTATTTAACGACCCTGATAAACTTCTGGCGGAATTGCCGTCGCTCGACTTTGACCTGTGTATAACCGATATCGAAATGCCGGGAACCGACGGGATAAAGGTCGCCGCTGCATTACAGGGAAAATTAGTCATCTTCACGACGGGCTACAAGGAATATGCGACGGATGCTTTCGATATGGATGCGGTGGATTACATCACCAAACCTGTCAAAAAAGAACGGCTGCTCCGGGCGGTCGCCAAAGCCCGCGAGATCTGGGAAAGGAGCCATTCGGGGCAATCTGTGGAACTTAACACCGACAAAGGCAGGTCAGTACTTGATTTCCGGAAGATCATATACATTCACACTTCTGTTGCAGACAGCCGCGATAAGGAAGTACTTCTTGATGATGGCAGTACACTTCACCTGAAGAATATCAATTTCGACAGGCTTCTTGAAATGCTTCCTGCGACGGCTTTTTGCCGAATAAACAAAAAAGAAGTTGTGGCCATGCGGGCCGTCCGCTTTTTTACACACAGTCAGCTTACCTTGCATTTGCCCCGTGAAAATTCACGCCCTGTAACACTTTCGGTAAGCGAGACCTATCGACATGCGTTTTTGGCGCGGGTTAAAAGCTGACTTGTTACAAAGTTGAGCCATCTTGTTACATGCCGTCAATATTTGCCTTCTGCGAATACCTGTGTAGGAAATTTGCTTCTCATATTTGCACCGGAATTAATACGGATATGAGAAATTTTAAAAACAGTTTTTTTTACCTCATCATCATTGGGCTGTTTTCGTCCCTAACCTACTGGATCATTCTGCAGGGCAAACTTCTGGAGTCAGGCCGCACCATCTCCACAGGTGCCGTACAAAATGGCCACTGGAAGGATTTCACGAATTCAATTGCAAATAATTTCCATCATCCGCTCGGCATCCTGCTGGCGCAGATCGTAACGATCATTCTGGTGGCGCGTTTCTTCGGCTGGGTTTGCCGGAAGATTGGCCAGCCCAGCGTTATCGGTGAAATCATTGCGGGCATTGTCCTCGGCCCTTCGCTTCTGGGAATGTACTTCCCGGAATTTTCCGGTGTGCTTTTTCCGAAAGAATCGATGGGCAATCTGCAGTTTCTCAGTCAAATCGGACTCATCCTGTTCATGTTTGTGATTGGGATGGAACTCGACCTGAAAGCGCTCCGGAACAAGGCTCATGACGCTGTGGTGATCAGCCATGCCAGCATCATCATCCCTTTCGCACTAGGTTTGGGCCTGGCTTATTTTATTTATAACTCGTTTGCGCCCCAGGGTGTTGAATTCGTTTCATTCGGACTTTTCATCGGCATCTCGTTAAGCATTACGGCCTTTCCGGTTTTGGCCCGGATCGTCCAGGAGCGGAATATTCACAAGACTCGTCTGGGAAGCATTGCAATTACCTGCGCCGCCGCAGATGATGTCACCGCCTGGTGTATTCTGGCAGCCGTAATTGCGATCGTAAAGGCGGGTTCTTTCTTAAGTTCGCTTTATATTATCGGACTGGCCATAATTTACGTGATCCTGATGCTGAAGGTTGTAAGGCCGTTCATTTCCCGCGTCGGCGAATTGAAATCGACACACGAAAGTCTGAACAAACCGGTCGTGGCCATCTTCTTCCTCTGCATGCTGTTGTCGTCATACGCGGCTGAACTGATTGGTATCCATGCTTTGTTCGGTGCATTTATGGCGGGGGCGATCATGCCCGAGAATATCAGGTTCAGGAAAATATTTATCGAAAAAGTCGAAGATGTATCGGTTGTGGTACTGCTCCCGCTGTTTTTCGTTTTCACCGGCTTGCGTACCGAAATTGGCCTCATCAACGATCCATATTTGTGGAAAGTTACTGCCGTGATCATTTCACTGGCGGTTGCCGGGAAATTCATCGGAAGTGCGCTGGCCGCTAAGTTTGTCGGACAAAGCTGGAAAGACAGCCTGTCGATAGGCGCCCTGATGAACACACGTGGCCTTATGGAGCTGGTTGTCCTGAACATCGGGTATGACCTTGGCGTACTTTCGGTAGAAATATTTACAATGATGGTGATCATGGCCTTGGTTACGACCTTTATGACAGGCCCGGCGCTCGACATCATCAATCGTGTTTTCCGCGATAAGAAGGTGGCAACGGAAGAGGTTACAGAGCGGTCCAAGTATCGCATCCTGATCTCCTTTTCTTCTGCCGATAAAGGAAAAGCATTGCTGAAGCTGGCAAATGCACTTGTAAGGAAACAACAGGGAAATTCAATGATTACAACGATGCATTTATCGCTGAGTTCCGAATTGCATTCCTTTGACACTAAAGACCACGAGCGCGAGGTTTTTGAGCCTATCATTTCCGAGTCGGAAGCGCTCGGGCAGAAAATCATCACGTTGTTCCGCGCCTCGGGCGATATTGATTCGGATATTGTCGAAACTGCAAATTATGGCGAATACGATTTGCTGCTGGTCGGCGTAGGCCAGTCGATTTTCGAAGGGACACTTTTGGGTAAGGTACTCGGGTTCACCACGCGTATCATTAATCCGGACCGTCTGATCGACAAGTTTGCGGGGCGTGAAGGCTTGTTTGAGAACTCGCCTTTTGATGAAAGGACGCGCCACATCATTACGAAAACAAAGATGCCGGTAGGAATATTGGTTGATAAAGGCCTGGGTGAAGTCAACCGGATACTGATGCCGCTTCACGGCGATACGGATGATTTCCTGGTTGCCTATGCCCAAAAATTTATTCACAACAGCGGCTGCCAGGTTACGGTACTCGATGTGGACAGGCAGTTGCGGAACAACGCGCCGCTAAAAGAGACCATTCGCTCCATTGAGCAGATTGCGCCAAACCACATTATGGTGATGCAGGAAACCATCATCCGGAAAGATTTCCTTGCCCAACATGACCTTATGATCATCAGCCTGGACAGTTGGAAAAAACTTGTCGAATCGCACAGCATCTGGCTTAATAACACACCATCGGTCTTAATCATCAAACCTGTATGAAAGCTTTAAGATTTTGTTTTGCAGTGCTCATTTTATGTTTGTCTTCAGGGAAAGTGCATGCCCAGGACGCGCCGGCTGAAAATAAACTCAACATCGCCCTGGAGGGAATGCTTGGCGTGTCATTCAGCGACAGGGCAATTGGCATTAATGTTGGCGGGCCTTCGCTCAAGCTCCGGCTTCACAATGTAAAGATTGGCGTTGGCGCTTTTCCCTCTCTGCTGATCATGGACGAAAAGGCCTTTCCCCGGCTCGCGGTTTCCCCAATTATCGAGTACAAAAAGCTAATGCTGATCGCTCCATATTATGGGTATGACAACGCTGATAAAATGATCTGGACTTTTGGAATCGGGTATAAATTCCGTTAATGACTCCGCTTTAGATTTTCCCATTCTGATTTCAGCATGGCGAATTGGTATTCGCTTCCCCATTTTCCTTTGAAGAAGATATTCTCAATGAAGTGGCCTTCTTCCCTGAATCCTGTGCGGCGAAGCAGGCTGAGTGATGCAACATTTTCGGCATCAACCGTTTCAACAACCCGGTGGATTTGGTGTGTATCAAAAAGAAATTCAAGAATTCCGCGTAGCGTTTCCTGAGCGTAACCGTTTTTCTGGGCCCGGTGCGAGATCGTGATTCCGACTTCGGCAATCCTCCGATCTTCTTCCTGAAGCTTAATGGCACAATCGCCTATCAGTCGGCCCGTTGTTTTGTCTTCAACGGCATATTGAACCCATTCGCCAGGCTTTCCGAAAAGCTTGGCTTGTTGCTGCCTGATAAAATCATGCGCTTCTTCAAGGGTCATGACATCAAAGCTTTGGTATTTCACAATTTCACGATTCGAACGATAATTGTGAAAATCCCCTGCATCGGATGGCTTGAGGTTCCTGATACGCAGGCGTGGTGTTTCTATAGTTAGTTTTTCCATATTTCAAAACCGGTGGCATTGGAGATCAATCGGATGAATCGTGGCACCATAACACGGAGTTTATTTTTTATTGGGATTGTCAATCAGGGAAAGCCATTCCCTGGCATTGTCTACATTATCAAAGAAATTAATCGACAGTTTGTTTTTGTCGACTTTGTAGGAGATGCTTTCCACTGCAACTTTATTGAAATAATGTTCAGGCTTAACAATGGCAATGACTCTAAATCCGAAATCGGTTGCGCGCGGGAGAAAGACAGTGTCGAGCCATTCCTGGTCTTCCCGGGCAATAATGGTCATGTTTTTAATATCCGCCAAAACTTTAAAAGTGTCGTTTTTTATCAGTGTATTCAGCATTAATTCGGTTCCTTCCCTGAACTCCAGACTGGTGGCATAGCCGTGCCATTCCATCACCACGGCATCGAGATCATGCTCGAAATAGATATTATAGGTTTTCGTATGTGCTTCCATTATATTTTTTTCTGATTAAATGCGCCCCTTTTATAGCGTCGCAGTATTCTATTTTTTCGAATCACAAGAGATGATTCTGATTGAAATTTTCATCTACGCTCTTGCGGGTTCAGGTTAAAAGTAAAAAGTTTTGGTTGGGCAAATGCTAAGGGAAGTCGTTGCCGGTGCGTTGTAATTCCATAGTTTCGCCGTTATATTCAATGGTGGCTTTGAGTGGAAAACTGGCAACCTGTATTTGTGTCGGAAACCATTTTCTTTTTGAATCCATGATGATCAGCAGGCCGTCATCTTCCCCAAGAACTGAAAAATCATCACGTTGCGGCGGTCTATGAAAATAACTAAGCCCCTTTTCATTGATGAGTTTTTTAACGAGTTCGTTCACATCTGGAGTGACAAATGCAATTTCGCTTATTGAGACAATACTTCCGCAATCGAACGGCTGATCACTCCGGTTGTCATTATCGAACCGTGCTATAAATTCCACCACATTGCCGTTGTTATCCAGGAAGTAAAATGATTTTGCGTTCCAGTTTGTAAAGTCGACTACATCTTCATTCTGAAATTTAATGATTGAAGCTCTTGCTGACAACCATTCCAGGGCTTCGTCCACCTTGTTGTGCGGAATATCGAAAGCAAAATGGTAAACAGGGTTTGGGATGTCGGTTTTCGAAAAAACCAGTCTTGAATAACCGATTTCGAATGATATGGAGGATGCGTTTTTTTCGGCTGTACGAAAATTGAAGATGCCGGAATAGAAAGCTTCGGTTCCTGCGATATCAGTTGTTAATATGTCGATTTCCTTAATTCGCATAGATCATGCGTCAAGCGATTTTCGGTACCGGATACAGCCTTTGAGAAATTCAGGCCAGTCGGGTACTTCTATTTTTGGATCTCTTTTTTCCGGCAGCAGGTTCCACAACTTCGGATGATGCGCATAAATCGTGTCCGCTGCTGTCGCGATGCGCGTATGGCGTTTCTCAGCTTCTTTACTTCTTCAATAAGTTGTGAAACGGTAAAGGCGGTTAAATCTTCATCAGGCTCCATGATATTTGTTTAAATAAATATACGAAGATTGACCGAATCCAAAAGCCAAGGCAACAATACAAAAAAAAGCCCCGCACAGGCGGGGCTTTTTTGTTTTTTTCTTTTACAGAACAATCTTCTTTGTTACTTTTCCTTCATTGGTCATCACTTCCGCGAGCAATACCTGCCCTTTTACGTTGATATCAGAAAAAGAGGCTTCAGAAGCGTTAACTTCTGCGGAGTATACTTTCCGTCCGGCAAGGTCGAAAAGCGTCACAGAATTTATTGTACGGCTTCCTGCGGCAATGTAAAGCGTTCCGCTGTTAGTATATGCAGTGATTGCTGCCGCGTTTATTCCCGGATTGTTTACCCCAAGCTGCGGATTGTTGTATACGATCTCGAAACGCGCGTCGAAAGTTCCTGCAGCCGAGCTGAAAGTATAATTGCCAGATTTCAGGTCATAGTATAAGTTTGCGGTAACATCGTGCAGAAACACGTCCTGTTGCGCGAACAGTCCGTCAAAATTATCAAGTGCAATGGTAAAAGTTCCGGCAGCAGGTGTTTTGAAACGAAGCGGCACGGCGTCGGTGATCGAAAAAGGCAATGGCCGGCCCTGGATGATGTATTCGCTGTTGTCAAGCAATGATGTCAGTGCAACATCACTGTCGTTGATATACCTTCCATCGATCCCGTTGTCAAAGCCGTTTGAAGCGCCTTCCATATATCCTATAAGCGTTTGTCCGAACACGCCCGAAGATGTCGTAAGGTTCAGCCAAAGGCGGTGGCGTTCCGGTGCTGTCATCTTGAAGAACTGGTTTTCGAAGTTATCGCTCACACGAACACTATTATTGAATACCACTGATGTGGCTCCCGGCTTTGCCTTAACAAGAAAGCCCTGCCCTGTCTGAATAAATCCGTTTGGCTCTTCACTTGTATCTGAAGCAGTGCCGCCAAGGTTGGTATAGGTCGCATAATATGACCCTGTATCACCTGATACGGAGCTGTTCTTTCTCCTCCAGAAATAGATGATCCCGTCAATCGCATCTTCATTAACGTTGAAGAAATTCTCGATGCTCACTACCGACGGATACGGATTTCCGATCATATTGAAGCCTTGTCCTGCATCTGATACAGGTACAGAAACAACTCCGTTGCCCGGTTTACCTTGCCACAAGCCTGTCCAGATTTCCGGTATCGAACTTCCATCGACATAAGGTGAATGGTTGTTCGGTGTCCTGATAAGGTAGCCTTTGCCCTGTTCCCAGGTATTGAGCGGGGAATAAGCATTAAAAAGATCGGTTGTGGTACTGTAAGTATAAAAGCGGTTATCGAGCGTGAGCGGGGAAAAATCCTTAAGGGTTATTTCCGAATCGAAAACGGGCGACGACCACATAGTATAATCAAGCCTGAAAAGTGCAGAACTGTTTCGGTAAACAAATGCCTGCCCCGAATTAACGGCAGCATCATTCAGTTGAAGCAGGTTCCCGTTGTTTTGTATTACGAGACCTTCATTTTCCGAATTATTCACGACTTCATTATCAACGATCACGTAAGTCCCAGCGGCAATGGTGAGTGTATAAGGATTATTGATGGTGAGGCTTTTTGCTTCAAAGACCTGATTGACCGATGTATCATAATCCCAATCAATAATGGCATCAAGAGTTAAAAGCGGATCTCCCGACCAACCGGCTTGGGTCCAGACTACGAATGACAAAGGTGTCGAAAGTGTCGAAACCGTAATAATGTTAGAATTGGCTGTGGTAACAAATCCTGCTCCGCCTGTGCCTTCAGCCCTTACACGGTAATAGTATGTGGTTGACGGCGTAAGTTCAGCGACAACATGTGAAGTGATTCCTACTGCAAGGTCTTCATATCCGGTAACAAAAGTATCGAAATCAGGTTCAGTACTTACGTCCAGCCGGTATGCTGATGCGCCCGCGGATGGATTCCATCGTGCAAGAAACGAATCGTCGGAAATATAAATGGCTGCCAGGGCAACCGGTGGCTGTAAAGTTGTGGTGGAAAATGCGACGGCTGCAGTCCATGGGCTAAATGTGGTGGTGCTGCAGGCGTATCTTACATAGACGAAATAATCCGTGCTAAAGTTAAGTTGTTCAACCGTAGTGGAAAGAAGTCCATCGGTCGTGCTTCCGCTGAGTACATATCCGGTGGCCGGATCTACGCTGCTACCCGGAGCCCCGGAAGTGCGCACCTCATATTGGTATTCTCCCCCGTTTTCGGAAGGGGTCACATTCCATGAAACTGTTACCGATGTGGCCGCCTCATCGGAAGTTGTCACACCTGACGGAGCCGTGCACTGTGCGTTGGCAAAATTCGCCGACAGCAACAGTAGTAATCCCATTAATAATTTTAATAATGAAAATTTGGGGTAATCTTTCTTCATTTTCATTTCGATTTAGGTTATCAGTATTAAGTTAATTGTAAAAACAGGTTCCTTGTAGGAATCAGAACACTGCCTTTTTCGTTATTGTTATTCCTTCGGTTGTAATTATTTTGAACACCAGCACCTGTCCCGATACGTACAGGTTTTCTATGTAAACGTCACTGCCGTTAACGTTGTTTGTATCTGCAAGCAGCCTTCCACTCAGGTCATACACGTGAACCGATGTGATGTCCGCATGCCTTGTCAGCACCATTGCTCCGTTGCCTGTTGCGTAAACCAGTGCATCAGCCGCCGTGTTTATGTGTCCTGGATTACCCAGAAGCAGGCTGAGCGAGTAATCTTCTGCTTCGCCATTATCAACCGGCCCGCAAGCCGGAACAGCATTGAGTGCCGACTGCGCTGTGCGAACACGCATTGTTGTAATTCCGCCGACAGCATCCATCGGAACTGTGACAACAGCCGTAGTCCCTGAATTAACATCATTCCCTCCGGTTACGCTTCCAAGGTCGTAGCTTTCGCTTTCCTCAAACAACGCATTGCCATTCCAGTCGATCCATGCACGGGTGTAGTTGGTTCCTCCACTTGTATTTACACGTACCGACAAGCTAAAATTGCTTTGGTTGGTGATACTTCCGGTGATTGGCGTGAAATTGCTGTACAGCACGTCGCCGGATGATGTGTTGTCAATATCGGCAAAAGTCACATTCGTTATTCCAATTTCATTTTCATTCACCACCTGCGCATTGCAATAGCATCCGTCACCGGCCACAAAAACCGCAAGAGAATTTATGGTCTGCTGGCTTTCAAGGCACGTTGTTGCACGACGATAGTACGTTGCGATACTTTGTGTGGTCGTATAGGTTGTATTGTTGGCACCGGGAATATCTTCCCAAAGTCCGTTTCCATTTGGCGAGGCCTGCCATTGATAAAATAGTCCCGATGCTGTTGCCCCGTCTTCAATGGAAAGGGTAAAAGGTGCGCCGGAGCAATAAGGACCCTCTGTAACAAGGGTTATGCCTGCCTCGGGAGTTCCGTCACATGGATCTGTCATGGTAACGCGAAAGTTCGGTCGGATACGCCGGTCGGAGTTTGTCATTGTCGACGTTCCGGTAAGGCTGCAGCCTGATACTCCTGTGTTGTTGGTATAAAGTCCGACTGTACGATAATCCTCAGGGTTATAAAGTGTGGATTGAACCTTGAAGCTTGTACCGAAAGTTGCATTGCTGCGGCAAATTTCTACGACGATATTACTCAATCCATCCCATTCAAATGGTGTGGAAAGCATAAAGGTATGCCAGCCGGTAGTATTGATATTTTCAACTGCGGACGAATAGTATTCGGGCAGCCCTTCGACAAGCGACGTACCTGACACCACATCATCGGTCATGCCCAGCTTAATCGATATATTTTCTGGTTTTAGCGTTGATGGCTCGGCAAGGACAGTAACATTAAGATCAATTGCAATTATATTTCCCGGGATTGCACCTTCGTCGAGAAGCTCCTGCGCCAGGATGAGATATTGGCTGCGGGAATTCATGTTGATGGTTGCGAAAGGGTTTACACCAAGAGTTTCGGCACTTACAGTTCCTGTGCCCAGTGTATAAGTGTCCTGTGCCAGGGCGGGATTACTGAAGAAAAGAACAAAAACAACAGTAAGCAGGCGCAAATAAAAAGAAGGATTAGTAAAAAGAAATGGGTATTGATGTTTCATACCGGTAAAGTTATTTATATAATTTATTGAATATCCGATATCTATAAGAGGATTTTTTTGACAAATATAACATTTTGTTCTAAAGTTATCCTAATAAGAAGCAGTCCCGGTGTCCAACCTGAAGAATTAACTGAAGTTACAGGTGCATTGATGCCTTTCTGGCTGAATAATATTCTGCCATTCACATCAGTAATATCAAGGGATTGAATATTTTTTGAACCTGAATTGATGTTGATTGCGTCGTTGCCCTTATATACTACAATTGCTTCGGGATTATTTTCGATGTCTCCCGTGCCAAGCGCAGTTTCACTATATTTTAACACAAAACGATCTTTGAATGTGCCCGCGGGTGAGGCAAATTCATATCCTCCGGTTTTGAGGTTATGCACGGTTTGCAGAAGACGGTCTTCAAGGAATACATCCTGTTCTCCAAAAAGCCCGTTATAATCATACAGGGAAATGATATGATTGCCCGCAACTGCCGATTTATAACCCAATGGAACCTCATCGGTAGATGAGAATGGCAGCGCGCGGCCCTGAATACCAAATTCGAGTGAATCGGCTATCGTAAAGAATGATATACCGTTGCCATCAATCGCAAGTCCGTCATAAGATCGGTCAAAACCGTTTGTCGCACCTGTAACATACCCTAACAGAAGTTGCTTGAAATGACCTTGTGTATTTGTGAGTTCGAGATAAAGTTTATGCGATTGAAAATCTTCGTTCGCAGGCGTCTCAGTTTGTGAAGAATTCTTGAAAAACTGAGCGTTATGCCCCGCGCTCCGCATGCTGTTCTTAAATTTGGCAACACCTCCGCTATTGGCGCCTTTGATCATAAATGACTGACCTGCTCCGATATATCCGTTAGGCACCTCATTATTTCCCAGGCCTGTCGCAGCACTTCCCGATCCGCCAAGTCCGCCGGTATAGTTATAGAGTGCATAATCGCTTCCCGAATAATTTATTCCGTTTCCTGGTAATGCCACCGGGGCAGAATTGTGTGTCCACAAATAAATAGTTCCGTCTAAAACCTGGGAATTTTCGGGATCACTCAGAAAATCGTTTGCATCGAGGCTTCCGGGATACGGATTGCCCAAAAGGTTCCAGTGACCCGATCCGACGACGGCAGTTGAAATTTCACCGTTATTGGGAACACCCTGGAAACTACCCGTGAAAACTGACCCTGCGCCTGTTGTCGCGTATGTTTGTGGCGCCCGGATAATGTAACCTTTTCCGGGCAGCATTGCACCCGATGGTGATTCTATCTGCCAATTCTGTGTCGCAGTATTGAAGCTAAGGAATTTATCAACCAATGTCAGTGGCGACAAATTGTACAGCGTTTGCGACTGAACCGGTGAAGACCAATACGTAAAGTCATATCGGCGTACAGGCTGCGACTTGCGCTTGTATATAATATTTCCGGAATTGACAGCAGTGGGGTTTTGCTGAAGCAGCGTGGCTGAATCTTCAAAAGTCAAAGTTCCCCCGTTAACCACTACCTCATTGGCGAGTGTCAACGTAAAACCGCTGCTTATGACCATGTTGCCGGAATTAACGATCATCGAACAAAAAGTCAGATCACATGTTGAAGTAAAATCCCCCGCAATAATGACCGATTCAGAAGTGCTTGGTTCGCCCTTGCTCCATATCGACCCGTTCCATGTATTGACTCCCTGGACCAACACGGCGGCCGAATTAATAAAGTTGCCGCCACAACCGGTTTTCCTGCGGTAATATTTGTCTTCAGGTCCTTTCAGCACCTGAAGCGTTTCATCTGTCGCACCGGGAACAGGAATAAAGGAATTGGCCGCCGGCGAATTTGATGATTCCCATTGGTATTCCAGTCTTGCCGAATCCGACCCGTGACTGATGCCAAGGATAACGGTATCGCCATAACAATGCGTTCCCGGATTAAGGATAACTGCACTTCCTGCGGGAGAAGGTGTTCCGGAACAGGCAAACGTAAACTTGATATCAGGCCTGAATTTTCGATTTGTGGTTGGGGAAATGGTGGCGGTATTGTTTGCAGCAGACGCGCCACCCTGCATATTGCATCCGGTCACAAATGACGGACTTGCATTAATATTGGTGAAAAGGCCTCTTGTCCTGTCGGTGCTGAATTGTGTAGTCTGAACTTTAAAATTGCCTGCTATCGCAGTGGAAGCACTTTTGCAGATTTCAACAATGATATTGTCGGTTCCGTTCCAATAAAAATCAGTGTCCAGATCGATTGTCATCCATCCTGTTTCGGTTATTGAAAGATTGCTGATGGTTTTGTATACGGGATAAGTTCCGGCCGCAGGCATTGTTGCTGGGAGTGTCAAAGCACTTGTCGTGCCCATACTTATAGTGATATTTGACAGCAGAGGACTGCCTGACGGAATTTGCGTAATGTTTAATGACAATGAAGTAATATGTCCTGCACCCGCCATTTGCCCGGTCAGTTCATCCGCAAGATAAAGATACTGGCTCCTGCTTTCCTTTCTGGACGACATAAAAGGACTGACACCGTTGAGTCCGGAGTTGCTGGCAGTACCTGACACCGATGTCCCGCCCGAAGATGGATGACCCAACGTGTAAGAACCATTTTGAGCCATTACGCCTGAACTAAAAAAGAGAGAAGACAGGATAACGAACAGGCAGAAAAGCCGCTTCATCATAAAATGAATAACGACATCCGATGTGCTTTCACAACGTAAATTTCCTGTTAGGTTTTTTATCACAATTTCCTTCAAGTTTGGGACTTTCGGTATTATTCTAAATTAATAAAGTGTAAAGCTACATGATGAAAAAACGAGAAAACAAATTAGTCGACAACTAGCTCATTTAAACGATAAATGATTGATTTCAGAGCGAAATAATTTATTGTGTCGGTCATTATCAACCTCGCAACTTAAAATAATGACCTAAGTGATTTGTAATATATTTCAGGTTAACCAAAGCACAATTGAACAGATTTTTGAAAATTAATTTGTAACTTAGCGGAGAAAAATTTTTTTAAATAAACATCTATGAACACAAATTACAATTCACTTAAAGCCATTGCCGCCGCCCTGCTATTGTCAGCACCGGCATGGAGTCAAACGGCGTTGGTGCGGTGGAATTTTAACGGCCCATCCGACATTACGGTTCCGGGCGGGGCAATGACTCCCACGCCATCTTTTGGTACCGGCTCTGCGCAGCTTACAGGCGGTGTCACTTCAATCTTTAATACCGGAAATACATCTACGGGAACTTCTGAAACAGAAACCGTTACACCGCCAAATTATGCCTGGCAAACTACGGGTTATCCTGCTCCAGGAACAGGAAATAAGACAGCCGGCGTACAATTTAATGTTGACACGAGCGGATTCACCGGAATTACTTTCAGTTTTGAACAAAGATTAAGCAACAAAGCCGGAAATACCTATGTAGTCCAATATACATTGAACAGTACAGCCAATCCTGTTATATGGGTTGATGCCGAAACCTTCTCGGTAACTCCCGCCCCGACCGGAGCAGGCGACACCTGGTATAACAACAGGTCGGTAAACCTTTCTGCTATTACAGCACTAAACAACAATCCAAATGCGGCTTTCCGCATTGTTGGTGCATTTGACCCAGGCGCAGGAGATTATCTTGCTGCAAGGTCGACATCCACATATGATGGTACCGGAACTGTTCGTTTTGACATGGTCAATATTGCTGCTGGTGGCGTTTTGGGCATCGATGATCTTACTGCTGAAAAATCGGCATTCACAATTTCACCGAACCCTACAAGAAACGGTGTTGTCCAATTTAATATAGCGCAGGATATCGTTGTTTATGATTCACTTGGAAAACTGATGCATAGTGCTAAAAATGTAATGTCGGTTGACACTAAAAGCTACACTCCTGGTGTTTATTTCATCAAAACAGGAACAGGAATTACAAAGAAACTTATTGTAGAATAATAAGTTGTCTTACTTATCAAATTAAAGGCTGCACTGCAGCCTTTTTTTATTGTTATAATTTTAAGGTATACGTAGCCTGAGTTTCTTTTGTTTTTGCCTGAGTACTCCAAAAAGCTGGCTTAAATACTCATCAAACCGTGCAGCTTTGGTCACGGAATTAACAACACAATTAAGCAGTAATTAAAACGGAAACAACGATTTTTATTTATAGCAAAATGATTCAATAAAAAAAGCCCCTTCAAAAGGGGCTTTCAAGAATTGATTGTGAAATGTTATCGCTTAATTACTTTCAGCGATCGGGTATTTTCATTCTGGCTGATAATGACATTGTATACGCCTGCCGGATAATTATTACCCATTGTAAGGGCTTCAATTTCTGATCCTTTGGCATTTCGTGTCTCAAGAAGCCTTCCTGTCATATCATAAACTTTAATTGATATCTGATCTGCTGCCGATGTGGCTACACTAACCCTGAACGCATCGGCAAACGGGTTTGGATAAGCTGTTACATTGAATGGGGCGCTGACAAGCTCATCCTCAATGACCCTTGCGCCACCCGGGGCAGTTACCTCGCAGGCATCACCATAAATGGAATAAGTACCGCTGGTCATTAATGCAACGCGAATACCATACGGATCACCTGGTATAAATCCTGGGATCATATTGAATTTAAACCAATGGACCGGACGATCCAGCGTGGTTACAACATTGGTTACAAGGTTGGTAACTTCAAATCGGTATGAAGTTGTCCTGTCATAACTCGAAGCTGCAACGATTGTTCCCGCTGTCGCTATTGTAGCTCCACAATTAGCAATTGTCGGAAGTGGCCTTGAACTTACTGCGCAAGGCGATCCGAAGCCGGAGAAATCACCATTGGTTTTAACAGCTACTTCAATCATGTAAGTGGTACCGTAAGTAAAGGTCGGCAACATGGTCAATGAGAACCAATGAAGCGGACGATCGATCACCTGTACCGGATTCGGCGCCGTCGGATCAGTAATATTTGTAATCCTGAAACGGTATGAGGTAACATTCTGGATACTGTTTGTAGCGATCAGGGTATTGATCGTAGGCAACGTAATTCCACATTGTGAAGCAGCAACCTGTGCAGCGCCTCCTGCATCAAGTACTGCCGGTGAAGAAACAAGGCACGACGGACCGTAATAACCCAACCATATTCCGTTACGCTGAATCTCAACCCTTATTGAATAAGTTGTTGCATAATCAAATACCGGTAACATCGACAAACTGAAGAACTGTACGCTCCTGTCGATCACCTGCACTGCATTTGTAGCAGTATTGGTCACTTCAAATCTGTAAGCAGTTGAATTGTTTCTGCTCACCGCGGCAATCAATGAGTTGATCGTTATTAAAGTTGTTCCGCACTGTGCAGGCTGAATCTGGGTTACATGCTGGAAACCTTCATCAAGCTGACCGTCACAGTTGTCATCAATACCATTATAAAGTACTTCAGTATGACCGGGATTAACGGCTGCAACAGCATCATTACAATCTGTATTATTGAGTGAATATCCGGCAGGCGGGGTTGTCGCGTTGAGCGCACAAACAGTTAATAGATTTCCTGTACCGAATCCGTCAGCATCAGCATCAGCATAAAATCCGAATGTTTCATGGATGGTCACATCTGCATCATTACAATCTGTATTATTCAGCGAATATCCCGCAGGCGGTGTCGCAGCATCAACAGCACAAACACTTATTAATCCGCCCGCACCAAATCCGTCGCCGTCAGTATCGGTATAGAAACTGAACGTGGCATGCATGGTTGGATCAGCATCATTACAATCAGTATTGTTAAGCGTATATCCCGCAGGCGGAGTAGCGGCATCAACAGCACAAACACTTATAAGGCTGCCTGCACCAAATCCGTCACCATCAACATCTGCATAAAATGCGTAGCTGGTATTTTTCGTATTGTCTGAATCGTTACAGTCAGTATTGTTAAGTATATATCCGGCCGGAGCGCCTGTACATGACACCTGAGTCAAGGCGGCATTTCCGAAACCATCACCGTCAGCATCAGCATAATAAGTCACATTGGCATTCACTGATACGTTCTGGGAAATGCTGTTCGGACATGAATTCGCATCAGTAAAAGTATAAGTCACTGAATGCGGACCTACACCGGCAACTGAAGCTGTAAAAGTAGCTGTACCGTTGCCATTGTTGGAAATACCTGCGCCGGTGAAAATCCCGCCCGGGTGGTTTCCAGTAAGGGTTACCGGAGCAGCGTCCTGGCAATATAAAGCATCCAGTCCTGTGAAGCTCACTTCCGGAAGTGCATTGATAACAAAATTTGCTGCCGTACGACAACCAGCGATTGCAGTGCATTCAGCATAAAACGTATAAGTACCCGGAGTTAGCGTATTCGCGAGACCTGAACCGGCCACTCCTACAGGGTTGAATGACGATCCTGATCCTATTGCGGTTCCGCCTGATGACACTGTGTACCAGTTGATCGAACCCGGAAGCGTATAAGATACCGTAATCCTGAAATAATCTACAGATGCAGTCAACGTGGAAAAGATTGCATTACTATGAACCGAAAGAGCCAGTCCGAAACCTGCATTATTAATATCAGAAGGTGTCCATGCAGTTCCCCACATATCGCTGGCAGAACCATAGTTTACAGCCGACATGGATGTTCCCCACGTTGTGCCTGTTGCTTTATTCGTACCTGTCAATATTGAATTATTCTTCACAAGATGCACGGCCTGATCGCGATATCCAACACCTAGCGACTGTGTTCCGGAACGGTTGATTGTAGCCTGAATTCCCACAATAGTAGCATTTGCAGGAATTGCGAATCCAAAATTAGTCCCTTGAAGGAAATCGGAATTGTCACCAGCGCCAGCCGACACAGTTGCGTTTCCGGCAGCAGCTATATTCCCTGGGTTGCTCCAATCAGCATTGGCTCCTGCAATACTTGCGCCTGTTCCGGTAGTGTTTGGCCCGTTTGAAACTATTGTCCCGTTTGTAGGGCAAACTGTTGAGGAAGTAAGCGAACCGCTACCTCCCTGACAGATGGTAGCACCTGTAGTAATCGGCACCGGTCTTATTGTCAGTGTTTTTGATGATGTCACCGTTGCACATGGCGAATTACCGCTTACAGCAAGCGTAAGGGTTATCGTCCCATTGGCGATGTCTGTGGCACTTGGAGTGTACACAGCATTGGTAAGTGAATTAGCATTGGCAAATGTTCCTGTCCCGTTTGATGTCCACATCACGCTTGTACTGTTTGCACTAGCAGCTCCCGCGGTAACATTCACAGATTCCTGATTTGCACAAATTGAAACCCCTGATCCGGCGTTAGCCGTTGGTGCAGCAATTACGTTTACAGTAAATGTTGCAGTCGCGGGCGAACATGGCGCATTAGATACGGTCATGGTAAGGGTAACAGCATTTCCTGCATCAGCAGCAGCCGGAGTATACGTTGGAGTTAATGTGGTTGCTCCGGCAGTTATTGAACCGGCACCATTTTCTGTCCATGATATTGTACCATTTGAAGCAGTTGCCCCGCTCACCACAGCAGTCTGATTCTGGCAAACAGTTGTGCTTCCACCGGCAGATGCTGTAGGAGGCGATTTAATGGTAAGTACTTTTGATGATGTTGCATTTGAGCATGGCGCATTTGCAAAAGAAGTAAGCGTCAGTGTCACTGTTCCTGCTGAAATATCTGCGGGGCTTGGCGTATACGATGCCAGTGTAAGTGAATTTTGGTTGGTAAAAGAACCGCTTCCGTTGCTTGTCCACGCTACGCTGGCAGCGTTAGTCGCACTTGCACCCGAAGTAATAGCCACACTACCCGCATCTGAACACATTGTAACGGCATTTCCTGCCACTGCAGTTGGTGATGCAATAACAGATACTGTATAAGTTGCGGTTGCAGAAGCACATGAGCTATTCGAGACAGTCATTGTAAGCACAACTGTATTTCCTGCATCACCTGATGCTGGGGTATAAGTTGGTGTAAGTGTACTTGCTCCGGCTGTTATTGAACCGGCACCATTTTCTGTCCATGAAATTGTTCCGTTTGCTGATGTAGCACCGCTCACGGTTGCCGTTCCGTTTTGACAGATCGTTTGGGTTCCGCCGGCAGAAGCCGTTGGCGGGGTAACAAATGTGAGCGTTTTTGACGATACTGCATTGGAACATGGTGAAGTTCCGGTGGCAGTTAGGATAATGTTGACACTTCCGGCCGCGATATCGGCAGCGCTTGGCGTATAGGCGGCAAGGGTAAGCGAATTTGCATTGGTGAAAGTACCACTCCCATTTGATGTCCAGGCAATACCCGAATTATTTGTAGCGCTTGAACCGGCAGTAATGTTTATTCCTGTTGCCGTTGAACATGCTGAAACTGCGGTTCCGGCAACTGCGGTAGCAGTAGCATTTATGGTAATATTCGATCCGTTATCAGTTCCGGTTGCTGCAGGTGAGCTTGAAATAACACGAACCCTATAACCGGTTCCCGATGCAGTCCCTGTAGGTATGGTTGCCGATATAGAACCGGCTGCTGTTGATGTAACACTTCCTATCGTAACAGGCGAAGCAAATGATCCAGAAGCGTTTGAAAGCTGTGCAGTAAAGACGTTCCCTGCGATATAAGGCCCGGAGATCGTATATGGAACTGTAATCGGATTGCCTGCGCACAATGGACCTGTTACAGCTCCAGTTGTGGCAGTTACCGGCCTTATGGCTATCAGGATCGCACCCCAAGGGTCGCTTGAACCCAAAGTTGCAGTGGCAGATCCAGTAGCTCCTACTGTTGATTTTACTGCCCATGCAGCGCCAATGCCCATATCAACATCGGCATTTACCGGTGCATCGTATAGTTCCGTAAGACCTCCTGGCGATGTGGTATTCCAACCTGTTATATTTACGTTGTCAGCTACAAGGGCCAACATAACGATTGCGGAATTCGGTGTTACAGTAGTTAACGTCGGTGCAGTAATTGTAGCGGATGAACCTGTTGCCATAGTAATTGCTACATCTAGCGGACTAGCGCCGTTAACCCCTGAGAATGCAATAAGAGACCCTGCGCTGTCATCACTGGCTGCGTTTGTCGCAAAGGTGAAGCTTGTTGCGGCAACGTCAGTTGCGTCGGCTAATTTATATAATACTGTGGCATGCCATCTGTTGGTTCCAGAACTGCCGTATACTCCTGATGCTCCGGTTGTCCAACCCGTTCTTGTAGCATTACCCATACCACTGCTGTTATTATTGCTTTGCGAGATGTTGGCAATCATAAGATCCCCAACCGCAAGGCCTGCAGGTTTGGTAATTACTAACGAAGTGGTTCCAGTGTTTGCACTTTGCGCCGTACCTCGCGGGGCAATTTGCGCAAATGCATCGCTGCTGCAAAAAAGACTGGCGAATGCCAGCAAAGCATAGAGCATTTTTTTTCCAAACGTTATCCGTGGCCACGATTGGAGGAGTGAAGTTTTCATTTTCATGATAAAAATTTATTTGTTATCTGACTAAGTATAAGTACTTAAATCACGGAGTAAAATAACCGCTGAAAAACACGCCTGAAAAAAAAATCCGACAAATCACTGTTAAATTCGTTTAATCGCTCCGGCTTTGCATTTAATCTTGTTAATCTGCATTTTAACTGACACCTTTTACGTTATTCTTAGTACTTCTAAACGAGAAGTGAGTTTTCAATAAAAGACGTGCAAAAAAAAAGCCTCTTGTTAACAAGAGGCTTCTGATAAAAAGTCATAAAGTTACCTTTTCACAACACGCATACTTCTGATGTTTTCACCCTGACTGATAATGATATTATAAACTCCGGCAGGTAAAGATGCCCCAAGATTTCTCAAGCCTGATTCACTGTCTTCAGACAAAGATTCCAAAAGGCGGCCGGTCATATCATACATTTTGACCTGCACTTTTTCTCCTGAATTTCCTTCCATCGCAACAGCAAACGTTTCAGTGAATGGATTTGGATATGCAGTGGCTGAAAAGACAGCTTTTGACAGCTCGAGCTCAGGATCTGCCTGTCTTGATCCGCCAGGTGCAAAAATCTCGCATGCATCACCGTATGGAGAATAACTTCCGCTGGTCATTAAAGCTACCCGCACTCCGTATGGATCACCGGGAATATATCCTGGAACCATATTAAATTTAAACCAATGCAATGGGCGGTCAATCGTAGTGACAGTATTGGTAATAAGATTGGTAACCTCAAATCTATACGATGTTACGCGTTCATAACTAGTTGTTGCCACAAGTGTTCCGGCTGTCGGGATAGACACACCGCAGTTTACAAGTGATGGTACGGGACGTGATGTAACCATACATGGCGCGCCAAATCCTGAAAATTCACCATTGGTTTTAACCGCTACTTCAATCATGTAAGTCGTGCCGTAATTAAATGTCGGAAGCATCGTCAGTCCGAACCAATGAAGCGGCCTGTCGACAGTTTGAACCTGATTAGGCGCGTTTGGATCGGTTATATTCGTCACGCGGAAGCGATACCCTGTACAGTTCTGAATGCTGTTTGTCGCGATAAGGGTATTGATCGTAGGAAGTGTGATGCCGCATTGTGAAGCCGCAATCTGAGCTGCTCCACCCGGATCCAATACTGCCGGTGAAGACACAAAGCATGCAGGTCCATAGTAGCCAAGCCAGATGCCAAGCCTTTGAATCATAACCCTGACAGAGTATGTCGTAGCATAGTCATATGACGCAAGCATATTCAGACTGAAATAATGCAGTGGCCTGTCGATGACCTGCACTTCATTGGTTGCTGTATTTGTAACTTCAAAACGATAGCCTGTTGAATTATTTTTGCTGATTGCAGCAATAAGCGAATTGATATTTACCAATGTTGTTCCGCATTGAGCAGCCTGGACTTGTGTTACATGCTGAAAACCTTCGTCAAGCTCGCCATCACAATTATCATCTATTCCGTTATAAAGTACTTCCGAATGTGCGGGATTAACAGCGGCAATTGCATCATCACAATCCGTGGCATTTAGGGAATATCCAGCCGGTGGCGTAGCTGCATCAACTGCGCAAACGCTCACCAGTTCACCCGTACCGAACCCATCTCCATCAGCATCAGCATAAAATTCGAAAGTGGTGAACATCTCCATATTGGAATCGTTACAGTCAGTATTATTCACTGAATATCCGGCCGGTGCCGTTTCACCGTCTGCAGCGCAGATCTGAACCACTATTCCGGCCCCAAATCCGTCACCATCGGCATCAGCATAAAATGGGAATGTCATATGAATATCTGCATCGGCATCATTACAGTCGGTACCATCAACCGAAAATCCAACCGGCGGCGTTTCGGCATCGATAGCGCAAATACTGACTAAAGTCCCGGCTCCGAATCCGTCATCATCGGCATCAACATAGAAAGGATAAGTCGCATTCAGGGATTCGTCTGCGTCGTCACAATCGGTATTATTAAGCACGTAGCCGGCCGGTGCGCCAAAACATGAAACCTGTGGGGAAGCATTGTCACCAAAAGAATCTCCGTCAGCATCAGCATAATAAGTTATGTTAGGATTCACAGTTACGGAAACCGGTGATGATGTAGCCGATAAACCATAATGATTTGTAACCATTACTGTATAATTTGTATTTCCGACAGGAACAACCCCGGAAGGGTTCTGTGCTGAAGAATTGAAGCCTGCAGGCGTTGAACTCCATGCATACGCCGGGGAAGCCGATAATGTGCCGGTAACAACAACATTGTCGATAGCCCAAAAGTAGTCGAATGTACCCGTGTACCTGAAACGCACATACACCCGTGGCTGATTCAAAAAGCTTCCCAAGGCCACTGTAGCCTGCACAAAACCGCCGGGCGCTCCCTGCGTGGAAGCCGTTGTAGTTAATGTGGTCCATGATGATCCGTTGGTAGAAGCCTCAACTCGTATTGCTGAATCGCCATTATGGCGATAATAATGATAATAGCTTAAAGAAGCCGCATTCATACCCATTGTACTGAATGCAGGGGATTGAAGAACCGTTGAAGTTGTTCCTCCGCTACCCTGCGCATCGCTATTGGACAAATAAAATTGTGAAGCGTCATTGCTATTAAATGTTGTGGAAGTTGCACTGTATAAATAGGCGTTTGGCCTAAGTGTCCAGGCTGCATTTGCCGGTGTGCCACCTGTACTGCTATTTACTGAGAACCATGCATTTGCAGCACTGTTGAAATTCTCATTGATTATAGTTACGGAAGCCGTAGAGTTCAGGTTGCCACCGGTAGTCAGGTTGATTGGCGATCCGTCACAAACAGGAGATGCGCTCACTGACGCTGTTGCCGTTGGGTAAGGATTCACGATTACTACGGCTCCTGTTGAATTAACTGTTGCAAAGTCGTTGGTGACACTAACGCTGTAATATCCGGCATCGGCTGCCGTCGCGTTGGCTTTTGTATATGTTGCAGATGTTGCGCCGCCAATATTTACCCCATTTTTCTTCCATTGATAGGAATTTGCGAGTGATGCGGTAACTGAAAGGGAAATTGTTCCCCCAACTGCTAATGTTTGTGGCATCGGAGCTGCGGTAATCACCGGAGGCGGCGTCGCCCATGTAATGGTTACACGTCCGGCCGCACCATTGGCAGGTGCCCAAGTTGTTGCACTAATAAACGAAAAACGAAGCCCGCCGCCGCCGCCGCCGCCGGGAACACTGGCTCCAAGAGTCGCACCTGGAGCGGGAGCACCACCTACCAGAGCGCCTGAACCACCCGTACCGCCACCAGAAGGAGCAGTTCCTCCCGACACGCCAGAACCATTGCCGCCGTTAGCTGCAGGTCCGGCTGAGGATCCGCCACCACCGCCATTGCCGCCAAGGCCACTGGATCCGGTGGCGCCATTTCCTCCGCTAAAAGTTACATCTCCGACACTAGCCGCAGCACTGCCACCGGCGCCGGCGGTATTGAAATTTGTTTCGACGTTTGCGCCACCTTTGGCCATGACAGTAGAAGGAGAAATAAACCAACTGTCACCTCCATTGGTGCCGGCTGTATTTACTGATCCACCAGGGCCAACTGTTACACTATAGGATTGACCCGGGTTGACGGTGACAACTTTTTTTGCATAGGCACCGCCGCCGCCGCCTGCGCCTGCGCCGTTGGTAGTTCTGTTAGCGCCCCGGCCACCGCCGCCCCAAGCTTCAACGGTAACTGACGTAACACCTGCCGGGACTACGAAAGTACCACCTGAATTAAATGTCTGGCTGGCAGTTTGGGCGAAGATACCCTGACCGCAAAATGACATGGTACAAAAGATGAGCAATGCCAATAAACCTTGCCAGGAATTTGTTTTTTCATTTAGGGATACAGGAACATGTCCTGATGTCATTCTCTTTAGAGTAGTTTTTTTGTGCATAATAAAAATAGTTAAAAAATTAAACAGGAATCCTTACAGATAACTGGTTCTATCTGAAATGGTTAATCTAGCTATAGGGATCATGTTAAATTACAATAAGGGATATGCTGATGGAAATATTATCGATATACAGCTTCAAATATCGGTGTACCGCACATCGTCATAGCAAAATCAACCATAAAAAAAACCCTTCCGAGGAAGGGTTTAAAATGTCATGAGAAGCAAAATCTATCTCTTAACGATTCGAAGACTTTTTACTTCTGTGCCATTGTTTACGATCACGTTATATACTCCTGAAGGATAGCTTTCTCCTACCATGATTGTCCCGCTTCCGGAATAATTTTGTGAGTCGATAAGTCGTCCTGTCATATCGTAAACCTGTATATTAAAAGAACCTCTGCTACTAGTTGTGAGGTCTATGCCGGCTTGGGTTATGAAGGGGTTCGGGTATGCAATGGCTTCAAATGAAACTTTTGCTATTCCTGCCTCAACATCGCCGTCCTGTCTTGCAGCCGCCGGAGCAGTGACCTGACATGTACTTCCGTACCCTGAATATAATCCGCTTGTCATCACCGCAACGCGTATTGCATATTGAGCTCCGGCTACATAGCCTGGAACCATGCTAAACTTAAACCAATGGAGCGGTCTTTCAATTACAGTAACCT
The DNA here is from genome assembly GCA_036399795.1 of Flavobacterium sp. Taxonomy (GTDB): domain Bacteria; phylum Bacteroidota; class Bacteroidia; order Flavobacteriales; family Flavobacteriaceae; genus Flavobacterium. The sequence continues at coordinate 67,946 of DASWML010000006.1, forward strand.
GATTGTTTGCGTTATTGGTAAGTTCAAATTTATATGAAGTTACATTGCCCAGACTTGTAGTTGACACAATTGATCCGGAAGATGCTATTTCGTTTCCGCAATTTGAAATACCTGGTACTGCCGGTGTCGATATTGTACAAGGAGTGCCATAATCTGAAAAATCCCCTGTTGTTTTAACGGCAACTTCAACTGAATAAGTAGTGCCATACGTGTAACTTGGCAGCATTGTCAGGCTGAACCAATGAAGCGGGCGATCAATTGTCTGCACCTGGTTTGCCGCCTCAGGATCTGACAGGTTGGTGATGCGGAAACGGTAGCCCGTAACATTCTGGATATTCGTACAGGCGATCAGTGAATTTATTTTGCTGAGAGTACCACCGCATTGTGCAGCAGAAATTTGCGCCGGGCCACCAGGCAGCAATACTGCAGGAGTTGAAATAAGGCATGACGGACCATAATAACCCAGCCAGATACCGTTACGCTGAATTTGCACCCTGATTGAATAAGTAGTTGCGTAATCGTATGAATTGAGCATCGTAAGTGAAAACCACTGAAGCGGACGCTCTATTATCTGAATGGCATTGGTTGAAGTATTCGTCACCTCGAACCGGTACATTGTTGAGTTGGGCTGACTCACCGCTGCGATCAGTTGATTGATATTCGAAAGTGTCATTCCGCATTGTCCGGCGTTCACTTGCGTTAGTATCTGATTGCCTTCGTCCAGATTGCCATCGCAATTGTCGTCGATTCCGTTGTAGTACACTTCGTCGCTTCCGGGGCTGATATCAAAATTGGCATCGTCACAATCATTGTCAAATTCTGAATAACCATCAGGTGGTGAAGTTGGGCCTGCTGCACAGATTCCGTCGATAATGCCTCCGGTTCCAAAACCATCCCCGTCAACATCCACATAGAACGAAAACAATCCGACAAGATCTTCGTTATTATCATCGCAATCTGTGTTGGTTGTTGCCCCGCATGGATGTGGCGTTGTTGAGCCCCATCCGTCGCCATCGGCATCAGCGTAGGTGACTTGTGTATCATCGCAGTCATCACTGTTGGTTGGGCCGCACGGAGCCAGCACTTCGCTTCCGAAGCCATCTTCATCATCATCTGTAAAGGTTACAAGATCATCATCGCAATCAAGTGAATTGGAAGCTCCTGCGCATGGGGCGAAGACATCAGTTCCAAATCCATCAAAATCAAGATCGGTGTACAGCACGAGGTTATCGTTGCAATCATCATTATTGGATACTCCGCATGGGGCGAAGACACTGGATCCAAAACCGTCTTCATCATTATCCTGATAAGTTACCGCAAGGTCGTTACAATCGGTATTGGTTGTCACGCCTTCACAGGCTGCAAAAGTTGTCGAACCGAAGCCGTCCTCATCCTCGTCAACATAAAGAAGCATGGTGTCATCGCAGTCATCATTATTATCTACGCCGCAGCCAGCGAAAGTTGTCGATCCAAAGCCGTCCCCGTCAGCATCTACATATTGCAATAGCGTATCATCGCAATCATCACTGTTGGTCACACCGCACGCAACCATTGTGTCTGATCCGAAACCATCGCCATCATCATCGAGATACATCACAACGGTATCATCGCAATCAGAATCATTTGCTACATAATTTGCAGGCGCTCCTGTACAGGTAGATTGGGATACTGAAGCATTCCCGAAGCCGTCACCGTCGGCATCGGCATAGTAAGTAGTGTTTTCAACAATGGTAAAAGATGCGATATAATTTGCGCCATTATTCCCCGCATACACGGTACCTCCGGAGCAGGTGACCGTTGCATCTGAATAAACTTCGAGCGAATAAGTACCTGGGCCAAGTCCCGACAGGAGGTTTGTGTTATATCCGGTGTTGCTCCACATCTGGTCTTCACCTCCGCATCCGTTAGCAGAACCTGACGAATATCCTATATCATTACTGATAAAGCTTCCCGCAGGCGAACCCGTAGGGTATATGCGATAAAAGATACGTGAACTTTGCAGATCACAGCCGCCACATTTGTACACGTTGTGTTCTGCTCCAAGAAATAAAAGACCGGATCCGGAATTCCGGCAAAATGAACCGAGGCTTGTTCCATTAAAATCAGGGTTTGCAGTCGTGGCCTGCAGATCATAGTAAGTTTGCGGCCCGCCGTTAACCTGAAGGACAATGTACGTCGTGTTAAAGCCGGCAGATTGAGCAGCGGCTGAAAACGTACCTGCAACGAATACTAACATCAATAAAAAAATAGATGTTACTGGTAAAATTTTTTTCATAGTTAATAGTTAAATAGTTAAACTTCGCAGTCCACAGTAGGCTGAACTGCATCTTAAAGTTACTTATATATTGTGCGTAGCTGTCATAATATTTACCTAATAAATCATTACTAAAGTGTGAAATAAAGAGCCTCAATTGTGGTAAACCTTTAGTTTTTGGAAGTGTTTCCAAAGGTTATCTCTCACAACTTTTATTTTTACTGCATTCCATTCTTACCATGGACATAACTTAATTCCATAAAAAAAGCCTCTCGAATGAGAGGCTTTCTTATTTATGCTTGTCCGGTCGGACCAAAATTTAGTGGTATCGGAGGTTGCTCCGTATCCTTAATTTCACCGTGTGCAACTTCAAAACGATGGATGTTTTCACCCATGGCTTTCAGAAGCCTTTTAGCATGCTGTGGCGTGAGGACAATGCGGGATTTAACCTTCGCCTTTGGCGTTCCGGGCATGATGCATACGAAATCAACGACGAATTCAGATGCCGAGTGGTTGATGATCGCAAGGTTGGAATAAAATCCTTCGGCTACGGCTTCATCAAGCTCGATATTAATCTGTCCCGGCTGGGGTTGCTTTTGGTCGGCCATGATCTTAATAATTATATTCTTCCTTATTCGCCATCATCTCGTTGTAGTCATCTTTTGAACCTACGATAGTGTTATCATATTCACGCATACCTGTTCCTGCAGGTATCCTGTGCCCGACGATAACATTTTCTTTCAGTCCTTCCAGATAATCCACTTTTCCTGCCACTGCAGCTTCGTTCAGAACTTTTGTAGTTTCCTGGAACGATGCAGCAGAGATGAACGATTTGGTTTGGAGCGATGCCCTTGTGATACCCTGAAGTACTGGAGTCGCAGTCGCAGTGATGACATCACGGGCAACAACCAGGTTTTTATCGCTTCTCTTCAGCAATGAATTCTCATCACGCAACTGGCGCGGTGAAACAATTTGACCCGCTTTAAGATTTTCGGAATCTCCGGCATCCTCAACGACTTTCATTCCATATAATTTATCATTTTCCACGATAAAGTCCTTGGTATGGATCAATTGCTCTTCTAGGAACAATGTATCGCCCGGATCTTGAACCTGTACTTTACGCATCATCTGACGGATAACCACCTCAAAGTGTTTGTCATTGATCTTAACCCCTTGCAAACGGTAAACTTCCTGAATCTCATTTACAAGGTATTGCTGTACTGCAGCCGGCCCTTGAATCCTCAGGATATCATCCGGAGTGATGGCGCCGTCAGACAACGGAACACCCGCACGTACGAAGTCATTTTCCTGAACAAGGATCTGGTTTGACAGTTTCACTAGATACTTTTTCACTTCGCCGAATTTCGACTCGATGACGATCTCACGATTACCGCGTTTGATCTTTCCGAAGGAAACCACGCCGTCAATTTCCGAAACAACTGCCGGATTTGAAGGGTTACGGGCTTCGAGAAGCTCGGTAATCCTTGGAAGACCTCCCGTGATATCGCCTGCTTTTGATGAACGACGCGGAATTTTGACCAGGACTTTCCCTGCCTTGATCTTCTCTCCGTCTTCAACCATAAGGTGGGCACCAACCGGAAGGTTATAAGAACGTATCAGTTCTCCATCCTTACCATAGATCAATAAGGTCGGGATAAGTTTTTTACTTCTTGCTTCGGAAATTACTTTCTCCTGGAAACCGGTTTGCTCATCGATCTCAACCTGGAACGATTGTCCCTGCTCAAGGTCTTCATAAGCGATTTTTCCGGTAAATTCAGAAATAATAACCCCGTTATATGGATCCCATTTACAGATTGTAGTTCCTTTTTCAACAACATCACCATCTTTCACGAAGATGCTTGAACCGTAAGGAATGTTGTGTGTGTTCAGGACAATACCTGTTTTTACATCAACAAGCTTAAGTTCTGTTGAACGGGAGATTACGATATCAACAGTTGAACCGTCATTATCTTCACCTTTTACCGTTTTAAGGTCTTCAATCTCAATGCGACCGTTGAATTTTGCAATAATGCTTGATTCTTCGGAAATATTACCTGCGGTACCTCCAACGTGGAATGTACGAAGGGTAAGCTGTGTTCCAGGCTCCCCGATTGACTGCGCAGCGATAACACCGACAGCTTCACCTTTTTGGGTCATACGGCCTGTTGCAAGGTTCCTTCCGTAGCATTTCGCACAGATTCCTTTTAATGCTTCACATGTAAGCGGAGAACGCACTTCTACCCTTTCGATAGGTGATTCTTCAATCGCTTTAACCGTAGCTTCGGTAATCTGCTCGCCACCAGAAATCAGGGCATCGTTTGTTAACGGATTAATGACATCCTGAAGCGCAACGCGTCCAAGAATCCTTTCACCCAATGTTTCAACGATTTCTTCATTTTTCTTCAAAGCCGATACTTCAACACCACGCAATGTTCCGCAATCAGTCATATTGACAATTACATCCTGCGATACGTCGTGAAGCCTACGTGTAAGATAACCGGCATCGGCTGTTTTAAGGGCGGTATCGGCAAGACCTTTACGCGCACCGTGTGTCGAGATGAAGTATTCAAGAATCGAAAGACCTTCCTTAAAGTTCGAAAGGATCGGGTTTTCGATAATTTCCCCACCACCTGCGGTTGATTTTTTAGGCTTAGCCATCAAACCACGCATACCTGTAAGCTGGCGGATCTGTTCTTTTGAACCCCTCGCACCGGAATCAAGCATCATGTATACCGAGTTGAAACCTTGCTGGTCTTCGCGGATGTTCTTCATCGCAAGCTCGGTCAGCAATGCGTTTGTCGATGTCCACACGTCGATAACCTGGTTGTAACGCTCGTTGTTCGTGATCAGACCCATGTTATAGTTGACAGTAATGCCTTCAACCTGCTCATTTGCATCTGAGATCAGCTCTTGTTTTCTTTCAGGAATGATGATATCACCAAGGCTGAATGAGAGTCCGCCTTTAAAAGCAAATTTATAACCCATGTCTTTCATGCTGTCAAGGAAGGCAGCGGTTGTAGGAACATTGGTTACGCTGAGGATCTTTCCGATAATGTCGCGGAGCGATTTTTTGGTCAGTACTTCGTTGATGTAACCTGCAGCTTCGGGAACTACCTCATTAAAGAGTACGCGTCCTGCAGTTGTCTGGATGATCTTATAAACCAGTTGTCCGTCTTCATTAAAATCTTTCGCGCGGATTTTCACCCTTGCATTTAGTTCAAGACGTCCTTCGTTGAGTGCAATGTTAACTTCTTCGGCAGAATAGAAAGTCAGGCCTTCACCAAGAATTTTGGCTTCAGGGGTTGACAATCTTTCTTTCGTCATATAGTAAAGTCCGAGAACCATGTCCTGGGAAGGTACCGTGATCGGCGCTCCGTTAGCAGGGTTCAGGATGTTGTGCGATGCAAGCATCAGAAGCTGTGCCTCAAGGATCGCTTCAGGGCCAAGGGGCAAGTGAACTGCCATCTGGTCACCATCGAAATCCGCGTTGAATGCCGTACAAACGAGCGGGTGCAACTGGATTGCCTTTCCTTCGATTAGCTTTGGCTGGAACGCCTGGATACCCAAACGGTGAAGCGTTGGCGCACGGTTTAGCAATACAGGGTGTCCTTTAATTACATTTTCAAGGATATCCCATACTACCGGCTCTTTTTTATCAATGATTTTCTTTGCAGATTTCACTGTTTTCACGATTCCGCGCTCGATAAGCTTACGGATCACGAACGGCTTGTATAGTTCGGCAGCCATGTCTTTGGGCAGGCCGCATTCGAATAATTTTAATTCAGGTCCAACGACGATAACCGAACGTGCAGAATAATCTACACGCTTACCAAGAAGGTTCTGACGGAAACGTCCTTGTTTTCCTTTAAGGGAATCCGAAAGTGATTTCAGCGGACGGTTTGATTCTGTCTTAACCGCAGATGCTTTCCTTGTGTTGTCAAATAGTGAATCTACAGATTCCTGAAGCATACGCTTTTCGTTACGAAGGATTACTTCCGGCGCCTTGATCTCCATAAGTCTTTTCAGACGGTTGTTACGGATGATCACGCGACGATAAAGGTCGTTCAGATCCGAAGTTGCGAAACGGCCACCATCAAGCGGCACAAGCGGACGCAATTCAGGCGGTATAACCGGAATCACTTTCATGATCATCCACTCCGGACGGTTCTCACGGTTTTCGTTGGCTTCCCGGAACGACTCTACAACCTGCAGCCTTTTCAGGGCTTCAGTCTTACGTTGTTTAGATGTTTCATTGTTGGCAGCATGACGAAGGTCATAAGACAATCCATCAAGGTCGATCCTGGCCAAAAGGTCCATGATACATTCGGCACCCATTTTAGCAACGAATTTATTCGGGTCGTGGTCATCAAGGTATTGATTGTCCTGCGGAAGTGAATCCAGTATGTTCAGGTATTCTTCTTCTGTAAGGAAATCGAGCCTTTGCAAGGCATCACCTTCTGCGTTCTGGGCAATACCCGGCTGGATAACAACGTATCTTTCATAATATATGATCATATCCAGCTTCTTTGAAGGAAGCCCGAGGATATAACCGATTTTGTTCGGAAGCGAACGGAAATACCAGATGTGCGCAATTGGCACCACCAGATTGATATGTCCGACACGGTCACGACGTACTTTTTTCTCAGTTACTTCAACACCGCAACGGTCACAAACAATCCCTTTGTAACGGATCCTTTTGTATTTACCGCACGCACATTCAAAATCTTTGACAGGTCCGAAGATCCTTTCGCAGAAAAGTCCGTCGCGTTCCGGCTTGTGGGTTCTGTAATTGATGGTCTCAGGTTTAAGAACTTCACCTCTTGATTCAGCCAGGATAGATTCTGGAGAAGCAAGTCCGATGGAAATCTTGTCAAACCTTTTAACCGGATTTTTATCTTTATTTCTATTGTTCATCATAGCGATTACTATTGATTCTTTTTGAAAATTATGTCGAAAAACGAAAGTCGAAAGTCAGAAGCTTCACCTCTGACATTCGACGTTCGACATTCAGTTTACTCCTCTAAACGGATATCAAGGCCTAAGCCTTTAAGCTCGTGCATCAATACATTGAATGATTCAGGAAGTCCCGGTTCTGGCATTGTTTCACCTTTAACGATTGCTTCGTAGGTTTTTGCCCTTCCGATAACGTCATCCGACTTCACGGTCAGGATTTCACGAAGTGTGCTTGACGCTCCGTAAGCCTCGAGAGCCCAAACCTCCATCTCTCCAAAACGCTGACCACCGAATTGTGCTTTACCACCAAGCGGCTGTTGCGTAATTAGTGAGTACGGACCGATGGAACGCGCGTGCATCTTATCGTCGACCATATGCCCAAGTTTCAGCATATAGATTACACCAACAGTTGCCGGCTGGTGGAAACGCTCCCCGGTTCCTCCGTCATACAGATAAGTATGTCCGAAACGCGGAATTCCTGCATCGTCAGTAAGCTCGTTGATCTGGTCAAGTGTTGCCCCGTCGAAAATTGGCGTTGCGAACTTGCGTCCTGTGTTCATACCTGCCCATCCGAGAACGGTTTCATAAATCTGCCCGATGTTCATACGCGATGGTACGCCAAGCGGGTTCAGTACGATGTCGACCGGAGTTCCATCTTCAAGGAACGGCATGTCTTCATGACGGACGATTCGTGCAACAATACCTTTGTTACCGTGGCGTCCTGCCATTTTATCACCCACTTTCAGCTTACGTTTCTTCGCGATGTATACTTTTGCAAGTTTCAGGATTCCAGCAGGAAGTTCATCCCCAACGGTAATCGTAAATTTCTCGCGACGCAATGCACCCTGAAGGTCATTCAGCTTGATCTTATAGTTGTGGATCAGGTCGTTAACCATTTTATTGGTTTCATCATCAGCAACCCATTGCCCTTTGCTAAGGTGAGCAAAATCCTCAACTGCATTAAGCATTTTCTGGGTATACTTTTTCCCTTTCGGAAGGACTTCTTCACCCAGGTCATTCATGACACCCTGAGAAGTTTTCCCATTTACAATGGTAAAAAGTTTCTCAACAAGCTTGTCCTTCAGTTCATTGAACTTCACTTCAAACTCCATTTCAAGCGCACCCAGATCATCCTTGTCTTTGGTACGTTTGCGTTTGTCTTTTACCGCCCTTGCGAACAGTTTTTTATCGAGAACAACACCGCTAAGTGATGGGGAAGCTTTTAATGAAGCGTCTTTCACATCGCCGGCTTTGTCACCGAAGATTGCACGAAGAAGTTTTTCTTCCGGCGTCGGATCTGATTCCCCTTTCGGAGTAATCTTACCGATAAGGATATCGCCAGGCTTTACTTCGGCACCGATTCGGATCATACCGTTTTCATCAAGGTCTTTGGTAGCCTCTTCAGAAACGTTCGGGATGTCGTTTGTCAGTTCTTCGTTACCCAATTTTGTATCACGCACTTCGAGTGAGTAATCATCGATATGGATCGACGTGAAGATATCGTCACGTACGACTTTCTCTGAGATTACGATCGCATCCTCGAAGTTGTATCCTTTCCATGGCATGAAGGCCACTTTAAGGTTACGTCCAAGGGCAAGCTCACCGTTTTGTGTCGCATAACCTTCAGAAAGAACCTGGCCTTTTACAACACGGTCGCCTTTTCTTACGATAGGCTTCAGGTTGATACAGGTACTTTGGTTGGTTTTCCTGAATTTGATCAGGTTGTATGTCTTTTCATCCGGATCAAAACTAACCATACGTTCTTCGTCGGTACGGTCATACTTGATCGTGATGATGTTTGCATCTACATATTCTACAGTTCCGTCGCCTTCCGCATTGATCAGAACACGCGAATCGGAAGCAACCTGGCGCTCAAGGCCGGTTCCTACGATCGGGGCTTCAGGACGCAACAATGGCACGGCCTGACGCATCATGTTCGATCCCATCAACGCACGGTTCGCATCATCATGTTCCAGGAACGGAATCAATGATGCAGAAATCGATGCAATCTGGTTCGGAGCAACATCGGTATAGTGAACAACTCCTGGCTCAACAACCGGGAAGTCACCTTCTTCACGGGCAATTACCCTTTCGGCAGTGATGGTTCCGTCGTTATCCATTTCAATGTTCGCCTGAGCGATCATCTTACCTTCTTCCTCTTCGGCGCTCAGGTAGATTGGCTCAGCGTTAAGGTCAACTTTTCCATTTGTAACTTTACGGTAAGGCGTCTCGATAAAGCCCATTCCATTCACTTTTGCGTACACGCCAAGTGACGAAATCAGACCGATGTTGGGGCCTTCCGGAGTTTCAATCGGACAAAGGCGTCCGTAGTGTGTATAGTGAACGTCACGCACCTCGAAACCGGCCCTTTCACGTGAAAGTCCGCCTGGTCCAAGAGCCGATAGACGGCGTTTATGTGTAATTTCAGCCAGCGGGTTCGTCTGGTCCATGAACTGCGAAAGCTGGTTAGTACCAAAGAACGAGTTGATTACCGATGACAGCGTTTTCGCGTTGATCAAATCGATCGGCGTGAACACTTCATTGTCACGAACGTTCATACGCTCTCTGATTGTCCTGGCCATACGTGCCAAACCAACGCCGAACTGCTGTGAAAGCTGTTCGCCAACGGTACGTACACGACGGTTTGACAAGTGGTCGATATCATCAATTTCAGCTTTTGAATTGATAAGCTCGATCAGGTATTTCACGATAGTGATGATATCTTCTTTGGTAAGCACTTGCTTTTCCATAGGGATATCAAGACCCAGTTTCTTATTCATCCTGTAACGGCCTACTTCACCGAGGTTGTAACGCTGGTCAGAGAAAAATAATTTTTCAATGATGCCGCGTGCGGTTTCCTCATCAGGCGGTTCTGCGTTACGAAGCTGACGATAGATATGCTCAACAGCTTCTTTCTCCGAGTTAGTCGGGTCTTTTTGAAGCGTGTTGTGGATGATTGCGTAATCGCCTTGGTTTGCATCTTCTTTATGAAGAAGGATCGACTTCACGTTTGAGTCGATGATCTCTTCAACATTATCTTTGTCGATAATAGTGTCGCGGTCAAGGATGATCTCATTACGTTCAATGGATACAACTTCACCGGTATCTTCATCAACAAAATCCTCATGCCATGTATTTAGTACACGTGCAGCAAGGCGGCGGCCAACATATTTTTTAAGCCCGGTTTTGGAAACTTTAATTTCCTCGGCAAGGTCGAAAATTTCAAGGATGTCCTTATCACGTTCAAATCCGATGGCACGGAAAAGGGTTGTGACAGGAAGTTTTTTCTTACGGTCGATATACGCGTACATTACGCTGTTGATATCGGTCGCAAATTCAATCCATGAACCCTTGAACGGGATTACACGGGCAGAATATAATTTAGTTCCATTCGCATGGAATGACTGTCCAAAGAAAACGCCCGGCGATCGGTGAAGCTGTGAAACTACAACACGCTCGGCACCATTGATAACAAATGTACCACTTGGCGTCATATATGGAATCGTACCAAGATATACATCCTGTACGATCGTTTCAAAATCCTCATGCTCCGGATCTGTACAATACAGCTTTAGCCTTGCTTTAAGCGGCACACTGTAAGTAAGTCCTCTCTCTATACATTCCTGAATGGTATAACGCGGCGGGTCTACAAAGTAATCGAGAAATTCCAATACGAATTGGTTACGCGTATCAGTAATTGGAAAGTTCTCCATGAAGGTGTTGTACAAACCTTCGTTGCCCCTTTCATCGGATTTGGTTTCCAACTGGAAGAAATCCTTAAAAGATTTAACCTGAACATCTAGAAAATCCGGGTAGTCCGGGATGTTTTTGGTCGAGGCAAAATTCAATCTTTCGGTCTGATTTGTTATCATCAATGGACAAAATTTTGATTTAAAAAAAAGTAGTTTTTGTGTAAAACACTGTTGAATGATACTTTCTTTTATTATCAATACATCTTAAAAAGCAACCAAGTATCTGTTTACTCTCTTTCTTCGTATTGATTAAAAGCTATTTTATTGTAATCTATGTATAATAAACTTGACAAATTTATTATACGAAAAATGGTTTAGGCCCTTGGACAGGTGTCCAAGGCCTAAACCTGTTTTTCAAAACTGGTTGAAATTATTTAAGCTCAACTACAGCTCCGGCTTCTTCCAAAGATTTTTTCAGGCCTTCAGCCTCATCTTTAGTGATGCCTTCTTTAACGTTTGCAGGAGCACCGTCAACTAAGTCTTTAGCTTCTTTAAGACCTAAACCGGTTAGTTCTTTTACAGCTTTAACTACTGCCAATTTAGAAGCACCAGCCTCTTTCAATACAACAGTGAATTCAGTTTGCTCTTCAGCAGCAGGCGCATCAGCACCACCACCAGATGCAGGACCGGCAACTACAGCAGCAGCTGCAGGCTCGATTCCGTATTCTTCTTTAAGGATTGTAGCAAGTTCGTTAACTTCTTTAACTGTAAGGCCAACTAGTTGCTCTGCGAATTGTTTCAAATCTGCCATTTTTTCTATCGTTTTAAATAGTTTGTAAAAAAATATAATTTATAAAGTGCGCGCTAGGCTGATTATCCTTCTTTTTCGGATAATGTTTTAAGGATTCCTGCAATTTTGCTACCGCCTGATTTAAGGGCAGAAACAACATTTTTAGCAGGAGACTGAAGTAATCCGATAACTTCACCGATCATTTCTTCCCTTGATTTAAGCGCGATAAGCGCATCAAGCTGGTTGTCGCCGATGAATACGGCCTGGTGGATGAAAGCACCTTTCAGTACAGGCTTATCAGATTTCTTACGGAATTCCTTGATGATCTTGGCAGGAGCGTTTCCGTTCTCTGAGATCATGATTGAAGTGTTTCCGGCAAGGACAGAAGGCAAATCGCCATAGTCATTGTCAGAAGCATCCATCGCTTTTTCAAGCAGGGTGTTTTTCACCACCTCGAGCGTAATACCTGCTTTATAGCAAGCCCTTCTGAGGTTTGAAGTAGTCTCTGCGTCAAGTCCGGAAATGTCGGCCAGGTACACTACATTCGTGTCACCAAGCTGTGCAGTCAGATCTTCAATTACTCTTGATTTTTCTTCTCTTGTCATGATTAATATCTTTAACTGCGTTAAACTGCTTTAGGGTCCAATGCAATCCCTGGACTCATCGTGCTCGACAAGTGGATGCTCTTGATATAGGTACCTTTTGCCGCAGTCGGCTTAAGTTTAATTAATGTCTGGATGATCTCGTGAGCATTTTCGGTGATCTTGTCAGCATCGAAAGACACTTTTCCGATTCCTGCGTGAACGATACCCGTTTTATCAACTTTAAAGTCAATTTTACCGGCTTTCACTTCAGTAACCGCTTTTGCAACGTCCATGGTTACGGTTCCGGTCTTAGGATTTGGCATCAGGCCACGTGGACCAAGGATACGTCCCAACGGACCAAGTTTACCCATAACAGCAGGCATTGTGATGATCACATCTACATCTGTCCATCCGTCTTTGATTTTCTGAAGGTATTCGTCAAGTCCGACATAATCAGCACCTGCCGCTTTCGCTTCAGCTTCTTTATCAGGCGTTACAAGGGCAAGAACCCTTACATCTTTACCTGTTCCGTGAGGAAGCGTTACAACGCCCCTTACCATCTGGTTGGCTTTTCTTGGATCTACACCCAAACGAACCGCGATATCTACAGACTCGTCAAATTTTGCAGAAGCAACAGTTTTCACAAGAGCAGAAGCATCTTTAAGTGAATACAGTTTGTTCTTCTCGATTTTTGAAGCAGCCTCTTTCTGTTTTTTTGTCAGTTTTGCCATGTCTTCCTTATTTAAGAGGAGAATCCCCGGTTACTGTTATACCCATAGACCTGGCAGTACCTGCGATCATGCTCATAGCAGATTCAACAGTGAATGCATTCAAATCAACCATTTTGTCGTCGGCGATCGTACGGATCTGATCCCATGATACGCTTGCAACTTTCTTACGATTAGGCTCACCGGAACCGGACTTTAGTTTTGCAACCTCCATTAACTGAACGGCGGCAGGCGGCGTTTTCACGACGAAGTCGAACGACTTGTCTTTGTAAACGGTAATCTGCACCGGGCAGATCTTGCCGGCTTTATCCTGGGTCCTTGCATTGAACTGCTTGCAGAATTCCATGATGTTAACGCCAGCAGCTCCTAAAGCAGGTCCAACCGGTGGCGACGGGTTCGCAGCACCTCCCTTTACTTGTAGTTTAACTACTTTACTAATCTCTTTAGCCATCTTTAATTAATTGTGCCCTTTACCAATTGGAAGCCGGTAAAAAGCGTTGTTATGTAACAGTATTATACTTTTTCAACCTGCATGAAGCTCAGCTCCAGCGGAGTTTTCCTTCCGAATATCTTTACCATGACCTCAAGCTTACGCTTCTCGTCGTTGATCTTTTCTACTGTACCGTTGAAACCGTTGAAAGGCCCGTCTATAACCTTAATGGTTTCTCCAATATTGAAAGGAATGGCATGAGAATCAGTTTTAACAGCAAGCTCATCAACTTTTCCGAGCATCCTGTTAACTTCCGAAATCCTCAAAGGCACAGGATCACCATTCTTGGTTTCACCCAAAAATCCGATAACACCTGTAATGGATTTGATGATGTGAGGAATTTCACCTGAAAGGTTTGCCTCGATCATTACATATCCGGGAAAGTAAACACGGTCTTTTGTGATCTTCTTTCCGTCACGCACCTGTACTACTTTTTCAGTTGGCACAAGTACTTGTGAAATATAGTCGGCCATCCCAAGGCGGTTGATCTCAGTCTCAATATAAGCTTTCACTTTATTTTCCTGACCGCTGACTGCCCTTACGACATACCACTTTTTTACATTAGTTTCAGTCATCACAAGAAAATTAAGCCTTTACCCAATTAAAAAAACCTTCAAGCGCTTTTGCAAACACTACGTCAACACCATAAGTGGCAAGGGCAAACAGAACCGAAAAAACTGCAACCACAATGGTGAGTTTTTGCACTTCTGCCCATTCCGGCCAGGTTACGTTTGTTTTAAGCTCGTCAAAAGCTTCGGATATATAATTAACGACTTTCATCTTTTATCTTTTTGCACGGGCGGAGAGATTCGAACTCCCATCAATGGTTTTGGAGACCACTATTCTACCCTTGAACTACGCCCGTTTGTTAAAAGCCAGTAGCCTCCTCGGAAGCTACTGGCCTAATATTTATCTGTAGAAGTTATTCTACGATTTCAGTTACCTGACCTGCACCAACTGTACGTCCACCTTCACGGATTGCGAAACGAAGACCAACAGTCATAGCGATAGCGCTAAGCAAAGTAACATCAATGGTAAGGTTGTCCCCAGGCATAACCATCTCTACACCAGTCGGCAAAGTGATAACTCCTGTTACGTCAGTTGTACGTACGTAGAACTGTGGACGATAGTTATTGTGGAATGGCGTGTGACGTCCGCCTTCTTCTTTTTTAAGGATATAAACCTCAGCCTTAAATTTAGCGTGTGGCTTAACAGAACCCGGCTTAACGATAACCATTCCTCTTTTGATATCGGCTTTGTCGATACCACGAAGCAATAGACCAACGTTGTCTCCAGCTTCACCACGGTCAAGGATTTTACGGAACATCTCAACTCCTGTAATGGTAGAAGTCAATTTTTCAGCACCCATTCCGATGATTTCAACTGAATCACCTGTGTTTGCGATACCAGTTTCGATACGTCCTGTTGCAACTGTTCCACGACCTGTGATCGTAAACACGTCTTCAACCGGCATAAGGAAAGGCTTTGCAATATCACGTACCGGTTCTTCGATCCAATTATCAACAGCTTCCATTAGTTCAAGGATTTTCGGAACCCAATTCGGGTCAGCGTTCAATCCACCAAGAGCAGAACCTTGAATAACTGGTCCGTTATCTCCATCGTATTCGTAGAAAGACAATAGATCTCTGATTTCCATTTCAACTAGCTCAAGAAGCTCAGCATCATCAACCATATCCACTTTATTCATGAATACAACCATACGTGGAATACCAACCTGGCGTCCAAGAAGGATGTGCTCACGTGTTTGTGGCATTGGTCCGTCTGTAGCAGCAACAACAAGGATAGCACCGTCCATTTGGGCAGCACCGGTAACCATGTTCTTAACGTAATCCGCGTGACCTGGACAGTCAACGTGTGCGTAGTGACGGTTAGCTGTTTCGTATTCAACGTGTGACGTATTGATTGTAATACCTCTTTCTTTTTCTTCAGGAGCGTTATCGATCTGATCGAAAGATTTAGCTGCAGTTTTAGAGAAACCGGCTTCTGCCAATACTTTAGTGATAGCAGCAGTCAAAGTAGTTTTTCCGTGGTCAACGTGTCCAATAGTACCTATGTTAAGGTGCGGCTTGGAACGATTAAAATTCTCTTTTGCCATTTTAGTTAATTTTTAATCTTAGTTTATATTAGTGTTCAATTGTTCACAAACTTGAGCCAATGACGGGATTTGAACCCGTGACCTCTTCCTTACCAAGGAAGCACTCTACCCCTGAGCTACACCGGCAAGGTTGTTTTGAAACTCTAAACTTGAACCAAAAACAAGTGGAAGCTGTTTAAGGTTCAAACGTTTTAGAATCCCGGCCTTCCCAAGGGATTGCCACAAACTTTAGGCAGACACCTGAAGTTATTTTTTAGGTTGTTTTTAAGATACCTGGCTATGCGCAGCTATCAGCAAACTAAAACCTTTTTCATTTATTCATGAGGATTACCATGCTCAGCCTGGTTATCCAAAGGATGAATCCTTACATATTCGAAACTTTACTTATGAAAGCAAGCTTTCGAGAAATGTTCTTTTCATTCATTCACCTGTTTAGGATTACTCGCTATCGCTTGTGATCCTGTAAGGGTGAACCCTTACAAAGTTTTTAAACTTCACATTTTTACGAAAGCGAGCTTTCGACAAATGTTCTTTTCAAAAACTTAGTGGGGAGAGCAGGATTCGAACCTGCGAAGTTCTCACAGCAGATTTACAGTCTGCCCTCGTTGGCCGCTTGAGTATCTCCCCTAAATTTTTTATCTTCAATATTTTAAAAGAACGGAGCTGCGGCCTTGTCCCGCAACTTTTTAAAGAGCCGATAGAGGGACTCGAACCCACGACCTGCTGATTACAAATCAGCTGCTCTAGCCAACTGAGCTACACCGGCATTACAATAAAAAAAGTCCGCTATTTCTAACGGACTGCAAATGTATATCTTTTTGTTTCTCAATCAAAACATTTTTTCTAAAAAAAATATTTTAGCTGAAAGCACGTACTTTTTCCTTTCTTTTTACAAGCAAACGCTCCAGGCATTCGGCCGATTGGTCAGCCGCTTCCTCAAAACTTTTACATTGCTTGGTCACGAGAAAGTCGTCTCCAGGCACATTTAGCCTTACCTCAACGACCTTATTTTCTTTCTCACTTGTATTATCAAGCTTCAGAAACACATCAGCCACCACTACCTTATCGTAAAATTTTTCAAGTTTGTCAAGCCGCTCCTGGATAAAAGCGATCAGTTTTCTGTCAACACTAAAGTTAACCGGATGAACATGTACCTTCATAATCTATAATTTAGTTGGTTATACATATTATTGCTGATTCCGCGGATGCGCATCACCGTAAACTTTCTTTAGCTCGGCAAGACTGCTGTGCGTATAAACCTGGGTAGATGCCAGACTGGAATGTCCCAATAATTCTTTCACTGAGTTTAAGTCGGCCCCGTTATTCAGCAAATGTGTCGCAAAGGTGTGCCGGAGGATATGCGGACTCTTCTTTACTTTTTCGGAGATGCCACTAAAGTAATTATTAACCACGCGATAAACAAATGAATCATTTAATTTAACGCCTTTGGATGTCAGGAAAAAATATTCTTTATCATGAATTTGCCCACACTGTAAACGAAGTGTAAGATATTCACTGCATTGCTTTGCGATTATGGGAATCAACGGAATGATCCTTTCCTTGTTCCGCTTTCCGAGCACCTTGATAGTTGATGCGCCTACATTGGAAAGCTTGAGGTTGATCAGCTCCGACCTGCGGATCCCGGTGGAATAAAACATGTCAATGATAAGCTTATCCCGCACGCCCTCAAATCCGTCAGGATATTGTATTTCATTTAAAACGCTTTGCAACTCCTTTTCCGAAAACGGGACCTGTAGCTTCTTTGGCGTCTTCAATGCCTTGTGGCGAAGCAGCGGACTGGTGTCTATCTGCTCCGATTTCAGCAGAAATTTATAATAAGCTTTGAGTGACGAAATCTTCCGGTTAATCGATACGTTCGACAGTCCTGAATCCGACAAGAATATTATCCACGCCCGAATCCTGTTATAGCTTACCGCATCGGGATTCTGTTCGCCGAAGGAATCGAGAAGGAATTTGGTAAAGAAAGTGATATCGGCAAGATAGGCATTGACGGTATGCGCAGAATAATGCTTTTCGAGAAGCAGGTAATCGTGGAATGCCTTTAGATTGGTACGCATAAAAAAACCGTTAGCCCAAAAGTAGAAAACTTTTGAAACCAACGGTTAATATTTTAAAAAGTAATTGTCTAGTTTTCCATGTTGTCACGCAACGTCTGGATATACTGGGCTTTCTGGATTTGACCCCTTCTAACTACAGATGGCTTAATGAATGCCTGGCGCGAGCGCAGTTGGCGCACGGTTCCGGTTTTATCGAATTTCCTTTTGTAGCGCTTTAAAGCCCTGTCAATGTTTTCTCCGTCTTTAATTGGTATAATCAGCATAATATGACACCCCCTTTCGTTAAGGCTGCAAAAGTAAGGAATAATTTATAATTAGCAATTAATAATTTGAAATAATCCATTCCGACTTGTTCCTTCCTTAATCAATATTCATCCTTAATCGTTTAGGGCGTGCCGGCAGATCCACATCAACCACTTATCATCATCGCCGCTGCCGTCAGGCTGTACGCTGCAATCTTTTTCGTTCCTCAAAAGGATTTCCGCTTCCATCCTTCACGCGAATGCAAGATAATAACTTATCCAGGGGTCGCTCCTTCGCATCCGAACGTTGAAACCAATAAACAACATAAAAAATTAAATAAAAAAAGCCAGGAGACAACTTCTTGCTCCTGGCTTTTTTTATAAACTCTATTAATTATCCTTTTAAAAGGTTCCTTGAAATAACCAGTTTTTGAATCTCCGTAGTTCCTTCGCCGATCGTACATAATTTAGAATCCCTGTAAAATTTCTCTACGGGGAAGTCTTTGGTATAGCCGTAACCGCCATGGATTTGCACCGCTTCATTCGAAACTTTCACGCAAACCTCTGAAGAATACATTTTTGCCATCGCACCCAAAGTCGTTACAGGCCTATGTGTTTGCTTCAGGTGTGCAGCTTTGTGAAGCAGCAGTTCCGAGGCTTCGATTTCAGTGGCCATATCTGCCAATTTAAAAGCAATACCCTGGAATTCACTGATCGGCTTCCCAAACTGATGGCGTTCTTTGGAATATTTCAACGCCGCTTCATAAGCACCTTTCGCAATTCCGAGTGATAATGCTCCGATGGAAATCCTTCCGCCATCAAGTATTTTCATGGCCTGGATGAACCCCTGCCCAACTTCACCGAGCCTGTTGGCATCGGAAACACGACAGTTGTCAAAAACAAGTTCTGCAGTTTCACTCGCACGCATCCCCAGCTTATTCTCTTTCTTCCCTGATGAGAATCCGGGCATTCCTTTTTCAAAAACAAAAGCAGTCATGCCTTTTGAATCTCCTTTTTCGCCCGTACGAACAATGACAACGGCAATATCCCCCGAAATCGCATGGGTAATAAAATTCTTGGCTCCGTTTACGATCCAGTCATCACCATCACGGACTGCAGTTGTATTCATTCCTCCGGCATCTGATCCGGTATTATGCTCCGTGAGGCCCCAGGCGCCAATGTGCTCCGCTGTAGCGAGTTTCGGTATCCATTTTCTTTTCTGTTCCTCATTCCCGAATGTAAGGATGTGGTTTGTACAAAGCGAGTTATGTGCTGCGACCGACAATCCAATAGAGGGATCGACCTTCGAAATCTCCTCAACAATCGTGATATATTCATGATATCCAAGTCCTGAGCCGCCAAGCTCTTCGGGCACAAGGACACCCATAAATCCCATTTCACCTAGTTTCTTGAAGAGCGGAACAGGAAATGTCTGGCTTTCATCCCATTCCATGATATTTGGGCGGATGTGTTGCTCCGCGAAGTCACGTATTGACTGGGCAATCATTGATTGCGTTTCGTTGTAGTCGAAGTCCATTAAATTTGCATATTATTTTAAAAAACCAAATATACGGCAATTATATTCACTTTCTCAACAGGAAAGTTCTTTATCCTTACTAAATCCTCAGCGTTCCTGATAGCCCCGTTCATACTTCTGAAAGTGACAATGTCTTTAGAAAGCGGATACCTGAAGTATGGAAACTGCGACAACTCTTTCATCGAAGCGCTATTGATATTTATTTTCTTCACTACGGGCTGCGACGTCACCTTAAAAGCATTGTTCAGGCTGGCGATGACCTCCGGCGATAACCCCCAAATATCGTTCATCTGTTCCATGCTTACAAATCCGCCCAGCCGTTCTTTCTGGCTGAGTATCCGTTCTGAAAGCGCCGGACCAATACCATAGATCGCAATCAGGTCTTCGGCGGTAGCTGCATTTATATCTTTAACCTGGATTACCTTTTCCTTCTTCTTATACCCCTTTTGGACAAACATGTTGTTTCGATTCCTGTTTCTCGTCCATTCCGGAAATTTAAAATAAGGTGAAATCACCGCGAGAAGTGAATCGGAGACTTTGGTGACCTGCTGAAATTCCTTAGCTGAATTCACATACCTGTTCTCTTTGCGGAAAGCCAGCAGCCTGTCGATTTGCTCCACCGACATTCCCAATTTATAAGCTTTAAAGTCGGTAATGAAGTTCGGATTAAAAGGATAGACTTTCGGCTTTTGTTTTTTCTTCTGAATCCTGAGCGAATCCATTTCATCCTGAACAAGCTTCCAGTCCGCCGGTTCTTCGGAAGCCATCAGGCTGTTATCGATAAAAAAATAAGCGGACTGACAAATGATGATGATTACAATCAGGAGCATCAGGCCCGCACGCTGTGTACGGGTAAAGGAAAAAAAGTTTCCATTGGAAAAGTGTTTCATTTTGGCGTGTAATTAAATTGAATGGCATATAAAATAAAAAAATTAAAGGTCGAAAACTGAACTTCGCTTTGCCCGGATAAGATCTTTTAGCCGTAACCAAAACGCGAGTGTAAGGTAAACGCCGAACCACAGACCGGCTGTAACAAAAGAAATATAAATAAAAAACAACCTGACACTGCTGGCGCGCATACCAAGTTTGTCGGCAAGACGCGAAGCCGCATTGAAGCCATGCTTTTCAAAAAAATAGCGAAGTTTGAGTACGACCGACATTTTCAGACAGGTTTAAGTGGCTCAAATTTACGAACTTTTTCATCGGTTTCAGGTTTCATCAGCGCAATCCCGATACTACATTCCAGGCAGCGGCCCCTGTTGCAATACTCACTCTTGAGCTGTAGCAGCGATTGCGAATCGAACGCATTGGCAGCTTCAATGTTGACCGAAGCAAATTTTTCAATAATCCCGTTCTTTTCCGGAGGCAGTCGTTCCATCAACGCAATCAGCTCTTCTGACGGTTCTTTTCCTAACGTGCGGGCATAGGCAAACTTTAGCGGCAATATGCCATTGATGAGAAGCAGATTGATAAATGGATCCGAAAGCATTTTCTTTTTGCTCCTGCTCTGTTTGTCGAACAAATAATGTGACTCCCAATATTCCGATACATTCACACGAAGAAGTTTAGAGAAATCCTTTATGCTTTCGCTTTCCAGAATCTGGGAAAAAAGGTTTTGCCGCAAGTGATATAATTGCGCGAGCTGTGCCAGCCTGATCGTTGGGAAATTATCCGGGCGGTGTTTGAAGAATTCAGGCGGAGGAACTGCATCATCTGCTAAATTATACTTCATTGCGAGATAATTCCACCGGCCTTTCAGGTTCCGGAAATATACATCCTCATGTTCTGCTTCCAGCATACCGCAGCAGCCAAAGAAAATCGATTCAAGGTTCAGCACATCTGCCGACTCCTTCCTAACAACTGCAAAAGGGATCGATTCGGCCATTCTGCCAAAAATGGCTCCGTTAGTGTTCAGTCCGAAATTCATCGCGAGATGGCGGAAAAGTGCGGCTTCCCAGTCATTCCCGTTTTTCGACAGAACCTGGATTACCGGTTGTGACTTTCGCTCGAGCCTTTCAAAGAAAAGCCTTTCCATCAAGCTCCGCCGCACTACCGAATCGACTTTGGCAATCTGATCTTCACAGTAAATCCATTTTTTTGCCGACATCAGTTGTCGGTAACTTTCAACGGTTGCTGCCTCAGTATATTTTGACAGTTCAAGAACAGGTATGACCGAGGCATCTTTCCTGAAGATTTCCACATCATGCTCCCATACCACATGCAGGATGACATTTTCGTAAGCCGGATCGGTCTCGTGATTGTGAACATACCAGTCAGACGACCTGATGTGGATCTCAATATTGCCGGCCCATTTCTGATTTCCGATAATAAGTTGCGCATTGAAGAAATCCGGACCCGAAAGCTGAAGATATTGTCCGGAGTTGATGATCGTGATTTGCTCGCCGTTGGCAGAAGTGAGATTGGCGGCGTTGAATTTCTTGAATTTCCACAGGTAGTGGAGAAAATCCTCTTTCATGTCGACTTAATTTAGATGGCGTATAGTAGATGAACCTAAATTAAGAAAAAAAACCTGCCGTTTTTATGGGCAGGTTTTTATTTATTTGATTGAGCTGATAATATCGTGCTTGGTGATGATGTGATGCCGCCCGTTGCCGAGATCGACCAAAACCGCATGGTTGTCCTTTGTAATAAGTTTCGACACTTCCTCGATGGTTGTGCCTAATTTTACCACTGGGTAAGGTTCGCCCATCACTTCACGGATAGGCCTTTCAGCCGTATTCTTGTCGGCGACATAGCTTTGAAAAAGATGGCTTTCATCTACTGATCCGACGAATCCTGTAATGTCTATGACAGGAATCTGGGAAATTTTATGTTTGCGCATCCTTTCGATGGCGTGCGACACGAGTTCTTCGGTACGCACAATAACCAGCGGCTTATCAACATGGTCTTTGATCAGGTCTTCTGCTTTTGTAAGTTCTTCATCAAGGAAACCGCGTTCACGCATCCAGTCGTCATTGAACATCTTCCCGACGTAACGGCTTCCTGAATCATGAAACAAAACAACAACAACATCATCCGGTTTGAAATGCTCTTTTAGCTGTAGCAATCCCTTTATGGCTGAACCCGCTGAATTACCTACGAAAATCCCTTCCTCAAGTGCGATTCTCCTTGTATAAACCGCAGCATCCTTATCAGTTACTTTGGTGAAGCCGTCGATTAACGAGAAGTCGACATTTTTGGGAAGGATGTCTTCGCCTATACCTTCGGTGATATAGGAATAAATTTCGTTTTCATCGAAAATGCCTGTTTCGTGATATTTTTTAAAGACAGAGCCATAAGTATCAACGCCCCAGCATTTAATGTTAGGATTGCGTTCTTTAAGATATTTTGCGACGCCTGAAATTGTCCCTCCGGTTCCGACACCCACAACAAAATGAGTGATCTTGCCCTCGGTTTGCTCCCAGATTTCTGGGCCGGTCTGTTCGTAATGGGCGATGGTGTTCGACGGATTATCGTATTGATTTACGTACCACGAATTAGGTGTTTCCTCTGCGAGACTTTTAGATACTGAATAATATGATCTTGGATCGGTCGGTTCCACATCAGTTGGACATACTATAACTTTGGCCCCGACTGCGCGAAGAATATCCATTTTTTCCTTCGACTGCTTATCGGTGATGACACAGATAAGCTTGTATCCTTTAACGATGGCGCCAAGGGCAAGGCCCATTCCTGTATTTCCTGAGGTTCCTTCGATAATTGTTCCACCGGGTTTTAGCCGGCCATCGGCTTCTGCATCTTCAATCATTTTGACGGCCATACGGTCTTTGACCGAGCTTCCCGGATTAAAGGTTTCAACCTTTGCAAGCACGAGCGCGTCTATTTCTTTTGTGATCTTGTTGAGCTTTACCAAAGGCGTATTTCCGATGGTACCTAATATATTTTCTGCGTATTTCATTTGTGGGAGTTTGTGCGGTGGACAAAGATATGAATTTACAATAATATCTATCGCGTGGTGGATTTGTGCGTGCCTGATGGCAGCGGCATTCTTTTTAGCGGGAGGAATGTTGCCTTTGGGTTGCCTGACAAACGCTAAAAAGATATAGCGTACAGCAGGAAATCACGCCAAAGAACTACTGAAAGAAATTCCACACCAACCCGAAACGGACAACAAAATCGCGATAAGGATAATCGGGCGCGGAATAGAAATCGTTACCCGTCCAGGCGGAATTGAAATGTTCGGCCTTTAGGAAAATCCGCGTCTGACGGATTCTGGCATTGATAAAGAAATCGAGCATGGGAAAGTTTCCGATTTCACGTTGATTCTGGACAAAAAACTCGCCTAACACCGGGCTGTAGCCGTTAGCATAATATTTTGTGAAGTAATTCAAGGTCACGCCAGTCTGGATGTAGAGTGCGCGCTTGAAATAATGATTGGAGAAATACAGCGTATTGCGCGTTACAAACTGCGGAACGTTTAAGATATCAGCATCCTGGGTCGTTTGCTGATACAGCAGCGTGTTATCAAGCGCAAGCTTCCAGTAACGGAATTCGCGGTTCAGTTTCACCGACATATAATTGATCGTGCCGCTGTATTGTTGTGGCGAGATGAGCTGCGTGGGTTCGGTGCCGTTGTTGCTGAAGTAAAGAAAATTATTGATGGTCTGAAGCTGGAAAGATGCATTTGCCCATTGCGTATTGATGGTTGCTTCCAGCTTATTTATTTTTTCATTTTCAAATACATTTCGCCAGTTGTATGCCACGTAGCTGCTTTGGTGCAGATTAAAAATATGATCGGGGATGCGGCTGGTATTGTTGTAGCTGATTGAGATATTGTTGCGGTCGTTGAGCCTGAAGGATGCATTGGCCCGGATATCTGACATTTGTTGCCCAGTCACGGCTGTTGTAAAGCCGCCGCCGATATGCCACCTGCCTTTGTTATACTTATAATCAGCGCCTACAGAATTGATTTCATCGCTTAGGGCATTTGGGATCGTGCCTGACGAAAGAATTAATATTTTGTTGAAAAAGTAATTATATCTGTAGTCTTCCGCAAAAAAGGTAAATGATCCCAATGTTTCATTTTCGTATGTTGCGCCGAGTAGATTGTACATTCTGTTGTATCGGGCGCGGTCATGAATTCGGGAGTTTACGTACGAATTTCCGAAACGGTTAAATGTTGTGGATGTTCCATCTGAATTCGTGATGGTGGATGCAATTGTTGGCTGGCGGTATTCAAAAAATTTATATTCATACGAAAAACGGTGGGACAGATAGAGATTGTTTGCACCGTCTTCACGGTTAATCCTGAAATGATGATCGATGAACGTGCGGTGTGCTTTAAGGAAAGATTCTGCATCTTGGAGAAAGACTTCGAGCCGTGCACGGTTTTTAAAGGAGGGATCATCGCTTTCAAAATCCTCAGTGCTGACAATTCCGCCGTTCTCGCCGTTTAGTGCATCTTGTGCGACAAAGTGAATGTTTGCTATGTATCGTTTGTTGGGCGTACTATAACTTGTGGTGAACCTGAAGTTCCCGGTGCTGGAAAGCTGGTTAATATACTTGCCCAATGATCTGAGGCCTTTGTATGCTACAGAGAAATTGAGTTGAGGCGATGTGTTAAGCGTAATAAAGGCATCGAGATTTTGGCCTTGTTCCATGACGCTTTTAAAATAGAGATCGGTGAATGGCGTGGCCACGGAGTAATAATTTATATCCTCAGCATCCATATAAAAGAAATGTTTTGCGCTGTAGCCGAAGTCTGGATAAGCAGATTTTCTGCTCAGGCCGAAGTAGAGCGTGTTGTACGGCTGACCTTCATTCGCGAACGGCAGCAACCCGAATATATCGCGGCGAAGGTAATTGAACTCATACTCATCCTGAATCGTAAGTGAGGTATCAACATGGGTTGTATCCCTTTGGATGGATATAATTTTATATAGTTCGATTGTAGCTTTCGGCGCAACAGCAACTGCCGCATTGGGATCTTTTCTTCCCTCAGGCTTTACTGGTTGCTCATCCTGGGCATAAGAACCTGATGAAAGAAATACAAAGATTAAAAGGAGTAGTAGCCTCATGTTAACGAATTGACCACAAAAATAAATAAATAGGCAAGAAGTTTAAGGGATTAAAGTATCATGTTTCCTATAAATTTATAATAAAAAAAGGGCTATCTAACGATAGCCCTATCTTTAAAGAAATCTGGTAGATTACTTTTTCATTTTCTTTGAAGCAAGGATGCTTTTTATGTCAGCAAGTTTTCCTTGCGCCCATACAACAGCAGGATTGTTGTAATCTGCAACTGAATATGTGTTACCTGTTTTAGTAACAAGCGCTACAGGGACCAACGCATCATTATTACCCTGTTGAAAACCGCCGGCAGAGTATCTAAACAATCCAGTCATATCAACAGTATGAACGAAAGCACCAGGCTTACTTAAAGTCAACTTTACTGGAAAAACAATTTCACCACTTAAAGGATGCTCAGCCTGTACAGTCAAAGGAGGTACTGGATCCGATATTTGATTTGTGTAGAACGTTGCAACAACAATATAATTACCGTCAGGAGCATCACTGCTAAGTGTAGTTATTTCAGGACAATTACTGTAACTTGATTCTACAATATCAAACCCTTCTGTATAAATTTCGAGATCAAAATCAAAGCCACAATATTCAAACTCTTGATCTTCCTGCCCCATATAGGTCGGAGTTTGAATTGAACCCCAGGTATCAGTATAATTTCCGCTCCACGCCAATTCCGCAATAAAATCATTAGAAACGGTATTGGTTACGTTAATAGTAATATACTGCGAACCTTCCGCCACAAGACCCATACCGTTACCGGAAGATCGAAGAAGAAGCTTTAATGTTTCATCTCCTTCAGGGAAAAAGTCCAATGGTGGGGTGATTGTGAAAGTGTACGAAGTTGCGTAAGCAGGAAATTGAAGGTTATAACCTATTGGACCCTGCGAATAACCACCTTCTGAAATGTTAGTCTCAGTGCCAGATGAAGTAAAATCGCGGAAATCGCCAGTACTTTCATCATTAACCAATTCTAACTTGAAGTCCATAGGACTGCTTAGTGGCTCGTCAACAGTAAGGGTAAAAGATAGTTCTTCACCTTCGGCGGCAGTAACTTCAGTCCTGTCTATTGTTACAGAGGGTTTGTCCATTCGCACGTCTTCCAGTGTATCCTCGTCTCTGTTGTCGCAGGAAACAAATGCCAGACTCGCAAACAATAATGCAAATCCCGTATTTAAATATCTTCTATTAGTCATAATAACTAGCTTTTATGGATTTTTAGTGTAAGTGATGTAAGTATAGTAGGTATTGGTTCCGCCAACTTTCATATAAATAATAAAAGTATTGGCATCAACAACCACACCTTGCTGATCGTTTAGGACACCATTATTTAAAGATACACCTTCAACTGGATTGGAATAATAGTCAAAAAGCGTCTGTCCTGAAGAAACGGTAATCTCACCACAAACATCCTCAAAAAGGAATCCGTAGGAAGGCAAGCCTGCAGGATCTTCATTAGAACCAATATAAGGAGGCGTGTGTGCTGTGGTAAAAGTATTGGTTCCTACCATGGTGATTACGTCCTGATAAGTCGTGTTAGGACCAATAGTACTGAGTGGACCGCGTGTCGCAGTATAAGAACCTTCCTGGATTGCAGAAACACATCCTACGAAGTTTACAGTTACCTGCTTCCATTGCTCACCGATAATAACATCACCATTTGGAGAAGAAAGATTAAGAACAACACTGGTAGCCACTGAAGGATTCAATTGCCCGGTATTCACCACCAATGGAATGGTATTGAAATCAGAACCAGCAGGAATCACAATCTGACCAGAAGTATCTCCGAAGCTAAACTCTTGTCCTTGCACAGCTGTAGTGTTTTCAGTATCTATAGAATAATTAATCACAATATCTGATGTAGGAAGCTGTCCATTTCCCAGACCAAAAAGCTTCACCGGAATATCTACTGTTACCGCGCCGATATCTTCAAAGTGCGTAACATTCACCAGGTTTGTTTCAAAACCCGCAATTTTTTGTCCGGTTAAATCGTCGGTACGCTTAACGTCATCATCAGAACATGAGAACATCCCTACTACCAACGCCGAAAGAACTAATAATTTTTTCATAGTAATATGTTTATAAATTTAGATATTATTCTTCCCAAAAAGGTCCAGTGGCAAATACGGTAGCAGAAGTCTGCTGAGGTACATTGGCTGAATTAGCAACATACTCTGATGTTGGGTACATAAGACGTTTAGGTCTTCCAACGCCAGGATTGGTGATTGCAAATGGCGTTTCAGGATAACCTGTACGGTTGAAATCAATCCAGCTTTCGATAGCGTGAACATTCATCAAAGCAATCCATTTTTGGGTCATGATGGCTTCAATCTTGTCAGGTGTGGCATCCCAGCCAAAGCCTTCAATACCATTTATACTTGATAAGTAACCAGGAAGACCACTAGCTCCAAGTCTTTCAAACGATGCGGCAATACCTTCTTCAAAAAGCGTTTTGGCATCCATTCCAGGAAACTTAGACGGATACCTGTAAACAGCTTCAGACAATAGTAATTTTGCTTCACTTAATGTCATGACATACCCATTCATTGAAGATCCAACTTCATCATCAGTCGGAACAATAGCAGGACCTAGTAAAGAAGGATTATCAGGAGCAGCGTCTGAGTCAGCACCTTGTTCAATTCCGATAACATTACCTGCGACAACGGTCCACAAACGGCTTCTGCGTGGGTCATTAGTACTGTTTAAAGCATTAGCGGCATGTGCGGAGGCAACAACAAAGTTTCTCTGTGTTGAAGCACCACCGGTGATTGTAAAACCATAAGTACCATAGAACGGATTTTGGTTATTTGATGTAGAACCAGAGTATCCAGGATTGATAGTTACATCTTTACCAATGTACTGAGCACCTGCCAAGGCATCAAGCTGTTCACTGATATACGTGGTAGTCTCTGCATCTGTTAGTCCAGATTGTCTAATTAATATCCGCAATTTGATAGTATTGGCAAATCTAATCCACTCGCCCATATCGCCAGAAAGCATAGCATCTTCACCTCCTACAGCAACATCATTAGCGTCCGTTCCTTGGATCAAGGCAACAGCCTCATCAATCTCTGTGATTAATCCGCGATATACAGCTTTATCATCATCGTAAGAAGGGTATAAATTTGCCTGTCCTTTGAATGCTTCTGAATAAGGCACATCCCCATAAAGATCTACCATGTATTGCATGTAAAAGCTTTTCATGACTTTAGCGATAGCCTTATGGTTATCAAAGTTTTCGCTATTATAATCAATGATTCTCTGGAAGTTTGCCACATTCCTGTACGTCCAGTTCCAGATATCGCCATAAAACGTAGCAGTAATGTTAGACCTGTATTCATCACTGTAAGGGTTAGTGGTATTATTCACATTTCCAGCCCAACTGTTCATCATCAGGTTACCCAATTGATTCATGTTACTGGTCCTGATCGAAGTTTCAAAGTTCTGGTTGTCGCCTGTAATCACTCTGAAAGTTTGTGTCTGTGCCGCCGACAAAGTCAAATTAGGCGGAATATTTTCATATTGAGGAGCGTTAGGGCTCTCGTTTACATCTAAGTAGTCACTGCACGAGGACAGCAACATAGCACTAGCTGCAAATAGATAAACAATATTTCTTTTCATTTTATTTTTTTTAGAAAGTTAAGTTAACGGAAAAACCATACGATTGTTGAACCGGGTACCTGTCAGTAAATGCTAAACCACCAGCATTACCTGTAGTTTCAGATGTTTCAGGATCATTATAGTACCTGTTTTCCTTAGGAAGCCATGTAAAGACATTCCTTGCATGCACACCAAAAGTAACTGCAGTAAGACCTGTCCTTTCAATATAGTTATTAGGCAGGGTATAGCTTAAAGCAACCTCTCTTAGTTTGAACGCTGTGGCATCAATCACAAGGTTTTCACCCGTTGTTGAATAAAAGCTGCCATAGTAATTAATAAAATTCGTAGTCGAACCTCCTCCTGTTACAATGCTGGTGTTAGGCAGATATGAATCTGTCGCTGCATCGTAATATGATGAATTTGGCATAATAAACCCTGAACGGTTTTCTGCAGATTCGATCAACTGACCTGTCCACGAAAGGTTTCTTTTAACATCCGAATAAAATACACCTCCGGTTCTATAATCCATCGTTGCAGCAAGTTTAATGCCTTTATATGTGAACGTTGTGTTAAGACCCAAAATATAATCAGGATTTACTTTTCCAAGATTCTTCATTGTTGGATCAACAGTTGGCATACCATCCACACCAATAATGATTCTTCCTTGATCATCTCTCTGGTAAGTCGTACCTTTAATCATTGGAAAATCTTCACCTTCTACTGCAAAAACACCTACCCAATCATAAGGTTGACGCAAAGAAACTTCATCGGCTTCTTCAGATACTTTGATAATCTTAGAATCATATTTCGTAAGGTTTAGCTTAGCATCCCAACGGAAACCATCTTTCTCAGAACTTTTGAAAGGTGTAAATCCTAAATCTAGTTCAAAACCTTTGGTTCTCATCTTTCCAATATTAGTGAGGTTGTTGAACAAGCCCGATGTGGCGCTTATAGACGTTCTCGTAATAAGATCATCAGTATCCTGAACATAGAATGCACCATCAAAAGTAATTCTGTCATTTAGAAACCCAAGATTAATAGCAACCTCAGATGTTGTAACGAACTCTGGCTTGATAAGTCGGTCAGTTGCCTGAATCTGCTGAACATAAGAATTAGCGTCATTAAATGGATAGCCTAGGCCTAAAGTACCTAATGAGTTGATTGCATAAGTTCCAACACCCGAATCGTTACCTACCTTAGTATAGTTGGCAAGTACTTTAGCATAGTTTAGAATATCCCCTTTTAGTCCTGGGAATGCAACCGTCGGAACAAAAGATAGACCGACACTTGGATAGAAGAAACTGTTATTGCTTGTCGCAAAAACAGAAGACCAATCATTACGTCCAGTAACATTTAGGAAAAGAAAATTTTTATATCCTAAATCCGCACTTCCAAACAAGCTAATTTTTCTTCTCCGGGTCGTTGTATTTGTCAATCCTGAAGCATTAGCCGGATTTAGCACGTTCGTATAATTGTACACCCCTGGGATTTCAAGATTAGAACCTCCAACCTGATTGATTTTAACAAATTGATCCTGAACATTATTACCTACATTCACCGCAAAAGAGATATCATCAGTAAGATCATAATTGAAATTAACCAATAAATCACCGTAGAACCTGCGATTAAAAGTCTGATCGGTGGAATACGTGGAAATCACAGTATTACTTGTCGACCCATAGATATCTGAAAGGAGATCTTCGTAAGGATTTTGGTACAACTCATTATTCAACATATCCATTCTTAGGTTGGCAAGATAGCTCACACTGATATGCTCATTAAATTCATAACCTAAAGTAGCAATACCTGCAAATTTATCTTCCCTGTGTATTTCGCGATCATTTCTAGCTAACCAATAAGGATTGCGATAATAAATAGTCCAGTGATGTTGGTTCAAACCATGGCTGAATTGTTCAACAGGAACATTGGAAGGAGTCTGAAGAAGATCATCATAAAGACCCGCACCAGAATTTCTCACTGATTCACTGATATAATTGAAATTTCCTTCAATCGACCATTTCCCCATTTTCTTTCCTGCCTTCAGCAAAAAAGTGTTACGCTTTAGCTCATCTCCTTCCACAATAAAATCAGTAACGTTTCGGTTAGCGGCAAAAACAACATAACCCTTTTCCAATGAACCTCCGCTGATACTGATATTGTTCTGCAAGATTGAACCCTGCTTAAAGAACTGTTTGTAGTTGTCTTTAATTGGGGAGTAAGGACGAACAACATAAGTACCGTCAGCCTGCGGCAAACCTACCGGCTGAAGAGAACCATCAAATTCAGGACCCCAAGATCCATTCTCCTGGCTTGCATGCAAACCATCCCATCCCTGACCGTAACGCAACTGCCTCTGCGGAAGGTATGCTATGTCGGTAATGTCAATTGATGAAGAGAATGAAATAGCAAACTTCTCACCTGCCGAACCTTTTTTGGTAGTCACGACAATTACACCGTTAACACCATCAGATCCGTAAAGTGCAGCACCTTGCGCACCTTTCATCGCATTGACGCTCTCGATCAGTTCTGGTGGGATCTGCTCAAAAGTAGCAAGCGACGAAATAGCACCATCAATCACTACAAGAGCCTGATTATTTCCTGTCATGGAACGGGCACCCCTGAAGACCACCCGGCTCTCTCCTGTAATATTACTGCTTGTAGTATTGATCTGCAAACCAGACACCTTACCAACCAAGGCCTGTACCGCATTCGGGTTGGCAGCCTGGTTAAGCTCTTCGTTTTTCACAACTGAATAAGAAGAGGTAATCTGATTTTCTTTACGCCTGATACCCAGCGCCGTCACAACAACATTCTCTATCTGAAGTCCTTCAGTCAAAGTCGCGTTGATCACGTTCGCAGCACCAACTGTTGCGCTGTAGTCGGACATTCCCACATAAGAGAACACGATAACCTCACCGGTACTTGCGCTAATTGAATAACGCCCGTCGATATCGGTTTGCGTGCTCCTGTTCGTGCCGGTTACAACGACATTTGCTCCGGGAATAGGTCCGGTCGCATCAGAAACAACACCTGTAATAGTCTTCTCCTGCGCAAAAGAAAACTGCATTGTTAACGCTAAAAAAAGCGTAAAAATCCATTTGAACTTTGATCTCATATTACATTTATTTGAGTTAGTTATTCCGCAAACTTCCTAATAATTTCTTAAATAAACAAATATTACTTCGGAATAATACTTGTGATCCTGTTAAAAAACCCTGCGGAATCCCTGCTTGTGGACGCGATCCGCAAGGAAGATGAAAATACTTCGGAAAGGTTGCGTCAATTTTCTATTTTTGCCCCAAACAAAGTAAAAATGTTAATCCGCAGGTTTTCCGATACGCATCTTGAAGCAGGTACTGATGAAGCCGGAAGAGGCTGCCTTGCAGGCCCGGTTACTGCCGCGGCTGTGATTCTTCCAGACGATTTCATTCACGATCTCCTCAACGACTCCAAGCAGCTTACCGAGATAAATCGGGATATGCTTCGTCCGCTTATCGAAAAAAAAGCTGTTTGTTATTCTGTCACCCACATGGACCACACCGTGATCGACGAAATCAATATTCTGAACGCATCGATTAAAGCAATGCAGGAATGTGTGAAGAAACTACAGCCGGATCCACTTTACCTTATTGTTGACGGAAACAGATTCAAGCCAGTTAACGACATTCCCTATAGTTGTATTGTACAGGGCGACAGTAAATTTATGAGCATTGCGGCAGCATCAATTTTAGCCAAAACACACAGGGATGAATATATGACTATGATTCATGAAGAATATCCCATGTACAATTGGAAACAAAATAAGGGCTATCCCACTCCAGAACATCGCGCCGCTATCAGAAAATATGGTGTCACCAAATATCACCGGATGTCATTCAGGCTTCTACCCGACCAGTTGGAACTGGGTTTTACTGAAGATGATCATGCGGTTTCGCTGACAATGAACTCTGCTTCGAATATTTCAGCCATGTAACACAGTATCTTCTGCTTAACATCTTCATTACTGATTGCGTTCACTCCCATTTCGACATTAAGCGATGTTACAGATTTTCCCCTGATTCCACACGGGATAATATGATCAAAATACCCAAGATCGGTATTTACATTTAACGCGAAGCCATGCATTGTTACCCATCGGGAAGCTCTCACGCCCATGGCACATATTTTTCTGGCAAAGGGAGTTCCCACATCCAGCCAAACACCGGTTTCTCCCTCACTCCGTTCTCCTGACAGTCCATAATCACCAAGCGTACGAATAATAACCTCCTCAAGAAACCGCAGGTATTTATGTATATCGGTAAAAAAATTCTCAAGGTCAAGAATCGGGTAACCTACCACCTGGCCGGGACCGTGATAAGTTATATCTCCACCACGATTGATCTTGTAAAATGTTGCACCCTTAATCTCTAATTGATCCTCATTTAAAAGCAGGTTCGATAAATCACCACTTTTACCCAAAGTATAAACATGCGGATGCTCTGCAAAAAGAAAATAATTAGGTGTCTCTTTCACCACAGGACCATGCCTGTTCTTAATCTTCAAATCAACAATTTGATCAAACAGCCGCTCCTGGTAATCCCACGATTCTTTATAATCCCGGATACCTATATCCTGAAATATTATTTTCTTGTTTTCCATAGCTGATTTGCGAGAAGCAAAAATACATATTTTATCGCAAGCGCATCTCGGCCTTCCGCCTTTGCAGCTTCATTTCAGAATCCTATCTTTGCAGCTTAAATTTTTTCAGATGGCATTATCAGAACAGGAACTGCTTCGACGCGACGCACTGGGGCAGCTTAGGAAACTTGGAATTGAGCCCTATCCGGCCAACGAATTTGTTACTACGGCATATACTACCAATATACTGGCAGATTTCGATAGTTTCGAAGGGCGCGAAGTGGTGCTCGCAGGAAGAATGATGTCACGCCGCATTATGGGCAAAGCAGCTTTTGCAGAACTCAAAGATGCTGAAGGCCGTATCCAGATTTATATCTCCCGCGACGATATCAGTAATGATGAAGAAAAGACCATGTATAATACTGTGTTCCGGAAACTTCTCGATATTGGCGACTTTATCGGAATACGCGGAACAGTTTTTAAGACACAGGTTGGAGAGATATCGGTTCATGTACAAGAACTTACAGTGCTGGCCAAAGCGCTTCGTCCGCTTCCTATAGTAAAAACTGATGCCGATGGCGTTATTCACGATGCTTTTTCCGATCCTGAGCAACGCTATCGCAGAAGGTATGTCGACTTAACGGTAAACGACCACGTAAAGGAAACTTTCATCAAGCGCACCAAATTATTTAACGCAATGCGGAATTTCTTCAATGATCGCGGTTATCTTGAAGTCGAAACCCCCGTATTGCAACCCATACCCGGCGGTGCTGCAGCGCGGCCTTTTGTAACACACCACAACTCACTGGATATTCCGCTTTATATGCGTATTGCAAACGAACTCTATCTGAAAAGATTGATTGTCGGAGGTTTTGACGGCGTATACGAATTTTCAAAAAATTTCCGTAACGAAGGAATGGACAGGACGCATAACCCCGAGTTCACAGCTATGGAAATCTATGTCGCTTATAAAGATTACAACTGGATGATGGCTTTTACCGAACAGCTTCTCGAACATTGTGCAAATTCCGTGAATGGCACAACCGAAGCGACATTTGGCGAACTTACGGTGAATTTTAAAGCGCCTTATGCACGGATAACCATGACCGATGCGATAAAACAATACACAGGTTTTGATATTTCAGGCAAGACAGATTCAGAACTTTATGAAGCCGCACGTGCCATGGGCATTGATGTAGATGCAACAATGGGAAAAGGCAAGCTTATAGATGAGATTTTTGGGGCAAAATGTGAAGGCAACTTTATTCAGCCAACATTTATTACGGATTACCCGAAGGAAATGAGTCCGCTTTGCAAGCAGCATCGCGACAACCCCGAACTTACCGAGCGTTTTGAATTGATGGTATGCGGAAAGGAAATTGCCAATGCATATTCAGAACTTAATGATCCAATCGATCAAAAAGAACGCTTTGAGCAGCAACTGAAGCTTTCAGAAAACGGCGATGAAGAAGCTACACAATTTATAGATTACGATTTTCTTCGCGCACTTGAATATGGGATGCCGCCCACTTCCGGATTGGGCATCGGAATGGACAGGCTGATAATGTTCCTTACGAACAACGCCTCAATACAGGAAGTACTGCTGTTCCCACAGATGCGCCCGGAAAAACAAGGAGTAGAACTTACTGAAGATGAAAAACTGATTTCAGAAATCCTCAGCACGGCAAAATCCCTTTCGCTCGACGTTTTGAAGAATCAAACAGGTCTGAGTGGAAAAAAATGGGATGCTGCCATGAAAGGTCTTTCTAAACACGGACTTGTACGGGTAATTATTGAAGGAGATTCCAAGACCGTCGAGATAAAAAACTAAAAAAAAAAGCTGCATATAATCGCAGCTTTTTTTAATCGTCATTTAAACCTTCCGGATATGTTTCTGTCTTACGGCGGAACTAAAAATTTTTAAAATGAAAAAACTAATTGTTATTGCCCTTATGATGACAGGAATTGCATCATTCGCACAGCACGGAGAAGGAAGACGGCATGAGAATCTCACTACTGAACAGAGGAATGAACTGAGGCTTAAAAAAATGACGCTTGACCTTGACCTGAACGCCTCCCAACAGAAAGAAGTAGCTAAAATTATTTCTGAACAAAGTGCAAAAAGGGAGTCAATGGTGACTGAACGAAAAGCCCGCAAGGAAAAAGGCACAAAACCTACTGCCGAACAACGTTATGCCATGGAGAACAGGATGCTTGACGAACAGATCGCGATGAAAGGCCGCATGAAAAAAATTCTGACGGCGGAACAGTTCGATAAATGGGAGAAAGGAAAAGAACGTAAAAAAGAACATGCACAGAAAAAACTTGCACAACACAAAGGTGTTAAAAGTAGAAGATAAAGTAAAATAAATTTTGGATATTCGGCTAAATAATTTAGTTTTGGTAACTATTCCACTAAAAAAAATCATTTCAAATGAAAAAACTGATTGCTCTTTTAACATTCTTCTTCGCTTTCGCTATTAATGCAAATGCACAGGACAGAAAAATTTCTCCTGAAGAAGCTGCAAAAATAGACGCCTATAAAATGGCCCAAACTATTGGACTTGAAGGTACACAACAGGATGATTTTATCAGGCTTTTCGTTATGAAGCACAGGATAATGTCTGACCCTTCAATGAGCGAGGAAAGAAAAAAGGAAACAACGAAGATCATGGAAGCCAAGCTTCAGGCATCACTTTCACCTGAACAAATGCAAAAGCTCACTGCAAATCCTGAACTTTATGCCAGGCTAACCGGAGCATCAGAAGTGAAAAATACCGAAAAGAAGAAATAATCTGATTTTAATAAAGCAACAAAGCTTTCGTCATACGGCGAAAGCTTTTTTTTTATAATAATGCTGCAACTTTTCGCACGGCATCAATCGTAAAATCTAGGTCTTCATAAGTTAACGCATCGGTAATAAACCATGTTTCATAAGCAGAAGGCGCTATATAGACACCTTCTTTCAGAAGTCCGTGAAAGAACTTACGAAACGTCTCATTATCTCCCTTGGAAGCCGATTCAAAATCCGTCACAGGCAAAGCATCAAAGTGTACTGATATCATTGATCCGGCTCGGTTGATTGTAAAAGGTATACCAACAGAATTGAAGACATTAGCCATCCCTTTTTCAAGATATGCAGTCTTCTCTTCAAGCCTTTTATAAATTTCCGCATCCTCATTCAGCGCCGTAAGCATCGCAAGTCCGGCAGCCATCGCCAGCGGATTGCCTGAAAGTGTTCCGGCCTGATAAACCGGCCCTATCGGTGCAAGATAATCCATAATCGCAGCCTTTGCAGCAAACGCACCTACGGGAAGTCCGCCACCGATGACTTTACCATAAGTTATGATGTCAGCCTCAATTCCAAGCAATTCCTGTGCGCCTCCTTTGGCAAGCCTGAATCCCGTCATGACTTCATCGAATATCAGAAGGATACCATTTTCTGTACAAAGATCTCTCAATCCTTCAATAAATCCTGGAACGGGTGGGATACAGCCCATATTGCCGGCAACCGGCTCAATAATAATGGCAGCAATCTCGCCTTGGTTAGCCTTCACAAGCTCAGCCACGTTATTTATGTCGTTATACCTGGCCAGTAATGTGTCTTTGGCCGTTCCTGCTGTTACACCGGGACTGTTTGGTGTACCGAAAGTAACCGCGCCGCTTCCTGCCTGGATCAGGAAAGAATCGCTATGGCCGTGATAGCAGCCTGCAAATTTGATTATCTTGTCCCTTCCGGTATAGCCGCGCGCAAGCCGGATTGCGCTCATACAAGCCTCGGTACCTGAATTGACAAAGCGGATTTTTTCAATATGCGGGACCATACTCACCGCCAGTTGTGCTATCTGTGTTTCTAGTTGTGTAGGCATCCCGAACGATGTTCCTGATTGTGCACGCTCACAAACTGCAGAAACAACCGGATCAAAGGCATGCCCAAGAACCATCGGCCCCCATGAGTTGATATAGTCGATCAGCCTGTTTCCGTCTTCGTCATACAGATAGGCGCCTTGAGCACTTTTTATAAAAATCGGGGTTCCGCCTACTGCCTTAAAGGCACGAACAGGCGAATTTACGCCTCCCGGAATGACTTTTTCTGCTTCCGCAAACAGCGCACTGCTTCTTTTATAGAGCATCTTAACGGATTATAAGGTTTTGCCCGATAGAAATTGAATTATCGGAAATATTGTTCTTCTTCCTGAGATCTTCAACACTCATGTTGAACCTTTTGGAAATTGAATACAAAGTATCCCCTTTATTCACCTGATACATATCGGAATCAGAGGTGACGACTTCACTGATGTTGATTGGCTTGTTAGGTTCATAATCTTTGCCAAGTACTTCAATGTCGTATTTATGGAGTTGGTAGCGTTCAATGATTCCTATAAGCTTTTCAGGATATTTGTTATCAGTGGCATATCCTGCAGCCTTCAATCCTTTCGCCCAGGCTTTGTAATCATCATTGTCAAGCTCAAAAAGAGATGCATACCGTGGCCTGCTTGTTAGGAATAGAGAATGGTCTTTGTAGGATTCGCCCGATTGTTCATATTTTCTAAAACATTCCTGCGCCTCATCATCGTCATATTTTACACTTGGCCCCGTCCATTCTTTGTGGCATTTAATTCCAAAATGATTGTTTGCTAGTGTACTCAGCGGACCTGTTCCTGCACCCGATTCCAGAATGCCCTGACCCAAAATAATACTGGCCGGGATCCCATACTGCTGCATGTTGCTTTTTGCGATATCCTTATACTGGTTGATGTAGTCCAGAACCATCGCAGTTGTAACCTTTACACGTGTAGTGGCTTCAAGGATCTCAGATTTGGAATAAACTGTTTCGCCCGGAGTGGACTTCCCTTCTTCTTTGGCGCCCTCATATTGCTCCTGTATTTTTTTTTGAGCCGGCGTTTTAGCAACTGCTCTTACAGGTGTCTTGCGGGTCGCTACAGGTTTGCCATTACCTCTTTTGGCGGATTTCACAACTCTGGTGGAGTTCTTTTTGTAAGCGGTTCCTGAATTGCCCGCGGAACTCTTGCCAGAGCCGCAACTGACCAGCAGGGCGATCGTTATCAGAAAAAGGATTTGTCGGATCATAGATTTATTAATGGTAGGTTTTTAGACTTTAATTTTAAATTCATTCCCGCTATTCCCTGCAATCCGCCAGTATGTATGGCCAGGATTTTTGATTCCTCCGGAAAGAAACCTTTGGAAATCATATCCATAACGCCAAAAAGCATTTTTCCTGTATATACAGGATCAAGCGGAATTTTATGCATTTCACGAAAGTTATTCACAAATGCGATCAGATTCGAGTCTATCTTCCCGTATCCGCCGAATTCGTATCCCTGAATCAGATCCCAATTTCCGCCAGCGGCGAGTTGACTGACCTCATTCTTAAGAAAACTTCCTTGTAATGCCGGAAACCCAAGGACTTTCTGGTGTGGCTGTGCGCTGTTGATAATACCTGAAATTGTTCCACCCGTCCCCACAGCGCAGCAAATATAATCAAACACCGAATCATCTTGCTCAAGAATTTCTTCACAACCCTTGACGGCAAAGGCATTTGTTCCTCCTTCAGGCAGCATATAGAAAGGGCCAAAGACTTTCGTAAGGCTGTTGATAAACTGTTCTGAAGTTTTGTCACGGTATGTCTCGCGAGAAACAAATTCAAGACTCATTCCGCATGAAGCAGCAAATGATAAGGTTGGGTTTTTTGAAATTTCTCCTTTCAATTCCTCTCCCCTGATGATTCCTATCGTTAAAAAACCCGCCTCTTTTCCTGCTGCCGCCACAGCAGCGATGTGATTAGAATAGGCTCCGCCAAATGTCAGCAGCGTTTTTAACCCTCTGGCTTTTGCTTCGGCAAGGTTGTATTTAAGTTTGCGGTATTTATTTCCTGAAATATGAGGATGAAGAAGATCGTCACGTTTAATAAACAACGTGATTGAAGTGTTTTGAAGATGGATTTGCTGATTGGGTGGTTTCAGGACGAATTTTACGCCAAATTTACATCATTAGTTTGTTTTCCTCGCCACCGAAATTTTCTTGACCAGTGATTGTCCGTCGGTAGTTGCAATTTTTACGATATACACACCGTCACTCAGGACCGCAGTGGAAATACCATAAGTGGCATCAGTGCCCAGCACATTTACATTAATAACAAGCTTACCGGTGATGTCATATAAACTGCATGATGACAATTGCCTGAGGCCGGGATTGGAGATAATCAGTTGCTGTTGGGAGTTGTTTTGCAAAACGTCAATATTTTGTATCTCCTCAGATCCGCTGTTCAGCGCCGCATCTATAAAAGTAATCTCAAATCGATTCGTATAAATGCCTTGCTCCAGGGTTACATCATAAAAGCCGTTCCTGATATTATGGTAAGAACCGTCAGCAGCATCATATATATATACCGGCAATGATTCATCAAAATTAACAGCTTCCGGCACATAGAATCTGAAGGAAGAATTATTTGCAGCCTTCACTCCTACCGGAAACCGCTTGGTCAGGTCAAACGAAGTGCCCTGGATTACATACTTTTCATTTTGGAGGATCAAGTAAACATCATTCGGCAAATCGCCTTCAACGGTGCTTTTGGCATCAATTCCCCGATCCGGACCATCTGTAGCCCATGGAATAAAGGCGAGCGCTACCTGCCGGGTAAACTGGTTGTTTAGTATCACATTTAGTCTGATGTGAGAAATCGGTTCTTCAACATCTGGTCCAGACTTAGCTATTGAAGTCTTTTCAAAAAAAGAGAGCGGGCTGGTGCTTTCTTTATAATAAATACGATGGATATTTTTTAAAGTAACGCTGCCGCTGGTTGCACCTTTCACCATAAATCCCTGTCCTATTGGGGCATACTTTCTGGCAATGGAAAGGCCTGATGATGTACCGGCAGTGTTCAGGTTTCCGCTACCGTCGTAAGTATCAAAAGTCGCCGGGACGTAAATTCCGTTTGAAGCTACGCTCACTGGCGAATATGTACCGTAACCGCCCTGATATTGTGCAAGAAAGTGTGAATTGACGCTCTTGTTCTGTTCCCAGTAATAGGCAATCCCATCGCAGGCAGTGTTTGACGGATCGAGTAGAAAAGCATTGACATGCAATGCCGAAGGATATGGATTTCCGGTTAAGGTTTGGTTATTCATACCTACAGTCACCGTAATATTTCCGTCGTTCGGCTTTCCCCGAAAGTCATACCGCTGTTTACTGCCAGGATTGTTCTGCACACCGTTGACAGTAACGCCATCAGTCCCTGAAGTACCTTTCATTGTAAATCCTTCACCGGGAGCAAGGGAACTAGCTGTGCCAACCTGAATCCATTCGGAATACAAGATCGAATTGATGTATTTATAAATCCATCGTGGGGCAATGGCAAGTGGTGAAGATGTTCCGTCCAGGGCAGTCATACTTAACATTGTAGCGGCCGTACTTGCGGTTACTGTTGCTGGGCGGTGCAGCATCGTAATACCGAAGCTTTCGTTACCTG
Source organism: Flavobacterium sp. (assembly GCA_036399795.1). Lineage (GTDB taxonomy): Bacteria > Bacteroidota > Bacteroidia > Flavobacteriales > Flavobacteriaceae > Flavobacterium. The sequence continues at coordinate 109,158 of DASWML010000006.1, forward strand.
TCGAAGCCGATGCATTACCAATGGGCGAACACCAGTAATTATAATCATAATTGTCCGATGTGCCTTCCTGGAAAACAGACAATTTACCCAATCCTTTGTTCGTGGAAGTCCCTGATGTTCCCTGAAGGAGCTGTGCTTCATTTCGCAGATAGATATTCCCATTGTTCTGCAGGTTGACATCCTGCTTTACGTATAATACCTGACCGTTGTCATACATGTAACTGTTCGGACTTACATAAAGTTGTGCTCCTGCCAATGTGGTGAGGAGAAACGCGGCGGGTGTAATGATCCACTTCATAAGGATACTTTTTAACTAAATTAGATAAAAAAAGCAAAGTATCTTCCTGATTTCCAGAATTCTTCGGCTCAGGATTACCGATTGTACGTTTATCGATTATTAACGCTTTTCATCGAGGGAAGCGAACAACCACGACATGTTTTTGTATACCTTTAAATGTTAATCCTTTCCTTATGATACAGAACTACAAGCTTTTACTCGTCCTCCTCTTTTTATACGCAGAGACTTTTGCGCAAATCGGAATCGGAACAGTCACACCTACGGGAGCGCTCGATGTCACATCTGCTACAAATGGCCTTGTGATTCCCAGAGTTGCACTTACGGCGGCAAATGTTTCAGCCCCTGTGGCAAACCCCCAGGGTGGCGGACTTACAGTTTCGACACTTATCTATAACACTGCAACTGCGGGAACTAGTCCCAATACTGTCGTACCTGGTTTTTACTATTGGAACGGCACCAGGTGGATACCTGTCGGAAGTTCGGCAAATTCGTGGCAAATCACAGGAAACAGCGGACTTACAGGAGGAAATACAACAACCGCAGGTACAAATTTTATTGGCACCACTGATGCGCAGAACCTCGACTTCAGGACCAATAATAATTTCGTAGGTAGGTTTAGTGCGCTTGGGGAATTTTTTGTGGGAACACTAAACACTGTTCTTGCGGGTGACCTGATGAATGGTGTCTCTAATGGCTCGTTTCCTTGGGCTATCAACGGCTATTCCAGTTTCAATGGCAGTGGCGTTTATGGCATGGTCCAATCCGGCACAACAATATTCGGAGGCGTTCAGGGTGAATATTACGGTACTGCGGCAGGCGCAGGAGTACGTGGTATATACGGCTCGTCTGGTTTAGGAACTGGTGTCAATGGACAATATGCCGGAACTGCTACTACAGGTATTAGGGCTGGCGTACGTGGCCAAAGCCTGGTTGGTTCGGGAAATCAGCAGATTGGTGTCCTAGGCGAATATAACGGCTCGGCGTGGGGAATCGGCTTGCTGGGAATCGGATTTGGAGGTGCCGTGCCGGCGGGAAATAATGATATCGCAGTCGTAGGATGGAGCGGCAACAACTCGAATTACAGCGGTTACTTTAATGGAAACCACGTTATAGCAAACGGAACAAAATCCGCCAGTGTCGGAACAAGTAAGGGAAACCAGCTATTGTATGTGGCTGAATCCCCTGAAGTTTGGTTCGAAGACATTGGACGCGCAAAACTTATCAATGGATATGTAGAGGTAAAACTTGATCCGCTATTTCTTGAAACTGTTTTTATTGACGACTCTCATCCAATGAGCGTGTTCCTGCAGGAAGAAGGTGAATCCAACGGCCTCTATGTTATACCTGGAAAAGAAGGCTTTATTGTAAAAGAAAAAAATGGCGGCACCTCAAATATTGCTTTTTCATATCGAATCATGGCCAAACGACTTAACTTTCAGGATCACAGGTTTGGAAATGACCCACTCTGGGGCGGCGGCGATACTCGCAAATACAGCAGCTATGCGACACCTCCTCCGGTAGATCATGAGGAAAATAAACGCTTTCAGGAAGCGCAAAAACGAAACTATACACCTGCTCCGCTTCCGGAAGGATTTAAAAATTATGCTGAACTGCAAAAGGAAATGGTCTCTGGAAAAAGAGACGCTCAAAAGAAATGATCTAAAACTATAGATAATTGATAAAACACCACAAAGGCCTCGACTTTAAATAGCCGGGGTCTTTTTCGTTTGAATAAGCCTCGCGTTCAAAGCTGATATTCCTGTAAGCCTTGTTCCTGTCTCTGTATCGTATCAGCCGCAACAGGAATTCTATCCCATACCAAATAAAGAAAAACACCACAAGTAACTCGCCCTGTTGTCTGATATGAATACGCTCATGGTCTACAAGCAACTTATTGTTCCTGTCTGTATCGGTGCCAATGATAATAAACGGATAGAGCGTAATGCCTCTAAATCCCTTCGGAATTAATAATCTGGACACGATCAGGAACATGGGAAGTTTTTTAACTTTGTCGCTTATGGCAGAACAAAATAATGAAAATAAACTGACCGAAGGCGAGGATTATTATCTCACACCCGAAGGATACAAAGTTTTTACGGAAAAATACCACCTTAAGCGCGGCTATTGCTGCAAAAGCGGATGCCGCCATTGTCCGTACGGGTACGACAAACGAACAGGCACAATTAAAAATAACAGGAATCGATGAACTTCAAAGAGATTATACGTCAGGGAATTCCCGACACACTGCCCGATATCAAACCATATGAGGCCGACATAAACCATGCGCCTAAACGAAAGGACATTCTTTCTGCTGATGAAAAAAAACTGGCCATCCGCAATGCCCTACGGTATTTTCAACCCGCGCATCATGCAGTACTCGCACCTGAATTCCTTGAAGAATTAAATACCTATGGACGGATCTACATGTACCGATTCCGCCCTGAATACCGTATGTATGCACGGCCAATTTCAGAATATCCGGGAAATTCCGAGCAGGCAAAGGCAATCATGCTGATGATCCAGAACAACCTCGACTATGCCGTTGCACAGCACCCGCATGAGCTGATTACCTATGGCGGAAACGGCGCGGTTTTCCAAAACTGGGCGCAGTACCTGCTAACCATGAAGTACCTGTCGGAAATGACCGATGAACAAACCCTTACAATTTATTCTGGGCATCCAATGGGACTTTTCCCATCCCATCCGGAAGCGCCGCGCGTAGTAGTAACCAACGGAATGATGATTCCCAATTATTCTAAACCTGATGATTGGGAGCGTTTTAACGCGCTGGGCGTAACGCAGTATGGACAGATGACTGCCGGAAGCTATATGTATATCGGGCCGCAGGGAATCGTACATGGAACAACAATTACAGTGTTGAATGCCGGACGGAAGATCGCAAAAAAAGGTGAAAATTTAGCCGGGAAGTTATTCGTCACCTCAGGCCTGGGCGGAATGAGCGGCGCCCAACCAAAAGCCGGAAACATCGCAGGCTGCATCACCGTTTGTGCCGAAGTAAATCCAAAAGCTGTTGAAACCCGCCACGCTCAGGGTTGGGTCGATGAAGTAGTTACAAACCTTGACGATTTGGTAAACCGTGTAAATACTGCAAAAGCAGCGAAAGAAACGATTTCCATTGCTTTTCTCGGAAATATCGTCGATGTCTGGGAGAAATTTGACACTGAAGATATATACATTGATCTTGGCTCAGACCAGACATCGCTCCACAATCCATGGGCTGGCGGCTATTATCCTGCAGGAATGTCTTTTGACAAGGCAAAAAAAATGATGGCTGATGAACCCGACACCTTCAGGGAAAAGGTTCAGGAGTCGCTGCGCAGGCATGCTTCCGCAATAAACCGACACACGGCTAAAGGAACCTATTTTTTTGACTACGGCAATGCCTTCCTCTTGGAATGCTCTCGCGCCGGCGCAGATATCATGGCTGAGGATGGAATTAATTTCAGGTATCCGAGCTATGTCCAGGATATTTTAGGCCCAATGTGCTTCGACTATGGCTTTGGCCCTTTTCGATGGGTGTGTACTTCAGGAAAGCCGGAAGACCTGCAAAAGACCGACGATATAGCCCGTGAAGTCCTCGAAGAAATGTCGAAATCCGCTCCGATGGAAATCCGTCAGCAAATGAACGACAATATTCAATGGATTAAAGGCGCTCAGCAAAACCGCCTTGTTGTTGGCTCACAGGCGCGGATCCTTTATGCAGATGCTGAAGGTCGTATGAAAATTGCTGAAGCATTCAACACTGCGATTGCAAATGGCGAAATCGGAAATATTGTTTTAGGTCGTGACCATCATGACGTTTCAGGCACCGATTCGCCTTACCGTGAAACATCAAACATTTATGATGGTTCCCGTTTTACCGCTGATATGGCCATACAAAATGTCATCGGCGACAGCTTTCGCGGAGCAACCTGGGTCTCAATCCATAATGGTGGAGGAGTCGGCTGGGGAGAGGTGATCAATGGCGGATTTGGTATGGTTCTTGATGGTTCAGCCGCCGCAAAACAGCGCCTGCGGTCCATGCTTTTCTGGGACGTGAACAATGGAATTTCAAGAAGAAGCTGGGCACGCAATAAAGAGGCGATTTTTGCGATTAATAGGGCGATGGAAACGCAACCTTTACTGAAAGTTACCATCCCGAATTTGGTCGACGAATCCATTCTCGAAAATTTATAAAATGAAAAAATTAAACAGCGTATCCCTAGTGCTGATGGGTGTAGGTTTGCTTCCGGTGGCTCATATCATCAGGAATCCGTTTCAAAAATCAATCCTCTTGATTGCCTGCATCATCCTCAACCTTATTGGTATCGCAAAAGTTTTGAAAGAAAGAAAAGAAAGAAACCTCTAATGCAACTGACTATGAAAACAATCAAGTTTATACCAATGCTCCTGATCTTCGTGATGGGCGCCTGCTCTTCGGTACGGGTAGCAAACGATTATGATAAGAAAACCGATTTCTCCAAATATAAAACATACGCCTTCCTTAAAGATGGGGTAGACAAAGTGGAAATATCGGATCTCGACAAAAAACGCATCCTCCGTTCAATCGAGGAAGCAATGACTGCGAAAGGCTTTACCAAAAGTGAAAATCCTGACCTGCTGATCAACTTCTTTACAAAATCTACCGAACAGGTTAATGTAAACCAGTTCAATAATGGCTGGGGCTATGGTTACGGCATTGGCTGGAGCCCATGGATTTGGGGCGGACATACTTCCGTATACTCAAATACCGAAGGGACACTGTTCATCGACCTGATCGATGCCTCAAGAAAAGAGCTTGTTTGGCAGGGCGAAGGGACCGGGATCCTTACCCAAAACACAGGTGAAAAAGATGAGCGCATCAGGGAATTCGTAACAAAAGTCCTGGCGCAATATCCACCATCGGAAAAAAAATAAATTTACATCACCCTTCAAAGCCCTTATGCGTTTGCCTAAGGGCTTTTTTATTTTCAGATGTACCGGCTTCTGGATTGATGCTGTGTGTTGCAGGCAGCAATAACTTCCTTAAGTAGCTTCACCAGACTCAGCAAACACGAAATTTATCCTTTGCAGCCTATCTCCGGATTCTATTGAAAACTCATTTAAATACCACAAAAAAACCCCTTAATCATATAAAACCTTAGCCTTTTTAAAAGGTAATTTTGACTTCATCTGATGCTGAACAATCGGATTATCAAATACTTATTTTTAAAAATGGAAAGAACCGATACAATTTTCGACACCTGGTACAACAACACTACCAAAATGATGAATGACTGGCGGGATATGGCAGAGAAGCATAATACCAGCCAAAAAACAGTTTGGGAAGATGTAACAAAAATGCAGCAAAAATGGCTGAGCGACTTTCAGTCCATGATCCGGAATATGCAAAATCCTTTTATGCCGGGCGGATCATCCGGTTTCAGCCACAACATGATGAGGGATGTTTTTTCCAATATGCTCAACAGCACCGATATGTACACGCGGCTGTTCAGCCTGTGGCAACCTGTATTCAATTCTATGCGCGACAACAACTTCCGTCCCGAGGATTTCTGGAAACTGATTGATGAGCAGGAATTTAAAAAATTTACTGACCGCCTCTTCGGGTTCGATTCACTCAGCCCGATGAAAGATTTTGTCGACACTTCCATGAAGAACATGAAGATGTGGTTCGATACCTCAACGGAAACCGGCAGGCAATTCAGCAGTATGTTTGGCAACAGCATGCCTTTCTTCGGAACAATTTCGCAGATAGACCCGCAGAGCATGGCCAACTGGTGGATGGAAATGGCACGAAGCAGCGCACGCAGTTTCACGCCGTTTTTTAGCAACTCAACCGCAAATACAGGTACCGGCGATGGGCAATCAGTTTTTGGCCCTGGGTTCAGCATCATGGAAAAATGTAATGAGTACATGTCCAAAGCAAACCAAATGCAGGTTATGATGTACAGGACTGCAGCTTCAGCATCGGAAAAAGTAATGCAGCGTATGGCTGAGCGGGCAAGGGAAGGTAAAACAGGGGATAACTTTAATGACTTCTACAACGAATGGTCTGCAATAAACGAACAGGAATTTGTTGCGCTTTTCAACACCGATGAATATGCTGCTCTTCAGGCAGAACTTATAAAGCTGAACTCAGAGATCAACAATGCGTATGAAAAGCAGTTGGAAACTTTCCTGCAGCCACTCCCTGTCGTATTCAGGTCGCAACTGGAAGATCTGTATAAAGTCAACCATGAATTGCGCTCCAGGTTAAACAATCTGGAGAAAATGTTCAACGATCTTCAGGAATCCGTAAGGGCAAACGCTGAACGTCGCGAACAGAAAAACGAAAAAACAGATAAATCAGGAAGTAAGCAATAACGATGTACAACTTTTCTCCAACAGAAATTATTGATGAGTTTGCCGCTACTGCGTCACGTCTGTCCCAAGGATGGGAAACCCTAAAAAATGTAAGAGAAGTAACTGTGGCGACAACACCCAAAAAGTGTGTCTGGCAAAAAGATAAAGTAACATTGCATCAATACATCCGTGAGACTCCTGCTACGATTACAACACCTATCCTGATCGTATATGCGCTGGTAAACCGCTACGACATGATGGACCTGCAGGAGGACAGGAGCTTTGTCCGGAATCTTCAGGCAGGCGGAGCTGATATTTTCCTTGTGGATTGGGGATATCCCGCCCCCGAAGATAAATATTATACGATGGATGAGTACATCAACGGATATCTCAACGATGCTGTCGATGCTGTCATTCAGCTTTCTAAGGCAGAAAAAATTACTGTGATGGGCATCTGTCAGGGCGGGACGTTCAGCATAATTTATTCAGCGCTGCATCCTGAAAAAGTGCAAAATCTGGTAACACTGGTAACACCGGTCGATTTCGCAACTCAAAATGATATGCTGGGAAAGTGGGCCAGACATCTTGATGCTGATGCATTGGTCGACAGCCATGGCATCATTCCCGGCGAACTGCTGAACCGGGGCTTCGAAAGGCTCAAGCCCATGCTGAAGACAAACAAATACCTGAACATCCTGGCTTCAGGTGAAGAGGCGCAGGTAGTGAATTTTCTGCGGATGGAAAAATGGATCAATGACAGTCCGCCACAGGCAGGCGAATGTTTCCGACAGTTCATTAAAGACCTGTACCAGCAGAACAAGCTGGTTCAGGGAACTTTTGTAATCGGAGGCCAAAAAGTGAATCTTAACCGGATTACAATGCCGCTGCTGAACATCTATGCGGCTCAGGATCATCTGGTGCCGCCTGCAGCTTCCATTGCTCTCAATAATCTCGTCGGCAGCACAGATAAAAGCCTTGTTGAATTCCCTGGTGGCCATATCGGGGTGTTTACGGGAGCCCGCTCACAAAAAGAATTGGCGCCGGGAATAACATCCTGGTTAAAAGAAAGGGAAAATTGATGGATATACTGGCAACATGGAAGGAATTGTGGTTCCCTGTACATACGGCAAAGATGCCGTTGGGCGAAAAAAAGAATGGCGAAACGGTTCCCTACCCTTTTGAAGTTAAAAAAGTAGATGTAGATGGTATTGAAATAGCCTATATAGACGAAGGTGACAATCAAGGCGACGTTCTTCTATTCGTCCACGGAATGGGTAGTGCAATACCGGCATGGCGAAAAAACATACCTGAACTTAAGAATCATTTCCGTTGTATTGCCCTTGATTTGCCGGGACACGGACATTCATCAAAGGAAGATCATCCTTTTACGATGGATTTTTATTCCCGCGTTGTAACAGGCTTTATGCACACACTTGGTCTTTCACAGACAACCTTGGTTGGGCATTCGATGGGCGGACAAATAGCTGTGACAATCGCGTTAAGGGAACCCGCACTGATCGCACGGCTCATCCTGATATCGCCGGCAGGTTTTGAACCCTACTCGCCCACGGAAAAACAGATGCTCATAGGTTTGGGATTAGGCGTAGCCGGAAGTGCGAATGCCTTCACCATGCATAAGTTCAACTTCCTGACAGGCTTCTGCGGTGATCAGAGAATGGCTGGAGACCTTCTTAGGCGGCTGCCGCTATATCAGGAACACGCTCCTGAATTTGGCAGGATGATATTGAGGTCAATCGAAGGCATGCTGTTGGAATCAGTAAACGAGCACTTGGGGAGTCTGATCCAACCGTGCCTTATTTTGGTTGGCAAAGATGACAAGGTGAGCCCGTATACTTATATGCGCCCCGAAAATTATCACAACATAATAGTGAGGGAAGCAGCAAGAATTCGTAATGCTACTGTAACAGTTTTCGATCCGGGATGCCATTTCCTGGAGTACCAGCGGCCGGAAACTTTCAACATGCAGGTATTGCAATTTCTTAAGAAGGAAGTATTAAAAAATAAATGAAAAGGATTATGAAAAAATACAAAAAAGTAGCATTTATAACCGGTAGCACCGGCGGCATCGGTACTGCACTCTGTTTCCGCCTGAATAAGGAAGGATACCGCGTGGTGGGGAATTCAAGATGTCCGGAAAAGGCCCGCGCCACAGAAGAAGCAATGCGGGAACAGGGATGCGATGTTTGTATGGTGCATGGAGATGTATCCGACTATGATTCTGTTGCCGAAATGATAACCCGTATTGAAAATGAGATCGGCCCGATCGACATTCTGATAAACAATGCTGGAATCACGAAAGACACGCGCTTTTCCAAAATGGGGAAACGTGAATGGGATGAGGTCATCAACACCAACCTCAACGGGGTATTCAACTGCACGCGTCACGTCATCAACGGAATGATGGAACGTCGCTATGGCCGGATTATAAACATCTCTTCTGTGAACGGGCAAAAAGGCCAATTTGGACAGACCAATTATTCGGCGGCAAAAGCCGGGCTACATGGTTTCACTAAATCCCTCGCCCTCGAAGTGGCAAAATACGGGATTACGGTCAATACTATTTCCCCGGGTTACATCGGTACAGAAATGGTCATGGCAGTGCCTGAAAAAGTCCGCGACCAGATCGTATCCCAAATCCCTGTCGGAAGGCTTGGCGATATCGAAGAAGTGGCCGAGGCCGTGCTCTACCTGCTGTCAGACAAAACGGGCTTCATGACAGGCTCAAATCTAAGCATCAACGGCGGACAGCATATGTATTGATTCATAATGGCTAAAACCGCACTCATCACAGGAAGCACTTCCGGCATCGGTCTTTCACTTGCTGAATCATTTGCTGCAAATGGATATAATATAACATTCAACGGACTCGAAAATGATGGCGCAGCCACATCCGAAGAAATTGCCTCCCGCTTTGGAGTCGGACATCTTTTTTCAAATACCAATATGCAGGATGCTAAAGCGCTCCGAAAGTTGGCAGATGAAACAGTGAATACTTTTGGCCGTCTTGATGTTCTGATCAACAATGCAGGCATTCAGCACATATCACCCATTGAAGATTTCCCTGAACAAATGTGGGATGCCATTGTAAGCATTAATCTCTCGGCAGCATTCCATCTTACAAAAGCAGTTTGGCCGTATATGAAGTCTCAGCATTTCGGACGGATAATCAATATTGCCTCGGTACACGGACTGGTGGCTTCTGAAAATAAAAGTGCATACGTTGCCGCCAAACATGGCCTCATTGGCTTTACTAAGGCGGCTGCCCTCGAAGGTGCGCCTTTCGGAATTATTGCAAATGCAATCTGTCCCGGATTTGTAAGAACGGCTTTGGTGCAAAATCAGATCGATCTTCAGGTTGAAGCTACAGGCCTTTCAGAGCCGGAAGTTATTGAGAAGTTGCTCCGGAAACATGCTGTTCGTGAATTCATTCCCGTAGCAGCGATCACTGATATGGCTTTGCTGCTGGCTTCCGAAAATGCAAGGTCAACAACAGGAGCCGCATTTACCATTGATGGCGGATGGTCGGCACAGTAAGTGCTATTAAACAGCGACTGGCTATTATTCGAGCTTCATTACGTAATCTGGCCACGAAATCTTATAATAAAAAAGCACAGACTTTCATCTGCGCTTTCACCGGCTATTAAAAAACCTTTTTATTCTTTTATAATTTTTTCGACACTTCCGCCTTCTGCCGTAATAACTTTCACAAAATAAACTCCGCTTTGGCGATTTGAAACATCGAGTGTTACCATATTGCTATTGTACATTCCGGTTTCAAGGAGTCGCCCCTGGACATCGAACAAATGCACCGAGCTGATGTTGCCTTTACAGTTGATGATCACATGATCCCTGGCAGGGTTAGGGTAAATCCTGATGGATTGGTCAATCGTAACAACTTGATTGCCTAGCGCTTCGAAAATTGTATGGGCAAAATTTGTCTCTACCGGCGCATTATAATCAAAGTAAATGTTTGCGATCTTTTCTACGAAGTCGCCTTCCTGGAGTCCGGTATTCGACTTGATCTTGAAGAGCACATTCCCGTGTGTACTCACCGGCGGATCACCAGGGTTAGCACCAGGCAAATTGATGCCTTGAAATATAAATTCGATGACATTTCCCGAAATCCTTGTCGCGTTCGCATGTGAGGCATTCATCAACTGGAGCGAGTTGATATCATATTGCGCAGGATCTATCTCAACCCTCACAACAATATTTTCTGCAGCCGCCGTTCCTGTATTTTCAAAGTTCACAACGTAATGAAGGTACTGCCCAATTGCCGATGGTGAAACATTTTCGCCTTCGATGCATGTAATGTTATTAGGATCGAATGAGCCAACTACAGTCTGATTGTAGACAAACTGATTATCGGCAGCCATGAAATCGCCTGCTATGGGATTGATCGTGGCGGTAAATGTTAGTACATCATTGATATTGACCGGCGGAACCTGTGTCGGGCTGTTGACATTGAGTCCGAAATAATATCCCCTGTTTTCAAAAGGCTGCAGGTTTAAGTAATCCCACTGCAGTTGGCCGGCGCTGGTCGATGTTGGCGCTACCGTCGCAAATGCGTAGCTCAACAAGCTTTCATCATAAGTGAAATTAAAATTTCCGCTAACCATCTGGTTGCCCTTATTGCGAATCACAATCTGATACAATCCCGTAAATCCTGGCCTTGCCGGCGAAATCGGCACAATAACAATTTCCACATCCCGCTGCATGCCAATTGGGGAAATACAAAAGTTTATTGTAGCCTCATTACTGTTCGTATCTGCAAAAGAAGCTGTTTCTGACACAGGCGAAATTGAGAAAAGTTCAGGGTTTTCGATATTGGCATCGAGCGTAAAATTTCCGGCACCGACATGTGCTATATAGATTCCGCTATTGTTCGTAAACATGGCATAATCGCCCGTTCCATCATTAAGGTCGGCCCGCACATTTGGCTGCACTGCATCGGCACTGTCGCAACCATTCCCATTGCCATCAAAACGGATGCTGCCTGTAATGGTATTATAATTTCCGCCCGGTGTAAAAGAACAATACGAATTACAGACAACATTGAGAAGTGAGGCATTGCCTAAAGCAAGGACTGTGTCAGCGACGGCACTTTCATCCTGGCAAAAGAATTCGAGTGACGTATTTCCCGCATCAAGAATGAGATTCTCATTGGAGCCGTTTTTCGCAAAAACAGTTTCAAGCTCAGGATTACCTGTAATTTGCAGGGATTGCAAACCAAAAAGCCCGGACACGTCAATATTTTGGATTTGGGTATCACGGATCATTAAATGAGCCAGGTTGGGTGTTGCCGATAAGTCGATTGTCTCTAAATCGCCCAAGCCTAAAAATAAATTCAAAAGGCCTGTACAGCCGGTCAGGTCAACTTCAGAAATGTCCATATTTATTAATAACAGCGTTGTCAGTCCAGACATTCCCGAAACATCGATCGACGATAAAGGGGCAATTGAAGCAACGCTTTCCAGATAAATTCCGGTAAGGCTGGTACATCCTGCAAAGTTCAGGGAAGAAAGATCCGAACTATTAATATTGATATTGATCAAAGAACTGCAATTCTCGAAATTCCCACTCACAAACCCGCCTGGTAAAGCGACTGCCGACAGCGCAGTACAGCCTGAAACATCCAGGTGCGTCAACGGGTTATCTTCCAAAGCCAGGATTGCCAATTGTGTCATTCCGGGAACACTTAGCGTACCGATGTTATTGTTAAAACAAAATGCCGATTCCAGGCTGTTGCAACCTGTGAGGTTAAGGCTTGAAATTTCGTTATTGTGAGCACCGAGCTGGGCAAGGCCGGAACGTCCGCTTAAATCAAGTGCTGTAATCTGGTTGTTGTTACAGTATAAAGTCTCTATGGCATTGGCTCCCGTAAGGTTAAAGGTTTGTATCTCGTTGTTGCTTACATTGATATTGGCCAGTGCCGTACAGCCCGACAGGTCAAGAGACGAAAGGACACCGTTTGTTATGGAAAGATAGGTAAGGCTGCTGCAGTTTGAAAAGTTTGCAGAAACGATATTGTGATTGTCATTAAATATTCCGCCGCTAGGATTGAATGAAGAACATCCAGACGCATTGAGTATTGCCAGATCCGGATTATTTTCAATATTAAAGCCCTGGATTGCGGTGAGCCCGGAAATGTTGATTTCGGTGAGCTGATTATTGTTGGCGCTAACCCATTGCAAAGCAGGGCAACTGGTCAGGTTGAGCACTTCAATCTGGTTATTGTCGACAAAAAGCTGTTGAAGCGCGGATAAATTGAGACTGATCGCCGACAAGGCGTCGTTGTTTTGCGCAATGATCGTGGTCAAGGCTGCACAATTGGAAATACTTAAACTTGCTAATTCAGGACTGTCCATAAATGTAATTCCTGTAAGTGAATTCATTCCTGAGACCGTGGCGCTGGCCAAAAGTGGGCTTTTACAGGAAAATGTCAGCAGGTTAGGCATTCCGCTTAAATTAATGCTGGTGGCGCTGATTCCGGTAAATCCTAATTCGGTCAGATTGGTAAAACCTTCAATCCCCTGGATGCTCGTCACGGCGTATGCGTTGGTTCCTTCAACCCATAGCTTTTGGATAAGCGCCGCTTCCGAAACCTGGATTTCATTGTCGAAATTGGTATCGATCCTGTCCACCGAAACGCCACCGGCATAGGCCGTAAAATTTGCCGGGCCGCCATTTACCAGCATAGCTTTAAAGGTGGCATCCGGGAAGGTCAGGTTCTGTGCATTCGCCCCGCAGGCCAAAAGCAATAGTAACAGTAATATTTTTTTCATGATCTTGGTATTAATGTTAGTTTTAGGTTCTTGTTTTGGCTAAAGCGCCTTTATAAGTTGTTGAAGTTTCTCTTTCTTGCTCAGGGCCAGCGGTATCTTCGTATTGTCGGCCATGATGACATACCCGCCGTCCGACTTGATGTATGATTTCAGGTATGAAAGGTTGATCAGGTGTGATTGGTGGATCCTTTCAAATCCATGTTCCGTGAGCAGCTCTTCATATTCTTTCAGGGTTCTGGAAATCAGTATCGGCTTGTGGTTCTTGATGAAAAACTCTGTGTAATTCACCTTTGCCTCACACCTGATGATGTCGGCGACTTCAAACAAATGGATACCATCACTGGTGGAAAGTGCAATCCGTTTGTAATTGTCCACTTTCCTTCGGATATTCTCCAGGAGCAAGTCGATGTGTTCAAAGGAACTGCTCTTTCCCGCGACAGTCTTAATCTTCGCGATGGTATCCTGCAATTCTTCCGGGCCAACCGGTTTCAATATATAATCCAGTGCACTGAATTTGAAAGCCTTTACCGCATATTGCTCATGCGCCGTGATAAATATGAGGTGTGCAGTACTTTTTCCTTTAATTTTCGCCATCTGCTCCAGGATATCGAATCCGGTTCCGTCGGCAAGATGAATGTCGAGGAAGATGACTTCAGGCTGGAGGTTCTGCAGCAGCGCAACTCCGGATTTCACGCTTTCTGCTTCACCAATGATGTGTATGTCGTTTGCATACAACGCGAGAAGCGATTTGAGTCCAGCCCTTAAATGCTGGTCGTCGTCAATTAATACTGCTGTAATCATGGTAGTTTTATTGAATATATTGAATCGGTAATCTCAAAGTGACACGTGTGCCGGCTGCCCCATCGTTGTTTTTATTCTCTACAATTTCTATTTGTGCCGATTTTGAAATTGTCGCTTCCATGATCTCAAGGCGTTTTTTCGTAATTGCCAATGCCATCGACTGATGCGCCTGCACCGAATGCTCTTTCAGTTCCATGGATTTTGCAATGCCGATGCCGTTGTCAGTGATCGTGCACACAAGCTGGTTGTTGGCAACATCGAAGCTCACGTTGATTTTGCCCGGCCCTTCCTTTGGGACGAGTCCGTGGAGAATGGCATTTTCAACAAAAGGCTGGATCAGCAACGGCGGCAATCCCATGTTAAATTCCACTTTGTCACTGGAATGTATCTCAAATTCGAAACTGTTGTGAAACCGAAGCTGTTCGAGTTCAAGGTAATTCTGCAGGCCTTCAATCTCTTTGTCGATCGGAATGAGCGAATCTTTCGAATATTCCAGTGTAAGACGCATCAGCTTTGAGAATTTCGACAGATAACGCAGTGCCGAATCTGTTCCGTTCTGGACGATAAAACTCGAGATCGCACCCAGGCAGTTGAAAACAAAATGAGGGTTCATCTGCAGGTGCAGTGCTTTTTGCTCATATTCTGATACTTCTTTCTGAAGTGTGAGCCTGCGTTTTACCTGCCGCCTGTTGAAGATCATAAAGATCAGCCCGATCAGCAGCAGTCCGCCAATGATCGAGAATGAAGCGATAAGCTGTTGCCGTTTGTTCTTTTCAAGCAAGAGCGACTCTTTCATTTTGTAGTCGAACTCCATTTCTGCACGGACGAATTTTTTGTTATTTTCCGCTGTATAGATGCTGTCTTTCAGGGCAACCGAACGCTTGTAATATGCGAGAGCTTCTTTATCATTGCCAGTAGCTTCATGTATTTCACTCAGCAGTTTTTCAGAATGGAATGCCTGATCGCGCAATCCGGTTTCTGTGGCATACCGAAGTGAGCGGTTGGCACATTCAAGCGCTTGAGGAAACATTTTCTGTCTGCTGTAAAGTTTCCCGAGGTTAAAAAGTACCAGCGAAGCGCCATGCTGGTTCTGCATTTCTTCATACATCCCAAGAGAAATGCTATAGAATTGCTGCGCCTGGCCAAAATCCGATTTCCTGACATAGTAATCTCCAAGGTAGTTTTTCAGCAACGCCAGCCCGCGCTTGTTATCCCAGTCGGCAAACAGGTTTTCCGCATTTTTGAACGACCTGTAAGCTTCCTGCAACTTATTTTGCTCGAGATAGATCGCCCCGATATTCGTAAGTGACATCGCAGCGGCCGGTTCGGCGATCTCTTGCTGTATTTTCAGGGCTTTTTTATAGGAATCCAGCGCCTTTTGAAGATTTCCCTGCGCTTTATAGATGTTTCCTAAATTGTTGCAGACTTTAGAAAGGTTGTTCTTCTGCCCCGTCTCAAGGTACAGTTTTAATGCGTGGTGGTAGTTTTCAAGCGCGGGTACATAATCGTTTCCTTCAGAATAAACTACGCCAAGGCTTGCATACGCCTTTGCCAGGCCATTTTTTATTTCATTGCCTTCTGAATCTTTATTTAATTCAAGAAACAGGGTTCTTGCTTTGATGAAATCGGCTTTGGCCTTATCATATTTTCCGGTAATAATATTGAAGTTTCCCATGTTCAGGAATGCGTTTGCAAGTCCGAAATCATAATCGATTTCTACCGCAAGTGCCGCCGCTTTATCAGCATAAAAAAAAGTTGAATCGGGACGGCTTTCTTTGTAGATATTTGAAATCCGGTTGTACAGGTTGACTTTCGCAGAATCAATTTTAACCAAAGGCAGCATTCGTTTCAGGCTGTCGAGTTCCTTTTTCTGTCCATGGCTCACGCTGCTGACAAAGGCTAGTAGTAGTAAGGCTGGCAGATGGAGGCGGTTTTTCACGGTTTGTCTTTTAACTCTGGTACAAATGTAGGATTTGTTGTCAGCTAAAAAACAAGCACTTATTATTCCGCGGATTCGGGTTATTATTGCTTTCTGATGTCAATCCGCTATTTCACCGACAATAATTACTTACCTTTTCTTATACTTGCACAGGCACGCGACTTCCGGTAATTGGATCAATGCGGAAATTAAGTAATTTTAGAAATACCTTAAAATGAATTCTACCAAGATTGTTATAGATTCGACTTCCAGGATTCTGTTTTCTTCCTTTTACATCCAAGGCCTGTACGACGTTTTTGGCAGAAATAATGTCACGTTTGGAGCCAGGTATTTCACCGGCCTGGTGAGAAAAGAACACTTATTTTCGTTTAACCATTTTTTTGCTTTTGTCTCAATTGAACAAAATAAAATTACACGATTTGTAGTTGATTATTGCGATCCCGACGATATCAGTCAGGAAGCTTATGATTGGTGCGACGTTTACGCAAAAATTAATTTTAATAAAGAACAAGAGACCCAGCATGCCAAACTTGTCGTGATTCCTCCCAGTTTCGGAATTAAAATGTGGAACTTGCCCCAGACCCTATATTACTGTGCGGCAAATCTGCTTGCAAGTTCATTTTCAGTCCCAACTAAAAAAAGAATTTTTATTAAAGATTATTGGCAAACTTACAGGCGGGAGAAACTAGAAAAGTTTTTGAGTCCGGAGAAGAATAATACCAATGCTTATATATTTTTAACCGCTACCCTGTGGACTGCTGATGAATATGCTGATAACACAAACCATTTGCGGAAGTATTTTATAGATACCTGCCGGCAACTTAATGAGGTAGAATTTGAAGGCGGTTTATATGCAACACCCGAGCATCCAAAGTTTGATGAATTTAAAAGTGTGGCCATTCCCAAACAGTATGCGTTGAAAAAGTTTATCAGGAAAAACAAATTATCCGCTATTTCTTTTAATACTCCTGCGGTTCATAATTGCCACGGCTGGAAACTGGCAGAATATATGGCAATGGGCAAAGCAATAATTTCCACTAAACTATCATACGACTTTCCAAATCCCCTGATTCACGGGATAAACATACATTTTATAGCAAGCCAAAATGAAATGCGGGATGCTGTAATACATCTTCTTCGTGACAATATTTACAGGAAAACATTGGAGAAGAATGCGCAAAAGTATTTTCTCGAGAATATGACTCCTTCAAAAGTATTGACGGCTATTATCAACAAAGCAAAATAAAAAAACTGCCAACGAGCTAAGTGCTATACTATAAGCTGCGCTTTACTTCCATCATAATCCCATCAAAGCCCTATATAGTGCATGAAGAGTGCATAAAACAGATAACTAAACACTCCATACTAGTAGCGCAACAACTCCTCAATCTTCGTCCTCACCTTCTCCACCGACGGGATCATCGTTTGCTCCAAAGTCGAATTCAAAGGAATTGCAGGCATGTTTTCAGATCCGATAACCATCACCGGAGCATCCAGAAATTTGAAACATTTTTCCTGAATCATTCCGGCTAAGCTTCGGGCAAAAGAATTATTTACCGGCTCTTCAGTTACAATGAGGCATTTTTTAGCCTTTTTTACCGATTTCAGGATGGTTTCCTCGTCGAGTGGGTAAAGTGTCCGCAAATCGACAATTTCGACATTTTCCTGTAAATCTGCCGAGGCATTCAGCGCCCAGTGAACGCCCATCCCGTAAGTGATGATCGAAATGGTCTCGTTTTCGTCCTGCGGCCAGATTTCCTGAACGACATTCGCTTTGCCAAATGGAAGCACATAATCTTCAGCAGGTTCATTGACACGTGCCATATCCGTTCCTTTGACCTTGGACCAGTACAAACCTTTATGTTCGAGGATCACTACCGGATTCGGATCGTAATACGCCGCTTTTAGCAACCCTTTTAAATCGGCACCATTACTCGGATATGCGATCTTGATTCCCCTGATGTTTGTCAGAACGCTTTCCACCGATGAAGAATGATACGGACCGCCGCTGCCATAAGCACCAATAGGAACCCGCAGTATCATGCTCACGGGCCACTTTCCGTTGGTTAAATAACACGAACGGCTGACTTCGGTAAACAATTGGTTTAGTCCGGGCCAGATGTAATCGGCAAACTGCACCTCAACGATCGGCTTCAGCCCTACTGCCGACATCCCGACGGTAGAACCAACAATAAATGCTTCCTGGATCGGCGTATTGAAAACGCGCGCGTCGCCAAACTTCTGCGCCAGGGTTGCGGCTTCACGGAAAACGCCGCCCAAACGCCCGCCAACATCCTGTCCGTATAACAAGCATTCTTTATGCTTCCGCATGAGCTCTTCGACGGCAAACAAAGCACAATCCACCATAACAACCTTATCCTCACGCGGCGGATTCCGTTCGCCCTGCTCTTGCATAATTGGTGTCGGCGCAAAATCGTGCGTAAATAAATCTTCGGGCTGCGGGTCTTCTGCCAGTTGTGCCCTATCGAAATCAGCCTGTACAACCGCAACAGCCGCATCATTTAATTTCGTGATTTCTTCAGATGTAAATCCAGCTTCAGTCATCTGCCGCACCAATACCGGATAAGGATCACGCAAGCGCGCTTCCTCCAAATCATCCCGGTACCATTCCATCCGCACGCCCGAAGTATGGTGGTTCAATAGTGGCACTTTCGCATGCACAAGAAATGGCCTGCGCTCGGTCCTGATCGTGTGAAGGACATTTTGTATCGTCAGGTAACTTTCGGTAAAATCAGCGCCGTCAATCGTAACGGCTTCAATTCCGTGGAAACCTTTAATGTATTCGAATGCGTCCTGCGCGCGCGTTTCTGCGGCATTGGCCGAAATATCCCAGCCGTTGTCCTGCACAAGGTACAATATCGGAAGTTGTTTCAGCGCCGCCATCTGGAATGCTTCGGCAATCTCGCCTTCGGTTACCGATGCATCGCCAAGCGAACACACAACCACAGGCTTTTGATTCGCCAGTTCGCCTTTGAGGTTTGGGTCAGCTTCTTCATCAATTCCAACATTTTCTTTATACCAAAATCCCATAGCCGCGCCCGTTGCCGGAATCGCCTGCATTCCTGTGGCCGATGACTGGTGCGGAATCTTCGGCTTGTCGGCATCCCGCAAACTCGGGTGGCAGTAATAAGTTCGCCCGCCCGAAAACGGATCGTCCTTCTTCGCCAGTAATTGCAGCATCAAATCGTACGGCCGCATCCCGATCCCGAGCATCATCGCATCATCACGGTAATATGGAAAAGCATAATCCTGCGGCAATAGCTGCATCGCCGTGGCAATCTGAATGGCTTCATGCCCGCGCGATGTCGCATGCACATATTTTGAAACCACCTTGAAATTCCCCTCGTACAATTCGGTCATGGCTTTCGCCGTGGCCATTGTCGAAAATGCGCTTTCAAGGATAATTTTATTCAATGTTTTTTCTGACAATTCCATATTTTTTGAACATTAAGGAATTAAGCTTAGATGCTTTAATCTCATAATGTTTAATATTTTATTAGGTAGTTCAGCCTTAACCAGGTCAACTATCTTGTATTAAATTTTTGCAGACACTTCCAGCTTTCGCCTCTATCTTTTTCGTTCCTCAAAAGGATGCCGTCTCTATCTGGGCTGCGCCTGGAAACTCTCGACAGGGACGATCCATCCAAATTTATCTTCCGCCTTCTGCATCTTGATCGCGTCCAGCGTTGCCTTTATATCTCTCCCAACCGGAGCTTCCGCAGGAAATGTTATTTTCATATCCTTATATCCAATTTCTTCAACCGGAGCAATCGAAACCGCAGTTCCCGCTCCAAAGGCTTCTTCCAAAGTTCCTTTATCGAACGCTTCCACAATTTCTTTCATAGAAACCGGGCGTTCTTCAACCTCATAGCCTTTGTCACGCAACAGGTCGATAACGCTGAGTCTTGTAATTCCGTTGAGTACAGCCCCGGCGAGGTTCGGAGTGACGAACTTTCCGTTAACTTTAAAGAAAATGTTCATCGTTCCAACTTCCTGCACATATTCAAAGTCACGCGCATCCAGCCACAGCACCTGGTCGTAGCCTTTTGCCTTTGCCATTTCCGTCGGGCGGATTGCGGCGGCGTAATTCCCGGCTGCTTTCGCTTCACCGGTACCGCCGATTGCCGCACGGATGTACTTCGTTTCTGCATAAAGTTTGATCGGCTTGCTGAAAAACGGTCCCGCCGGCGATGCGAATATGATGAACTTGTATTTCGTTGCCGCCCGCATTCCGATAAAAGCTTCATCGGCGTACATGAAAGGCCGCAGGTATAAAGCGCTTCCTTCGTTGGACGGCACCCAATCTTTGTCGGTTGCCACAAGCCTTTTTAATCCTTCGACAAACAAATCCTCGGGAAAAGCAGGCATTCCCATACGGTCGGCGCTAAAATTCAGGCGTTCAGCATTCTGGTCGGGCCGGAACAATACAGGCATTCCGTCTTTTCCCATGGTGGCTTTCAGGCCTTCAAAAATTGCCTGTCCGTAGTGAAGCGCCATTGCCGCCGGATGGGTCGGAATCAGCTTTAGCGGCTCGATCCTTGGATTTTGCCATTCGCCATCCTCATAATCACAAATAAACATGTGGTCGGTAAATTCATGTCCCATCGCGATGCCGTTGATATCTACGCTTGCGGCGCGGTTTGTATGGACAACGGTTTCTTTTATCGTATACTTCATGATCGTGTTGTTTCTAAATAGTTGTGTTTGGGTCAAATTGTTCAAGATAATCGCCTACTTTCCGCAGGAACGATCCGCCGAGGAAGCCGTCAACCACGCGATGGTCGAACGACAACGAAAGGAACATCATGCTCCTGATTGCGATTTCGTCACCTTTATCGGTCGTGATAACTTCAGGACGCTTCTTTATAATGCCAAAAGCCAAAATTGCGGCTTCGGGCTGGTTGATGATCGGCGTGCCCATTAAACTTCCAAAAGTGCCAACGTTTGAAATGGTAAAGGTACTTCCCTTGATGTCGTCAGGGCTGAGCTTGTTGTTTCTGGCCCGATCTGCAAGTCGGTTTACATCCTTTGCCAGATCCACCAGCGTCTTTCCATCCGCATTCCTGACAACGGGAACAATAAGATTTCCTGTCGGAAGCGCCGTTGCCATGCCTATATTGATGTTGGAATGGACAATGATCTTATTTTCATCAACCGACACATTGATCATTGGGAAATCCCTGACTGCTTTCGCCACGGCATCAACGAAGACCGGCGTAAACGTGAGCTTCTCGTTGTGCTTCTCCTGAAACTTATTCTTATTCGCATTTCGCCATTCCACCAGGTTCGTCACATCGGCTTCAAGGTAGGAAGTTACGTGGGGCGAAGTGTGCTTGGAATACACCATGTGGTCGGCAATCATCTTGCGCATGCGATCCATTTCGACGATGCGGTCTTTGCCTTCCAAAAAGTTTATGGTTGGCTTGGGATAAGTTGACTGCTGGCTCTTGCCTTTTGGTTCTTCCCTTCTCAGAGGATATTTTCGGTCTTTCAGATAATTAAAAACGTCACTCTTCTGTATTCGTCCGCCTGCGCCAGACCCGGGAATGCTTTGTACTTCTTCAAGCGAGAGGTTTTCCTTTTGAGCGATCGAAATGACCAGCGGGGAAAGGAATGCGTCGGGATTGGAATTGGTGGATTTAGGTCTATTCTCTGGTTGTTTGTTGCTGGTGGTTGTTTGTTGGATTTTGGCTGACGGTTCTGAGTTTTGCTTTTCCTCCGTTCCGGCATCCGACATCTGATTTTCGTCTGACTCAATCAATGCCAAAACTTCCCCAACCCTGACAACATCAGTCTTTTCAAACCTGATTTCGGTTATAATGCCGCTTATCGGCGAGGGCACTTCACTGTCGACCTTGTCGGTTGCAACTTCCACCAAAGTTTCCTCTGCTGAAATGCGGTCGCCAACGTTCTTCATCCAATTGATGATCGTCGCTTCGGAAATGCTTTCGCCCAATTTGGGCATTTTAAATTCTGTTACCATTCAGTCTGAAAGTTTAAAGTCATAAAGTCTAAAAGCGCGAAACCTTCAACTTTATAACTTAAGAACTACTTCGTTTTTAATTCTTGCAATGTCTTGTATATCGCCTCCTGCGTCGGCCGATTTTCAGGGATTTCCCGAAGCGGCTCAACAGCTCTTAGCGTTTCATATAATTCGGCAGGCAGTTTTTGATATAGTGCCGTGCCTTTGGTTTTCCAGTCGATCATTTCGTCGCTGACGTCTTTTACGATTGCCGCAGGATTTCCCGCAACAACTTTTCGGTTCGGAATTTTCATTCCTGCTTTTACGAATGTCAGGGCGCCGACAATGCATTCATCGCCTACTTCTGCATCATCCATAATTACGGCGTTCATTCCGATCAGGCTGTTCCTCCCGATGTTTGCGCCATGGATAATTGCGCCATGGCCAATGTGCGCGCCTTCTTTCAAAGTAATGTTCTTGCCGGGAAACATGTGGATCGTACAATTCTCCTGGACATTGCAGCCGTCTTCGATCACGATTCCGCCCCAATCGCCACGGATGGCCGCACCCGGGCCAACATAAACATCTTTCCCGATGATCACGTTGCCGGTTACCGCAGCCTGCGGATGGATGAAGCTGCTTTCGTGGATAACAGGTATGAAGCCTTTGAATTCGTAGACCATACTATTGTTTAATGTTATAATGTTTCAGGTTATAATGTTATAATGTTTCAGGTTATAAAGTTGGTGGTTACATTCAACTTTATACTTTAAACTTTAAACTTCTTTAATGTTTCCTTTGTAAACTCACTCAACACCAGCCTTCCGCTGATTGCGGCGCGTTCTGCCAAAAGGATATCCCAATTTTCGGTTCCTTTCCAGAAGATCTTCTTCATTTCGTGCATCGCATCGGGGTTGTAAGTGCAAAGGTGTTGTGCAAAAGCTTCGATTGCTTCGTCCATCTCTTCGATCGTGTCGAAAACATTGGCGTAAAGTCCTTTCGATTTTGCCCATTCTGCTTCATAAAATGAATTTGCGTCAATGGCAATTTGTGATAGTGCTGAAACGCCTATTTTTCGTTCAATGGCCGGACTCACGACAAAAGGGCCGATGCCGACATTGAGTTCGCTTAATTTAACGGCAGCAAATTTCGTTGCGATACAATAATCCGATGCTGCAGCGATGCCGACACCGCCGCCAACCGTTTTTCCCTGAATTCTTCCGATGATGAATTTCGGGCATTTGCGCATCGCGTTGATCACGTTTGCAAATCCCGAGAAGAACACTTTTCCGGTTTCGGCATCGTTGATCGAAATCAATTCCCGGAAACTTGCTCCTGCGCAGAACGTCCTGTCTCCGCCGCTTTTGAGGATGATGACTTTTACATTGTCGTCTTTTCCGGCTGCGGTGATGCTTTCGGCAAGTTGCGAGAGGATATTTCCGGGCAGGGAATTCTGCTCCGGGTGAAAAAACTCAACCGTGGCAATCCCGTGATCTATTTTTGTGTTGACGTATGCTTCTGTGGTTGTTACCATTTTATGTTTTTTGAATCCTTAAGGCATTAAGTTTATTTAATGTTGCGAGCCATAGCCCGGATGGAAGCGGCATCCTTTTGTGCAATGCAATGGAACAAAAGATACAGCGTACAGCCGGAAACAGCTTCTATTCCAACAATCCGAACTGCCTGAAATGATGATTGAAATGTTTCGTATTCAATAAATCCCATTCGAATTTATCCATCATTCCGAAGACCGCATTTTTCGTGCGCGCCTCCGGATTTTCCTTGAAATATTGTTCATAGGCGGCAAATGCCTCCTTTAATTTTTGTTTCGCCGTTTCAAGATCGGGATGGCGCAGGTCTTCGACGCTGTCCTTTTTCATCAACGGATGCTTGTGCCCGAGTGGCATCGGCTTGTGGCTGAAGATCATCTCACGGTATTTGTCAAGATGTTCGGCAGGCGTTGCAATTTCATATTCTCCGAAATTGTTCGCCGCCATCAGCATTGCCGACTCGAAGTGCTCGACCATGTGTTGTGGTGTCATCGCGCCCCAGTTGGCTTTATGGTTTACTGTTAATTTCGTCAGGTATTCGTCGATGTTCTGTTGGTTGATATTTTTAAAAGGTGAGCGTTTCTGCACCATCGTCAGGATTGTTGCCACAGCGCAAAGTTCGTCGCTCTGGTCAAAAACCTCAACAAACCATTTTACGATACCGCTAGGAAGTTCCTCGCCACGGCTGTCGCGCTCGACTTTCTGCTTGCAGGTAAGCCGGACGTAAATCGTATCATTGTGGTAAATCGGGCGCAGGAAACGGCATTCTTCGAGTCCGTAATTCGCCGCGACCGGGCCTTTTCCCGGATAAACGAACAATCCCGCAGCAGCCGCAAGGATGAAATACCCATGCGCAGTCCGCTTCTCGAAAATGCTTCCCTTGAGCGATGTGATATCGGTATGAGCGTAGAAATGATCCCACGTAAGGTTTGCAAAGTTGATGATGTCGGTATCGGTAACGGTGCGTTTGTGCGTGCGGATCGACATTCCCGGCTCGATATCGTCCCAGTAATATTTGAACGGATGTTCGGTGGTTTCTTTGTATTCGGATTTCGGCTGATAGATTCCGGTAATTTCCGTCAAAGTTGTCGGCGTTCCCTGGACCGCGCAACGCTGCATGTAATGCTTTATTCCGCGCACGCCGCCCATTTCCTCGCCTCCGCCGGCGCGTCCCGGTCCGCCGTGAACAAGCTGCGGCAGCGGTGATCCGTGTCCGGTGCTTTGTTTTGCATTTTCACGGTTTAGGATTAAAATGCGTCCGTGATGCGAAGCTGCGTTTACTACATAGTCGCGGGCAATTTTGTCGCTGTTGGTTACGATTGATGACACAAGTGAGCCCCGGCCCAGTTTGGCAAGTTCAACGGCATCTTCAATTGTTTTGTATGGCATTAACGTGGCGACAGGTCCGAATGCTTCGATTTCATGTACGAAAGTATTTTTAAACGGATTGTCTTCGCGCAGCAACATCGGACTGATGAACGCGCCTTTCGATTTGTCGGCGCCAATAGTATCGAGTTTATCGAAGTCTCCATAAACAATGGATGCCGTTTTAGCAATTTCCTTCGTGCGCATCTTCACTTCCTTGACCTGTTCCTGCGAAACAAGCGAGCCCATCCGCACTTCTTTTAATCGCGGATCACCGATTGTGACTTTATCCAGTGCTTTTCCAAGAGCGATCTGGACGTCTTCCATGAGTTTTTCAGGAACGATGATCCGGCGGATCGCGGTACATTTTTGTCCGCATTTCACGGTCATTTCACTTCGCACCTGATTAACGAAAAGATCGAATTCAGGAGTGCCGGGAACCGCGTCTTCACCCAGTATTGAGCAGTTTAATGAGTCGGCTTCAAGATTGAACGGAACCGATTCACTGATGATTCGTTCGTGCGCGCGCAGCATTCTTCCGACAGATGCCGAGCCGGTAAAAGTTACGACATCCTGCGATTCAACATGATCTAATATTTTTGTTGCCGAGCCGCAGATTAATTGTAATGCGCCTTCGGGCAAGATGTTCGAAGCAATGATTTCGCGAACGACAGCTTCGGTAAGATATGATGTTGATGTTGCGGGTTTTACTACCGCAGGCATTCCGGCCATCCAGTTGACTGCACATTTTTCAAGCATTCCCCAAATCGGGAAGTTGAATGCATTGATGTGGACGGCAACTCCGGGTTTCGGAACCAAGATATGATGCGCCATGAAGCGTCCGCCGCGTGACAGGTCGATCGGGTCGCCTTCAACATCGTACGGCTGGTTCGGGAACAGTTTACGAAGCGAAGCGTTGGCGAACAGGTTTCCGAATCCGCCTTCGATATCAATCCATGAGTCGACACGCGTTGCTCCGGTACGATAGCTGATCTCGTAAAACAATTCCTTTTTCTTTGTCAGGTACAATGCAAGTTCCTTGATCATGTTGCCCCGCTCGTGAAATGTCATTTTGCGGAGTTTTTCACCACCTTTTGTACGCCCGTAGTGCAGGATTTCCTCGAAGTTCAGTCCCTCGGTAGAAGCGTTTGCAATCAGTTCGCCGGTGATGGAGTCGAACAATGGCGTGCCTTCACCTTTTCCTTCGAGCCATTGGCCTGTTACGTAATTTCCTAATTTACTCATTCTTTATATTGTTAGGAAGTTGTAAAGTTGAATGTTATAATGTTCTCCATCCTACTCTATAACTTTATGACATTAAACTTTATGACTTTTGACTTTATAACTTTATGACTTTATAACTTTATGACTTTACAACTTTCAAACTTTCAAACTTTCTCAATGACCATAGCATAACCTTGTCCCACGCCGATGCACATTGTAATCAATGCATATCGTTTTCCGGTCATACTGAGTTCGAGTGCGGCGGAATATGCGATCCTAGCTCCTGTCACGCCAAGTGGATGCCCGATCGCGATCGCGCCTCCATTTGGATTTATTCTCGGATCGTCATCTTTTAAACCCCATGCCCGGATGCACGCAAGCGCTTGTGAGGCGAATGCTTCATTGAGTTCGATAAGATCGATTTCGTCAATGGTGATTCCGGCTTTTGCCAAAGCTTTGTTGGCAGCTTCGACAGGCCCCATTCCCATGATGCGCGGCTCGTTTCCGATTACGGCTGAGCTCACGATTCTGGCCAACGGCTTCAGGTTGTATTTTTTTACGGCTTCTTCCGATGCGATCAATGTTGCGGCTGCGCCATCGTTCAATCCGGAGGCATTTCCGGCGGTGACGCTTCCGTCTTTCTTGAATGCGCCGCGAAGTTTCGCCAGGCCTTCCATAGATGTTGCAGGCTTAATGAACTCATCTTTATCAAAAATTATGGCATCGCCTTTACGCTGCGGAATCTCTACAGGAACAATTTCTTTAGCCAGCCGGCCGCTTTGTTGCGCTTTGGCGGCTTTCTGCTGACTGTTCATAGCGAATTTATCCTGGTCTTCACGGGATATCGAATAAGCTTCGACAAGATTCTCGGCTGTCTCACCCATCGCATCGCTGCCGTACATTTCTTTCATCTTTGGGTTGATAAACCGCCATCCAAAACTTGAGTCGTACATTTTTGAATCGGTTCCGTAAGCTGAAGATGGTTTTGAAATAACAAGCGGTCCGCGGGTCATATTTTCAACGCCTCCGGCAATAAACAAATCGCCGTCGCCGGCTTTTATGGCTCGGTTTGCGTGCACTACAGCCGATAATCCTGAACTGCAAAGACGGTTTACGGTTTCGCCGGGAACAGTTTGCGGCAAGCCTGCTAAAAGCAAAGCCATTCGCGCAACATTCCGGTTGTCTTCTCCGGCCTGGTTTGCGCACCCCATGATAACGTCGTCATAGGCGTCTTTGGGAATTTCGGGATGTTTCTCGGCTAAAGTCTTTATGACAAGCGCTGCAAGATCGTCGGCTCGAACCGCGGATAAAGTTCCCTGGTAGTTGCCAATCGGTGTGCGGACGCCGTCTATGATGTATGATTCCATGTTTTTAATTACTAATTAACAGTGAATAATGAAAGCCGCTGGAACCTGATTTATTGTGCTTAAATTATTAATATGCATTTTGATTCTAGCTCCATTCGCGGTCGCTTCGATAAACGGTTCCTTTAAAAAGCGCGACCAGTATTTCTTCTTTTCTTACTTTGACGGTATAGAAACCGAATTTGTTCTTTTTAGAATTTTCCTTTGCTGTTGCAGTGATGACATCGCCTTCTTTAAGGGTTTCAATATGATTTATCGCCGTGTCGATGCTCACTGATTGTTTTCCGTATGAATTCGATGCAAAGGCGAGCGCACTGTCGGCTATTGCATATGTTATCGAACCATGAGCGATTCCGAATCCGTTGAGCATTTCTTTCCTCACGGTCATAGATAGCCTGCATTCACCTTCGGCAATATGATTGACAGCAATACCCAGCCATTGGCTGAAGGCATCATTTTCCATCATTTTATCTACAATTTCTTTCGGTGTCATCAGAAAAAATTCTTTCCTGAAGCCAGCATTTTCCGGAGCAGCGGACTGCAACGGTATCTGTCTTCATGATATTCATTGTACAATTCATCGAGTTTCGAAACACACCAATCGATTCCTTTTTCATCGGCCCATGCCAGCAATCCTTTTGGATAATTGACACCTTTGGTCATGGCATTGTCAATATCCTTGGCAGATGCAATTCCTAAATGCAAAGCATCGGCTGCGTCATTGATCAGCATCACAAGAATACGTTCAAAAATATATTGTTTGTCGGCGCCTTGAACAGCTACCGGCATTTCTGTTCCGTAATCATAAAAGCCGCGGCCTGACTTTCTTCCCAAAAATCCCGCTTCCACCAAGCGTTTTTGTGTGAATGACGGCCTGTATCTCGGGTCATAGTAAAATGATGAAAATACAGTTTCCGTCACGGTATAATTAATATCATGGCCAATGAAATCCATCAGTTCAAACGGCCCCATCCGGAAGCCGCCCAATGATTTCATTGCATCATCAATGGTTGCGAAATCCGCAATGCCTTCTTCATAAATCCGCAATGCTTCACCGTAAAATGGGCGTGCAACCCGGTTGACAATAAATCCCGGTGTGTCTTTGGCGACGGCGACAGTTTTCTTCCAGCCTGAAATAATTTCTACTGTCTTTTCTAAAACTGCGGCACTTGTCTGAACGGCAGGAACCACCTCAACCAACTGCATCAATGGCGCAGGATTAAAGAAATGGATACCGATAACGCGATTGGCATTTTTACAGGAAGCTGCAATAGACGCTATAGACAAGGATGAAGTATTCGATGCAATAATTGTTTCGTTAGAAACAACATTTTCAAGCGCAGAAAATAATGTTCGTTTAATTTCAAGATTTTCGACAATCGCCTCGATGATCAGATCGGAATCAGAAAGCGCATTTAGTGAATCGACATAAGAAATGGAGCTTTCAATCCGGGATTTTTCAGCGTCGCCAATTTTTCCTTTATCAATCAATTTAGCCAACGTACTGCCCAAAGCCGATTTGCTTCTTTCGAGCGCGCCAGTATTGGTATCATATAATTTTACGGTACAGCCGGAAGTTGCAGCAACCTGAGCGATGCCGCTTCCCATAGTTCCCGATCCGATGACGGCTACATTCATTATATTCCTTTAAATTCAGGCGTTCTCTTCTCCATAAAAGCATTTACACCTTCCTGGTAATCGTATGATGAGCTGGCATCGATCTGCAAATCTGATTCAAGCGCCAACTGCTCCTGAAGGTTATTGATCATCGAGCGGTTTAGCAATTTCTTTGTCAGCGCCAAAGCGTGCGTAGGCATTTGTGACAACGCTACCGCCAGTTTATGGATTTCTTCCTCGAACAGTGCAACAGGATAAAATTTATAAATCATGCCGATGTTGTATGCTTCCTGTGCCGATACTTTATCACCCAACATCATTAGAGCCGATGCTTTCTGGAAACCGATCAATCTGGGCAGGAAAAATGTTCCCGCACTGTCCGGGATCAGCCCGATTTTACTGAAGGCCTGGATAAACGATGCATTTTCAGAAGCGACGACAATGTCACACGCCAGTGCGATGTTTGCCCCTGCGCCTGCGGCAACGCCGTTGACTGCTGCAAGAATCGGCTTTTCAATGGATCGGATTCTTTCAATAATCGGATTGTAATGCTCTTCGAGGATTTTGCGGAATCCGGGATTGAGTTCGGGAGTTGTGACTTCCTTCAGGTCTTGCCCTGCGCAAAATGCTTTTCCTGAACCAGTGATTACAATGGCACGAATTGAATCGTCAGCAGCGCATTTGTCCAGCGTTTCCTGCATTGACAATGCCATCTCGCGATTAAAACTGTTGAACACTTCCGGCCGGTTCAGGGTGATGAACGCGATGCTGTCTTCGATACTTAGTAAGATTGAACTCATCTTTTAATTAATAATTATTAATTTATAATTAATATTATTTAAGGCATTTAAAGTAGTCGAACGGTTCGTGGCAATCAGTGCATTGAAAAAAAGCCTTGCATGCCGTTGAGCCGAACTGGCTGACCATTTTTGTATTTGTTGAGCCGCATTGCGGACATTTAACTACTTTTTTGTTTCCGAGTAAAGCTTCTTTGTCGGCTTCCGGATCCAGCGGTGCGGCGATTCCGTATTGCTCAAGCGCCTGACGCCCTTTCGGTGTAATCCAATCGGTTGTCCACGCCGGTGAAAGCACGAGTTTGATTTTTGATTCGTAACCGGATTCCTTTAAGGCTTTCTTTATATCATCACCGATTACGTCCATTGCCGGACATCCGCTATACGTGGGCGTGATCACAACTTCAGCGACGTTATTTATAATTTCCGCCGAACGAACGACACCCATTTCCATAATGGAAAGCACGGGAATTTCAGGATCGGAAACCGACTGAAGAATCCCTGCAAGCGCAATGTCAATATGTTGTGCGGTCATTATCATCACCAGGTCATATTTGGGTAAGTGCGCTGCATGTATTGCATATCGGCCAATAAATATCCCATGTGTTCGGTGTGGATCCCGTGTTTGCCGCCTTTTTGAAAATACTGCAACTGCGGAACCTCGATCGTGGCTTCCGCAAGGACAGCGTTTATTTTTTCGTAATAGGGCGCTTTTAAAGCTGTTACGTCGACACCGAATCCTGCGGATACAATTATTTTATCGGCATCTGTCTGATGAAAAAGCTCGTCGGTGTATGTCCATAAATCATTGATCGCAGCCTGAATCCTATTGTGGCTTTCTTCAGTTCCATCACCCAGTCTTCTGATCCAGTCGGAAGAGAATCGCTGATGATATGAAACTTCCTTGATGCTTTTTTTGGCAATTGCCGACAACATATCGTCAGCGCTGTCCTGCAGTTTTTCAAGCAGCAGCAGATGAAATACGTCATATAAAAATTGCCTCCCGATGGTATAGGCAAAGTCTGTATTCGGCTGTTCGGCGAGCAGTACGTTTTTGTATTCGCGTTCGTTACGCAGGAAGGCGAGCGTGTCTTCAGTAGCATTGCCTTCCATAAGGCTGGAAGCATATTGAAAATAACTTCTTGTCTGCCCGAAAAGATCAAGTGAAATGTTGGTCAGGGCTATATCGGTTTCCAGATTTGGGCCATGGCCACAAAGTTCGCCGAGACGCTGTCCGAGGATCAGGGCATTGTCTGCAATTCCGTAAATATATTCTATGAGGTTGTTTTGCATGTTTTTAATTACCATTAGAAATTACGTTTAAGCTCCAAAATCGATGGTATGATTTACATGTGTTTCAGTTCTTCCGGCAGTTCGTAAAATGTCGGATGGCGATAAGCCTTGTCTTTGGCGGGCTCAAAAAATTCCCCGTTGCTCTCCGGATTTGAAGCCGTGATCGCGCTTGACGGCACAACCCAAATGCTTACACCTTCGCTCCTTCTGGTGTAAACATCACGTGCATTTTCGAGCGCCATAGTCGCGTCGCTTGCATGAAGGCTTCCGCAGTGGCGGTGCTCCAATCCGTTCTTGCTGCGAACGAATACTTCCCATAGTGGCCAGTTTTTCATGTTTTGTGTCAAATGTCGAATGTCAAATGTCGAATGTCAAACTTTCAGACTTTCGGCTTTAGACATTCAACTGTTATACTGCTTGTTCTAAATTTTTAGTCTCTTGCTTTTCGGCGTACGCCATTGCGGCATCGCGTACCCATGTGCCTTTTTCCCATGCATTTTTCCGGGCGTCCATCCTGACTTTGTTACACGGACCGTAACCTTTTACAACCTGCCAAAATTCGTCCCAATCAATTTCCCCGAAATCATAATGTCCTGTTTCTTCATTCCATTTCAAATCCGGATCCGGAATTGTGAGTCCGATGAGTTCCGCCTGCGGCACGGTCTGGTCAATAAACTGCTGCCGGAGTTCGTCATTTGTTTTGCGCTTCAGTTTCCATTTCATTGATTGAGCCGTGTGAACCGATTCAGCATCGGTCGGGCCAAGCATCATGATCGACGGCCACCACCAGCGGTTGAGTGCATCCTGTGCCATTGCTTTTTGTTCAGGCGAACCGTTAGCCAGCGTCATCATAATTTCAAATCCCTGTCTCTGGTGAAAACTTTCTTCCTTACAAACGCGCACCATCGCACGCGCGTACGGTCCGTATGATGTGTTGGTCAATGGCACCTGGTTGATGATTGCAGCGCCGTCGACAAGCCAGCCGATTGCGCCCATATCTGCCCAGGTAACCGTTGGATAATTAAAAATACTTGAATATTTTGCTTCGCCGGAGTGCAATTGCCCGTAAAGTTCCTCACGGGAAATGCCTAAGGTTTCGCAGGCGCTGTAAAGGTAGAGTCCGTGGCCGGCTTCATCCTGAACTTTTGCCAGAAGCGCGACTTTTCGGCGGAGCGAAGGCGCACGTGTAATCCAGTTTCCTTCGGGCAACATCCCGATGATTTCCGAATGCGCGTGTTGTGAAATCTGACGGATGTGTGTTTTGCGGTATTTCTCCGGCATCCAGTCTTTCGGCTCAATCTTTTCGTCATTTGCGATCTTCTGTTCGAAGATGGCTTCCAGGTTTCTGATTTCTGATTCCGACATGATACTAATTATTAATTAATAATTATTAATTGGTTTAAACCCCAAAGTCGACGACCACTTTGCCAGATGTTGGCACAGCCTGGCAACTTAAAATATAATTTTTGGCAACGTCGCTTTCATCGAGCGCGTAATTTACCTTCATTTCGACCGAACCTTCGACTACCTTACATTTACAGGTGCTGCAAACGCCGCCTTTGCAGGCGAATGGTAGGTCGGCACCGGCAGCGAGCGCTCCGTCGAGGATGTTGTCGTAATCATCATCCATGATGAAGTGAAATTCCTTTCCGCCATCGATGATGGTAACTTCCGTGCCTTCAACTTTCTTTTCAAGAATTCGGCTGGTGCGCTCTTTGTCTTCATCGGAATTCCCGGAAGAAAACAATTCAAAATGAATCCTTTCTTTCGGCAGTCCGGCAGTTGTGAGTTCGTCACGGATGAGGAAAATCATTTCTTCTGGACCACAGATAAAACATTCGTCAACCGATGGCACATCAATAATGCGGCTTGTAAGCAACTGCAGCTTTTCTTTTGTGAAACGGCCGTTCAGCAATGGGATGTTCCGTTTTTCCTTGGTCAGGAAATGAAAGATCTCAAAGCGACCGAAATATTTGTTCTTAAGCTGTTCGATTTCTTCCTTAAAGATAATCGATTTTACGGTACGGTTCAGGTAGAACAACTTCACTGTACTTTGAGGCTCCAGCGCAAGATGCGTTTTTATGATTGACAGGATCGGTGTAATGCCGCTTCCCGCTGCAAAAACAATATAATTTTTAGCTTTTTCAGGCTCGATCCTCGTGTAGAAAACACCATTCGGGGGCATGATCTCGAGTAAATCGCCTTTCTTCAGGGATTCATGAACATAGTTCGAGAAGAGTCCGCCATTGATTTTTTTAACTGCGACCTGCCATTTGTTTTCGAGCGGACTCGAGCATAATGAATACGAGCGACGTATGTCCTGACCATCGATCAGCGCCCTGAGCGTCAGGTGCTGGCCGTGTGAATATTTGAATTCTTCCCGGATGTCTTCAGGAATATCAAACGAAATAACCGAGCAGTCCTTTGTTTCCTTATAAACATCCGACACCTTTACCTGGTGAAACTTTGCCATGGAGAAAATCTTATTTAACTAACAATCGTTAGTCTACTATGCAAATTTATGTATTATTCCGTTAAAATTACGACAACGTTTGAAAAAATGTAACTGTGATGGTTATCAGTTAATTGAATACCGAAAATAGCTACAGGAAATTTCAGGTTATTCCTTTTATGAGGATGTTTTTGAGGTTGTTTTTGAGTACGACGGGCGTAAAATCCTTCTTCTTGCCATACCACAAATAGAGTGTCCGCAAGGTTGAAAGCATGGAAAAAATAACCACTTCAGGATTGTTGTTTTTTAATTCGCCGGCGGCGATTCCCTCCTTGATGAGGCTGCGAAAAATCTCTTCGTATTCTTCGCGCATGCTGAGGAAGCTTGCAAGATCGTCTTTCGGAAGATGCATCCAGTCATTGTTGAGCGAGGCAAGCGCATCAGGATTCCGTACCGTAATATCAATATGCAACTGGATCACTTTTTCAAGCTTTTCGACAATCGACTCATCTGAAGCTGCAATCGAGCGGATGGTGTCGGTATATTCTTCAGCGATGCCGATAATGATCAGTGAAAGTATCTCCTGTTTAGATTTGATGTGGTTGTAAAGGCTGGCGGCTTTGATTTCCATTGCCTGTGCAATGTCGCGCATGGTGACGGCGCTGTATCCTTTTTCTTTAAAAAGCCTTGCGGCGATGTTTACAATTTCGGTCTTACGGTCGGGCCTCATATCAGGTTGCTGTTTCGGGCTTTTTGTATCGCCTCGATCTTGTTGTGGACCTGCAATTTAGTATAAATATTTTCGATATGCTTTCTGATGGTGCCGACGGAAAGAAACAGGTTTTCGGCAATCGCATGATACTTCAGCCCTTTGCTGAGCTGTTCCAGCACTTCGATTTCACGGGAAGTCAGGCTCACTTGGTCAGCATCACTAAAATTTCCCGCAATGATCGGATTTCGCAAAAGTTTCAGCGTCTTGAGCGCGATTGAAGGTGTCATCGTTGCTCCGCCGTTGATGGTTTCAACAATACCCTGATGAAGGTCGGCAGCATTGACTTCCTTCAGCAGATAACCATCGGCGCCGGCTTTAATCGACATAAAGATATTTTCATCATTGTCAAAAACCGTGAGCATGATGATTTTGATCTGCGGGTATTTCTGCTTGATCATCCTTGTGGCTTCGATTCCGTTCATTTGCGGCATTTCGATATCCATCAGGATCAGGTCGACACTGCGGTTCTTTTCGAGTTTATCAAGCAGGTCGGCGCCATTGACAGCGGTGAACCTGCAAGACAAATCTTCAAAAAAAGACAATTTTTCGGCAACAGATTTCTGCAGAAAAACATTATCATCGACAATTGCAATTTTTATCATGCAGATGGTTTGTTTATCGTGATTGAAACTTTTGTTCCGTTGCCCGCTGCCGCAGATATGCT
Source organism: Flavobacterium sp. (assembly GCA_036399795.1). Lineage (GTDB taxonomy): Bacteria > Bacteroidota > Bacteroidia > Flavobacteriales > Flavobacteriaceae > Flavobacterium. Next base: position 144,422 of record DASWML010000006.1, read on the forward strand.
GAAGTCTCCGCCAATGTCGGCAATACGCTTTTTCATATTCCCGATTCCGCTGCCCATAGTGACAGCCTCAGGGTTGAAGCCATAACCATTGTCGGCAATCAGAATGGCGATAGCATCTTTATGGCGGGAAATATCAAGCGTAATTTCTGTGGCTCCGGAATACTTCAGCGCGTTGTTCACCGCTTCCTGAATCGTCCGGTACAGGTTCATTCCCTGCACGGAACTGAGTCTCGTCGCTAAAATCGATTCATCAATATTAAAAATAAAACTTGTCTTTGATTGCGCTACGATTGCCTTCTCAATGAAATTTGCAATTCGGCCCCGCAGGTCTTCAATAGTAATTTCATGGCTGTTCATGGCCCAGATCGTATCACGCAATTCGACAATAGTGTCTTTTGCGAAATTGCTGATGTTCTGAAGTTTATTTCCCAGACCTGTGTTGTCCATATCGAAAGCATACCGCGTATTATCGACCGAGGAAATAATAAAAGTAAGCTGCGCCCCAATATTATCGTGCAAATCGCGTGATATGGTAAGTCTTTGATCCTGAAGCTTGTTTTGCGTCTCGATATGCGCAATGGCGGTTTTAAGATCGTGTTCCTGTGCAAGCTGGCGATTTTTCATTTTCTGCTGGCGGTAAATCAGGTAGGCTATCACGAGCAAGGCAATTGAAATAAGAGACAGAATAATAAACTGCGTGTTCTTTCTTTGAAGTTCCTGCTGGTTTAGCGCGATTTCAGCCTTTGATGTCTGTAGTTCTTTCTGCTTTTTTTCGTTTTGGTATTTTGCCTCGAGATCGGCAACCGCTTTCGCTTTATCCACGTCAAATACCGAATCCCGCAGTTTCAGGTATTCGTCCTGAAAAGCAAACGCTTTCCCGATATTGTTCCTTTTTTTGTTGAACAGGTATTGGTGGTAAAAATAATCGCGCTTCTTTTCGACGTTATTGCTTTTGATTGCAGCATTATGGGCAAGATCGAAATATTTTTCCGCCGTTGTAAAATCGTTTAGATTGTATGCAATGGTCGCCAGATTGGTGTAATTGGTCGCAAGTTCATAATTATAACGATCCTGCAGGAGGTTATTTTTTTCGGCTTCGGTAAGTTTGATCGCTGATAATATCCACTTTCGTGCGGCGGCATACTTTTTCTGCTTCAGCAAAGTGTTGCCGATATTGTTGTAGGTCGACATCAGGTAGATTGTATCCCGGCCTTTTACATGATCGAAGACTTTGTAATGATAATAAAGCGCCGAGTCGGCTTTCCCCATATCATCATAATTGATCGCGATGGCATTCAGCGCCCCGGCTATCAGCAGCGGATCGCGTTCTTTGGCCTTTATAGCCGCTTCGTAATTTTTCTTGCCATAGATGACGCCTTTCCGAAAATCTTCAAAATCGTGGTATGCGATGGAGATATTGTGATAGAAGTTACACTTAAACTGGTCGCTCTTCTCGATTTCGGCAACCTTAAGCCCTTTCAGATAAACCGAAACCGCCTTGTCGTACTCTCCGCGTGGAGAATAAATTTTCCCGAGGTTGTTGTAAACATACATCAGTTTATTGTTGTCCTTCAGGGCGATGAAGTTCCGTTCTGCAAGTCGGCCGTAATAAATCGCACTGTCGGCGCCGCCCATATCAGTATGCCAGGCATTTTTGCAGAAATAATATTCGGCAAGATCACGCTTTCCGGAAATAGCTTTTTTAGCTTTTTTAAAATAAAATGCCGAGGAATCCTGTGAGAGAAATGCCTTCTTGAGGAGATCGTCTATTTTTTGGCAATGGCCGCCTTGCGCTGCAAAAACAAGAAGAAACAAAAACAGAAAATTTCTCATGAGACCGGTTTGGCGCCAAAAATATCAAAAAATTGTTATGCAGTTCTTTATTTGAGCAGATTGTTGTCAGTCAATATTTTGAGTGTTTCATTGCGAAAACTTCCAAGGTCTTCCTGTATTTTCTCCCCTGCTGCATAAAACGTTTTTAGCTTATCAAATGATGCTTCGGTTTCACGCTCGCGATTCTTGACATTATGGGTCAATTGCACGATGGCCGACTTCAATTCATCCGAACTTTGCTGATACCGTCTTTTCTGCCTCATATATTCGACGCTGATGCAGACGATGGCAAAGCACAACACAACAATTATCGCAATCAGGATATAGATCATTCGTCTGAAATTGGTCATCATGTATTCGAAAGAGTTTAAACAACAAAATACGCAGTGAAGCGTATTTTGGTTTTTTCAGATAAGAAGCTTTTAGTTTACAAAAACGCCTCTGAATGATCCTTGCGTAATTGCTCTGCTTTGCGAACAATCTTCATCATTTTTTCCTGTAAGGCTGAAAGTACCTTCAACCTTAGTTGCAGAAATTGAAGTGATTTTCAGGGTTCCGGTAGTATTTTCGCAACCGCTGTTATCGTAGCTCGTTTGATTTTGAAGATAAGCCACAACGCTGTCTGAATCAGATGTCAATGGATACGTTCCTTCAGCATCAATTCCGATAAGATTGACCGCCATTGCTGTTGAACCGTTCATATCGCCTGAGCCGTTGATCATGATGACCCTCGATGCGCCTGATCCTGATGAAGTGGCAACCGCTACAGATTGTCCCTGGATTTCGAAAGTTTCCCACGAATCGCCATCGACTTTGGCTTTGATGTAAGTTCCGTCAGGAAGATTTCCTCCGCCTCCGCCCTTGTCATCATCATCGCTGCATGAAACTGCAAATAAGACTGCGAGTGCAAGAATTCCTGATTTTCCGAATGTAATTAATTTCTTCATGATAAGATTATTTGGTTATCGTGCAAATCTCTTATCCTGAAGCCTGGCAATCAATACGTAGAATTACGTATTTTAAAAATTGATGGAAGGATGCCGCGCGAGCAGTAACTGCTTTTTTTCTGCTATACGGGTTTTGAATCCGATGTGTTGCGAAGTGGCCGGATCGAATGGCCAGTGTGATTCTGCTTTGCGGATACCGCCAACTTCAGCCATAATGGGAATGGCTTCGGGAGAAATCCATGAATCGGTAAATCTTTCCCAGATATAGTCGATGGCCACGCGGTTCGGGTGGATCATGTCCTCGGCATAAAAACGGTAATCGCGGAGTTCGTCCATCATAATTTCGTAGGATGGAAAATAATGTGCCGCCGAAAAGTGTTCTATCACGGAATGCAACGCTGAAATCAGATGGGATTTGCTGCGCTGGTTTTCGGTAAATCCATCTTTTATGTGACGTACCGGCGAAACGGTGAATATTATTTGTACCGAAGGATTGGCCCGTGTGATCATTGCAATAATATTCCGCAGGCTATCTGTAATCATTTCTACAGAAAGTAATTCTTTTGTGAATTCCTTTTGTGGGACTTTATGGCAATTAGCGACAAGGTTTCCGGATGAGTTATTTCTGTAAACCCATGCTGTTCCTAATGTGATGATGATGTGGCTCGCTTCTGTTACTTTAATTTTTGTCTGTGCTGCCGCAGCATTCAGCTTTTGAAGCAGTCCATTTTGATCAGGTGAACTTAGGTCAGAATGCGCGTCGAAACAATGCCAGCGCTCTCTATCATAAAAAATATCTTCTGCTGTAAATTCCTTTGCTGATAATGCGTCTGAGAGAAATTTAGATATTGCACATGGTTGAAACAATATTCCTGACGGATTCACCACATTTTGAAATCCAAAATAAGAAAGTTTTTCGGCTATGTTAACAGCAAAGCATGAACCTAGCGACAACAAAGCTGATTCATATCCTATTTTCGAAACCGATTCTTTGATGGGAACTGCCGTCCTGAAATTCATTTTCTTTTTTTACAAAGTTGCAATTTTCTGCAAGAGGTAAATATAACAATTTCAGATCCGACTGCCTATTCCTACAACAATCTAATCCTTTATAAACTTCATCTTCGTGATTCCCTGGGATGAATTAATCACAATTACATACATACCATCGGCAAGCGCCGACACATCCGCATGAGTTGAGCCTGCCTGTACTTCTATTACTTTATTACCGACCAGATCAAAAATAGTAGCGCCTTCAATCTCCTGTTGCTGCGACTCTATATTCAGCACATTGCTGACCGGGTTTGGATATATTTCAAACGAATTTTTGTTAATTTCCTCGACACCAAGGCTGCCATGAAAAAACTGATGCGTGACAGTATCTCCGTTATAAGTAAAAGTCAGGAAATAAGTTCCACTCGGCCCAAAGAGCGACGCCGGAAAAATCCAGTACCAATAAGAACCTGAGAAAAACTGCGACATTGTTAACTGATAGCCGGCAATTTGATTCATATTCGGGTCAAAGATGGCTATTAAGCCTGTAGTTCCTGCCATTTGATCGGCAATGTATACGGCGCCGACAACCGGGGCAGCATTTTCGAAGCTGTCGCTGAGATTTACAGTTTCTGTTCCCGGACAGGAGTTAAAAACCGGTGGAGCGCTATGAGTGAGCACCGCATTGATCTTAGCATCCTGATACGGACGTTGTGCAATCCACCATGAATCGACAGAAGAATTCCAGTTGTTGCATGTTCCTGTGTAAGTATCTACAAGCTGATTGAAAGCATTGTATACTTCAAAATGAAGATGTGGACCCGTTGAATTCCCTGAACTTCCTACAACACCAAGGTATTCACCGGCAATGACGGCTGCGCCGACAGGTTTTGTTGTTAGCGAATTGTTCTTCAGATGTCCGTACCATGCGGTGCTTCCATCGGCATGTTCAACATATACAGCATTCCAATCGGCACCGCTCATGCTGCAGTTCATATCGAAATGACCATCTTCCTTATAGACGATAATACCATCAGCCGCTGCAACAGCCCATGCCTGATCATTCTGAAACTGATACCATGAAAACGGCCAGGTGTAAATATCGACTCCTTTATGGTTGTAGCCCGCACTTGTGTCATAGGTACGGCTTCCACAACTATAATCCTGAACCTGGTTTGGAAACGAAGGATTATGGTCAACATGGTTGCTGATGCTCCAAACATTAGCGTAAGGCGACACCGGATTTTTAGCGACCGGCCAAATGAAAAGCGGATGTACCAATGGGATGGATGTCTCGCTCCTGGACAGGATGCCGTTATTGCGCAGGACTCGGCGGCTTTCAGTTATAGCGGTAAATACTTGTTCACGTTTTGCATCCGAAAGGCATTCGACATGCTGTTCCGGCAGCTTGTACTCACCGCCGCCGTCCTGAGCAGTTAGATTTAATGAAAATAATGCGGAAACAATGACAATTGCGATTCTTTTTAAGGATAAAATTCCCTCCATAATTACTGATTTCGAGACAAATAACTGATTAATAATTGAATAAAAAAATCAAAAATTAACTTTCAAAATTTTTTACAGCTTTTCTATAGTAATTCTTAACGCTTCAATATTTGCAGTTTTGACAAATCAGGAATTGACATAATAGAAAAATCCCGACTTTAAATCGGGATTAGCTGTCATGTCTTATAATTTAAATTACCGCAAAAAATCCTTTGCGGCTTCCAGTGCGGTTGGAATTCCAAGTATATCCTTTCCGCCTGCGGTTGCAAAGAATGGCTGGCCGCCGCCGCCGCCTGATATATATTTTCCAAGCTCACGCACGACCTGCCCGGCATTGTAGCCTTTTTCAGCCACGAGCTCTTTTGAAATGTAGCAGGTAATCATTGGCTTTCCTTCTTCTGCAGTGGCGAAAACAATAAACAGGTTGTCGCCCAAAGCGCCCAGTTCATAGGCAAGGTCTTTCGCACCCGAAGGATCAAGATCGACCTGTTTCGCCAGGAAACGCACACCGTTTATTTCCCTTAATTCTGAAGCCAAAGATCCTTTCATGTTTTTGGCCTTCTCTCTCAGCAATGCCTCAAGCTGTTTTTTCAATTTGACGTTTTCTTCCTGCAGCGAGGTGACTGCTTTAATGGTATCCTGCGGATTTTTCAGGATCAATTTAATTTCATCAAGCGCTTTTTCATGCGATTCAAAATAACGTTTCACCGCTTCTCCGGTTATCGCCTCTATCCGACGGATTCCCGCCGCAACCGCGCCTTCACTGATAATCTTGAAATGCCAGATGTCGGCAGTATTTTTCACATGAATCCCGCCACAGAGTTCCATGCTGTCGCCGAACCTGATCGCGCGGACATTATCCCCATATTTTTCACCAAATAATGCCATTGCGCCTTCCTGAACTGCCTGCGCAAAAGGAATATTGCGTCTTTCAACCAATTCCAGATGTTCCTGAATCCGTTCGTTTACGAATTCCTCAACCTGGTATAATTGGTCATCACTGACTTTAGCAAAGTGCGAAAAGTCGAAACGCAGGTAATCAGGCGCAACGAGCGAGCCCTTTTGTTCGACGTGCGTTCCGAGAATCGTGCGCAGCGCCAAGTGCATTAAATGTGTCGCCGAATGGTTTGCAGCAGTCGATTCCCGAAGGTCGCGGGCCACTTCTGCGGTAAAACCAGCAGTCGGGTCCTGCGGAAGCGTGCGGGTGAAATGAATAATCAGATTGTTTTCTTTCTTGGTGTCGACCACCTCAATCTGTTCATTTTCATTCCAGATGATCCCGCGATCGCCAACCTGGCCGCCGCCTTCGGGATAAAATGGCGTATGGTCGAGTACGATCTGGTACAACTTCCCGTCTTTCTTCGAATCGGTGCTTCGGTAGCGCAGGATCTGTACTTTGTTTACCAACAAATCATAACCAACGAAAGCATTTTCATTGCCTGCTTCGGCCAGGATCGTCCAATCGTCAGTAGAAACTTCCGATGCGGCTCGTGAGCGTGTTTTTTGCTCGAACATTGCTTTCTCAAAACCGGCTCCGTCAAGGTTGAGCCCACGTTCGCGAAGAATCAGCGCGGTCAAATCGATCGGAAAACCAAAAGTATCATAAAGCTCGAAAGCTTTCTTGCCTGAAACCGTATCGCCTGAAGTTTCCTTAATAACATTTTCCAGCAATTGTAAGCCTTGGTCGAGTGTCCTCAGGAATGAGTTTTCTTCTTCGCGGATAACGTTCTGTACAAGGTTTTGCTGCGAACGGATTTCCGGGAATGATTCGCCCATTTGCGAAGCCAAAGTTTCAACGAGCTGATATATGAAAGCTTCCCTGGTATTTAAAAATGTGAATCCGTAACGGATGGCACGACGAAGAATCCTGCGGATGACATAGCCCGCGCCCGTGTTTGACGGAAGCTGCCCGTCGGCAATGGCAAAAGCCACGGCGCGAACGTGATCGGCGATGACACGAATGGCGATGTTTGTTTTTTCTTCGGATTCGTTTGCTGCCTTAATGGTATATTTTGCACCGGTGATGCTTTGTATTTTTTCGATCAGCGGAGAAAAGACATCGGTATCGTAATTCGATTGCACGCCTTGTAAAACCATACAAAGACGTTCGAATCCCATTCCGGTATCGACATGCTGCGCCGGAAGTTTCTCGAGCGATCCATCGGCTTTCCGGTTGAATTCCATGAATACATTGTTCCAGATTTCAACAACCTGCGGATGGTCGGCATTGACAAGCTCTTTTCCTGATTGCTTTGCTTTTTCTTCCGCAGAGCGGATGTCGACATGGATTTCGGAACAAGGCCCGCACGGACCCTGATCGCCCATTTCCCAAAAATTATCTTTTTTGTTGCCGAGTAAAATGCGGTCTTCAGAAATCAATGTTTTCCAGATATCGTATGCTTCTTTATCAAACGGAACATTTTCTTCGGTACTGCCTTCAAAAACGGTAACGTAAAGTATTTCCTTGTCTATTCTGTAAACTTCGGTCAGCAGTTCCCAAGCCCAATGAATCGCCTCTTTTTTAAAGTAATCCCCAAACGACCAGTTGCCGAGCATTTCGAACATCGTGTGGTGATACGTGTCGATGCCGACTTCCTCAAGATCGTTGTGCTTTCCTGAAACGCGAAGGCATTTTTGGGTATCGGCGATACGTTTGCTCTTCGGGGTTCCGTTGCCGAGGAAGAATTCCTTGAACTGCGCCATGCCTGAGTTGTTGAACATCAGCGTGGGATCGTCTTTGAGAACGATTGGCGCCGATGGCACGATCGCGTGGCCTTTTGATTGAAAGAAGTCGAGGAATTGTTTTCTTACGTCTTGTGATTTCATGAGATGTGGATTCGGTTAGTGTTGATCTGTATTTTGCGAATAAACGAACGTCACAATTTACAGGTCGGGTTATGCCCCGGATGGCAGCGGAAAGCCCACAGCCGAAAGGCCATTTTTCCCTGCGGCGGCGGAGCGACCAACGGAAGCTCCCAACGGCGCATCGGGGAAAAGGCGTTTGCGGCGAGGACTTGCAGCGTACAGCCGGAACAGGCACAAAAACCGGATTTCTGGAGAAACGGCTGAACAAGTGAAAACATTTATTACATTTGTTCGGCTGACAATTTTAAGCCTGAAAATCCTGTTTTGCAGGGCAAAAATAGGATATTTTAAACATGAAATAAGCATAAATAAAATCTGAATTTTACGGATGCCGATTGTCAATTACGAGCCCTTTGAAAAGCGACAGGCAAACAACAAATGAAAAAGGTAAAATATTATTACGATCCCGAGAGCCTGGCCTACCGGAAAATCAAGCACCGAAAGCGTACGAAAATAGGCTATGCCGCATTGTTCGTGTTTGCGGCGGCGCTGTTTGGTTTCCTGTTCGTGGTGCTTTTGCTGAATACGCCCTATTTCGAGACGCCAAAAGACCGTTTGCAGGCGCGCGAAATTGAGAACCTGCGGCTTCGCTACGACATCCTGAACCGCAAAATGGACCAGGTTGATGAAGTGCTTGCCAATGTTGAGGACCGCGACAACAATTTGTACCGGACTTATTTTAATGCGGCGGCAATTCCGGATGAGCAGCGCAAGGCAGGGTTTGGCGGCGTGAACCGATATAAGGAACTTGAAGGCTTTGATAATTCTGAACTGGTAATCAACACATCGAAACGGGTGGATATTTTGTCGAAACAGCTTGTAATACAATCCAAATCGCTTGATGAAATTTTAAAACTTGCGAAGGAAAAAAGCAAATTGCTCTCGGCAATCCCGGCAATTCAGCCCGTTAAGAACGAAAACCTGAAAAATGTTGCTTCCGGTTTTGGTTACAGGAGCGATCCCTTTACTAAAGTCAGGAAATTTCACGCCGGAATGGATTTTTCTGCCCGTACTGGAACTCCGATTTATGCGACCGGCGACGGCGTTGTGGCAAAAGCCGATAACACGGCATCGGGTTATGGAAACCATATCGTGATCCGCCACGGTTTCGGATATGAAACTTTGTATGGACATTTAAGCAAGTATAAAGCCCGCGCCGGGCAAAGGGTAAAACGCGGTGATGTCATCGGTTATGTTGGCAGCACGGGCCGAAGCGAAGCGCCGCATCTTCATTATGAAGTACACAAAAACGGTGCGGTCGTAAACCCGCTGAATTTTTACTATGGAAATATCTCGGCAGCGGAATATGTCGTAATTTCGAAAATTGCAAACCAGGAAAACCAATCCCTCGACTGATGCACTTAAATTTATCACCTGACAAAAGATATTACAGCATTGGCGAACTTGCCAAGGCTTTTGACGTGAACGCATCGCTGATCCGTTTTTGGGACAAGGAATTTGATATCCTGAAGCCAAAAAAAAATGCGAAAGGCAACAGGATGTTCACACCTGAGGACGTCAAGAACCTGCAACTGATCTACCATTTGGTCAAGGAACGCGGTTTTACGCTGGAAGGTGCAAAAGCTCATTTGAAGAACGGACAGAAGAAAACACTGGATAAATTTGATATCATCAGTAAACTGGAAGCGGTAAAAGCCCAATTACAGAGTATTAAGGAGCAGCTTTAAATAATAATCAACTAACTAAATTAAATAAAAATGAGAAAATTTTTGCCATGGATCATAGTAGGCGGCGTAGTATTACTTATCATTTTCTGGTTTGTCAGCGTTAAGAACACAGCACTTAAATACAATCAGGCCGTTGGAAAAGAATGGGGAAATGTCGAAACGGCTTACCAGCGACGCAACGACCTCATCGGCAACCTTGTAAATACTGTTAAAGGCGCTGCCGAATTCGAAAAAGGAACACTGACGGCGGTAATCGAGGCACGCGCAAAAGCGACATCGGTAACGGTAGACCCCAGAAACATCACGCCCGACCAGCTGGCGCAATTTTCCCAGGCACAAGCCGGAGTTTCTTCGTCTTTGTCGCGGTTATTGGTAACCGTTGAGCAATATCCGCAACTGCGCGCCAACGAAAATTTCCTGAAACTTCAGGACGAACTGGCCAGCACCGAAAATCAGATCCTGACAGCACGCACACGCTACAACGAATCGGTTCAATCCTATAATGGATATGTTTTAAAAACCCCGCAAAACCTAGTGTTGGGCGGTTATCCGGAGAAACCTTACTTTAAATCAGTCGCAGGAGCTGACAGGCCGGTAGAGGTCAGATTCTAATATGTCAAAAGTCGAAAACTTTTTGTCGGTCGAAGACGAGCAGGAAATCGTGGAAGCCATCCGCCGTGCGGAGAAAGAAACATCGGGTGAAATCCGCGTTCATATTGAGCGGAAATCCACAGGGGATTCTTTTGAGCGTGCCAAGGAAGTCTTCCACATGCTGAAGATGGATGCCACTGAACTTAAAAACGGCGTGCTGATTTATCTTGCCGTTGATGACCGCGCGTTCGTAATTTGCGGCGATAAAGGAATTGATGATGTCGTAAGTGATGATTTCTGGGATTCTACCAAAGATGTCATGGCGGCACAATTCCGAAACGGAAATTTTAAACAAGGCCTGATCGACGGAATAAAACGCGCAGGTGAACAACTGCAAAAACACTTTCCTTGTGCGGATGACGATAGGGACGAACTGGCAAATGAAATTTCAAATGGGTAAAAAAATAAGGTTATCAGGGCTGCTTTTTTGCCTGCTTTTCATCCAGAGTATTTTTGCGCAGTTCGACATTCCGAAGAAACCCGGTTTCCAGACCAGTGTTTACGACTATGCGCAAATCCTCACTGCGTCTGAAAAAACAGCCCTTGAGGAAAAACTTGTACGCTATTCCGACTCCACTTCAACGCAGATGGTTGTTGTAACGATTGAAACCTTAAAAGGTGAAGACATTGGCATACTCGCCCCGAAATGGGGACATGAATGGGGTGTCGGACAGGAAAAAGAAGATAATGGCGTGTTTATTCTTGTTGCTGAAAAAGAACGCAAGATCTGGATCGCGCCGGGTTACGGACTTGAAGACCGGCTGACGGCAGGAATCAATGGAGAAATCATCAGGAATGTGATTATCCCGGAATTTAAGTCCGGAAGTTATTACCGTGGACTCGATAAAGGTGCCGATGCATTGTTTGATATTTTCACCGGGAAATACAAAGGAGAACGCAAGAAAAAAAGCAGCATTCCAATTGTTCCCATAATCATCATCATTTTCATCATTGTTTTTGCTATTGCGCGTAACCGGCGCGGAGGAGGAAACTCCGGTAACCGTGGCGGCGGAATGGATCTGGCGGATATCATTATCCTGAGCAGCCTTGGTCGCGGCGGACGTGGTGGCGGCTTCTTCGGAGGCGGATCATCAGGCGGAGGTTTTGGCGGCGGCGGATCATCAGGCGGAGGTTTTGGCGGCGGCGGATTCGGTGGCGGATTCGGCGGTGGCGGATTCAGCGGTGGCGGCGCAGGCGGAAGCTGGTGATATAAATATTGAAACTAAAAATGCCGCAACAGGTTATCCGTTGCGGCATTTTTAGTTCATAAATGTATTTACTTGATGAATATTTTCTTGACAATTGTTCCCGTATTGGACTGCACGCGGGCGAAATAAACCCCTGCTGAAAGTCCGGACGCAGGAAGCTGAAAATTGCCCGTCTGACCCGCAAATTCCCACGCGAAAACCTGCCTGCCCGAAATACTGAACAGCGCAACCGAATTGATTTTCGCGGTGCCTGTATTGTGGATGTTCAGCGAAGCTTCGGTATAATTTACCCATAAATTTTGTACAGTCACATCACCGGGAACAGCCGCATTTTTAAACCGCAGCGTAAAGCGCTCGTTGAACGTTCCTTCTTCAATAGTGATGGCTGCCGGGCCACCGGTGAGGTCATAAGAAGTTTGTGTTGCGGCATCATGAAGGAAAATATAGCTTCCGGAAGGGAAATTCTCAAAACCCGCCAGCTTAAATGTTACTTCTCCCGCCTGCCCTATTGTCACAGCCACAGGAATTGCTGCTGCTTCATTAAATGCACCTCTTGCCTCTATGACCAGTTTTTTATCCTCCAACGGAAAATAAATATCATTGTCACGGGTGTCAATCTGGATTGCATCGTAACCGTAATCGAAGGAATCTCCGGCACGTCCGTCCATAAAACCGAGCAGCAATTGACGGCGCGCCCCTGTAGCTGTACTTGCAAAATCGAGTCGGATCTTTCTGTCTTCGGATACTTTTTCACTTCGGAACATAGGATTCAAACCTTGGTCAGTTTCCCGCACAAAAGCACGTTGTGTATTGCTGAAAGTGATTGTTCCGCCGGTAGCGCTTCCAAAAAGCAGGAATCCCTGGGCGATTGGAATATATCTTCCCGGCATTCTTTCACTCGAACCCGAACTGCTCACACCTTCAGGAGCGGCGGGCGGCGTTGCCCCGGTTTTTGTCAGCGTTGCATAACCGCCTTCATAGTTGGCCGTGACATGGCTTGAATTTGTGGGAAACTGCTCCCAAAAATATAACGTTCCCGTGGTAGTTGCTTCATTGTCGTCAATAAACGCATACGCATCAAGTGCTGAAGGATAGGGATTTCCGCTCAGGTTCATATTATTTGCAGAAACTGCGCTGACAAAGTTGCCATTATTCGGTTTTCCGGCAAAAGTATAATTTTGAAAAGGCGTTGTTGCGCCACTTCCTTTCATGGTGAATCCCTGGCCTGCCGACAATATTCCGTTTTGCCCGATGCTCGACCAGCTTGCATAGTTGCCCGACTGGTTTTGATATTTGTTTATCCAATAGGCCGACATCGTAATCGGGGTGGTTGGAGTAACATTATAAGATGCGGTCCAGGTAATATTCTGCGGATTCAACGGATTGGTGCCATCCAATAAAACTGCCCCAACTGAGTAGGAATTACTGACACCGACAGGCGACGACCAATAGTTATAGCTGAACATATTCGATTGCCCTTGCTGGTCAACCAATAGTTTTCCCGTTCCGGCAATTGTATTTCCGCTCTGTCCTGGCTTGGTTTGTATCAGTTGTGATTTGCCATTAAGACGTATGTCAGCCGCTATGAGGTTTAGATTATTGTGGACGAAGACGCCAAAACCGTCAGGAACACTGAGCCCTTTCCCGCCACCGGAAGAATTGACCACCAGATTATAGAATTCAGTTTTTTCGGTACTGTCGGAAATCGTCTGGAAAATCCCGCTTGTTGACCCCATAAATGTAACGGTACCGTTTCCTGCGGTAAATCCGCCATGCGAAGCCCAGTTTCCTGCAATGTGCAGCAGTCCTGCATTGGTTATGCTGACCGTTGCTCCGCTGGTGATGGAAAGATCGTGCGCCCTTGCAATTTTGTCAGCCGGGGCAAGCGGTGATAAGTAATTAATTTCCGAATTTGGCGTTCCACCCGGAATAATCACATCGGTATTGTTATTCGGTACGACACCGCCGTTCCAGTTGCGGCAATCGAACCAGTCTGAACTATAACTGCCGGTCCATCGGCCGATATCGCTTCCTGCGCCACTGTAATCAACAGCCGTTGTTGCCGAACTGACATCGTTGAGCGAATTGCTGTCGCCCGAAACACTATAAACTTCCGCGCTGTTAATCACTTGTGGAACCGACTGGCAAATGGTTTTAACCCTGATCATGATCGTCAGTGGCAGTGATGCACTGGTCATCGTTCCGTTTACTACTGCCGTAAGCGTATTGCTGGCGGAATTGTGGTTAAAAACAACAGTCCGAGTTTCGCCGGGAGCTTTATTATAGCTGATCAGTTGAGCATTGGCAGGAATAAAATCCTTAATCACCGGATTTGATGCATTGCGCGTGGTTGCATTTCTGATCGTAATCGTATAATCAATAAATTCTCCAACCGTTGCCGTTGCGGTACTTGCCGTTTTGACAATCTCCATATCGGGCGAATTGGGAAGGCTCGAATTATTGTTCCCGCAATAGATATAAGTCGAAATATTGGTTTGCATAAAAACGCCTAGCGTGTTAACCGATGTAGCCGTTACTACTGTTGTATTCCAGTTATCGGGCGGCGTTCCATTTGGCGTATCAAAACGCATCATGAACGTGTAGGATTCGCCCGGACCAATTACCGGTGTTGATGAAATTGAAGCTCCAGTAAGTGAATAAAAAACAGAACCCAGCGGATACAGCGATTGTACTTTCGTCAGCGTAAAGCTGTCGGGCACATTGCCTGTATTGGTAATCGTCAGTACGTAATAAGTAATTGACGGCGATGAACATTTAATAAATCCGTTCAATGTTGAAGGCATCGTCAGGGCTGAGAAAACAGTAAATGTAGCCGATGCGTTTCCTCCGATGTTTCCCGTTGATGAAGGCATTGTTGAACCGATGGCAATCCGGTAACCTGTGCCGGCCGGTGTTCCTTCGGGAAGCGGAACAACAGTGGTGATCGTTGCGGATGCCGTACTGGCCGATTGCGGAAAGGCTGTTGAGTGAAAGGTATGGACAGGATTGAAATTGGTGCCTGAAGCGTCACTCAGATAAACAATAAATTCTGTCGCTTCGTTATAAAAATTTGCCGAACCGGTACCATTGGTAACCGTAAATGAAATTGTAACCGGTCCGCCCGAAGCGTTGACATTAGGAATTCCGATCTGCTGTCCGGAAGCGACAGCACAAAATAAAATTGGTAAAAAATGCCAAAATTGGAAGATTAGTAATTTTTGCTTCATAGAGTTGGTTGGGTTTATTAGTTGTTTCATAGTTGTATAAAGCCGGAGTTTTCTCCAGAACTTTACGCAGGACTATAAAGTTAAAAACCAAAGTTATAAATTACCGTCTAAGAGCATGTATTATCGATTAAATACATTATATGATTACATTCAGTAAGATTATAATTACAAATAATTAAATATAAAAAAGCCACCTAGACTTAGATGGCTTTCGTTTTTATTATGGAAAGTGTTATTTCTCCCTGATATAAATGTCGATCGGAACACCTGAAAAATCCCAGTGGTCGCGTATCTTATTTTCGAGGAAACGCTTGTACGGCTCCTTTACGTATTGCGGCAGGTTGGCAAAGAATACGAACTGCGGCGTTGGCGTCGGGAGCTGCATGCAATATTTAATTTTGACGTATTTCCCTTTTAAGGCCGGCGGCGGATAGCCTTCGATGACCTTCAGCATGTAGTCGTTGAATTTCGATGTCGGAATGCGCTGTGAACGGTTTTCAAACACCTGTACGGAAGCTTCAAGCGCTTTAAGCAAACGCTGCTTTGTGATTGCAGATACGAACAGGATCGGCACATCGGTAAACGGCTCAATTTCCTTACGGATCTTATCGGCATATTCTTTTGTCGACATCGTATCTTTTTCGACAAGATCCCATTTGTTCACCAGGATCACGACACCTTTACGGTTTTTTTCGGCAAGCCAAAAGATATTCTGGTCCTGGCTTTCGAAACCGCGTGTCGCATCAATGATCAGGATACAGATATCGGCATGCTCAATCGCTCGGACAGAGCGCATCACCGAATAAAATTCGAGATCTTCCTTTACTTTTGCCTTTCTCCGGATTCCCGCAGTATCGACAAGATTAAATTCGAATCCGAAACGATCGAATTTGGTATCGATGGCGTCGCGTGTCGTTCCTGCAATATCAGTTACAATGTAGCGGTCTTTTCCGATCAGGGCATTGATAAAACTTGATTTTCCGGCATTCGGCCGGCCTACCACGGCAAATCGCGGCAAAACTTTCTCTTCCTCTACCGGCTCCGGCTTTTCAGGAAAAGCTTTTACAAGCGCATCAAGCAATTCTCCGGTTCCGCTCCCTGAAATACTTGCAAATGTGTAATATTCACCAAGTCCGAGGTTATAAAACTCGATCGCATCTTTCTCCCGCATCGCATTGTCGACTTTATTTACGGCGAGCAATACGGGTTTTGAGACCTTCCGCAACAACTTCGCAACAGCATCATCCATGGGTGTGATGCCTTCTTCGACATCGACCACAAAAATGATTACATCGGCTTCATCGATGGCGAGTTCCACCTGCTTGCGGATTTCGGCTTCGAAAACATCTTCAGATCCCCGAATATATCCGCCGGTGTCGATTACTGAGAATTCTTTCCCATTCCACTCGCTTTTGCCATAATTCCGATCGCGCGTAACTCCGGCTACCGAGTCCACAATGGCTTCCCTTCTTTGTATCAGCCTGTTGAACAGCGTTGATTTTCCAACGTTTGGCCTTCCTACAATGGCAACAATGTTATTCATTTTCCTAAAAATATTTTGCAAAGGTAACTCAAAATAGCCGCTAAGCCACAAGTTACATCACGGTATTGCCGAAAAGCTTTAATAAGACGGGGATGCGATCATCTGGAAAACAAACAAGCCGGATAATTCCGGCCCATTCATCTCAAAAATCTCGTGTGGACAATCTTCTAATTGCCGCTGAAAAAAATGTTGGCAGCGGAAATATAAACGTTCGTGTCGGAGTTGAAGAATCCGTCCCAATCCGCTGCTGAAGGTGCTGTTGCATTTCCATCGCCGTTGGTATCGCCTCCGTGGGCATCGTCTTTGTAAGATGTCAAAATTGCGGTATTGCTCAGGTTTACCGGGCGTGTTGCCTGTGTAAGGAGCCCGGCGGTTTCTTCGGAAAACTTTACAATCACACCGGCCGCGATATTGAGCGTATTGTTGAGTCCGCCCTGATTAAACGAATCCACAACATACGGCACTTCAGTCACAGCCCAGTTAACGACTGCATTATTCAATCCGGTATCGAACATATAGATTCCGTTGTGCGTGTTCTTCTGTGACCCATCTGACGGATTGTGAAAAATATTGCTGGTGCTGAGCGAATAATTGGTTGATACCAGGATCGGCCGGCCATTGTCGTAGAACGCGTTGTTTGTAAACTGTGATACTGAACTGTCGATCATGAAATAGCTTCCGGAAAATGCATAATTATTTGCGCTTGATTCGTGAGATAAAGTATGTGCGAAAGTACAATGGTCGAATTTAAAAGAAGCGCCATCTTCGCCAATCAAAACGGCATTGTAAAAGCCGCCCCTGTTTTTTCCGGCATACAAAACATCAACATATTCGAAGATATGATTTGTTCCTCCGTTCAGGTACAAACCTTCCCAGTCGCCCTTTTGAGCCGTAGTAGTAATGCCATTATCGTTGCTGTCGCCGCATCTGCTGTCGTCGGCAATGGAAGTAAAGACAATATGATCGTTTGCTGTTCCGGAGGCCGCGATTCTTCCTTCGCCAATCACATCGATAGAAACACCGTCGACTTTTACAATTACGCCGGCTTCAATTGTCAGGACATCCTCAATGACAAGATCATCAGTAATTACATAAACATTTCCATTAGTCCAGGTTGTCGGCACAGTGATGTCGGCAGTGACAGGCACAACATTACAGTCGGCCCCAATCTTGACTTCGTCATCCGAACACGAAAAGAACAGTGCAATTGCAGCCATGCCGGCAAATTTTGTTTTAAGATTCATTTGTATTGTTTGATTGTTTTGATTTCAGGGTGCAAAAGTAGCGATAGAAAAAGCGTTGCCCAATGGTACTTTCGGCCCATTGTTCCAAGATATATTTTGTATAGGAAAGACTTCCAAAAAATGTTGAGTAATGGAGTTGTCGTGTCCATCGTTAAAAAAAAATTAAAATTTTGCATATAATAGTAATACTATTACATTTGCGATATAAAATTACTAAATGAAAAATTTACTTTCAACCGTTAAAATTCGGGTTAACGAAAAGATATATGCTAAAGATCCTGAAACTTCAGAATTAGGGAAAAAGATTATACGCGAAAGCATTCTTCTGATTGATGAAATAGGGTTTGACCATTTTACCTTTAAGAAATTAGGGCTTAGAATTGGTTCCAATGAAAGCTCGATCTATCGTTATTTTGATAATAAGCACAAGCTATTGGTATATTTATCGTCATGGTATTGGGGATGGACAGAATACAAACTTGTACTCAAAACAACTAATGTAGCTGACCCGGTTGAGAAGCTTAAAGCGGCCATTGCTGTGGTTACGGAAAAAATTGAGGACGATATAACGACACTGCATATCAATGAGAAGATACTCAACCGGATCATCATTTTTGAGTTTACAAAAATTTTCCAGACTAAAGAGGTTGATGAAGAAAATAAAGAAGGTTTTTTCCTGATTTACAAAAGTGTGATTAACCGTGTGGTAGAGATTGCTTCCGCACTCAATCCTTCCTATCCCTATACAAAAAGCCTTGTTTCTGCACTTGTTGAAGGCGCTTTGCACCAGCATTTCCTTAGTGATCATTTAAAAAGCATTACTAATGCCAACAAGGAAACCAGCGTGACCGATATCTATACCGACATCATTTTAAAAACCCTCAGGCCATGACTCCACTTCAACGTTTTGTGCGCCTTCTTGCCCTTGACGATAAAGATATTTATCAAGTAGGTTTTTATGCGGTTTTTGCAGGTATGGTAAGCCTGTCGTTGCCGTTGGGAATCCAGGCCATTGTAAATTTTATTCAATCCGGCAGGGTGAGCGCCTCATGGATCCTGCTGATCGTAATGGTTGTATTTGGCGTTGCGCTCGGTGGCGTGTTGTCGATGATGCAGTTGCGGATCACTGAAAACATCCAGCAGAAAGTCTTTATCCGCTCTTCTTTCGAATTTGCCGTGCGGTTGCCTAAAATACGTTTTTCAGAATTGTATGCACAGTATCCGCCAGAACTTGCCAATCGCTTCTTCGATACTTTGATCATCCAAAAAGGAACTTCAAAATTATTGATTGATTTTTCTGCGGCCTTGCTCCAGATTGTTTTTGGAATAATATTGCTGTCATTGTATCATCCATTCTTCATCCTATTTGGCCTGGCGCTGTTGATGCTGCTTTATTTCATTTTCAGATTGTCTTTCAGGAAGGGATTGCAAACCTCCATGAGTGAATCAAAATTTAAATATAAGGTTGCCGGATGGCTTCAGGAGATTGCACGGAATAATTTCAGTTTCCGCCGATCTGAAAATTTCAGCTTTGCATTGATGAAGAACAATGACATGACCGAGAATTATCTCAAACACAGGGAACAGCATTTTAAGGTGATTCAAATGCAATTCGGCCAGCTCATATTCTTTAAGGTAATTATTACGGGTTTCCTTCTGTCGGTTGGCGGCTACCTGGTATTGCAACAGCAAATGAATATAGGGCAATTTGTGGCTGCCGAAATCATAATATTACTGGTGATCAATCCGTTGAAAAAATCATTCTCGGACTCGAAACATTCTACGATGTTCTGACATCTGTTGAGAAAATTGGCGAAGTCACCGACATGCAGGCCGAAGAAGAAAATCCTCACCAGCCTATAACCCGTTTTGATAATATTTCTCTTCATGCTGAAAAGCTCTCTTTTCATTTTCCTGATCAATCCGGGCAGTTTTTAAGAGATATTTCCTTAATGATTGACCAAGGCGAAAAAATTGTTCTCCAGGGACAAAACGGCGCCGGAAAAACCACATTACTCAGGATTCTTTCAGGTCTTCTTAAACCCCAATCCGGATCTTTCTTTATTAATGATGATAGTTATAATCGTATAGACCTCCAGCGTTACCGTTCGCATATAGGAATAATAATCAACGGCGAGACACCTTTTGAAGGAACGATTCGCGAGAATATTACTTTCAACGATCCTACCATCACTGATTCTGACCTCGCATGGGCGCTTCAGGCGGTACAACTCGGATCGTATATCAGGAGCCTGCCTATGGGACTTGAAACCCCGATTTTTCCTGAAGGAAAGCAATTATCGTCTTCCAATGCCAAAAAAATATTGCTGGCCCGGAGCATTATTCATCGCCCACTGCTGCTTTTTTTAGAAGATCCGACCGATACAATGGATGATGATGCGGCAAAATCCATCATCAACTTCTTAATGGGTGAACCTCAATGGACCGTTATTGTTACTGCTAAAAATGCACATTGGCAAGCACACGCATCACGAATCATTACGATGCAGGAAGGCCGGATTATCAATGATAAAAAAACGAAAAGCCATGCTTAACCTTTCTGAAAATAGAGCGATCATTCCGGCAGTTGAAAACTACACAACACTTCGTTTCCTTCACAACAGGCCGCATTACAAGATATTGAACAGAATAATTTTATGTGTGTCGGCACTTGCTGTTTTATTGCTTTTTATGCCGTGGACCCAAAATATCTCCGGACGTGGATCGGTCACTGCGCTTAAACCCGGCCAACGACCGCAAACTATTCAGACTGTAATTTCAGGACAGATTGAAAAGTGGCATGTCCAAGAAGGAGAGTTTGTAAAAAAAGGCGACACTATTTTATTCTTATCTGAAATCAAGGAAGAATATTTTGACCCATTGCTTATCGAGAACACTAAAAATCAACTCCAGGCAAAAAGCATGGCAATGGAAAGCTATGGAGGAAAGGCGAAGTCACTCAGGTCCCAGATCAGCGCAATTGAGAAAGAGCGCAGGCTAAAAGAAGATATGGCCGTTAATAAACTGAGGCAGTCGATCCTGAAAGTACGTTCGGACAGCATTGATTTTGAAGCCGCCAAAACCGTCCTTCGCATTGTAAATACCCAATATACCCGTATTCTGCAACTGCAAAAAGAAGGATTAAAATCGATCGCAGATGTAGAAGAAAAAAGGCTGAAGCTGCAGGAAGCCGAGGCAAAAATAATCACGCAGGAAAACAGGGTGCTTGCGGCCAGGAACGAACTTATAAATGCAAGGATTGAAATTAGCAGGATTGCTGCGGAATATGCTGAAAAATCAGCAAAAGCCGGAAGTGACCAATTCGCGGCCATGAGCAGCCAATACGATGCCGAAGCCCAGGTAAATAAACTAAAGAACCAATATGAAAATTATCGGATCAGGAATGGCAAGTATTATATCACGGCTCCGCAAGATGGCTATGTCAGCCGGGCATTACAGGCGGGAATAGGCGAAACCGTTAAAGAAGGAACACCCGTAGTCAGTATAATGCCCGCACGTTACGATATAGCCGTAGAGACATTTGTTGAACCCGGCGATCTCCCGCTGCTTCATAAAGGAACAAAGATGCGGCTTTGGTTTGACGGATGGCCAACAATAGTATTTTCAGGCTGGCCCGGAATGTCTTATGGAACATTTGGCGGTGAAATCGTCGCTATTGAGAATTTTATAAGTCCGAACGGGAAATATCGCATCCTTGTTGCTCCTGACCCAAGTGAAGCAAAGTGGCCCAAACAACTAAGTATCGGAACGGGTGTACATTCACTTGCCTTACTTGACAATGTGCCGGTGTGGTTTGAAATATGGCGTACACTTAATGGCTTTCCACCCAATTTTTATACGAAAAATCCAAAATGAAAACACTGCTTGTATTGTTACTGGTATGTTCGGCGAATTTATCCGCCCAGAAGCAAACTATTTTGCCGTTTGCCGATTATATCAGCATGGTGAAACAAAATCATCCCTTGGTTAAAAACGCAAACCTTCAGCCAGATAAGGCTAAAGCCGAAATAACCTCTGCACGCGGCGCTTTTGACCCTCGACTTGAAGCGTCACATTCAGAGAAACAATTTGGTGATTACCAATATTACCTGATCCAGGAAGGCGCACTGAAAGTATCTACATGGTATGGCATTGAGTTTAAAGCAGGGTTTGAGAATAGCAGCGGTGCATTTTTAAATCCTGAAAATAAACTGCCCGAAAACGGTCTTTTGTCAGCAGGCATTAACGTTCCTATTGGTCAGGGCTTGTTCATCAACAAGCGTATGACAGATCTCAAGAACGCAAAACTGCAGCTATCGATGAGTCAATCGGAACGAATATTACAAGCCGCAGCCGTACTTTACGATGCTTCAGCCACATATTTTAACTGGCATCGCGCATATCTGGAATCTGCACTGTACAATCAGTATGTCGTCGCTGCTGAAAAAAGGCAAAAAGGCATTGCCACAATGGTAATTGCCGGCGAAAGACCCGCAATGGACAGTATTGAAGCCGGTATTGTTTTAAAGAACAGGATCTTAAGCCTTGAAGAGGCAAAATTAAAGGTGATAAAAGCAAGATTGGAACTATCGGTATTTCTTTGGAATGACAACAATGCGCCGCTGGAAGTTACAGAACAAACTTTCCCCGAACAATTATTACCCGAAAATGTGTCATCGGTTTTACAGACAGCACCAATAACTGATGATTCTTACAATATTGATAACCATCCTAAGATTAACCTGATGCGGGACAAATTAGGAATTTTAGAAAACCATCGGCGCCTAAAAGCCAATGAGTTTCTTCCAAAAGCGGGTGTGGGCTATTCCTATTTAACCGAATATGGCAGTACCGTCAGTGGCAACCTGCAAGATTACAAAATCGGACTCCATTTCAGCTATCCGGTGTTTCTTCGGAAAGAGCGCGGAGAAGTAAGGCTTGCAAAGTTAAAACTCCGGGAAGCAGCCTACGAACTGGAATCGGAAAGGCTTCAGCTAAAAAATCAAATATCGGCTTATACCGAAGAAATCAAGTCCCTTAAAAAGCAACTTGAGCTGGCGACTGATGTTGTTCGCGATTATGACTTGCTGCTCCGTTCGGAAGAGCGCCTCTTTAGTTTTGGCGAAAGTTCACTTTTTGTTCTCAATACCCGCGAGAACAATTTCATTATGTCTGAAATATCTAAGCTTTCGCTCGAGAACAGGGTTCATCTGGCGCATGCGCAGCTTTTTAAGGCATTGGCATCTACGAACGCCGTTCAGTAAGCGAAACGGCGAAATGCTGATTTTAAAAATGGGACTGTCGGAAGGGAGGAAATAATTTTCAATTCTTCAGTAAAAGTCGTTTCCTCATCCAGGAATTTCAGCACTGCTGCAGCATTATTTTTTTTAAACAGATCGCAGAAAATGTCTTTTCCCGAACCATTCTGATGCAGCACATCCAACAATATCCTGTCGTATAGTTTAAACCTGCTGCGGGATGCGTTGTCGTTAGGATGCTTTCCAAGTGCCAATTGGCTGACAATTTTTCGGGAATGCTTTTGAATAAAATTAAAAGTATATCCTGTGGAGGCCTTTGTTTGCCCACCTGCCGTTCCAATATTGATACAATTCCCGACTCCTGATGAAAATTTATGCGTGATCATTGGAATTGCCCCATTCTCTTCATTTAATATCGAATATGGTGTTTCTAAGCCACCTATATATTTATGAAGCTCGGCCACATAGTCCGGGTCCGGAAGCTGCTTTTCTGAAAAAACAGTATATTCAACCAGCGCCTCGGTTTCAGAAAAAGGCAATACATAAAAAAATGCGGTCCCATTTTGCTGATCAGCATTAAAATCCATCAGTGTTGCAATATCTGGCGTGAATACAGGCCTCTCAGTTTTAATAATAAAACCCTTGAAATGCTGGAGGAAGAAGATTGTCCCGTCGTTCATTGGCGGAGCAGTGAGAAGACTGTTAAAAACATATTGGCCTGTATAGATGTCGCGGCCTGCAATAACGCCGGCGTTTTCGCCTTCAACGACTTGCGTAATATCTGCGTATACAAAACTAAAATTCGGATGCTTCGCCAGGACTTGTCTGCAATAGAGATAAAAATCCCGGCTGCGGACCATTTTGTATGTCAGCGGCGTGATGTTAAGGGTTTGATTAAATCCTTCGTTGCAAATCGCTATTTGTTTCCATCTTTTAAAGACGACAGCTTCAAACAATCCCGGATCATTTTCCCAATAACACCAGGTCTTTTCGGCTTCCGTTTCAGGGAACCGACCAATTAGCAGCACTTTTTTATCAGAAAAAGTCTTTGTACTGATCAGATGCATTGCCAGGCTTAGTCCGGCGCATCCCATGCCGGCGATAATGTAATCGTACTGATTCATTTCTTCCGGCTTTTCATAAGTGCATTGTCCTTTGATATCTTTTTAAAGTACTTTCGATGAACATAAAGCATCCCGAAGCTTTCACCATCATTCTTGTGAAGATGCTTATGATGCATTTTGTGCGCCCATCTGATCGCCCTGATGTAAGTATTGCCGGACTTTACAAACCATTTGAAGCGTTGGTGGATGATGACATCGTGAACTACGAAATAGGCTGCGCCGTATGCCATGATCCCGTATCCGATAGCCTGAAGCCAAAGGATATCCCTAAAAGTACCAACATAAATCAAGGCGATACAGGGTATCGCAAATATTACAAAGAACCAGTCGTTTTTTTCAAAAAAACCTGACCCTTTCTGATGATGGTCACGATGTAGGAACCACAAAAACCGGTGCATCACGAATTTATGGATAATCCACGTCATTCCTTCCATAACGATGAAGGTGCAAATAAAAATTAAGATGAAAAGCAGAAAATCCATAACTAAATGATGCCGAATTGGTTTTTGATACTGGCTTTAAACAGAATCAATGCTTTATGGTGGTTCGCTATACGGATTCGCTTTTGCAAAACCTGGGCTGGCTGTATGGTCTTAATTATTTTAAAAAGGGCATAATAGTATTTATAAGCGACGTAGACTCCGAACCGTGCCTGTACCGGAAGTTGTAATATTCCTGAAAACGCCTTTGAGAAATCAGCTTCGATTTCGGCTTCAATCATTTGCTTGTCTTTTACTGAAAAGTTGGAGAAGTTGCAATCAGGGAAGTACACTCTAGAAAGCTGATTAAAGTCATCTTTCATATCGCGCAGGAAATTTACTTTTTGGAACGCCGCACCGAGAGCACGTGCAGAATATTCAAGCTGTGCATACTTTTGCCTGTTTCCATTACAAAACACATACAGGCACATTAATCCGACCACTTCAGCCGAACCATATATATATTGATCATAACCCTGCCGGTTAAAACTGCTGTTTGTCAGATCCGACTCCATGCTCCGGAAGAAAGCATGAATCAGAATATGGTCGATCTGGTATTGGTTCACCGTATATTGAAATGCATGGAGAACCGGATTCAAACTGATCTTTCGTTCAATGGCTTCAAAAGCCTGTTCTTTGAATTGCTGAAGCAAAAGCGGCTTATCGTGTTCATGAAAGGTATCGACTATCTCATCTGCGAACCTAACAAAACCATAAATATTATATATCGGAGCATGCAAGCCGGAATCAAGCAGCTTGATTGCCGAAGAGAATGACGTACTGTACTTCCTCGTAACAATCCTGCTGCATTGGTTGCAAACCTGATTAAACAGCGCTACTGTCATATGATTTCTTTATTTTTTCTGAAACAATACGCCCGCTGATGATCGCCGGCGGAACACCCGGACCGGGAACTGTGAACTGACCCGCATAGAAAAGATTCTTCACTTTCCTGCTTCTGCATCCCGGACGGAAAATTGAAGTTTGAAACAATGTGTTGGCAAGACCGTAAGCATTGCCCTTATATGAGTTATAGTCAGTGACAAAATCTGAAACACCATATGATTTCTTATAAATGATAAGCTCCTGAATATTTTGGTCGGTCAGTTTTTCAAGACGCGCCATGACTTTATTGAAATAGCGTTCGCGAAGGGCATCATCATCAGTTGCAAGGCCTGAAGCAACAGGAATCAATAAGAACAAATTCTCACACCCCGGGGGCGCAACTGACGGATCGGTCACAGAAGGCGCACATACATAAAATAACGGCTCATCGGGCCATTGCGGATCTTTATATATCTGATCTGCGTGCGGCTTAAAAGGAACATCAAAAAAAAGTGAATGGTGCGGCAGCTTAATTTTGCTGTTGAGTCCAATGTACCAGATCAAGCATGACGGTGCCAGTATCTTCTTTTCCCAGTAAGTTTCGGAATACGACCGGCTTTCTTTGGCAAGAAGCGAAGTTTCGATAAAATTATAATCTGCTGTCCCAACGACAATATCAGCAGGATATTTAAAATTGGCAGTCGCCACGGCCACAGCCTTCTTCTTATGGATGATCACTTCTTCAACTGCTTCATTAAATCTGAATTCAACCTTGAGTTCCTTACATAAATCCTGCATGGCTTCAACAACAGAATGCATTCCGCCAACCGGATACCACGTCCCTTTTACAATGTCGGCATAATTCATCAAGCTATATAATGCAGGGGTATCCTGGGGCAAGGCGCCAAGAAAAAGCATAGGAAACTCAAGCAATTGCCGCAGCTTGGGCGTTTTGAAAGATTTCGCAATGTGCCGGCTTACAGATTGGAACAAATCCATCCGGGCAGCATTCCGGATTATTTCCCAATCCATCAATTCCATGATGCTTTGCCCAGGTTTGTAAGCCATTTTATTTATGCCTATCTCATATTTTAGCCCGGCCTGTTTCAGGTAACTTCTTAATTTTTCACCAGCGCCTTTTTCTACAGATTCAAATAATTGACATACATCTTCAATACCTGTCGGTATATCCATAATCTCATCTGCCCAATAAACCCTGTATGAAGGGTCAATCCTGACGAGCTCATAATAGTTGTCGGGACGCTTTCCGAAGTCGGCAAAAAAACGCTCAAAAACTTCAGGCATCCAGTACCAACTTGGTCCCATATCAAATGTAAATCCGTCAATAGTGTGTTTTCTGGCGCGGCCGCCTGCCGATGCATTTTTTTCCACTACCGTAACATTGTATCCGGCTTTGGCCAAATATGCAGCTGATGAGAGTCCGGAGAATCCTGCCCCAATAACAATTGCCGACTTTGTCATTTGTTTAAAGTTTGTAATGCAAAGTTAAACAAAATTATCAAACAAAATTGTGTTCACCCACAGATGCAGACAACTGAGGCCATACGGTGACTCAGGCCTGCATTTCGTATTGCTATTAACTCGTGATAATTTGATGTTTTGTGCTGATCAGTGAAGTGGATCGTAGAAGGACCGACTGCGTAATTACAATATCGGAAGGATATTTTAACACGAACGGCTTGCGTGAAGGATGGCAGTGGAAAGCCCGCAGCGCAGCGAGGACTTGCAGCGTACAGCCTGACACCGTTATCAAGAATATGAGGATTGCCCGCCTAACCAAAACGGTGGCACGCCCAATAATCAGTTATTGTACCCGAAGCGCTTTAGTTGCGTTGCATTGGTACGCCAGTTTTTACTGACTTTTACATACATTTCAAGGTGAATTTGCTTGCCGAAGAACTTTTCAAGATCGGCACGCGCTTCAATTCCGACTTTTTTCAGTGCTGCGCCTTTGTGGCCGATGATGATGCCTTTCTGTGTGTCGCGCTCCACCATGATCAGTGAACGGATGCGTATGATGTGGTCGTCTTCAAAGAATTCCTCGGTGATGATTTCGACCGCGTACGGAATTTCCTTGCTGTAGTTGAGTAATATTTTTTCGCGGATGGTTTCATTTACAAAGAAGCGTTCCGGTTTATCGGTGAGCGCATCCTTCGGATAATACGGCGGCGAAACCGGAAGCAATTCAATAATGCGCGTAAAAACTTCCGGCACATTAAAATTTTTCAAAGCCGATATGGGAAAGATCTCTGCATTGGGCACTTTGGATTTCCAAAATGCAACCTGTTCTTCAAGTTGTTCCTGGTTTGAATTGTCAATTTTATTCAGCAATAGCAAAACCGGGATTTTCGCATAAATGATTTTATTGAAAAAAGCATCATCTTTTAAGTCCTGCTCACCAATTTCAACCATGTATATAAGGATATCCGCATCTTCAAAAGCCGATTTTACGAAATTCATCATCGATTGCTGCATTTCGTAGGCAGGTTTGATGATCCCTGGCGTATCGGAAAGCACAACCTGGAAATCATCACCATTGACGATCCCCAGGATGCGATGGCGGGTCGTTTGCGCTTTCGATGTAATAATAGAAAGGCGTTCGCCAACGAAGGCATTCATTAATGTCGACTTTCCGACGTTTGGGTTTCCGATAATATTGACGAAGCCAGCTTTGTGTTCCATGTGAAGTGTAAAGCTGCAAAGTTATGACTGATTTTTGAAATGCCGGCGACCACCGAACGTTATAATCATAAAAAGGAAGGCTTTGACTTAAAACGAATCGATAATTCCGATGATCTTCTCGAAATATTTTAGCGGATCGAGTTGTGTATCCGCATAGCGCTTGTTATTCTGATACATTTCATCATACATGCTCGTATTGGTCAAAAGATTATCGACAATGTGTGGGATTGACTGAAAATCGGTTCGATGGGCAAGCGGCATATAATTAATATTCTCCTCAAATTGAGGAACAATAACATTTATCGGAGTTGAAATGATGGGTTTGTTAAAGTAAGCATACTCGCCGATTTTCCAGCCCGGAGTGTCTTTCAATCCATCGTCAGCAATTCCAATCTTGGATTGCCCCAGCAGTTTGAAATAATTTAGTGTAGTTTGGACTTTCTCCGGTACAATTAAATCTGGCGCATATTTTTTGGCGAAGTAATCTGGATATATTCCGACCACGGCATTTTTAAAATTATTTTTAATAATCCGGCATGCTTCAGTCCTGAACAGATTCTGCTTTTCCCTTCTTCGTTTTTCTTCCGGATCATCATTCCGTGCCGGATCCCACAACCGTGTCAGGAAGATCACCGGAAATTGAGTCGGGATCAGTTTCAGCCTGTCCATAGTTTGAAAACTTCTGGCATTGTGCGAATTATTTGTAAGAACATTGAATAAATCCACACCCCTTACTACTTCGACCTTGCTTCTTTTATCGAGCAAGATATCTTTTGAAAATTTGCTGAGAACCGAAAATGAATTGCCTGCAATGTTCAGATGCAATCCAAGAGGCACAACGTTCTTGGCGTGATTTTCTTTTAGGCTCAGGCTTCTCTTAAAATAAATGTCGAATTTTTCTGGGTTTGCAGCATAAACAGTATCGTCTGAATAATCAAAAAACACAATTTTGTTATTGTAGTCAAGCATCAGTGAATTACCACCGGCTTCTGATCGGTCGGGACTATTTTTCAAAACAGTCATTTTTATTTTGTGGCGGGCAGCAAAAATTTGTGCTGATGCGAGCAGGTGAATATGATGGGAACTATAAAACGGTATGTGAAATTTCAGCATTGCTTTTCATTGGAAGTTTTCGGCAACTAATGTAATCATTAAACTATAAATGAAAAGGCATCTGGATAACAGCAGTGAAAAGGATGTACAAGCTCGTTTTGACAATGAAAAAACCCACCGGATACCGATGGGTTTCTTTAGTAGCGGGAACAGGACTCGAACCTGTGACCTTCGGGTTATGAGCCCGACGAGCTGCCTACTGCTCTATCCCGCGCTGTGCTGCAAAGATACAACGATTATTGATAAACGCAAGTGATTTCAAAAAAAAACTTCGCCAACATTTTATTAAAACAATATCTCATTTGCAATCATATCGTAACTTTAAGTAATACAGATACAAAATGGCAAATGAGAGAAAGCACCGGATCCGAATCGGCACTTCAGGATGGTCATATAAACACTGGAAAGGGACTTTTTATCCTGAAGGTACGCCTGCATCAGGCCAATTTCCTTATTACCGGAAATTTTTTGACACTGTTGAACTGAACAGTCCATTTTACAGGCTTCCGCCCAAACAAACGTTCATCAATTGGGGAAGCGCTGTCGCTGATGATTTCCTGTTTTCCGTTAAAGCCAGCCGGTACATCACACACATGAAAAAGCTGAAAGATCCTGCCGAAAGCCTGTCTAATTTTCTTGAAAATACCGCCGGATTGCAAGAAAATCTCGGCCCGATACTTTTCCAGCTTCCGCCCGGGTGGCAGCTCAACCTGCAGCGCCTGGAGGAATTTCTCGAGAAACTGCCGCCGCATTTCCGTTATACGTTCGAATTCCGGAACCACAGTTGGTACGATGAAAAAGTTTATGAGCTGCTGCGGAAACACAACTGCGCCTTTTGTATCTATGATCTTGGCGGACATCTATCACCGCTTGAAGTCACGGCAGATTTTATATATATCAGGCTTCATGGACCCGAAGGCAAATATGCCGGCAGCTATTCTGACGCAGTACTGAATGAATGGGCTGAAAAATGCCGGAAATGGGATGAGGATCATGACGTTTTTGTTTATTTCGACAACGACATCGGTACTGCTGCTCCCTATGATGCACAGAAACTAAAGCAACTGTGTTTGTAGAATTATATAAGTTTTCTCGATAATCCTGTAAGGAAATCACTCAGGGTATTGCCCAACTTTGCAACTCCTTAAAAACAATCGATGCCCACCGGAACAATAGAAAAGTGTGTCAGGGAGCTTGTCGCCCGCGGAATGCGGATTGCTTTTGCCGAAAGCGCAACGGCAGGAAGACTCGCGTCTGAATTTGCCCTTGTAAAAGATTCCGGGAAAATCCTCCTTGGAGGGATTGTATGCTATGATGTTGGGGTGAAGTGCGACTTGCTGAACATCCCTAAGCTCTTTATCGAAAAATACACTCCCGAATCTGCAGAAGTAACCAAAGCCCTGGCAGAAAACCTGCGTCCTCATTTTAAAGCCGACATTATCGTGGCTGTCACCGGACTGGCCTCGCCCGGCGGAAGCGAAAATGCGGTAAAGCCTGTCGGCACCATGTTTATCCACATCCTGATGCCGGAAGCCTATATTGCGCATCGTGAAGTTTTTGACGGAAGCCCCGAAGAAATTATTTTACAAACCATAGACACTGTCTGCCTCCTGATCCTTGACAAACTGGATTCCCAAACACCGTTAAGGGTCACGGCCTAACCTACAACTAAAATGAGCGAGCAAAGAATCACATGCATGTTGATTGATGATGACACCGACGACCAGGAAGTTTTTGCGCATGCGCTGCAGCACCTGAACCTTCCGGTGGATTTCGTAACGGCCAATGACGGCGTCCATGCCATTGAAAAAATCAAGTCAGATACTACCCTGACACCATACTTCATCTTCATCGACGTTAATATGCCTAGAATGAACGGCATCGAATGTCTTATCGAAATCAAGAAGATTTCCCACGTTAAAAATGTCCCGGTATATCTTTATTCTACCTACGCGAGTCCGGAGACTATAAAAGAAGGGAAAAAGCGGGGCGCGGTCGACGTACTTGTAAAGGCCGGCAGCATGAAAGAACTGGAGCAGACACTGGCCAAAATACTTCCTCAACAGTAACATCCGTTCAAAATCTTTGGAGGATGTATCAAAACTTTATTTTTTTTGTTAGCTTTACCGTAAATTCTAACGAATCTATGGGAGGCCCGAAGATCTTTAAAATTTTATTGGCTGACGACGATCCGGATGACAGGGATTTGTTTACCGAAGCAATAAATGAAAACAATGCCGATGTTGACTGTGTATGGAATGGTGTTCAACTGATGAAATTACTGCAGAACAATGACGAGCTCCCCGACTTCATCTTCCTTGACCTGAACATGCCTGAAAAAGGCGGAAAAGAATGCCTTCAGGAAATCAGGGAAAGTGACCGCCTGAAGGATATTCCGGTTATCATCTATTCCACATCTTCAAGCAAGAAGGACATTGATGAAACCTTCGATCTCGGCGCCAATCTTTATATAACAAAACCGAACTCTTTTTCTGAACTACGAAAAACCGTTAAAAGTATCCTTTCACTCGACTGGGAAAATACCAGGCCCGGTACCCAAAGGAACAGTTACGTCTTCTCAGCATCCTAACCGGTAAAAACCTTTCTATGGATGCCATTATCGTTAAGCCGGAAAAATTCAACTTTAAGCACTTGCCCGAATACGCCGCATTTGTCCTTCGGGAAAAGCTTGCGGAATATTCGAACTCAGCCCTGCGCTTTTCGCGCGAAGAAGACCTTCCGTTGTTGAAACCGCTGAGCAAATTCTCCGACAGTGATCTCATGGCTATCAGCATTGAATCGTCGCGTGTCATCCTTGAAGCCCTTGCCGGAAACAGGATTCATTTGCATATTCAGCAAAGTGTAAACAAATGGATTACCAACCAACTTGAAGTTATCGATAAAGATGAAGTCGTTGCAGAAGACATTACCCTTGTGGCATTCATCAGACGAAAAGCCCTCTCCTGCTTCATCAGCGACTATACCGATGATCATGAACTTAAAAAAAAGCTGATTCGCGAAATTGATACTTTTACCACCCGCGAAGAACTTGTTTCCTACAATGCATATATAAAAATGCAGCAGGAAAAACTAAATAAGACCAATGAAGATCTGGCATTTCAGGAAAGCCTGCTGCTCGAAGCACAGGAAATCTCGGAATTAGGAAGTTTTTTTATGGATTATGTGAACCCGGAGCTGTCTATCGTAACACCACAAATGTCTAAGATCACGGGATTACCTGATTTTCATGCACCCGAGATCTTTTTTATGCATATCCATCCTGAGGATGCGCCAGTGGCAAAAGAGGCTTGGGAAAAAGCTTACTCCGAAGGCGGAACGTTTGATTATTCATGCCGTTTCATCAATAACGGAATTGAAAAAGTATTGCACTCACGCGGGATCGTCAAAAAAGAAAATGGCAAGGCAGTCAACCTGCGCGGTACCATAAAAGATGTCACCAAAGAACACAGGCTGATAAGAAAACTGACCGACAGCGAAGCGCTCAATAAGCTGGCGCAACAACTCACCCACATTGGCAACTGGGCATGGCAAATAGGGACCGGAATCGTGGAATGGTCGGATGAAATGTATCGCATATACGGACTTGAGCCACAATCTGAAACCATCACGCTGGAAAAGTTCCTCTCGCTCGTTCATCCTGATGACCGCGAGAAACGCATGGCGGAAATACAGGAAGCAGTACAGACCGGCGTGGTTAAAGAATATACTTTGAGAGCCGTAAATCCGGATGGCACTATTAAAATCCTCCGCGGCCACGGAAGCATCGAAACCAATGCCCTTAACGAACCTGTACGGATGATCGGCACCTGTCAGGATATTACGCGGGAATATTACCTGAACCGCGAGCTTGTGGCCCTGAACAACTCACTTTCACTAAAAAACAAGGAGCTTGTAAGCATCAACAGGGAACTCGAATCGTTTAATTATGTAGCCAGCCATGATTTGCAGGAACCATTGCGGAAAATCATGATTTACTCTGACCGGCTTACGGAACAGGCCGAAACGCTGCCACAGGATGCACGAAAATCACTGGACAAAGTCACTTCCTCGGCGGCAAGGATGCAACGGCTGATTTCAGACCTGATAGAATTCTCACAGCTTTCCTCACCTTCCGGCGCTTTCACCAATGTTTCCATTAACGACATACTCGAGGATGTGAAAAGCAATTTTTCAGACCAAATGGAAGAATATAATGCTAAAATTGAAGTTGCCCAGTTCCCGGTTATTCAGGCGGTTCCTTTCCAATTGACGCAACTTTTCACCAACATCATCGGAAATGCACTAAAATATCGCAAACCGAATGTTTCGCCTGTAATCAAAATAAATTGGGACATTTTGCCGGCTGAAGAACGAAGCGAGAATTTCTTCCGCATCAGCATCTGCGACAACGGTATCGGGTTTGAATCTTCCCAAAAAGAAAATATTTTCGATCTTTTCAGAAGGCTTCATGCCAACGAACGTTATTCCGGAACCGGTATCGGCTTGGCCATCTGTAAAAAAATCGTGACCAACCACAATGGTTTCATCATCGCCGAAAGTGAGCCGGGACAGGGCGCATGTTTTCAGATTTATCTGCCCGAATCACGACTTATGAAGTAAAGGATACTAAAAAATCTTACAAACTTTTCTCATAATTATATAAGGCGATGCAGTGCTATTTTCGCCAACTTTGATTTGATGCGCGTTATGCGCATAGTTGCATATTGCCTAACCTCATTAACCGCAGAAGTACTCTTCAGCCCACACCATCACAAATGGCAAAAAATATAAAGACCTGGTTCAGGAAAGGATTAAAGATATTGCTTTGGATCGTCGGATCTGTTATCGGCCTTTTCCTGCTCATCGTCCTGCTACTCCAGGTTCCCGCTGTACAGAATTTTGTTAAAGACAAAGCCGTTGCCTATATCGAAGGGAAAATCAAAACCGACGTTTCTATCGGACGCATCGAAATCGGCCTCCCGAAAAAAATCATCCTCGAGGCATTTTACTTTGAAAGTCGGGAAAAAGACACGCTTCTGGCCGGGGATCGGCTTGCTGTGGACATCAGCCTGCTCAAGTTGCTTGATAACAAAGTAGAGATCAACTCAGTAGATTTGAAAGGTGTTGTCGCCAATGTGCGGCGTACCCAGGATTCGGTTTTTAATTTTGATTATATTATTGATGCTTTTGCTTCGGCTGAACCCAAAAAAGAAGAATCGGCACCGATGGAAATATCCGTCAATAAAATAAACCTCGACAACATCAGGGTAAAATATGATGACGCGATCACAAAAAATAAAGTCAGCGTCAACCTCACGCATTTCGATACAAGATTCCAAAGATTTAACCTTGACGAAATGGATTTCAACATCCCGAGAATCCATCTCGACGGACTCAAAGTGATGCTCGATCAGGGATTGGTTGAAGAAATCGCCGAAACTTCCGTTGAAGTTGCCGATACCGTTGCCAAACGGCCTGATTTCAAGCTTGAACTTGGTGAAGTCCTGCTTTCGCGGATCAATGTGGGTTATGACAACCAGGGAACACACCTGAATACCGGACTCACATTAGGGAAGCTCCTGATGGAGTTTGACCAGGTCGATATGAACCGGCAAATGATCTCACTAAAGAATTTTGAACTCAAAGACATCAAGGGAAACCTTGTCCTTGGCAAACACGATGCGCCTATCAAAGTTCCCGAAACCGATACCACAGCAATCAAACAGCAAGGCTGGAAAGTAAAGCTCAATACTATCGATATCGGAAACATTGCATTTAAATTTGATGATCAAAGCGCTGCGGCCGCAAAAAGCGGAATCGACTACAAACACCTGGACATCAGCAATTTTAACCTTGAGGCCAAAGATTTTTATTATTCTGCCGATACTTTGTCGGGAAGCCTTCAGAATATGACTGTCGCCGACCGAAGCGGACTGAACATCGAAGCGCTGCGAACCGATTTCTTCTACGGAAGCAGAGGCGCATATCTTCGCAACCTTTACCTTGAAACTCCGCAAACATCAGTTAAAGAAGCCATCAATATTTCATATCCGTCAGTGGAAACCGTCAGTAAAGATATTGGCCAGCTTTATCTTGATGCTGCCATCGTGAACAGCCGGATCGGGTTTAAAGACATTTTGATATTTGTTCCGACGCTTCGTGCCACAAATCCGTTCAAGGACAATCCGAATGCTATCCTGATGATCAACACGCGGGTTTCAGGAAGAGTGAGCGACATCCGTTTTCCCGACTTTGACATCAGCGGAATCGGAAATACCGTAGTCTCGGCCAGTGGCAGGATTACAGGGCTTCCGGATGTGAATAAAGCTTATTTCGACGTCAGGATCGATAATTTCCGTACTACTGCAAGAGACATCAAATCTTTCGTTCCGGCAGGAACCATTCCAAACAACATCAGCCTTCCGCAACAACTTGCAATGAAAGGCACTTTTAAGGGTGCGATCAATAACTTCAGCACAAACATGAATATCGGCAGCAGTTACGGAAGCGCAAGCGTAAAAGCGCTGTTTGACCAAAGGGTGAAAAACCGGGAACGATACAATGCCGATGTCGCGCTGAACTCCTTTAATCTTGGCCGCCTGCTGAAAAACGATTCCATCGGCACGGTCACTTTTACCGCCAAAGTAAATGGTACCGGACTCAATCCGAAAACTGCCAATGCGACACTTCGGGCAATGCTCCAAAAAGCCGAATTCAACAGCTATACCTATAGAAATCTCGCAGTAAACGGAACGATTAAAAAAGGGCTTTTTGATATAAGCGCCGATATGGACGATCCAAACCTGGATTTTGACCTTGCGGCCAACGGCGGGTTCAACGATAAATATCCTTCTGCAAAACTAAAGCTCAATGTTGATATTGCCGATCTTCAGAAGCTGAACCTGCATGCCGGCCCGCTAAAACTTCGCGGAAATGTTGACGCTGACATTCCTGATGCCGATCCTGATAACCTCAACGGCACCATCAGCCTTCACCACATACAATTTGTTACAGAAGGCGAACCTGTCATCCTGGATTCGATTTCCATTGTTGCCACATCGACACCTGAGCGCAACACCATCAACGTAAAATCGCAATTCCTGAGGGCTGATGTCGAAGGAAAATACAAACTAACGCAGCTGGGAACTGCATTGCAGAATTCCTTTTCCAAATATTTCAACGCCGGCGCAAAGACTGCAAAAACCAAAACCGAAGAACAGCAGGTTGCATTTAAAATTATGGTCGACAATGATCCTGTGCTGTTTCAGTTGATGCCACAAATGACCGGACTCGAGCCATTTACCATAACCGGAAGATACAACAGCGTTAATGATACAATTGTTCTTGACGGGCAAATTCCGCGGGTTGTTTACGGGGCAAATACCGTTTCCGGCGCAAGGTTCAACATTGATACAAGGGATGAAGCATTGGTTTATGACATCAATATCGATGCTATCGAAGGCGGGCAATATATGCTGCCATTTACATCGCTGACCGGACAAATCAAGGATGATGTGATCAGTTATGATTTTCGCATCCGTGATAAAGAGAAAAAAGACCAGTATACGATTGCCGGAAACATGAAAACGGTTAATGGCAATACTGAAATCCGGCTAAATCCGGAAGGTTTGCGACTGAACTATGATTCCTGGGCCATTTCACCCGACAACCTGCTGCGGTTTGGCCAGGACGGGATTTACGCCGACAATTTCGAGCTGAGCAGTGAAGGGAATGTCCTGAGGATCCAATCGCAATCGACAGGCCCGAATGCGCCTCTGGCTATTGATTTCACCAATTTCAATCTGGAAACCCTGTTGAACATGGTGAAGAAAGACGAGCTGCTCGCCAGCGGATTGTTGAATGGAAATGTTGTCATCAGGAACCTTTCAACTCAGCCTGTTTTTACATCCGACCTTGAGATTACGGATTTTAAATTCCGCAATGAACCCGTCGGGAATATCAGTATGAAAGTAAACAACCAGCGCGCCGATACTTTCGCCGCCGATGTTGCGATCACCGGGAACGGAAACCAGGTAACACTGAATGGGTTTTATTATGCCAATACGCAGAGCTTTAACCTCAGCCTCGATATGGATCATCTCGAGCTGAAAAGCGTCCAGGGTTTCACCTTTGATAATATTACCGAAGGCACAGGCTTTCTTTCCGGAAATTTCAAAGTCACCGGAACGGCCGACAAGCCGAATGTAAACGGCGACCTCAAATTTAATGATGTAGCTTTCCGCGTTACCCAGCTCAACTCCTATTTCAAGAACATCAACGAAACAATTGTAGTAAACAATCAGGGATTGCGGTTTGACAGCTTCACAGTTTCTGACGAAAAGGACAATGAACTTGTTGTAAATGGCGCGGTGCTGACACCTGATTTTAAAAATTACACTTTTGACCTCACCGTTGATGCAGATAATTTCCGGGCGGTAAATTCTAAGGCAAAAGATAACGATCTCTATTATGGCGATCTTTTCCTTGATACCAACCTTGTCATTAAAGGCACCGCCGACAGCCCGGTCGTGAGCGGAAACATCCGGATCAATGAAGACACAAAATTCTCTGTTGTATTGCCGCAGTCAGATCCGGCGGTTGCAGATCGTGAAGGTATCGTTGAGTTCGTTGATGAAGACGACGTTCTGGCACAGGAAACTACCATTCTGAAAAATGAGGTAGACAAAACCGAAGTGAAAGGCATGAACGTATCGGTTAATATTGAAATTGTCAAAGAAGCCTTACTCTCGCTCATCATCGATAAAGGAAATGGCGATTACCTGAACCTAAAAGGCGAAGCGAAACTCACCGGAGGGATTGATCCTTCGGGCAAGACCACGCTCACAGGAAAATATGAGTTTACTGAAGGCGCCTACGAAATGACCTTCAACCTTATCAAAAGGAAATTCGACATCAAACCGGGCAGCTTTATCATCTGGAATGGTGAGCCGACGGCAGCAAATATCAATATTACCGCGATTTATCATGTTGAAGCTCCGCCGATCGATCTTGTTGATGACCAGCTTGGCAGCGTTTCACAATCGGTACGGAATACCTATAAACAAAAGATCCCGTTCCAGACATTATTGAAAATGAACGGAGAATTGCTGCGGCCCGAAATATCATTCGACATCGTCCTGCCCGAAGGGAATTACGGCGTTTCTTCAGAAATTGTCTCCACCGCACAAACGCGTCTGGAACAATTGCGCCAGGAGCCTGCAGAACTCAACAAGCAGGTATTTGCCTTGCTGCTGCTGAACCGCTTTATCGGGGAAAACCCGTTTGCAAGCGAGGCAGGATCATCGGGTGCCGAAGGACTTGCGCGTCAGAGCGTGAGCAAAATATTATCGCAGCAGATGAACGATCTAGCAGGTGATCTGATCAAAGGTGTGGAATTGAACTTTGACCTTGAATCGACCGAAGATTACACTTCCGGACAAAAAGAAAACCGCACTGACTTAAATGTAGGTGTTTCAAAACGATTGTTGAACGACAGGCTGAAAGTATCCGTCGGAAGCAGTTTCGGGGTCGAAGGAGGCGAACAGCAAAACCGCCAGGCAAATAATATTGCAGGAGACGTTTCTGCCGATTACCAGCTTACAAAAGATGGCCGCTACCTTGTTCGCGCATACCGTAAAAACGAATACCAGGTTGCCCTGCAGGGCGAAGTTGTTGAAACCGGCGTCGGGTTTATCCTTACGATGGATTATAATAAATTCCGCGAGCTCTTCCACCGAACGCAGGAAGAAAAAGACATGAAGAAACGGGAACGCGAAGAGAAAAAGAAGGAAAAAGAGAAAGAAGAAGAAAAAGAATCAGCTACAAAACAGGATACAGATGAAGAATAAATTCGCTCCATACCTCTTTCTTTTTATGGTTCTGCTCGCTCCGGGCTGCAGCAATACAAAATACCTTCCGGAGGGCGAATTGCTTTACACTGGCGGACATGTCAAAGTTGAAGACACTTTGG
Source organism: Flavobacterium sp. (assembly GCA_036399795.1). Classification (GTDB taxonomy): domain Bacteria; phylum Bacteroidota; class Bacteroidia; order Flavobacteriales; family Flavobacteriaceae; genus Flavobacterium. The sequence goes on from DASWML010000006.1 coordinate 183,599, forward strand.
TCAAGAGGAAGGAACGCAAGGCGATGGCCAAAGAATTTCAGGGCCTGCTTCGTCCAAAACCAAATACCAAAATTCTCGGACTCAGGCCAAAACTCTGGATATACAACATCGCAGGGAAACCGAAAAAGGAAAAAGGCTTTAAGCACTGGCTGCGTACAAAAGTTGGCGAACCGCCTGTGCTGTTCAGCCAGGTGGATCTGGAATACAACGCCGATGTTTTACAGAATTATTCTGAAAATCGCGGTTATTTTAAAACGCGGACGGCTTCCGATTCGACCCGGCGCGGTAAAAAAGCTTCGGCTGATTACACGGTAAGGCCCCGAATACAATACAAAATCCGAGAAGTGATTTTTCCCAATGATTCCTCCGAACTTGGAAAAGCTATCGGACGTACAAAACGTCGGACGGCGCTAAAATCAGGACAGGCGTATGACCTTGACCTGATCAAAGCTGAAAGGGAACGCATCGACAGCCGCCTCAAGCAAAAAGGATTTTATTATTTTAATCCTGATTACCTGTTGATCCAGGTTGACAGTACTGTCGGGAAATATCAGGTCGACCTGCGGATGAAAGTAAAGGAAGATACACCCGAACAGGCCCGCAAAATCTACACGATCAACAACATCACAGTTTACCCTAACTTTTCAATAAAAACCGATACGGTAACTTATAAACAGGAAGATGTTGTACAACATGGCGATTTTACAATTATTGATTCCTCGAAATCATTCAACCCGCGGATTTTTGACAGGACACTGTATGTCAAAAAAGGAGATGTCTATAACCGGAGAGACCACAACCTTTCACTGAACAGGCTTATTAACCTGGGAACATTTAAATTTGTAAAAAATGAATTCAGGTTGTCTGATTCTATCCCGACAGCGCTTGATGCGTACTACTTCCTGACGCCGCTTCAGAAAAAATCAATCCGCGTTGAACTTCTCGGAAAAACGAATTCAGCAAATTATACCGGCACCGAACTCAATGTGAACTGGAGCAACAGGAATGCATTTAAAGGTGCTGAATTATTGACAATATCTGCATTTGGCGGAGTCGAAGTACAGGTTTCCGGACAAAATAAAGGTTTTGACGTTTACCGCGTAGGAACTGAAGCGAGCCTGATCTGGCCAAGGTTCATCACGCCTTTCAAGGTAATTACTTCAAGTGGCTTCGTCCCGCGCACCAAAGCCACAATTGGTTATGAATATCAAAACAGGAGAAGGCTGTACTCATTGAACACCTTCCGCGGATCGTTTGGCTACATGTGGAAAGAAAATGCCATGAAGGAACACCAGTATAATGTCACCGAAATCACTTATGTGAGTCCGACCAACATCACCGAACTCTATCAACAGCAATTGGCAGAAAATCCCGCACTTGAGAAAGTCACGGAAAAACAGCTCATTTTCGGTCCGACTTACACCTTCAACTTTACCAATACCATGCGCAAAAGAAAGCGCCATACCTTCTATTATAAAGGCAGCGCTGATGTTGCGGGAACAATTGCCGGACTTGTAACCGGAGCGAATGTAAAGAAAGGCGACACGATCCAGATCTTCGGCGTGCCTTTCAGTCAATATGTAAAGGCGGAGAATGATTTCAGGCACTATCTTCGTCTCGGTGACAATTCGCAGCTCGCAAGCAGGATAATCGTTGGTGTGGGCTATCCGTATGGAAACTCCAGGGAATTGCCGTTCATCAAACAGTTTTTTATCGGAGGAACAAACAGCATCCGGGCGTTCAGGGCGCGATCAATCGGACCTGGAAGTTATAATCCCGAGACGGAAGAAAGTGATTTCCTCCCCGATCAGTCGGGTGATATCAAGCTGGAACTGAACACCGAATATAGGATGAAACTCGTAAGTGTTGTACACGGAGCGCTCTTTATTGATGCAGGGAACATCTGGCTGATGAACAAGAATCCGCTGAAGCCTGGCGGTGAATTCACTAAAAAATTTATAGATGAAATTGCTGTAGGAACAGGCCTCGGACTCCGTTTTGACTTGTCGTTCCTCGTGCTTCGGACAGATCTCGCATGGCCCTTGCGAAAGCCTTACCTGCCTGAAGGAGACCGTTGGGTAATGGATGATATAAACTTCGGAAGCAAATTCTGGCGCAGGGAAAATTTAGTGTTCAACCTTGCCATCGGCTACCCGTTCTAACATGGGAATTCTATAAATAATTAAAAAAATTTCGTAAGAACTGCTTAAGACAACGGAATTACTTTTACAACATTCAAGATGTAAATAACACCCCTGGTATTTTGAAAAAAATATTAGGATTAAAAAGATGGTAAGGCAATGTAGGGATTCCTTATCATCTTTTTTGCGTTTATATATTTCCTCCTGCTACAACAAAAAAGTGGAGTTGTATTTTCTACAACTCCACTTTACGAATGATAATGCTGCTGAAATTATTCTCAATTGATTTCTACAATTGGTACCCTATTTCGATTATCATTCTATAATTCATCTTCTTCATATTCTTCTCCTGAGTCGCCTTCATCAAGCTGTTCATTAAAAGGCGCTGTATCATCATCTTCAAATTCCCGTCCACCAATGTCATGTGCATGTCTTCACTCGTTTCAGGCTGCCGACCATCCAGATCTTGAGAATCATTGCTATTTTTAAAAAACTATTATTTAATTCCATAATGAATTTGTAATTGTAAAATTGTTCCTTTTCTATGGCATTTTATTTACAATATTTCTAAAAAAATTTGCACGATTGCCATTAACTCGCTAAAAGTGCTGTAAAATCATCAGTAATGCAGGAAAATTACAGAGGAAAGTGCAAATGATATAAATTTTCGTAGTAATTGTATAAGCTATCCGTAGCCATTTTTCTAAAACTTTGCAAGACACATAAATTATAACACCGATAAACAAAACTGCGAAAAATGGAAACCACAAAGCTCATCAAAGACAGCCTCAAACCTAACAAAACTTCACACACTAACGCTTCTAATGATTCAAGCCCTTCTTACGATATGGTGGTTTTCTGTCACCTGAGATGGCAATTCGTTTATCAGAGGCCACAGCACATCATCAGCCGATTGGCCAAAAAATATAAAATCCTCCTGATTGAAGAACCGATTCCTTTCGAAGAACATGAAAAGAATACGGCTAACATGATTGAAATTTCCCAAAATTTACACATCCTTCAGCCAAGGGTTCACGGAATAAACAACATCCGGAAGATCCTTCCGCAATATATCAGCAACAGAAGCATCGATATGGGATGGTTTTATTCTGCTGCATTCGTGCCGCTTCTCGAAGAATTTGATTTTGATACGCTGGTTTACGACTGTATGGATGAGCTGACTTTGTTTAAAGATGCCGATCCGGAACTGATTGTACAGGAAAAATTTCTTATGGCTAATGCCGACATCATTTTCACAGGAGGAAAATCGCTTTATGAATCGAAAAAACTTCACCATTATAATGTTTTCTGCTTTCCAAGCTCTGTTGACAGGGAGCATTTCGCAAAAGCGCAAAACGGTGTTGCCATTCCCGAAGACATTGCGCATATCCAACATCCTATTGTAGGTTATTATGGCGTAATTGATGAGCGCCTCAACCTGGACTTGATTCGCGATACTGCCGAAACACATCCTGATGTTTCTTTCGTGCTGATCGGGCCATTGGCTAAAATTGGTGACAACGACCTGCCAAGGCTGGAGAACATCCACTATCTGGGCATGAAGACTTACGATGTGCTTCCAAACTACCTCAAAGCATTCTCAGTCGCCATGATGCCGTTTGCGCTGAATGACGCTACAAAATATATCAGCCCTACAAAAACCCTGGAGTATATGGCTGCGGGAAAACCAATCATTTCCACACCGATCAAAGATGTCGTAAGGGACTACAACCACTGCGTAACCATTGTTGAAACTGCCGATGAATTCGCAGAAGCCATTCAGTTTACCCTTGAAAATTCACACGATCTTTCCCTCGAACTCGAATACCAGGAAATACTTGAAAGAACATCTTGGGACAATACAGTTGAAAAAATGAATTTCTTAATCAGCAAAACTGTAAAATCATGAAGCAGGCTGATATTGTAATTATCGGGGCGGGAATTTCAGGTGCTGTACTCGCAGAACGCTACGCATCAATAGGAAAGAAAGTACTGGTAATCGAAAAAAGAAATCACATTGCGGGAAACTGCTATGACTATATTGACGAAAACAACATATTGGTATCAAAGTACGGTGCGCATCTTTTCCATACCAACTTTGAAGATGTCTGGGAATATGTAAACCAGTTTTCAGGATGGTATCCGTGGGTTCACAAAGTAATTGCCCGCGTTGATGATAAACTTGTTCCTATTCCGGTAAACATAACGACCGTAAATGAACTTTTTGGCCTGGAAATCACTACCGAAGAGGAAATGCAGGAATGGCTTGACACCAACCGCATTCCAATCGAAAACCCGAAAGACGGACGTGAAGCCGTTCTGAATAAAGTCGGAATGGAACTATACGAAAAAATGTTCCGCCATTACACCAAAAAGCAATGGGACAAATATCCTGAAGAACTTCATGCGTCGGTACTTGACCGGATTCCGGTAAGAAATAATTTTGACGACAGATATTTTTCAGATAAGTATCAAGCGCTTCCAAAAGGAGGATACACACAAATGTTCGACAATATCCTGAATCATCCGAACATTGAGGTAATGCTCGAAACGGATTATTTCGATATCGCCGATGATCTTAAAGGCTACGAGAAATTGTTCTATACCGGCCCAATTGACCGTTTTTTCAACTTCAAGCACAGCCTGGATGAAAAGCTGGAATACCGCTCAATTAATTTTGTTTCGGAAACTGTTGACACTGATTTATTCCAGGAAAACTCTGTTGTTAACTATCCGGGAACCGAAGTGGAATTTACCCGGATTATCGAATACAAGCATTTCGGGAACCAAAAAGCCGAAAAGACCACCATTGTACGCGAGTTTACTGTGGACGAAGGAGAACCATACTATCCGGTTCCAAACACGCGCAATCAGGAGATTTACAGCAAATATAAAGAAGAGGCCGATAAACTTACCGATGTATATTTTGTAGGCCGTCTTGCCAATTACAAATATTTCAACATGGACCAGGCATTCAAAAACGCACTTGACCTGTTCTACGAACTTGAAAAAGACAATGCAAAGATGGATCGGAACAGGGTATCGATCAACGGAAACCTATAATCCGGCGATCTATCTTGCCAACGGATTAAGGAGCAGTCGCACTGCTCCTTTTTTGGCTGCCGACTTTCAAAAATGTAAAACAATTCTGTAATAACTATATCATGAAAGCACTCTGGAAAGGCGGAATAAGTTTCGGGCTGGTAAACATTCCGGTTCGTTTGTTCAGCGGGGCGGTTTCGCACCGCGTCGATCTTGATATGATCCGAAAAAAAGACCATTGCGCAATAGAATATGTCCGTGTTTGCAAGAAAGACGGAAAAGAAGTGCCATGGGATGAGATCGCTAAAGGCTATAAAAAAGAAGACGGGGATTATGTAATCTTGGACAAGGAAGATATTGCGCGGCTTCTGCCGGAAAAGACTCAGACAATCGACATATTCGAATTTGTGCTTGAAGACGAAATCCCATCGCAATACCTCGAGAAGCCATACATTGTTGAACCTACCAAAGAAGCTACAAAGACTTATGCCCTGCTCCGCTCGGCGCTTAAAAAATCGGGAAAAGTCGGCTTGGCGAAATTCGTTTTGCGTACTGCCGAACATCTGGGAATATTGAAAGTTGAAGGCGAGGCAATCCTGCTGATCCAGATCCGGTTCGACCAGGATCTACGCAATCCGCTGGAAGCTAAAATTCCGACCGATGTGAAAATCGAAAAGAAGGAACTTGATATGGCCATGACAATTATCGACCAACTCACAGAAAAATTCGAGCCTGCGAAATATAAAGACACTTATAAGGATGAGCTGCTGAAACTCATCAAGAAAAAGTCTACCGAAAAAACAAAAAAACCTGCAGGAAAGGAGACTGCTGAAAAACCCAAAGCGAAAAAACCTCCAAAAGACGACCTGCTGGAACAATTGCGGGCCAGTCTTGAAGCCATAAAGAACTAAGTCATGGGACTCGAGAAATATAACGAGAAACGGGATTTTTCAAAAACCCTGGAACCTAAAGGAGTACAGAAAACTTCAAAAGGGAAGCTTCGTTTCGTTGTCCAAAAACATGCTGCTTCCCGGCTTCACTACGATTTCCGACTTGAAATTGATGGTGTTTTGGTAAGTTGGGCGGTTCCGAAAGGACCATCGGCCAACCCGGCAGACAGGCGGCTTGCAGTCCAGACAGAGGACCATCCGATGGGTTATATGGAGTTTGAAGGTACGATTCCAAAGGGCGAATACGGCGGCGGGACGGTAATGGTTTGGGACATTGGAACCTATCATGCTGAAGGAAATGAAGACGATGCCAAAGACAATTCGCTGATGAAGAAACAACTCCGCGACGGCAATATAAAGGTTGTGCTGGAAGGCGGAAAACTCCATGGCTCGTGGCATTTGGTGATGATGAAGGGCGAAGAGCGGCAGTGGCTGCTAATGAAAGGTAAAGATGAATTCTCAGGCACCAATATTACATTTGATGAAACCTCAATATTAACCGGACGTGATTTTGCGAAAATCGAAAAAGGAAAAGCTGTGTGGCACAGTACGAAGTCGGTCGCAGAAAACGTAAAAGCATTGTCAAAACTGGAACCGGTAAAAAAAGTCACCAAAAAGAAAACTTCGGCTACCGAAGATTTCACCGCAGAAGATCTTGCTAAAGCTGAAAAACTTCCGGATTTTCCAAGAGACTGGCGACCACAACTTGCAACACTGGCAGATGAACCGTTTGATAATGATGCCTGGTTATTCGAAACCAAATATGACGGATATCGTGCCTTAGCCTTCATTGAATCAGGTGAATGTGAACTTGTTTCCCGTAACGGGATCCGTTTTGATAAATATCCTGAAGTGGTAAAAGCATTGGAAAAGATCACTGATAATATGATTATCGACGGTGAAGTCGTGATCGAGGATGAAAAAGGAAAAAGCCAGTTCCAGTGGTTGCAGAACCGCAATGAAAAGCCACAGCGCGGAACCTTAATTTTTTATGTTTTCGATATTTTATACTTCAACGGCTTCGACCTGCGCCAGCTTGAACTGATCCAACGGAAAAAAATCCTCAAGGCGTTACTGCCCAAATTAAAGAATATCATTTATTCCGAACATATTATCGAAACTGGTACTGAAGCATTCCGAAAAGTAGAAAAAGCGGGTGGCGAAGGCATCATTGCAAAGAAAATCAGTTCGAAATATTACACTGACAAACGTTCTAAAGACTGGCTGAAGATTAAAACCGAAATGCAGCAGGAAATGGTCATTGGCGGCTACACCGATCCGCAGGGCAGCCGCGTCGGGATTGGTGCCTTGTTATGCGGATATTATAAAGATGGCGGGTTTCAATATTCCGGAAAAGTCGGCAGCGGATTCAACGAAGAATCCCTAAACGACCTCAGGAAAAAACTGGACAAGCTGGAACGAAAAACCAGTCCGTTTGTAAAAGCCCCAAAAATGAAGGATGCACATTGGGTTGAACCGAAGTTGCTGGCGCAGATAAAATTCACCGAATGGACAGAAACAGGCAGCATGAGACATCCTGTGTTTTTAGGACTTCGGGACGATAAATCCGCAAAAAAAGTAATTGCTGAAAAGCCGGTTGTCCATACTGAAACTATTGACGACAGCACTGAAACACCTGCAACTCGTGTAAAAAAAACAGCCATGCCGAAAACCAAAGAGGAAAAGTCCGTTGCAAAACCCACAAAAGCCGCAAAGAAATCAACCGGAAATTCGACTCCACCCGAAAATCCGGGCCGTGTAGAGTTTTCAAATCTGGATAAGATCTTCTGGCCGAAAGAAAATATTACGAAAGGAGACGTGGTCAGGTATTATGATGAAATTTCGGAATACATCCTTCCGTACCTGATTGACCGTCCGCAATCGTTACGGCGTACGCCAGACGGATTAAAAAGCCCCGGATTTTTCCAAAAAAATGTCGCAGGCTCGGTTCCAAAATGGATCAAAACAAAAAAAATAAAGTCGGAATCTGCTGAAGAAGCTGTCGAATGGCTGTTGTGCCAGGACAGGGAAACGCTGTTGTTCCTTGCAAATTATGGCTGCATAGAATTGAATCCGTGGAGCAGCCGTGTAGGTTCGTTAGACAATCCTGATTACATCATATTCGACCTTGATCCGAATAAAGCCGATATGAATAAATTGGTTACGACCGCTTTGAAAGTAAAGGAAGTCCTGGACAAGCTGCAGATCAAGGCTTATGTTAAAACTTCGGGAGGAAAAGGAATCCATGTTTTTATTCCGGTACTTCCTAAATACACTTATGAGCAAACACGCGACTTTTCGTTGCTCATCAGCCAGATGGTCAACCGCGAACTTCCCGACATTACCAGCCTTGAGCGCATGCCGAACAAGCGCGTTGGTAAAGTGTATCTGGATTTTTTGCAGAATGGGCGCGGCAAGACGATGGCCAGCATCTACTCTATCCGGCCACGCGAAGGCGCCGGTGTAAGTACGCCATTGGATTGGGATGAGATCAATTTCGATCTCGACCTGACGGCTTTCAATATCCATACGGTTCCCGACAGGCTTCGGGAAAAAGGCGATCTCTGGAAAAATTTCTTTAACGACAGCCTCGACCTCAAGGCGCTGCTTAAAAGCTTAACCTGATGGACTTTATTAAGATTTTAGGCTTTGTTGCCGCTGCGCTTACCACTTGCGCAAACCTTCCGCAGGCTGTGAAGATCATCAGGACAAAATCCACCAAAAGCATCTCAACAGCAACTTATGCGCTGCTGTTTAGCGGATTGGTGACATGGCTGATTTACGGAATATTAATTAACGACCTTCCGATTATCCTTGCAAACTCGGTTTCGGCTGTGCTGGCAGGAATTATTCTGACTATGAAACTCGTCGCAAAAAAAAAGGAAAACCAAAAATGATTTCCCTTTTCAAAGAATGTTAGTTTCAGTTACTTGTCATTATCCTCCGAAGAAATAGACGTATTCTGATCTTCATCTACGTCAATGTTATCGTTCAGGATATAATCGTCCTGATTGAACGCATCCGCATTCCGGCTGTTATGTCCGCCGGCACTCCAAGTATCCAATGTTTGCTCACCATTTTCCTGATAGTCAGAATAATTTGTCGGATTCGTATCCGGCGTATAAGTCACGCCAGGCTGTTCCAGTGAAAGATATTTATCAGTATCGGTTTGGTCGTGCCACTCATTCTGATGCAGGGTTTCACCGCCGCGTTTGTTCATTTTCATTTCTCCCTCGCCCTGATTTTGTTGGTCACGAGACTGCTGATTTTCATTTTCCATGTGCTATAATTTTAAAATAAGACTGAGTTACTGATGTCCAGGCTTTTTATAAGTTTCAGGTTTGTGTTGAGCAGATTCTTTAATAACAAGCTCTTGCTCCTGATGGCTCGGGACATTTTTTTTCTTTGGGGCTTTCCGCCGATTGCTGTGTTGTAATTTGTAGTTTCCATAGTCTGAAAAGATTGCTTTCTTAAATTTCCAATTTTCTCACCGAAAAGGCATTACAGGATTTTTCAAAATCATTATACTTTTTTAATATTTGGATTGAAATGCTATAAAAATGGACACTAATTGTATAATGATGTTTTTCCAAAAAAAAATGAATTTTGCAGGTAACTTCCTATAAATAGCTATGAACGAATTTGGACAGGATGTCATTGATCATGTAGAAAAGTATTACTACAACCTGATTGAAGTAACGCCAAAAATAGGGCTTGCGGTTCTGGCATTCCTCATTTCCTGGTTTATTGCATCAAGGGCACAACGTTTCACGGGACACAAATTAAAGAAACGGATGCACGATCCATTGCTGGCGGTGTTCATTTCAAGGTTGATAAAAGCTTCGCTGGTCATTGTTGGATTATTCATTGTGCTTCGGATTGTCGGACTTACAGGCATCGCATCAAGTCTTTTGGCAGGCGCAGGTATTTCCGCATTCGTCATCGGCTTTGCCTTAAAAGACATTGGCGAAAACTTCCTGGCCGGAATCCTGCTTGCGTTTAAAAGACCGTTCCATATTGGTGAAATTATCGAAAGCGAAGGATTGAAGGGAAAGGTAATTTCATTGAATCTTCGTGACACACAAATCCTTTCAAACGGGAGGAATATTTATATACCAAATTCTTTTCTGGTAAATAACCCGCTGACAAACTACTCCCGACAAAACCTGCTGCTTCAGGAGATTATTGTTGGTGTTGAATATGGCGCTGATTATGAGCGGGCGATTGAGATTATTTCTGAAGTCATCAATAAAACAGAAGGCATTCTCAATACTGATGACCAAAGCAGTTATGTTATTGTTTCCGGACTCTCGACAAACACAGTTGATATTGATATTGGCTATTGGGTGCGAACAGTAGGAGACATTTCTTACAGCGATATCAAGTCGAAAGTGATCATCAATATCCTGAAAGCCTTGGAAGACGAGGGCTTCAACCTTCCGGCAAATGTTGTCGAAATCAAGAAATATGAAAATGATGTTTATAAAAAGAAGCCAAATCCGCAGGTTGACGGACCTCATGCAATAGAAAAAGGGGAATAAAAAAAGCCGCAAAACATGCGGCTTTTTTTAAATAATAATAATTATTTTTAAAGTGTGATTTTGCCTTCGATGCTTCCGTCGTTATGCGAATCGCCTGTAATAGCCGCTGCAGCGATTTTAATCAGGCTTACGGCTTTTCCGTCTTTTGTATCCCAATAATAAGCATCTGATGGCGTGACTTTGATAACCGTGACATCAGGATCGTCTTTCCCGTCTTCAAACCAGGCTTTTGCGATCGGTTTCCAAACTTCTTCAATGTGCGCACGGTCTTTATAAATGCTGGCCGTTCCAAAAACAGACAGATAATGTGAATTGGATATCTGTGAAAAGAAAAGCTGGACACGGTTGTCATGGCTGATCTCGAAGTTTTTATTGCTTTTTGCCGAGCTGATGAACCAGAAATTTCCCTGATCGTCAACTTCACTCACATTCATCGGGCGTGCAGCAACAGGCAACTGTAGTAACTCTGTGCAGAACATACATATTTTGACATCTTCAGCCAGTTCCTTTAATTTTTGAACGGCTTCTTCATTTGATAAGCTTTTGTACTCTCCCATAAGATTTGTTTTAGTGGTTATATATCGATTTTTTCTGATGTCCAGTCGATGGCGTGTTGCATATCCTCTTTTCGGAAGCCCCGAAATTCACCAGGCATAATTTTGCTGAAGGCATCTGTAAATTCACGAACGTTATCCGAATCTGAGACAATTGCAGCCCGGTTCCATTTGGTAAGATTATTTATTCCGAGAAAGGCATCCTTGAGCCATGCCCCTGCGGTAAAGTTAGCCGGCGCCGTATCGAGCAGCAGCAGGTAATTCAATTTACCTGTATTGGTGACAATAGTCTCAACCTTTTCAATAAGGGTATCGAAATCTTTTGCTGTGACTTCGCCTTCGGCACGGAATGCAGCAATATTTTGTGGCACTCCTTCAATCTGGTGTATCATAAGAGGTATTTTCTGTTACTTAAATTTACCTCATATGCAGGAAGATCTTTGTTAGGCTTATCTTAAAAAAGCTTCTTCCAGTCATAAATTTCGTCAATTGATTAAGAAATGTTTAAGCATAAAAAAAGCCCCACCGGAAGGCAGGGCTCTAAAAACTATAATCATTTGAAAAAACTACTCATCGGAAGCCAAAGCGGAATTTTTGTTCATATCCACTTTAAGTGCTGAAGCAACGCCGTACTCATTAATCATCGTCATGTTCATCATGTCGAGGCGTGCAAGATTTTTAGAAACAACACCATTAAATTTATTGTAGGAAATATTCATCTCTTTAAGGTTTTTCAGCTTTTCAAGATCGAAAGGCACCTGTCCGACCATATTATTTTCGAAAAGGCTCAGGTTCTCAAGAGACGTAAGGTTTACGATATCAACGCTCAGTTTACCTGTAAGCTTGTTGCTACTTAAAAGCAATGTCCTAATTGAGGTCATTCCGTAATATGATGCCGGGATTTCTCCCTCGATCTCATTGTTATACAGGGAAAGCGTCTCGAGGTTTTTTAGTTTTCCATAATCAGCAGGAAGGGTTCCGGAAATCCGGTTCATATGAAGCTCAACAGTCTGAAGTACGGTAACTTCTGCCAAAGAAGCAGGAAGTTTTCCCGTTAACTTGTTGAATGCAATATTGATTGATTTAAGTGACTTCAGCTTGCCGATTGATGTTGGAAGCGAACCTGTAAGGGAATTCCTGAAAAGGTTAATGTTTTCAAGATTAACTAGGTTTCCTATTTCCTTTGGAAGTTCTCCTGAAAGATTGTTGTTCGGCAATTGTAGGGCAACCACTTTTCCATCACGCACTTGTACGCCGTACCAAGATTCAACAGGAGCGTTCACATCCCATTGTTTTGTCCATTGTTTCCCGTTGGAAGATTTATACAGACTCAATAATGCCTGCTTTTCAGAAGGCGAAACATTGGCAAAAGCAGAAACTGCAGTTCCCAAAACTAATAATAGAAGCGTAAATTTTTTCATGACGGTTGTCTTTGACGTTATTACAGAGCCAAATGTATTGTCTCATTCGATAAAATACAAATAAAATCGATGAAATACATACAAACAATACATATTGAAAAATAATTCTTACAAAAACATTTTTTTAGCGCCTACAACTATAGAAAAACATCCTCCTTATAGATTTATTTTTATTTTTGGTTAAACCTTAAACAAAACAATCATGGAAATTAATTTTCTTGCAATTCTGGTTGCCGCATTATCTACACTTGTAGTTGGCTTTATCTGGTACAATCCGAAAGTATTCGGTACAATCTGGATGAGGGAATCGGGTATAACCCAAGAAGACACCGCAGGAGCGAACATGGCTCTGGTCTTGGGAATGTCATTCGTCTATGCCTTTTTTATTGCATTTACGCTTCAGTTTCTGGTTATTCATCAAATTGGTGCCATGCAGGCTACTGGAGGCGACATTGCAAACGTCAAACCTTCGTACACAGCCTTTATGAATGATTACGGAACAACCTTCCGAACTTTTAAACATGGTATGCTCCACGGATTTTTTGCCGGGACGTTCTTTGCCCTTCCAGTTGTTGGCACGAGCGCTTTATATGAAAGAAGAAGCTGGAGATATACCCTCATAGCCGGTGGGTTCTGGATCGTTTGCTGTATGATCATGGGCGGGATCATCTGTGCGTGGGTATAAAACATAAAAAAACCTGTCAATTGACAGGTTTTTTTTGCATTAGCAATCCGGTAATTTATAAGTAATTTTGTGAAAAAATTGCGAACCCCGCTGACATTCACAATCCATAAATCTGCAGCAGCACTTCCTGAGCTTTGGGACACACTGGCAGATGGCAATGTTTTTCTTTCGCAGGCTTATCTGGAAGTACTTGAAACTTCCGCTCCCGAAAACATGCAATGCTTTTTCATATCTGTCTCAAATCAGGGCCGGCTGGTTGCTGTTGCTGTTTCCCAGTTCCTAGACCTGCGACACGTCCGCTCTTTTGGGGAACGCGATAATTGTTTAAAAACGCGGATTCGTGATTTTGTATTCAGAAGGTTCTCTTCGCGCGTCCTGATTTTAGGAAATAACATGCTTACCGGGCAAAATGCGCTTCGGATCGCTGCTGACATAGATACTATTCCAGTATTTGAAGCCTTGCACGATGCTCTCGATGATATATCGGCCGGATTAAAAGCTGACGGCATGGCACCGCATCTGTTCATCTGGAAAGATTTTTACGATGATGCTTCTGTTGCCGAAGAAACTTTCAGCAGGTATTTCAAATTTCGCACACAGCCAAATATGATGTTTGACATTTCATCCGAGTGGAATTCGGAAAGTGATTATATTGCTGCGCTTCTTAAAAAATACCGCGACCAATCCAAACGCGCACGAAAAAAGATGTTGGGGATTGTAAGCCGTGAATTATGCCTATCGGAAATATCACTTCTTGCCAACCGGATTTATGAGCTTTATTATACAGTGGCCAAAAATGCCCCTTTCAACACTTTTTACCTTCAACAGGGACATTTCTTAAAACTGAAAGAATTATTGGGAGCCAATTTTGTTTTAAATGGCTATTTCCTTGATAATGAGATGATTGGGTTTAGTACGCTGATCAAAAACGGCTGTGATATCGATACTTATTTCCTTGGATATGAAGAAAACTGCCAGCGTGAGAAAATGCTGTACCTCAATATGCTCTACGACATGATTGGTTATTCTGTAGGCAACCGGTTCAGGAGGATCGTATTTGCCCGGACGGCATTGGAGATTAAAAGTTCGGTTGGCGCCATTCCTGTGGAGATGTTCGGATTCATTAAGCATAAAAACCCATTGCTGAACCGATATATGCCGCGCCTGTTCCGCTTTTTTGAACCCGAGACAAAATGGCAGCAGCGGCATCCGTTCAGGCATCAGGAACCGCAACTTTCATCTGGCGGGGAAGAATCCGGATATCAAGCTCGGTGACCTCTCCAATATATTCCCCGTCAACCTGGAAATGAACCTCTACATTTGTGGTGATGGTGGCGGTCTCGCAGGAGATAATTTCGATATCATCGCTATCGAGCGGCATGTTGCCTATAATGATTTTACCAAATACCAGCAGGTCAAGATTCCGCAGGATCACAATCTCAAATTTGCCATCGTCCATGACCCCGACAGGATTAATTGTAACACCGGTACCATACTTTTGCGAATTTGCAATAACGATCATCGTGGCTTCAGTCTCTAAAGAAGCATTTTCTGTTTTAATGACGGCCCTAAAGGGTACTTTCGCGTCGGCCAATGTTGTTACGCTTTGTATCGCATAGCCGAGTTTTCCGCGGATGGAACTATTTTCGTAATTCCGGATAAGCTCGGCATTCAGGCCGATATCACTCAGGTGCAGGCTGCGGTGGCCGTTGATGCAGATCATATCAAGCTCGGTATGGTTGTCGTTGAATGCGATCTCGAGATTGTCTTCAAGGGCAGGCGGAAGGTTAAGGTCTACCGACAATCCGTTGGCAGAACCTGCCGGAAGGATTCCGAGAATTACATCGTGCTCTTCCAGTGATTCAGCAACAAGTTTGATTGTTCCGTCGCCACCTGCTACAAGGACCTTTTCCGGCTGTTGTTCTTCATATAGCAACTTGATCTGTTCTTTATCGTTATTGCCCGTGGTCTCATAAAGAATGAAGTCAAAACCTTCTAATGCTGCCCTGGCTTCCGCCGCAGCGGTGAAATCAGCTTTGTCAATATCACCCGAAATCGGGTTTACGACCATCATAATGCGCTTTTTTCCTTTCATACTTTCTTATTTGGCGAATAATGTCTAATTTGTACTATACGTAAATATACCAAAAATATTCATGAAGCCTGTCTTAAAATTATACCGCGGTTATGCAAACCACCAGGAACTTATTGTGATGGGACACGTGTTTGAACCCACAACCCGCGCAGATTATAATTTTCAAAAAAGGAAATTTAAGAATGCGAAGTCGATCATCAGGATGTTTCGCATCAAGACAAAAAAAAATGCTGACGTTTATCTGGAATATTGCGGAGACAGAATTCATACGAAAACACTTGATGACGGTTATTTCAGGTTCTGCATCCCGCTGAAGGAAGATGTCGGGTTTGGTTGGATCGAATATACCGTAAGCACCATGTATGCCGATGAAGAGATAAAGGAAAAAGGAACCTATATCAGACCGCATGAAGGCAATTTAGGCTTCATTTCGGATATTGACGACACTTTTCTTGTTTCGCACACCAGGAACGCGTTTAAGAAGCTCTATATCCTTTTGTTCAGGAATGTGAACGACAGGAAAGTTTTTGAAGGTGTCGTGCCGCATTATCAGGCGCTGAGCACTGCAGGAAGGAACAATAAAGACGAACGTAATGCTTTTTTCTATGTGTCGAGCAGTGAGTGGAACCTTTACAGGTTTATTGTTGATTTCACCGAGCTGCATGAACTTCCGCGTGCGGTACTGCTGCTGAAAGACATCAAGACGAGTCTAATGGATTTTTTTATTACCGGACGCGGCGACCACAATCATAAATTCGAGAAGATAAAGCACATCCTGGAATTTCATCCGCATTTACAGTACACGTTGTTGGGCGACGATTCGCAGCAGGATCCGTTTTTATATGAGAACGTCTGCAAAATATTTCCGGTAACGGTCAAGGCTGTTTATATCAGGCAAACCGGAAAGCGGAAAAAACCTGAAGCGGAAATTGCTTTAAGCAACCTGGAAACATTAGGCGTCTTTACCTGCTACTTCAGGGAAAGCAGCGAGGCGATTGCCCATTCAAAGTCGATCGGACTGATTTCCTGATTCACGATCATAGGCCCCGGTCCTAGCCCGGATGGCAGCGGCATCCTTTTTTGCATGGAGCGGCAGCGGCATGAAAAAAAGATACAGCGTACAGCCGGATCAGCTCCTGAAACAACTAAGACTTTTCAAGTTCTTCCTGGACGGCTTCCCATTCTTCGAGCAGCTTGTCGAGATCGGCTTTTTTCTTATTGTATGCGATGAAGAAGTTGGCATCTTCGATGTGCTTGTCGTAGTTTGACGCGAGCGCTTTGTCGTCGCGCTGGATATCGATCTCCAGTTGTTTTATCTGGCTTTCGACTTTGCTCAGGCGATTTTGCAGGGTTTTGCCTTTTTTTTGCTCATCGTAGGAAAGCGCTTGTTTGGGTGTCTCTTTTTTTACCGGATCTTTTTTCTCGACCTCGCGCATATTCTCGAGATTGCGCATTTCAAGGAAGTAATTGATGTCGCCAAGATATTCCTTGATTTTTTTATTTTTGAATTCGTACACGATATTTGACATCCCCTGAAGGAAATCCCTGTCGTGCGACACGAGCAGCAATGTGCCTTCAAACTTTTGAAGTGCCGCTTTAAGTACATTTTTAGATTTGATGTCGAGGTGGTTTGTGGGTTCATCCATCACAAGGACATTGATGGGCTGCAGGAGCAATTTACAAAGCGCCAGCCGGTTCCTTTCGCCTCCGGAAAGTACTTTTACCTTTTTTTCGACATCGTCGCCACGAAAGAGGAATGAGCCGAGCATGTCGCGGACTTTCATCCGGTTGGTGTCGGTTGCCGCATCTTCCATTGTTTGGAGCAGTGTTTTTTCGCCATCGAGATATTCAGCCTGGTTTTGGGCGAAATATCCGAGTTGAACATTATGTCCGAGCTTGATTGAGCCTTCAAACGGGAATTCGTGGACTATAGCTTTCATGAACGTCGATTTCCCTTGTCCGTTTTGTCCGACGAACGCAATCTTACTTCCGCGTTCCACCAAAAGTGAGATATCCTGAAGTATGGTCTTATCGCCATATTTTTTGGTGACATGCTCGGCTTCGACAACTACACGCCCTGGAGTTTTTGAAACAGGAAAGGAGATGTTCATGACGGAATTATCGTCTTCGTCGACCTCGATCCGTTCAACACGATCGAGCTTTTTGATAAGCGATTGTGCCATTGACGCTTTTGATGCTTTGGCGCGGAACTTTTCAATCAGTTTTTCGGTCTCCTCGATTTTCTTTTGCTGGTTTTTCTGTGTCGCGAGTTGCTTTTCGCGAATTTCATGGCGGAGTTCCAGATATTGCGAGTATGGCTTATTGAAATCATATGCTTTTCCGAGTGACAATTCTATCGTTCGGTTGGTGACATTGTCGAGGAACATTTTATCGTGGGAAACGATGACTACGGCACCGAAATAATTTCGGAGGAAGCTTTCGAGCCATATGATCGATTCAATGTCTAGGTGGTTTGTAGGCTCATCAAGGAGCAGCACATCATTGGACTGTAGGAGCAATTTCGCAAGCTCGATACGCATGCGCCATCCGCCGGAAAAAGTATCGGTGGCATTATTGAAATCTTCACGTTTGAATCCTAGTCCGAGGAGGATTTTTTCAGTGTCGCCAACGTAATTATATCCCCCAAGAAGTTCAAAACGATGAGTATAATCTGAAAGGTCTTCGATAATTTTATTGTATTCTTCGCTTTCGTAATCGGTTCGGGTAACAAGCTGGTGGTTGGTTTCTTCGAGTTTCTTCTCAACCTGTTTGATTTCGTAGAAGGCCTGATATGCTTCCTCGAGTACTGTTCGTCCCTGCTCGAAATCGATATCCTGACGAAGGAACCCGATTTTAATTTCCTTTTCGGCGGCTATGCTTCCTGAATCGGGAACAATGTCCCGCGCAAGGATTTTGAGCATTGTAGATTTGCCTGCGCCGTTTTTACCGACGAGGCCGACGCGATCTCCTGAGCCAAGGCGGAATGTGACTTCTTCAAAAAGATAAGTCCCGCCAAATGAGACGGAGAGGTTATGTATATTAAGCATCCTTTATGAACGTATGTGTATTGATTGTAGTATTTTTGTATCTGCTAAAGCAGGCGAAAAATTTTGCAAATGTTAAAAAAAGGAAGCAAATTATATAGCATTTTAACAGGAACTTGTCCTAAGTGCCAGAAAGAGAAAATGTACGTCAACAAAAACCCGTATATGATCACAGAAATCATGAAGATGCACGAACGCTGCAGCTATTGTGGGACAAAGTACAAAATGGAGCCTAATTTCTTTTTTGGGGCAATGTATGTAAGCTACGCGGTGGCTGTAGCGGCATGCATCCTCATTTTTGTCATTTGCCATTTCGTGTTTCAAACCACGATCATGCAGTCTTTCATCGTCATCCTTATCGGGCTTATTCTGCTGATGCCGCCAATTACGCGCATTTCCCGAAATATTTACATCAACCTCTTTATCAATTATGAAAAATCAGCCGGTAACAGGCTGTCATAACGCCTGATGTCGATTTCACGTGCAAGAGGCTTTTTGTATTCAATAGCATCAAATAAGGCATTGGCCATAGCAGGCGCGAGCATTACACCGCGTGTTCCGAGTCCGTTCAGGACGTGCAGATTTTTGAATTCATGGTGTGTTCCGATCAAAGGTTTCCGATCTCTTACAGTTGGGCGCACTCCGGCTGAATGATCAATAATTTCATAGCCACACGTAATTACTTCGCGAAGTTTATCTTCGAGTTCAAGCAGGGCTTGTGTGGTAGGAATATCGCTCTTGTCGGTCCAATTGTAGGTTGCACCGACTTTAAACATTCCTTTTCCAAGTGGTAAAATAAAGATTCCTGTATTGATTATTTGATCCAATTCCAAAGCAGGTGCAAAAATGGTCAGCAGTTCCCCTTTGGTACCATTTAACGGCAGGTAGTTAAAATAAGGATTGTCTTTTAGACCGAAACCTTCGGCAAAAATTATATTTCTTGCTTGGCGACCATTGTAGAAGACTGCTTCTGGAGTTATAGTCAATCCTGGAAAATTAAAGTCTTGCTCGATTGAAAGTTGCGACTCCGCGAGATAAAGGTGATAACTATTAAGCAAGTGTTTGGTATCGACATAACCGGTAAATAAGACTTTTCCGAAATTATATGGCGAACTCAACCCATTGAATTTGTCGTTGACAATATCAGCAGAAAGGAAATCGGACAGTGGAATTTTGTCTAAGGCCCCGAACCAATTATTTTGCTCCTCTGGCGAATGAAACCTTCGTAAGAGTGGCATTGGCCTTCTGAACGTTGATTGTAGTTTATCATCTAAAGCGTCATAGAAAGAATTCATGCTTTCAAGATGCTGATGGGCATCGGCGACCACTGACAACCGCTTTACAACCACTGGATTGTAAATACCTGCTGCAACGCGCGAGGCACTAAACTTATGTGAGTTGTAAATAAGAATTGAGCGATTATTTTGCAAGGCTTTTTCGGCAAAAGCAATACCTGCAAGCCCGGCTCCGATAATTAGGTAATCTGTCATTTGTAAAAATAAAAAACTCCTACCTTGCGGTAAGAGTTTTTGTATGGTTATGCTCTTTTAGTAATTCCACATATCCTGTTCGAAATTCCGGATCTTCTCTTTAACCCTTTCGGATTCCAAGAGTTGCATCTGTGCATTTTCTTTCAGGTATTCTGCGATTTCCCTGTCACCATAAACATTCTCTTCCTTATAAATAGTCGCATTAAAGCGGCGGGAATTCAGTAGATGGTCAAAAGTGATAGGCATTGCCGAGTTTCTGTCGTTGAAGGCTTTAGCGCCGTGTAGAACATCCCTGGCGGCAGGAAAGTATACCCAAAATAATTCGATATAATCTTTTTCTTCCTTATCCATGGTATAAACATCCGGAGTCATTGGACAAATACCAAGCAGCCTGTATTTCATTTCGCTTTGACGCTTATCGAAATACCAGTAACCTTTGACTCGGTAATCAGAAACATCTATAGATGCAACGTTATATTTAACAACGTATTGCTCATCAACTGGCAATCCGGCATTAATTTGCTCACGACCCATGTCAGTGGTATCGACACGAGAAAGAGATGCGGTGATATCTTTCATGGTCTTTTTGGTGGTAAAATAACTGTCGGTATATATTTCAGTGATCTGACCTTCTTTAATAGCCTTACTGAGAACATCATACAATGATCTTCTGTCTTTGCCGATATTGGCGCTGTCAATAGGATAGTAAAGTGGGAAATTGATCCTTTCGTCAAGGTCAATAACTTCCCAAACCGTCTTGCCCATCAGGACATCCCTGTCATGAACATAGCCGTAAACCAAGGGCTTATCATTATCTGAAATTAACTGGGCTTCCGTTTTCTTGCCGATTTCGTCAGGTGTTTTTGCATTAAGCAAATTTGACTGAGCGAAAGAAGACATGCTTCCAGCAGCAAATAGTGCAACCGCTAAAAAATTTCTCAAGTTCATATTTTCTAAGTATAAGTAGGTTTAACGGCTAACTTATTCAAATTATTGTATTTCGTAGATAACCGGAGCCGTTCTTGGCAACAAGTAGCTTCCTGCGCCCACAAGCTTCGTTTTGATCTCAGATATTGTAACCTGGTCTCCACGGCCTGCTTTAGCCAGAACAGCTTTTGCCTGAGCATTCAACTTATTTCCTTGCACAACAACAGTTGGCTGCCCTGAGATTTTAAGGTTGAAACCAACAACGTCAAGTCCAACTTCGAAGTCAAAATCAACAAGTTTCGCTCCTACAGTAGAAACTTCCAAACTGTTCTTTGGACCTTTTACTACCCCCATTTCACCACGAATGGTACCTGTTGGGCCAGGAATACCTTTAATCCTGAAGGTCTTTTTATCAGACACTTTAGAGTTATCGGGCAAAGTACCAGTAACATTAATTGTAACTTCCGTTCCTTGACCAGGCCTCATGGTATAAGCCCCTGGCTTTCCGCCAACAGGAGTAAGTCCAGCCGCTTGTGCAGACACCTTATCCGCAGAAATACCTGCAAATGAGATTGTCATTGGGTTAACAACACCACGATAAACCACGTTCATCTTATCAGCAGAGATAGTAGCTGACTTTGGTCTTGGAACAACAACATAGGATCCTTTAATAGGAAGGCTTACCACCTTACCGTTTTCATCAAAATTAAATGATCCGGCAATATCATGCTCACCTACGTTTCCTGCACCAAAAGAGAACTTTGCCTGCCCTGCCTCAGCTTTAAGGTTGCTTCCGTTAACAATAACAGATTTGGCCTGAAGTGAAGGGTCAAATTTTCCGAGGATAATTTTACCTGTTACGGCTTCACCTTGAAAAAATACGGTTTTATCAGGGACAACAATTGGCTGATATGCCGTCAGGGATGCAGCAGCCACAAGATCGGACTGGAACATTCCGTTGATGATATCGCTTTCTGTAGTTTTGATGTCAGCCTGCAACTGAGAAAGTTTAGTTACAGTTGCAATCAGAGGGAAACCTTTATAGTTGTACTCCATCCACTCGATGTTTCTGTTCTCAGTCTTCGAAAAAACCGGCTTTGTCGAAAACCTGTTTTGGATTTTCTTCATTTCAGGTTCAGCAATTGCGCTTCCTCCGATAGTTTTAAGTTGAGAAACAAAGTTTGCGATTTTATCAAGGAATTCGCGACCATGTTTAGAAGGCTTATCACCTTCAAACCATTTTTCGTCCACCATATCACCTTTATCCATAGCCTCAAAAGGAAGGTTTCCATTTTCATCCTTTTTAAATTCTTTGGTAAAGTCAGCTTTTACACTTTCGATATAGTTATTGAAGTCTCTTGAAAGCGTACGAATCTTTTCAACTTTAGCTCTCTTCTCACCGTATTGAAGCGGCTGGTCTGACGCTTTTTGTGCAAGCTGCTGGAAGGATGCTTCATTTCTGGCATCTGTGATTCCGTTAGATTCGACGATTTTGTTGTTTAAGATACCAAAAGCGGAAAGAACCTCTTTTGACATGTTTAGCGCTAACATTGCGATGAAAACCAAGTACATCAGGTTAATCATCTTCTGCCTAGGGGTTAATTTTCCTCCTGCCATTTCTAATTAGTTTGTCTTTGTGTGTTATTAAAAATGTGAGTAAATTAAGCTCTGTTGCCCATTGCAGAAAGCATACCTCCGTAAACGTTGTTCAACGTAGCAAGGTTTGAAGTAAGCGACTGCATCTGATCTTTAAGTTTAAGGTTGTTTTCAGCCAATTCGTTATTGATTTGTGCATTTCTCGCGGCGCTGTCCAACTGTACTTTGTATAGGCTGTTCAACGATTCCATCTGAGCTGCAGCCATAGTCATTTCTTCAGCATACTTTTTAGTAGAAGCAACAGAATCAACAGTTGGTGCAATATTACGTGCTGCGCCTTCAAAATTTTTGATACTGTTTCCTAGGCTTGCCATAAGTTCGCCATCAATTTTAGCTTCTTTCAACATGTTATCTAATTTTTGCGAAAGTAGCCCCTGAGCATCTTTAGGATCTTCTTTGGCATCTTTCTTTTTAGCTTCGCCACCAGCTAATTCTGGGTATACAAGTGCCCAGTCAAGTTCTTTGTCAACCGGATCAAAAGCAGAAAGACCGAAAATAAGCGCCTCTGTTCCAAGTCCTACAATAAGCATCAAACTCGCTCCCGGCCAGTGCATCAGTTTAAAAAGTGCGCCGATAATCACGACAGCAGCTCCCATACCGTAAGCGAAATTCATTGTTTTTTTGCTCAATAATGCCATAATAATAATTTTTGTTAGTTAAGTTAATATAATTTAAGTTGGTTAAATTCTCGTTTATCTTCCAGGAGCTTGTCCTGTCACCTCAAGACCCATATAATCCTGAACAGTTCTGAAACCGATGTAACTTCTTGCGGAGTCAGCATATTCAAAATCACGTGTGCTTACCTGAAGGAAGTAAGCCACATCCTTCCATGAACCGCCTCTGGTCACTTTACGTTTATTGCTTTGGTCACCAACGTTAGGGTTCATAGTCGAAACATATTCATAGGCACTTGCATCATATGATGAATCTGTCCATTCCGCTACATTACCTGCCATATTGTAGAGATTGTACCCATTCGGCTCATATGATCTTGCTTCCACTGTATATAAAGCTTGGTCTGCGGCATAATCACCGCGATTTGGCTTAAAGTTGGCAAGGAAACATCCACGGTCATTTTTGGTATAAGGTCCACCCCAAGGATAAGCACCTGATTCAAGACCGCCCCTTGCAGCATATTCCCATTCGGCTTCTGTAGGAAGACGGAAAGTATTTATCAGGTTACGACCTTTCTTTTTTGACTTGATATAAGCATTCTTATTCAGCGTCCTCCAGGCACAAAAAGCTTTGGCCTGTGTCCATTGGACCCCTACAACAGGGTAATCCCCATAAGCCTGATGCCAGAAATAATCATTATGCATCGGTTCGTTGTATGAATACGCAAAGTCTTTAATCCAAACTGTAGTATCCGGATAAACTTTTACTTTTTCGGTTTTAATAAAATCGCTTCTCTTTCCGACTTTTGCTTTCGCAGCCGCCTGAATATCCATCCACGAGTAACGGAACTGGAGCTTATTGACATCCACAGTACGCAAACCGTTGAACGATTCTGCAACTGGCAGATACATGGTATCCATTACTTCGGTATAATATTCATCAGGATATTTTGAAGTATCAGTGATAAGCTTGGTTTTTTTGTTGAGTTTTCTTCCTGCATAAGGATCGTCATCAGTACCGACACTGTAATAATTTTCATACATGTACTTCTCGTAAGGAGTCATCTTTGCCGGATCCGCATCATTAAACGCGAAATCACCGATACTGCCTCCTTTTCCACCTGCGCCAGCACCTGCCGTGCCTTGACCAACCTCATCTGCAAGAATGGCAAGACGAACCCGGATAATGGAATCCTTCACCCATTCAACAAACTGGCGGTACTCGCTGTTAGTAATTTCAGTCTCGTCCATATAAAAAGAACGCACGGTTACTGTTTTGGTAGGCGCATCCTGAACATTGGCCAAATCGTCGTCTGACTTACCCATTATAAATGCTCCGCCCGGCACCAGGGTCATCCCATACGGCTTTTCAGGATGCCATTTTTTACCGCGTACACCAACCAATTCACCTTTATCGCTTGAACGGCCACAGCTCACTAATAAAGAGAATAAAGCTGTAAATGCAACGAATTTCTTCATATCAATTTGGGTTATATATTGTATTCTAATTGTCTTTGAATTTTAAAGGGCGTAAACCTATCTAATATTTTTTAAAAAAGCAATTAATTGGAAAAATTTATTTTCGATCTCAAAAGTAAAATTTTGATACTTCCGAACAAAATAAAATTCCGATAAAATGCATAAAACATCGATAAAACGCTAAAAATCTTTATTAATATAAATAAAAACCTACAAAACAAATGTAAATTTTTATTGTAAATTCTTCCTTTGCGCTTTCCACCATCTTTCGGGAAGTTCCTGATTGCATGCAGCCAGATATTCCTCATATGAACAGGGTAACAACGTATTTTTTTTGAGTTTATTATTGCCTCCCGAAATAAATGGAATTTCAATCCACCACCTGTCAGTCCTGTCGCTTTTATAAAAAATAAGTTCCTCATCTTGCAGGGGAACTATATATTTTATGAAATTTTCCCTGCTTCCGAAAGGGTATTCATTGGATCTATAGTGATGGCCTTCAATAAAATACCATATAATCTGTGCAATCAAAACAGCTTCTCGCGCACTATTATTGTGGTTAAACAAACCTAGCGCAGATACTTTGTCACTTATTCCGGCATATCTTGATAACGTACAAATCTCTTTGCCCGTAAAGCCATTAGGAGTAAATATAACAAAATTACCCGACTCTGAGGACTTTACGGATGTTAAATCTATACTTATCAAGTCTGCATCCCGGAAAACGGGTTCTGCTATAGAAATATTGTTCGATACCTCACCAAGACGATAGGCATCAAAAAATAATTTCTCGATTAAATCGATTTCTTCCTGGGAATTGTAATAGGTCTGAAAACCTAAATTACTGAAATTAAATAAGTTGTTAGGTTCATCAATAACAATCTTCGTCATAAAAGAACCTGCCGAGAGTTCCTCTTGTTCCTTTCCAAAATCAAATTTACTGTCTATACTGACAAGGTTCACCATCTGCTCCATTACATCATATGCCCGATACATGGCATAGGTCAGATCCTGGGTTCCGCCAACAACAATCGGAATTATCTTCCTTTTCATGAGTGCAGCCACAACTTCCCGCAGCGCGTATGCCGTGTCTGCGGCTGAATTTCCGGGAGCTATATCGCCAAGGTCGGCAACCGAAGAGTCCCAGTTTCCCGGAAATAATGAGTAAAGTTCTCTCCTAAGCGGGACGAGGTTTACTTCATTGACAGACAGCCCTCCGCCCCTGTTTTCCCTAACGCCAATAAAGGCTATTCTTATCACTTCAAGATCAGGAAATTCGTGCTCCGTATGAAATACCACCTTACTTCCCAAATGCTGCGTTGAAAGCCCCGATACGAATTGAATAACTTCAGGTGAAACGGGTTGTAGAAAATCAAAAACCATCGGTTATTTCTTTTTTGCAGTTGTCTTTTTTACAGTTGCCTTTTTGGCTGTCGCTTTCTTTGGCGCAGCTTTCTTTGTCGGCGACTTCTTCTCGATCATTGCCTTCACTTCGTCAAGGGTAAGCTTGGCCGCGTCTATATCTTTTGAAAGCTCAATTTTGGTTTTTCCTTTCAATATGACCGATTTTCCCCAGCGCGCCTTTTCCACCTTGATCCCGTCGGCTTCCCAGTGATGAATGACTTTATCAATGTTTTTCTGCATCTTATCGGTGATGAGTTCATTGATATCAGACTGCGACAAATTATCGAAATCATATTTTTTGCTGACGTTGATAAACATTCCATCCCATTTGATGAAAGGCCCGAAACGCCCGGTTCCTTTTTGTACGGGCAACCCATCATAATGCCCGATTGGCGCATCCGCCAGGTTCTTCTCGTCAATTAATTCTTGCGCCCGTTCCAGCGTCACATCAAGTGGTTCTTCACCTTTCGGGAGCGAAATAAAGACCTTTCCAAACCTCACATAAGGTCCAAAACGGCCGCTGCTTACTTCGACCTCTTCCCCTTTATATGTGCCAAGATTTTTCGGAAGTAGGAATAAATTCAGCGCTTCTTCAAGTGTTATATTACCTATATTCTGTTCCGGACGAAGACTCGCAAACAGCTTGTTTTCGTCATCTGCTTCGCCAATCTGGGCCATTGGGCCAAATTTACCGAGCCTTACACTAACCTGTTTGCCACTTTTGGGATCAGTTCCGAGAATCCTTTCCCCACTTTCCCGTTCAGCATTGGCCTCTACTTCTTTCACATTAGGATGGAATTTGTTATAGAAATCCTGCATCATCATGGCCCAATTGGCATTTCCTTCAGCAATTTCATCAAAATCCTGCTCTACCTTAGCTGTAAAATTATAGTCCAGGATGTTGCCGAAATTCTTTACGAGAAAATCTGTTACGATAATCCCGATGTCAGTCGGCACAAGCTTTCCTTTATCTGACCCGGTATTTTCCTTGAGGAGTTTTTCCGAAACCTTACCATTTTGTAGCGTCAATTGTGTATAATTTCGCTCCTGCCCTTCAAGATTTCCCTTTTCCACGTAATTTCTGCTGATGATGGTGGAAATTGTTGGCGCATACGTTGAAGGCCTTCCGATTCCCAGCTCTTCCAGCTTCTTAACCAAAGACGCTTCAGTATAACGAGCCGATGGCCTTGAATATCTTTCCGTTGCCGAAATGTACCGGTTAAGCAGATTTTCATTGACCTTCAACGCAGGGAGCATTCCTTCCTGTTCCTCGTCGTCCTCATCGCTTCCTTCGAGATAAACCTTTAGGAAACCTTCGAAGAGTAAAACTTCGCCAGTCGCCGTAAAAAGTTCATTGTGGTTGCTCGCCTGTATTTTTACATTCGTACGTTCCAGTTCTGCATCGCTCATTTGTGAAGCAATGGTCCTTTTCCAGATCAGGTCATAAAGCCTGGCCTGATCGCGCTCTCCGGTAATGGTGTGCCGCGACATATCGGTAGGGCGGATTGCTTCGTGCGCTTCCTGGGCGCCTTTGCTTTTATTTACGAACGAGCGGGATTTTGAAAATTCCTTTCCATAATAAGTAGTAATCTCCTGCTTTGCGGCTTCAACCGCATCTTTCGAAAGATTAACACTGTCGGTCCGCATGTAAGTGATAAGTCCGGCCTCATAAAGGCGCTGCGCCACCTGCATTGTAATTCCGACCGGCAAATATAACTTTCTCGCCGCTTCCTGTTGAAGTGTGGATGTCGTGAATGGTGCAGCCGGCGATTTTTTTACAGGTTTGGTTTCCAGATCGGAAACTTTGTAAGCCGATGCGGCGTTTATACTAAGGAAATCCTCAGCTTGCTTTTTTGTACTGAAGCTTTTCGGAAGCCTGGCTTTGACAACTTTCCCAGCTTCATTTGTAAATTCGGCGGTAACCGAATATGAGGCCACAGATTTAAAATTTTGTATTTCACGTTCGCGCTCAACGATCAGCCGCACAGCGACAGATTGTACACGTCCTGCAGAAAGGCCGCCTTTGACTTTCCGCCACAATACAGGGGAAAGCTCATAACCTACCAAACGATCAAGTACCCTTCTCGCCTGCTGTGCATCCACGAGATTATAGTTTATTGACCGCGGATTTTCTATTGCGCGAAGGATTGCCGATTTTGTGATTTCGTGAAAGACGATTCTTTTGGTTTTTGCTTTATCAAGATTGAGTTCTTCCGCCAAGTGCCAGGAAATGGCCTCTCCTTCGCGGTCTTCATCACTTGCAAGCCATACGGTTTCTGCTTTTTTAGATAAATCCCTTAATTTTTTTACCAATGCTTTTTTATCAGGGGAAACTTCATATTTCGGGGTAAAGCCGTTTTCAACATCAACACCAATCTCCTTTGACGGCAGGTCGGCAATATGCCCGTAGCTCGATTCCACCTGAAAATCGCTCCCGAGGAACTTTTCGATGGTCTTGGCCTTTGCGGGCGATTCTACAATAACCAGATTCTTTGCCATACAATTTTGTTTGCCGCAAAAGTATGGGAAAAAATTAAATCTGAGCCCGCCGCCGCAAAACCGTTGATGTAAAGTGGTGTTAAAGCCAAATCTGCCAACTTGTCACTTTTTTAAATGTTTGTATATTTGATGCCTTATAAAATTATGTCTGTCGGCAATGGAGAAGATTATTGAGGAAATCAAGCAAGGCGAAACCCTTGTACTAAAGCAGAATCCCGTAAATACAAAAAAACTTTTTATAGAAAGCTATGGTTGCGCGATGAACTTTTCCGATAGTGAAGTGGTTGCATCGATTCTTGCCGGAAACGGTTTCAATACAACAACAATTCTTGAAGAAGCCGATCTTGTACTTGTAAATACATGTTCTATCCGTGATAAAGCGGAGCAGACCGTTCGCAAACGGCTTGAAAAATATCAGGCAGTAAAACGGACTCACAACCCAAACATGAAAGTAGGCGTTCTCGGATGTATGGCGGAAAGGCTCAAGAGCCAATTCCTGGAACAGGAAAAAATTGTCGATCTTGTTGTTGGACCTGATGCTTATAAAGACTTGCCGAACCTGCTTCGGGAGGTGGAATCCGGTAACGAGGCAATCAACGTAATACTGTCCAAGGATGAGACCTATGGGGATATTTCTCCTGTCAGGCTGCAAAGCAACGGGGTTTCGGCATTTGTATCGATTACCCGCGGATGCGACAATATGTGCACTTTCTGCGTGGTTCCCTTTACCCGCGGACGGGAAAGAAGCCGCGAGCCACAAAGCATCATGGCTGAAATATCCGACTTATATCAGAAAGGTTTTAAGGAGGTGACTTTGCTGGGACAGAACGTCGACAGTTACTTATGGTATGGCGGCGGACTAAAAAAAGATTTCATAAAAGCATCGGAAATGCAAAAAGCCACTGCGGTTGACTTCGCGCAACTGCTTGAAATGACAGCCACTGCTTTCCCGAAACTTCGCATCAGGTTTTCTACCAGCAACCCTCAGGACATGCATGAAAGCGCTTTGCATGTAATCGCACAACATCCCAACATCTGCAGGCACATTCACCTTCCCGTGCAATCGGGCAGCGACAGGATCCTGAAGGAAATGAACCGCCAGCATTCCCGGGAAGAATACATAAAACTCATAAGCAAAATACATGAAATTATTCCGGGCTGCGCCATTACTCAGGACATGATCGCAGGATTTCCCACAGAAACCGAAGCAGATCACCAGGATACTTTGAGCCTCATGGAAATGGTGAAATATGACTTCGGATACATGTATGCTTATTCTGAGAGGCCGGGAACGCTGGCCGCAAGAAAAATGGAAGACGATGTCCCGGAAGATGTCAAGCTTAGGAGGCTTGCAGAAATAGTGGCAGCGCAACGCGCGCACAGCTTTTTCCGGACGCAACAATACATAGGTAAAACGGTTGAAGTATTGGTTGAAAAATTTTCAAAGCGTTCGGATGCCGATCTATCAGGACGGAATTCACAGAACATCACCGTGGTTTTCCCCCGGGAAAATTATAAAGTCGGCGATTTTGTAAACATAAAAATAACAAGCTGTACCAGCGGAACCCTTATCGGGAAAGCAATCGGCTACTCGCAAATGAACTAGCCCGGATGGCAGTGGAAATCCTTTTGCGCCCGCTTCTTTAAGGGCGTAAAAGATTGAAACGTACAGCCGGAACAGCTCCAAAAAAAAATTTTAAGTGGAAAGTGTACAAGCTATAAAACAGCGTTTCGAGATCATTGGGAACGACCCGAAGCTCAACCGCGCGATAGAAAAAGCAATCCAGGTTGCGCCAACCGACATTTCGGTATTGGTTACGGGGGAAAGCGGCGTGGGTAAAGAAAGTATTCCGCGCATCATTCATTCTTTGTCGCACCGCAAACATGGAAAATACATTGCCGTAAACTGCGGCGCAATACCCGAAGGAACGATAGACAGTGAACTTTTCGGTCATGAAAAAGGTTCGTTTACCGGAGCGACCGGCGCCCGTGAAGGCTATTTTGAAGTTGCCGATGGCGGAACGATTTTCCTTGATGAAGTTGGCGAACTTCCGCTGACGACACAGGTGCGATTGCTGCGCGTACTCGAAAATGGCGAGTTTATCAAGGTCGGTTCTTCACAAGTACAGAAAACCAATGTGCGGATCGTAGCAGCAACGAATGTCAATATGTTTGAAGCGATCCAGAAAGGGCGGTTCCGCGAAGACCTTTATTATAGGCTGAGTACGGTTGAAATCCTGCTGCCGCCGCTTCGGGAACGAAAAGATGATATTCATTTGCTATTCAGGAAATTTGCATCCGACTTTGCGCATAAATACAAAATGCCGCCGATCAAGCTTGACGATAACGCAGCGCAATTTCTTCAAAAATACCGCTGGAGCGGAAATATCCGGCAGTTGCGGAATGCGGCCGAACAGATTTCGGTGCTGGAAACCAACCGTGACATTTCGTTGCAGGCGTTGCAGTCATACCTTCCGGTTGAGGGAAGAAATTTGCCGTCGGTAGTTACTGACAAGAAAAGCGACACTGATTTCAGCAATGAGCGAGAGATATTATATAAAGTGTTGTTTGACATGCGCAGCGACCTCAACGACCTGAAGAAGCTGACGCTCGACCTGATGCAGAACGGAACATCCAAGGTTCGAGAAAACAATGAACACCTGATCCGTAAGATTTACGGCGAAGGTGAAAATGCGAGGTTTGAAGATGCGCCACGTACTGAAATCATGCACCAGAACCCATCTAAAAATTACGATCACCAGAACGACGACAATTACCTTGATGCCGAAACCATTGAGGAAGAAGAAGTATTACGCCTGGAGCAGAAAGAAATTGAGATGATCAAGAAAGCGCTCGAGAAAAATCGCGGTAAACGAAAGGCGGCGGCGGATGAGCTCGGTATTTCCGAACGCACGCTTTACCGCAAGATTAAGCAGTTCGATCTTTAAACTGCAAACAATTTAAATATATTTACATTTTATAATGCAGCACTTTAAATATATAGGTATGCTTTTCATCGCGTTGTTTTTCAGCGGATGTTCTGTATACAATTTCACCGGCACGGGAAAAATTGATGCTGAAACCTTTCAGGTCAACTATTTCCAGAACAATGCCGAGCTGATTGAGCCCGGCATCGAGCGTACTTTTACGCAACGTCTCCAAAACCTGATCCAGAACCAGACAAACCTGAACCTGGTAAATAACGGGGGCGACTTGCTGTATGAAGGTGAAATAACTGATTTCCGCATCAGCCCGATGACTGCAACTGCCGACCAGCGTGCGGCGCAGAACAGGCTGACAATTGCAGTAAACGTGCGTTTTGTAAATAAAAGAAAGGAAGATGATAATTTTGAAAAACGCTTTTCCTTTTACTTTGATTATCCCGGAACTGACCAGTTGGTTGGTGCGAGGCTGACTGAAGCACTCGACATAATCTTCGAGAGGATTACACAGGATATTTTTAATGAATCGCTCGCCAAATGGTAAATATTTTAAATTGAACCTGACCGAATTTACATACCTGCTGAACAAGCCTGACGCAGTAAACGACCGCCAGACGGAAGCACTCGAAAAAATAGTTTCGGAATTTCCGTATTTCCAGAGCGCACGTGCCATGCGGTTGAAAGGCCTGTACAACCAAAACAGCTTCCAGTATAATTACGCGCTGAAAGTCGCCGCGGCTTACACCACCGACAGAAGTGTGCTGTTTGATTTTATCACTTCGGATACTTTCACCGCCATACAAAAAGGGCAGTATGAACAAAAACTCAACGAACTCCATAATATTGATGTAAAAGGGTCAGAAGTTATAAAAGTGGATCATACCGAGGCGGATGCAAACAAATTGCAGCAGTCGATCCTCACCTCTATCAGGGAATCGGAACAAGCCTACCAGCATGAAACGGAAGCGGCCATACCTGCTGAGGCGATCACTATGGAAGCCGAAGTGATTCCGCAGCCAGTTGAAGTTGCTGAAGAAAAAGTTTCTGAGGCCGAGCCGGTACGTGAGATCAATTATGCTGAATTCGTTCCGCCGGAAATTACCACGACTGAATTTGTCCCGGCAGAAGATACCAACCCTGAAAAACAGGGAATAGCAGAACAGGAAATTTCTGCAAAAGACGAAACGCCGGTGATTGCTCTGGTTGCCCCTGAACCGGAAGCTGCCGTTCCGACGCAGGAAGAAAAACTGCAAATTGGCATGCCGCTCGAATTTTCAAGAGATGAAAAACATTCTTTTGGCGAATGGCTCAAGCTCTCGACATTTAAGCCAATAGTAAGGGAAGAAGAGAAAGTTGAAGCGCAGATACAGGAAACCGCGGATGAAACAATTCCCGATCCGGAGAAGCTGAAAAAACTGGAAATTATTGACCGGTTTATAGAAGCCAATCCGAAGATTCCGCCCATTACCATTAAAGCTGATGCAGTTGCTCCGGTAATCGCCGAACCTTATAAAGAAGACAGTGTGGCGCTGATGACAGAGACGCTCGCACGGGTTTATCTCGAACAGCGGAAATACCAAAAAGCAATACAGGCCTACGAAATTTTAATTTTGAAATATCCGGAAAAAAGTTCTTTCTTTGCAGACCGGATTTCGGACATCAAAAAATTACAACAAAACAATACATTATAAATGAGCACTTTTTCAATTTTTCTGGTTCTTATAACTATCGTTTGCTTTCTGCTGATCATCGTTATTATGGTACAAAACCCAAAAGGCGGCGGATTGTCATCTTCAGTCGGCGGAAGCCAGATGCTTGGCGGTGTTCAGAAGACGACTGATTTTCTTGATAAAAGTACTTGGACACTTGCAACGATCCTCATCGTTCTTGTACTGCTTTCAAGCCTTAGTTTTACAGGCGCATTAAGCGATAATGACTCGAAAATAATTGACGAAAATACACCTGCCAAGACAGCCCCGGCTTCAACTACCCCGGCTGCCGCGACACCAAACACCACAACTCCTGCCGCCACAACACCGGTACAGCCTGCAGCACAGGATTCAGCGAAATAATATTAAAAAGATCTATCAAATGCCAGCCTGTCAAAGCTGGCATTTTTCATTTCTGCAAATTTGTCAGCCTTTTACAGGTGGCATAATTTCTGACAAAAGCGCACGACAAAAATAACTAACTTAAAATATTTAATTATGGCATTAAACATCAAACCTCTTTCAGACAGGGTTCTTGTTGAGCCGGCAGCCGCCGAAACACAAACCGCATCAGGTATTTTTATTCCAGACACTGCAAAAGAAAAACCTCAAAAAGGCACAGTCGTGGCTGTTGGTGGCGGAAAAACCGATCATATAATGACAGTAAAAGTTGGCGACACAGTGTTGTATGGTAAATATGCCGGAACAGAACTGAAATTCGACGGCAAAGATTACCTGATCATGAAGGAAGACGACATTTTTGCTATTATTTAATCACCAGACAAAACACTAATCAAAAGAAGAAAAAAATGGCTAAAGACATTAAATTTGATATTGAAGCCCGCGACGGACTCAAACGCGGCGTTGACGCATTGGCTAATGCAGTAAAAGTCACACTTGGCCCGAAAGGCCGTAATGTAATTATCGGAAAATCGTTTGGCGGACCCAATGTTACTAAAGACGGCGTTACCGTTGCCAAAGAAATTGAACTGAAAGATCCTCTTGAAAATATGGGCGCGCAGATGGTTAAGGAAGTGGCTTCCAAAACGAACGATCTTGC
Source organism: Flavobacterium sp. (assembly GCA_036399795.1). Classification (GTDB taxonomy): domain Bacteria; phylum Bacteroidota; class Bacteroidia; order Flavobacteriales; family Flavobacteriaceae; genus Flavobacterium. Next base: position 217,852 of record DASWML010000006.1, read on the forward strand.
CGGTGACGGAACAACAACTGCAACGGTACTTGCACAGGCTATCGTTAAGGAAGGACTTAAAAACGTTGCCGCAGGCGCAAACCCAATGGACCTGAAAAGAGGAATCGACAAAGCTGTTGAGGCGATTGTTGCAGATCTTTCCAAGCAGGCCAAAGTAGTCGGCAGCGACAGCGAGAAAATCAAACAAATCGCCGCCATATCGGCTAACAACGATGAAGTAATCGGTGAACTTATTGCCAATGCTTTCGCTAAAGTTGGTACTGAAGGCGTAATCACTGTTGAAGAAGCCAAAGGAACCGACACTTATGTTGACGTTGTTGAAGGAATGCAGTTCGACCGCGGTTATTTGTCGCCTTATTTCGTGACAAATCCTGAAAAAATGGAGGCTGAACTTGAAAATCCATACATCCTTCTTTATGATAAAAAAGTCTCTTCCTTAAAAGAATTACTTCCCGTACTTGAGCCTGTGGCGCAATCAGGTAAACCACTTCTTATCATTGCAGAAGACGTAGACGGCGAAGCGCTTTCAACCCTTGTGGTAAACAAATTACGTGGTGCACTGAAAATTGCTGCCGTTAAAGCGCCAGGTTTCGGCGACAGAAGGAAGGCACTTCTCGAAGACATTGCAATCCTTACGGGTGGAACAGTGATTTCAGAAGAAAGAGGCTACACCCTTGAAAATAGCACCCTTGAAATGCTGGGTACGGCTAAACGCGTGACTATTGATAAAGACAATACGACGGTCGTTAGTGGTGCCGGAGATGCTGACTTGATTAAGAATCGTGTAAACCAGATCAAGGCACAAATCGAAACCACCACATCTGATTATGACAAGGAAAAACTTCAGGAGCGTTTGGCAAAACTTGCCGGAGGCGTTGCCGTGTTATACGTTGGCGCTGCATCTGAAGTTGAAATGAAAGAGAAAAAAGACCGCGTGGACGATGCGCTTCACGCGACACGTGCCGCTGTCGAAGAAGGAATCGTTGCCGGAGGCGGTGTTGCGCTTCTAAGAGCAAAAAATGCACTGAAAGACCTTAGCGCTGAAAACGCTGATGAAGCGACCGGCATACAGATTGTTTCACGTGCTGTTGAATCACCGCTAAGAACGATCGTTGAGAACGCCGGACTTGAAGGTTCTGTCGTTGTAGCGAAAGTGGCTGAAGGTTCAGGTGATTTTGGTTATAACGCCAAGACAGACGAATATGTCGACATGCTGGCTGCAGGGATTATCGATCCTAAGAAAGTAACGCGTGTCGCACTTGAAAATGCTGCATCAGTTTCAGGAATGATCCTTACAACAGAATGTGCACTTGTTGACATAAAAGAAGAAAATGCCAGCGGCGGAATGCCAATGGGCGGCGGAATGCCGGGGATGATGTAATTGTCCTTTATGCTAAATAAAAAATGCCTGAATATTCTTCAGGCATTTTTTTTTAAGCTATTTGAAAAGCTTATCAATTTTTCGTGTTTAAAGCTGTGGTTTGGGCTTACGTGTAAATTTATAAACTACCGGGACTACGGTTATGCCAACCAGGAAAATGACAATGAGTTCGATATGTTCTTTCAGGTCAATTTCATAGTTTTCCAGAAGAAATCCATATAAATAATGTCCGGCGAAGATAAGGCTGAACGACCACAGAAATGAGCTTACGATGTTATAGAACATAAATTTCTTCTTCTCCATCATGACAATTCCTGCAACTATCGGTGCAAATGTTCGGAAAATAGGAAGAAACCTGGCAAATATAATGGCGCGCCCACCGTGCTTTTCGAAGAAGTCCTTGCTTTGGATCAGGTATTTTTTCTTAAACCAAAAACTGTCTTCCTTATTATAAAGGTAATAACCGCTTTTGGAGCCAAACCAGTAGCCCACCATATTTCCTAAAATCCCGGCGAAGGCAACAAGTGTCGCAAGCAAGGCTACATTAAGGAAGCTGCTGCCAATAAAAGTTACATTTTCGATAAGCTCCCGATTGTAAATCCCGGCAAGGAACAGCAAACTATCACCAGGCAAAAAGAATCCGGCAAATAATCCGGTTTCTGCGAAAACAATAAAAAGTACAATGATCAATCCTAACTTTACACCATTTATATCAAAATGTATATAAAATAGCGGGTCGATTAAATTTTTCCAATCAAAATCACTCATGCATGCTGGCTTTTAAACAAAAAAATTGCGGCGTGAAAATACGTATTATTTCCCTCAACCGCAATTTTACAAAGTTACTTTTGTCTTTAATTAACGCCTGTCAGTTATTATGTCAGACGCTCAATTCAAAGAATGCTACTTCCGCTCATATAAGCAACAGCTATGCAGATTGTTATAATCTTCATCGGTGGCTTTTACGTCATCGGTGTCATGGCCTGCTTTTGCAACCGCTTTTTTCACATCGGCTACTGAACTTTTTTCTTCGTTCATGATCACGTGCAGCATGTGGTCGTCAATGTGCCACACCGCCGACTTCACTCCGGGAACAAAAAATGCAGCTTTTTCAATTCTCTTTTTACATTGCTCGCAGTTGCCGTTCACTTCAATGTTGTGCCTGGCATTTTTGTTCTTTTTTTCCTGTGCCTGAGCCGTCACTGCAAATGCGATCATCAGGATTAACATCAGTTTTTTCATATGAAAGTTATTTGATTTTGAAACGAAGCCCCGCGTAGTACATCTGTCCGAAGACCGGGGCGTAGATGATTGAACTGTCAAAAGTTGGTCCAAACGGATTGTGGCTGCCTACTATCGCTTTATCCTGACGATAGTTTCCGATATTTTCCCCTCCGGCGTAGACTTCGAAGACAGAAGAAAATGTCCGCGTTATCTGTGCATTCACCAATGAAAAAGGATTCGAATATTCCGGAAGCCTGTCCTGCGCCGGATTTCCGCCGGTTTCCGGAAGTCGTTGCGCACCCATCCAATTGTAGGTAAGGTCAAATTTCCACTGCTTTCCTTTTTCAATAATATGCGTTGCATACTCGAGGTTGGCAAAGAACCGGTCTCTTGCCTGTAGCGGCCGTTCTTTCAACCCTGATAAATAATCTGTTTTGATGTCATACCGCTTGTACGCCGTGCGCAGGTTGAAATGCTTTGCGATTTCATAATTGAAATCAATCTGCAAACTTGTCGCTGACGATGTTCCGCCGAGGTTATAAAAAGATACCTGCTGCGGACCCTGATAAAGATCGACAACCGCCTGGTTTTGAAAATCGGTACGATATAGATCGATTCCGGCATCGGCAGTTTTTCCAAAAAGAAGAAAACCCTGATTGAAACTGATTCCGTAATTCCAGGCGATCTCAGGATCGAGACCGTAAATATTTCCATCAGAATTCACTATGTCAAACATTCGCGAACTTGCAAAAAGTTGCTGATTCTCTGCAAAAATGTTGGCTGAACGCTTTCCCCGACCCGCTGACATCCTGAAAGTAGCTTTCTCCCACGGATTGTAACGCAGGTGGAATCTCGGTGTAATAAAGAACCCGAGACGGTTGTGATTATCAGCGCGGACTCCGGCAATGAGGCTAAAGTTATCTGTATTATCGTAAGTGTACTCGAAAAAAGCCCCAATGGAAGTATCAACTCGGTCAAAATCCCTGTTGATTCCGGGAACCGCCACATATTCATCGTAGGCATCATGGGTAAAATTCAATCCTGCTGCAAATTTATTCATCGTATTGCTGATGATCGAATTGAAAATAAGGTTTGAATAGTAGCTCAACTGCCTGATGTTGTATATGTTCAGCCCAAAATATGAATCCTGTTCGTGGTTTGAAACCGCATTCTGAAAACCGATGCTTTGGTAAGGCATATCAGGAAATACATATCCGATTTTGGTAGAAAAGTCAATCCGTTCAGTATTAATTTCAGAACCCCAATGATTGGTCGTGAGTTTATCCGCGTCGGGATCAAAATCAACTTCGCCTGTTTGTTTTTCATCATTCATATACCTGAAATTTATAAAACTTACCCAGCCTTTTTCGGCATTGTTGTACTGCCAGCGGTTCATGACGTTCATCTGGTGTCCAAGCGGATTGTCCAGGAACATGTCGTGGTTCATATCGGTTTCAGAAACGCGCGTGTTTCCATGAATAAAGAGGCTGCTGCTCCATTTGTCTGAGAACTTCTTGTTGAAATGTGCATTCGCTTCAAAACGCGAGTCGGTTGAACCATAGAGATTCAGGAAAAAAGGAATATCGCTTAACGGCTTGATCAGCTCGGTATTTATCTGGCCGGAAATGCTTTCGAACCCGTTGACTACAGAACCTGCGCCCTTGGTGATCTGGATGCTTTCGACCCAGGTTCCGGGTGTAAACGACATTCCGTAAGCTTGTGAGGCTCCGCGAACAGAAGGGATATTTTCCTCCGTAATCATTAAGTACGGACTCGTCAGGCCAAGCATTTTAATTTGTTTGGTGCCTGTAAGCGCATCGGAATAATTTACGTCGATTGACGGATTCGTCTCAAAGCTTTCTGCGAGGTTGCAGCAAGCGGCTTTGAGTAATTCTTTGCTTGTCATTACGGTCGTATTTGCCGTAACAGTTGCTGATTTTTTAAGGCTCCGGCTTTTGGTGCTGACTTTAATCTCCTGAATCGTATCCTGTGCGGAAACATTCACAAAACCCAGCAGCAACAGCGCGAAGGCTATAATTTGTTTGTGCATAATTTAGATTATTGTTTACAAAATGTGATGCCCGAAGGCCATTGTGAAAACATTAATCAGGCGTAAAAAATATACTGGTGGTAGAGCTTGAATAAAGGCGGGTTTTCGGGTTCAAAGTGATAAACCGCATCCTTTTTTACAGGGAATACTGCTTTTGGAATAAAACTCGGGATCTCGGTAATAGGAGCGACATGAAAAAGAAAATCACCCCCGAATGTAAACTTGATCACGACGTCGTGATCTTTGTCCTTTAAATCGACAATTTTGTCGTCGCAACAGCTTTTGTGATCTTTGGCAGCTTCGGCACAACAGGCTTTTTCCTCCAATGCGGGCACCGGCTGCACTTCACAAACTTCCTCAACATTGAAAACTGAAGTTATTGAGGCAATCTGTCCTTCACAAAAATGCACATTGAATGCCAATCCCATATTGGAAACCAACAGCAGGAACGACAAAAATAAGCTGGTGCATTTTGTTAATCGCATGGCGCAAAATTATTTAAAAAAGCGGAACAGTATCTTTACGGAATGTTATTTTTTTCAGACGCACGTTCCTGCAAATAAAATGCAGGGATGAAAAGCAGCAGGAACAGCGGCTGAATCAGGAACCTGCGGATGTAAAATATGATCATTTTGTTTCCTTCTGCAGAAATATTCAATGAAATAACAAAGCCTGCAAGCAGGATAATAAAAAAGATAACGTATAATATTCCGGCAAATTTTGCCAACCCGAAATTCCTGAACAGGACATAGATCATTACCAGTGAAATAGCAGAATTTAGAAAATACCTGAACAAAAGATTCAGTAATAATGCAAGCTGGTCTGTTTTCGGAAGCGGCCTGCCTGAAAAATCACTTCTGAAATAATCCAGCATCGGGTCATAGAAAAGCGCGTCTTCGTACGTCCGCACCAAGACAAGGGCGAGCACGCATAATAATAAAATCAGCATCCGGGATTTACTTTTGAGCAGGTTTTGAAGCATACAAAGAAAATTTATTGACCCAGATCACCCATAAAATAAAAACAACACTATAAATAAACAGAGGGAAAACCACCCCGTGAAGAAAATGCTCATATTCTGGATAATGGAACATGGCACTGCATAACAAGGCAATGCGGCTAATATTCAAGATGTGGATTATCAAAAAACCGGCGAGAATATAAAGGACGGTATGTTTGAGCTTTCCCGCGAATGCGACGACAAAAGCCGCAAAAAGGATCATAACACTCATGGCGTTGCAGCCCTCAATAATCCTAGCTACATATTTCCCGTTATAGAAAAGTTTTATGCACGGCTGGCTTTCATGAGGTGCCGAAGCTGCATCAGCATTAAAAAAAAGCAGCAAGCCTTCAGCCTGGGACGCTACGGACTGTGTGATGCCGTCAACTTCATTATTACTAAAATCATATTGCGAAAGATAAATCTGATAGATTATCGTAAGGATAACATAAGTCAGGAAAAATTTTGCAAGAAAAAGAAGGAATGGCCTGTATTTACTGACGTAACTTTCCAAGTAATGATTTTTAACAAAGCTATATAAATTTAACGTTTGATAAATAGATACTTTTGTAAAAAAGACTCCCATGACATTCGAAGAACTCAAGCCCAAGGTAAATGATATTGTTACCAATGTCTCGACCCTGAGGGATGAAAAACTCAAAAAAATATGTCATTTGCTCCATGACAACATCGACTATTACGACTGGGTGGGATTCTATTTCAGGAATGGCGACAAAGAGGAACTGATCCTCGGCCCATATGTTGGCGAACCTACAGATCATACGGTAATCCCCTTTGGAAAAGGAATCTGCGGACAAGTAGCTGTATCGAACCAGAATTTTGTGGTTCCCGATGTTACGGCACAGGACAATTATATCGCATGCAGCATGAGCGTGAAATCGGAAATCGTCGTGCCTATATTTGTTGACACAAAAAATATCGGACAGATCGATATTGATTCTGATGTGCTTGATGCTTTTACCGAAGCCGACGAACGCTTCCTTGAATACGTTAACTGCGAGGTCGCAAAATTATTTTAGCCTCTTCCCCTACCTACTTTTCCAGATTGATTTCTTGCACCTTAAAATTTTAAGTGTACCTTTGCACCCGTATCCGAAAACCGGATCATACATAATAATCATTTTAATAATATTGGCATGTACTTGACTAAAGAAGTTAAAGAAGAAATTTTTGCAAAACACGGCGGCACGGCTACCAACACAGGCTCGGCTGAAGGACAGATCGCTTTGTTCACCCACAGGATCAACCACCTGACAGAACACCTGAAAAGGAACCGTCACGATTACAACACCGAGCGTTCCCTTGTGAAGCTCGTAGGTAAAAGAAGATCGCTGCTCGACTACCTGAAGAAAACACAGATCAACAGGTATCGTGAAATTATCAAAGAATTGAACATCAGAAAATAATTTCAATGCTAAAGAGGTGCCCACGCGCCTCTTTTTGTTTTATATATTTTAAAAAAAAGTTTGGTTTTTCATTGGGTTCGCAACAACTACACAACAACACAACTACCCATTGTTTAATCAAGATTAAGGATTTATGATTCCAGAAGTAAAAAAAGAAGTTATCGATTTGGGAGATGGACGAAGCATCTCAATCGAAACAGGAAAATTAGCAAAACAGGCCGACGGCTCAGTCGTTGTGCGCATGGGCGATGCATTATTGCTCGCTACTGTGGTTTCTGCAAGAAAAGCAAGCCCGGGTATCGACTTCCTGCCGCTTACGATCGATTACCGCGAAAAATTTGCCGCTGCAGGACGTTTTCCTGGTGGCTTTTTTAAGCGTGAAGCGCGTCCGAGCGACAAGGAAATTTTGACCATGAGGTTAGTAGACCGCGTTCTGCGTCCGCTTTTCCCAAATGATTACCATGCTGAAACGCAGGTAATGATCCAATTGATGTCACACGATGACAATGTTATGCCTGACGCACTGGCCGGACTTGCAGCATCTGCCGCTCTTGCCATGTCAGATGTTCCGTTTTCAACGTTGATTTCAGAAGTGCGCGTTGCAAGGGTCGACGGACAATTCATTATCAACCCAAGCAGGGAACAACTGCAGGCGGCAGACATCGACATGATGATTGGCGCTTCCAAAGATTCCATTGCGATGGTTGAAGGCGAGATGAAAGAAATTTCAGAAAAAGAAATGGTTGAAGCCATCAAGTTTGCACACGAAGCCATCAAGGTTCAGATTGCAGCCCAGGAAAGGCTTCAGGCAGCAGCCGGAAAAAAAGAAGTACGTACTTACGACGAACAAAGAACAGACGAAACCATTGAAGCTAAAGTCCGCGAGCTTTCATATGACAAGTTTTATGCAATTGCGCAGGAAGCTTCAGGAAAAAATGAAAGATCAGAGAAATTCTCTGCCGTTAAAGAAGAACTTAAGGCTGAATTCGCCGATGAGGAACTGCTTGAAAATGGCGACCTCATCAGCAAGTATTTATATAAGGCTCAAAAAGAGGCGGTACGTAATGTGATCCTCGATCTTGGCCTTCGCCTCGACGGAAGGAAAACTACAGAAATCCGCCCGATCTGGTGTGAAGTAGACTATCTTCCATCTGTCCATGGATCCGCATTGTTCACCAGAGGTGAAACCCAGGCTCTGGCAACGGTTACTTTGGGAACTTCACGCGAAGCCAATGTTATCGATTCGCCTTCCGAACAAGGAGAAGAAACATTCTACCTGCATTATAATTTCCCTCCATTCTCCACCGGTGAAGCAAAACCGCTCAGAGGAACATCACGCCGGGAAGTCGGACACGGAAACCTTGCACAGCGTGCATTGAAAAATATGATTCCTACCGAGAATCCGTATACGATCCGTATCGTTTCGGAAGTTCTTGAATCCAATGGTTCATCCTCAATGGCGACCGTTTGTGCTGGAACACTTGCGCTGATGGATGCCGGGGTTCAGATGAAGAAACCTGTTTCGGGAATTGCCATGGGATTGATCTCGGATGAGAAAACAGGACGTTGGGCAGTATTGTCGGATATTCTTGGGGATGAAGATCACCTGGGCGATATGGACTTTAAAGTTACCGGTACGCAAGACGGAATCACAGCCTGTCAGATGGATATTAAAATTGAAGGACTTGCCTATGATATTATGGAAAAGGCGCTTGATCAGGCACGTGAAGGACGTCTCCACATTCTTGGAAAGATGACCGAAGTGCTTTCACAACCAAAAACGGAAGTGAAGCCTTATGCTCCGAAAATCATCAAGACCACTATTCCAGGTGCTTACATTGGCGCACTTATCGGGCCTGGCGGAAAAGTTATCCAGGAACTGCAGAAACTTTCAGGAACCACTATTGTTATCAATGAGGTTAATGAACAGGGAGAAGTTGAGATCCTTGGAACACGTCCGGAAGGCATCCAGATGGTCCTCGACAAGATCGAATCGATTATCTTCAAGCCGCAGGTTGGCGAAACTTACGAAGTACGTGTAATTAAAATGCTTGATTTCGGAGCTGTTGTAGAATATACTCAGGCACCGGGCAATGAAGTATTGCTTCACGTATCGGAACTTGCATGGGAACGCACCGAGAACGTTTCTGACGTGGTTAACATGGGTGATGTTTTCGAAGTGAAATTCATCGGAATCGATCCTAAGACCCGTAAGGAGAAAGTTTCCCGTAAGGCATTGCTTCCGCGTCCTCCAAGGGATGAGAACCGTCCACCGCGCGAAGATCGTCCGGAAAGGCGTGACGACCGCGGACCACGACGTGATGACCGTCGCGACGACCGCAGGGATCGCCCTCGTGATGATCGCAGAAATGACGCTCCAAGGCCACCACGCGAAGAACGTGAGCCGCGCCAGGATGACGCTCCACAAACTGAAGAATAATATTTTCAAGATAGAAAAACCCGCTTCCATTGAAGCGGGTTTTTTATTTTAACTAAAATGAATACGACATGATCGGAATGATTGTTAAACCTAACAGTTCAAACAATGCCGCTATGCTTTTTTTAGCAGTACTTTTTCCTGGGTAAACTGATATGCTGCTTCAAGGAAATCGAGCATTTGAGGCCAGTTTGCATTAGGCTCATAATAATTCGTGTAATATTTCTTTGTTTTGATTACGAGTCTGTTTCCATCCTGCCTTGCCGTACTGGTAAATCCTCCAGTTGCATTAGTCACATTCTTATTTAGTTTTTCAATCCCTGAGATAGCGTAACCTGCGGGAATTTCAAACACAATCTCATTTTCAAGGGCGCGTGGGAAATGCATGTAAATATCTGATGCGCGCTCTTTTTCTTTTTTATCGATCTCGATCTGGCCTGTGAGTATTTTCCCGATTTCGATAACATAATTGCCGCCGGCCTGTTTTATGAAGCTGTTGTCGAGGTCGAATTTTTCGGTGTATTCAAGGGGTTCTTTTCTTCCGAAACGCCCTGTGTTCTTGACCGAGTATTCATATTTCTCGATTTTTATGTCAAATTCGTTCGATACCGACTCCTTGAAATTTTCTTTCTGCTTATCCTTCAGCTTGTTCACCAGGGCAGCGTATTCTTTTTTATATTGCGCCTCTTTCTTATCGCTTCTCACTTTGTCAAGAAGCGGTTCAGTTTCATACTTCTGGTAATCCTCATATACATAATCAAAAAAGTATAAGCGATCGCTCTGCTCGTCTTCCTTAAAGTGGCCATAATAGGCTGATTCGCGGCTCACCGTAAGCGCTGTCATTGCGGGATCGATTGTCACGGTAGAAACAGTATTGATATGATTGTCATCTATCGTTGATGATGCCAAATGCACCTGCTCAACATCAGTTATTTTTTTTCGCTTTAATACATTCAACACATAAGCATCGGTGTTTTCGAGGTTATGGTCAAACTGATCGGCATTTGTAAAAGGTGAAAAATATTGAAGATAAACAGGTTCCGGAGTGGTATTCACCCGCAGCATGACTTTAATATTATTTTCCAAAAGCAAATCGTTAAGCGGCCCATTGAAGCGCGCAGTCGCCAAAACAATGTCATATTCTATTTTATTGTCTTTCAGAAAGGCCATGAAATGATTAATGAACTGAGTTTCTCCATTCAGGAAAATAGGATTTTTGTACAACTCGAACGGGTAAAAGATTTTCGCTTCATTGATAACCCAGGCTTCAACATACTGTGTGAAATAGTAGTGGCGCGTGAAATAATAAACCTGGCGCACTTTATCAGCATCGTTCTCGAATGTCTTCTTTTTCAGGAACTTCTCAATGTGCTGCATATCACCAAAGGGACGATAGCGCTCGCCGTAAGAGAACATCATGTCTTCTTTTGTGATTTTAGTCTTAACCTTTCCGTCAGCCACTTCTTTGTCGGGTTTACCGAATGGCTTGTTGCTCATTTGCCATTTGTAACAAGGAAGCGCGACCATTGGATAAAGCCAGCGCTGCGAACCGATTTTCGGGATGTCGGAAGCACGCAGCTCTAAGCGTCGGTCGCCTTTCTTTCCGGGCGGCAGGTCAGTAAATTCTGGCGCTCCATTGAACGTTTTCAGGTTCAGGAAAAGTTTTTTGTCGAGTTGGAGCTCAATACGCAGGTTCATCGTCGGATATACATTATTCAGGATAGATTCCTCACTATCGGCCACCGAATTTACATCGGTAACGGTCAGGTAATAATAATAGTCGATGATATCGCCAATCTCGAGTCCGCCGACAGCAATTTTTTTATCATCGTCGACCTTTCGGGCATTTTTTTCAACATTGACCTCGATTTCTTTACCCGTAGGCTTGATGATTTTTATCCCGAGCATACTTCTCTCTATATTTCCGCCACGGCGGGACAGTTCTTTATAAGAAAACTCGGAAAATTCCTTTACCGCGGCCGCGTCCTGTAATTTGATCCGCTTGCGAAAGCCTTGTTTCGGATAAAACATCGGGTAATAGAAATACTTATACTCATACAGTGTGACTGCCGATTCGTCTTTCCATTTTTCAGGAACCGCTGTTATTTTGCCTTCGGGCTCGTCGCCCCACCAAAACATTCTTTCGACTTCATCTTTGTCTTGCGCCGATGCAAAAGCTGTTACGAACAGCAAAACGACTGGAATGATTTTCTTCATCAGGATTTTGTAAATATGAGTTGTTGGTTATATATTGTGTTCAGGTTTTTATGTATTTCGCTCCACGCGTTGAATTCATTGGCCTTGATGACACCATTTTTGAAAACAAATATCTTCTTGCAGATGACCTCTTTTGGTGTTTGAGAAAATGTGACGCTCACGGAATAATCCTTACCGGCAAAATTCAGGTTTTCGGGAAGTTTACTGACTTTGTAGCCTAGTGGAATTTCAAGCACAACCGAAGACTGGTAATCCGTTTTGTAGTCAAATTCATAATCAGTTTTACGATTGTTGACATCCAGACCACCAAATTCCTTTATAAAGTCAAGATCTATATACATGTCATTGTCGAAATCAGAAACCTTGTTGTGAACAGCCACATCATACTCCAACTTAAGCTGTTGTTCGCGATTCTTAAGATCGGATGTCACCACATTGCTCACCAAGATGTTCTTGTCATTTTCTGAGAGGAAATTAACAAGCACATCATTTTTAATGTGAGTCGCAAGCCGGTCCAGGCCGTACAAAAATTCAGAACAGCTTTGTCCTAAAAAGGTTTTGGTACACGACCCTTTAAGCTTGTCATTTTCTACCGATAAACGCGCTAAATAAGTTTCCCTGTTAATTTCATTGCTGTCCGACGGAACTCTGTCTATGATAAACTTGTCCCCGTCTTCAATCATGACTTCCTTATTCTGAATACGTTCGGCATTCACTCCCAATGCGATAAATTTTTCCGTCCCATCCAGAAAGTATTTCTTCCCATTAAGGAAAAGCGTGCAAATCATGTGATTGTCTACTGCCAGTGACGGCGTTGTATAATCGTATGAAATGTGTTTGGTACCAATCCATGTCAGCCTTGCATCAAACCCAGCAGTTTTTAGCATCTGCTTGATCAGATTTGCCATGCCTTTGCAATCCCCGTAGCGGTTGGTAAAAACATGGTCCGATTCATCGGGTTTATAACCCGCAATCCCGTCTTCAAAGGCGATGTAACGAATATTGTCCTGGACCCAATAATAGATGTTCCGCACTTTATCCTCATCAGTTTTGGCGCCTGCCGTAAGTTCCTCGACTTTAGACTTAAATACCGAAGGATTGTCTTTCATCATATCAACCAGCGATTTATACCATTTGTATAGGTCGGCGCTGGAGTTAAATAGTTGTACTTTCGAATTTTTATTTGAAAAAGATTTTGCAATCAGCAGAATATGCGGATAAATGTAGCTCTTACCCGGTGCATTCATGTCTTTATAAAAAGAAGGGACATTTTTCATCTGGTAAGTGTATGTCGTCGCGTTGTTGGCCTTATCGGCTGTTTTGACAATGTCGTTTCCTGCAAAATTAAATTCTTTGATCTCGAGATTAAGCCAATCGGGTACAGTAATGGTAATCGTCTTTTGCATCACGGGAAATTCATCATTGAAGTACAGCGAAGTAAAATACTTTACATCATTATACTTCTTTTCCATTTCGTAATTATAAGTATAACCCTGAACCGGAAAATCGACTGACATATACTTTACACGGGCATCGTTGTAAAATAGCCCACTATCCTTATAGAATTCGTCCTGCACTAAAAAATTGGCGCTTTTATCATTCCGATAGCGGATGCTGAAGTTTTCTATCTTAGATTCACTGTCATAGAATTCATATTTCTGAATATCCGCACGATGGTTTATATTCATCAGCTTTTCACGTATCTTATTTACCGCAGTTACTTTATCACCTTCCTTACTGAGTCCAAAAGATATCTGATTGCTGCTTTCCAGAACCGCGACATCTTCTTTTGTGTATTGTTCCCGCAGTTTCTTCGCCAGTTGAACATCTTCATCTGTGGGGTCAACATTCTTTTGTGCAGAAGCCGTGCCTACAGTGAGAATTAACAAAAATTTGATAAGTCTTTTCATTAAAAAAATTTTCGGAATATAGCGAGAAATACCGTAAAGCAACAGGATTAGTAGAGAAATTTTCACCGGATCCATTCTGCAGATTTAAAACGAATAGCTTCGCCATTTATACAACTTTCTTTATATTGCTGTTGATACGGGAATCATATTAACTAAAAATAACATCATGAAAAAAATTTTACTTATTGCAATGACATTCCTACTGATCACGAGCTGTTCTGAAGACAGTTCTTCCGGTGGCAACCTGTCTGACACTCCCGATGCCAATGCCGAGCATGACACCAGTAATTTCGGCATCTATAAAGGTGTTTTCGTCGGATCATCCGGGGTAGTGACCGTTAACATCAACAATGACAATTCTATTACGGCAAAACTCAGGATTAACGGGGT
>DASWML010000007.1:0-60343 GCA_036399795.1 Flavobacterium sp.
GTGAAGGCAGAGACAGCGAAAGCATTCTCGGCTGTAGCTTATCCTAACCCTTTTGCGGAAAGCTTCAAGATCGCAGTGACCACATCTGCTGAGCAATCAGTGAACGTTAAGGTTTATGATATGACAGGAAGGCTTCTTGAAACAAGGAGCACCGAGATGTCGGCAATCGAAACACTTGAAGTGGGCGACAGGTATCCGTCAGGGGTTTACAACGTGATTGTAAGCCAGGGCGAGAATGTCAGGACACTGAGGGTTGTGAAGAGATAATCCTTAATTGGAAATAAATAAAAAATCCCTGCTTCACGGCAGGGATTTCTTTTTACATAAAAAAAGCCTCTTAAAAGAGGCTTATGTTTTATAGGAATTTTTAAACTGTCTTTCTCCGCGCCTTATAGGTATAGATAGCGAAAAGGATGCCTGCAAGGGCGAGCCATATAAGTTTACCATTAACAGGAGCCTGCGGGGCATCATCATCCTCAAGGTCACCGCCATCAGATTCGTCGCCCGGCTGTGCAAACATTACAAAATCTGAAAAAAGCACGATGCTGAATATATAGAAATTTAAAAAGTTCTTTTTCATGTCTCGGATTAATTGAAGGGTGTAAAGATAGCAATCAATTTTTTAAAACAAAAGATTCGCTGCCATTTTTGGTTTTTTTTGACACGGAAAGCACTGTCTTATTGCCTATAAGCTTAATCGAGTAAATAATTTTTAAAATTCCGATGTAAAATAAAGCTTCACACTTGGGTACTTGTTCTGTGTCATCTGGATCGTAAAATCCGAATCGGCAAGAAAGACCAATTGATCATATTTATCCTTTGCAAGGAACTTTTGTTTGATACGTTTGAATTCCTTGAACTCTTCGTTTTTTGGATCGTCAGGTTTTACCCAACAAGCCTTATGTACCGGGAAATTTTCATAAGTACATTTCGCACCATATTCATGCTCAAGCCGGTACTGGATCACTTCATATTGCAGTGCGCCCACGGTTCCTATAACTTTCCGGTTGTTGAGTTCCAGTGTAAAAAGCTGTGCCACGCCTTCATCCATCAACTGATCGATACCTTTATCAAGCTGCTTCGCCTTCATTGGGTCGGCATTGTTGATGTAACGGAAATGCTCCGGCGAAAAACTCGGTATCCCTTTGAAGCTCATGGTTTCGCCTTCTGTCAGCGTATCACCAATCTTAAAATTGCCCGTATCGTGAAGTCCGACAATGTCACCCGGATAAGAAATATCCACAATCTCCTTCTTCTCTGCAAAGAAAGCATTCGGGCTGGAAAACTTCATATTTTTATTCTGGCGCACATGCAGGTACGGCTTGTTCCTTTCGAAAATTCCGGAAACGATCTTTACAAATGCAAGCCTGTCACGGTGTTTCGGATCCATGTTTGCATGGATTTTAAAAACAAATCCCGTCAGTTTTTCCTCGTCCGGACTCACAACACGTGATTCGGATTCCTTCGGACGCGGCGACGGCGCGATTTCAATAAAACAATCAAGAAGTTCGCGTACACCAAAATTATTCAGTGCCGAGCCGAAAAACACCGGCTGCAGGTTTCCGTTAAGGTAATCCTGATGGTTGAATTTTGGATAAACTTCATCGATTAGCTCGAGTTCCTCACGGAGTTTTTCCGCCGGGCGCTGTCCGATTATTTTTTCAAGTTCCGAACTTTGCAGGTCTGAAAACGCGATGGTTTCCTCGATATTTTTCCTGCTGTCGCCGCTGAAAAGGTTGATGTTCTTCTCCCACAAATTATAAATACCCTGGAAATCGTAACCCATACCAATCGGGAAACTCAAAGGCGTAACCTTAAGTCCAAGCTTCTGCTCAACTTCATCCATGAGATCAAAAGCATCTTTTCCTTCACGGTCGAGCTTGTTGATGAAAACGATCATCGGGATGTTCCGCAAACGGCATACAGCCACGAGCTTTTCGGTTTGTTCCTCAACCCCTTTGGCGACGTCGATCACAACAATGACACTGTCGACCGCAGTGAGTGTCCTGAAAGTATCTTCAGCAAAATCCTTATGTCCGGGCGTATCAAGGATGTTAATCTTTTTTTGCTGGTAATTGAAAGCCAAAACGGAAGTCGATACCGAAATTCCCCGTTGGCGCTCAATTTCCATGAAGTCACTCGTTGCGCCTTTTTTGATCTTGTTGTTCTTGACTGCGCCGGCTTCCTGGATTGCGCCGCCAAAAAGCAGCAGTTTTTCCGTTAATGTAGTTTTCCCTGCATCGGGATGCGATATGATGCCGAAGGTTCTCCTTCTTTTGATTTCGTCCTTAAAACTCATGGTCTTTAAAAATGGTCTGCAAAAGTAGCATTTTATGTCGGAATATCAGCAACCGCAATATATTCACGCCTTTGAAGTTATAGTACCGCGCCTGCAATTATCGCGCATGTTTCGCCGCTGATAATTTTTTGTTAATGGGTTGCATAATGAAGTCGAATTGCTATTTTTGCTGATCGTAATATTTTTCAGTCTTTTCGCTGGCTGGCAGATAAAATATTGAACCATAAAACGTTTAAAATGAAAAAACTGTTCTTCGGATTACTCTTTTCCCTACACTTGATTTCTTATTCCCAGAAGACCCAGAAAGAAGTTTTATTCACCATCGACAACAAGCCTTACTACACAGATGAGTTCGCGCGGGTTTACAAGAAAAATCTTGACCTTGTAAAGGATGAAACCCAAAAAGATCTCGATCAATACCTTGAGCTTTTCATTGGCTATAAGCTGAAAATCAACAAAGCCTACAAGCTTGGCCTTCAGAATGGCCAGCAATACCAGAACGAGCTGAAGTCATACCGTACGCAGCTTTCCAAGAACTATGTAACCGATTCCAAAGTCACCAACGAACTTGTTCAGGAAGGTTACAACCGCTCGCTGAAAGAGATAAACGCTTCGCACATCCTGATTATGGTTGATGAGAATGCGACTCCGGCAGACACGCTTAAAGCTTACAGGCAGATCATGGATATCCGTCAGAAGGCGCTCGCCGGGGAAGATTTCGGAAGCCTGGCGATG
Organism: Flavobacterium sp.; assembly: GCA_036399795.1. GTDB lineage: Bacteria > Bacteroidota > Bacteroidia > Flavobacteriales > Flavobacteriaceae > Flavobacterium. Next base: position 3,035 of record DASWML010000007.1, read on the forward strand.
CAGCACTCACAGGATCCATCTGCCAAGGAAAACAAAGGCGATCTTGGCTATTTTACGGCATTCAGGATGGTTTATGCGTTCGAAAATGCTGCCTACAAAACTCCGGTAGGGAAAATATCAAACCCTGTCCGTACCCGTTTCGGTTACCACTTAATTAAAGTAAACGGCGTCCGCGACAACAGGGGAGAGGTTTCGGTTGCCCACATCATGATCCTGAAGCCTCAGGGCGATGACGCGGCCGCTAAAGACAAAGCGAAAAGTACCATCAACGATATTTATAAAAAACTGCAGCAGGGTGAAAATTTTGAAAGCCTTGCCAAACAATTTTCCGAAGACAAATCATCATCGTCAAAAGGTGGTGTGTTGAATCGTTTCGGCTCTGGCCAGTTAAGCTCGGAAGAGTTTGAAAATATGGCTTTTTCGCTGACGAAAGAAGGTGAAATTTCTGCGCCTTTTGAAACGCAGTTTGGATGGCATATCGTGAAGCTTATCGGAAAATTTCCAGTAAAGACCTTAGATCAAATGAAGCCGGAACTCGAAACCAAAGTTGGAAAAGACGAGCGCTCCAGATTAATTGCGGCTTCCATCAACGAAAAACTGCGGAAGAAATACACCGTGAAGCGCGACAGTAAAATGTATACGGCCATCACCAAAGCTGTGACTGATAAATATTATGAAGGAACATGGGATCTTCCGGAAAACCAGAAGCCTTTCAGCGGAAAACTTATAGACATCCAGGGGAAGGCCGTTTCAGGAACTGATTTTATGAATTACCTCAAAGGTCAGCAAAAATCAGGGCTGGCAATCAAGCCTGTAAACAAGCTTGTAGATCACGCTTACGAGAAGTTCCTTGACCAGCAGCTTAATGTTTATTATAACGAAAACCTTGAAAATGAATTTCCGGAATTTGCTGCTGTAATCGACGAATATCGTGATGGCTTGCTGCTTTTCGACCTGATGGAAAAAGAAATCTGGGAAAAGGCAAAAACAGATACACTTGGCCTGAAGAATTTCTACGACCTGCATAAAGACAGCTATAACTGGAAAAACAGGCTCGATGTTGTGATCGTTTCTTCAACCCAGCAGGATATGGTCAAGAGTGCACAGAAAATGCTGAAGCAGAATAAATCTACCGATGCGATCAAGGAGAAACTCAATGTGAAAGGCGTGGTTAACGTGATGACAAACGCAGGCGTGTTTGAAGAAGGCAGCGATGCGCTTCCAAAGAATATTTTACACCAGCCGGGTGTTTCCGACATTATTAAGGAAGGTGAATATTATTTCGTGGCGAAAGTCAACAAAGTGCTTCCTGCCGGGAATAAAACGCTGGATGAAGCCAAAGGTCGCGTCATCAACGATTATCAGCAATTCCTTGAAGAAAATTGGGTTAAGGACCTTAAAAATGAATTTACGGTTAAAGTGAATCCAGAGGTTTTCTCGACGGTGAAAAAACAATTAAAATCGTAATGCACAAGGCTTTAGCGGGTATATGTTTATTACATTTGTTTACCTCGTGTAATTACTTTAAACCGGAAGCCAAACCCGAAGCTGTAGCCAGGGTAAATGAAGCATTTCTTTACAAAGACGAGGTGGCCGACCTGGTTCCGGAAGGAAATTCAAAGGAAGACAGCACGATCATCATTAAAAATTACATCGACCGTTGGGCGACACAAAAGCTGCTGATAGATGCGGCTGAAATTAACCTCAACGGACAAAAAAAATCAGATCTCGATAAACTCGTCAGGCAATACCGAATCGATCTCTATACAAAAGCGTACATTGAAGAAATTGTAAAAAGATCAGTAGATACGGTTGTCCCCGAAGAAGAGCTCAAAGCATATTATAAACAAAACAAAGAAAATTTCAGGACCAACGGAATGCTCGTGCGGCTGCGCTACATCAGGCTGGCTAAAGACAATCCAAAGTACGAAACCATAAAAAGCAGGTTCTTTGATTTCAGGAAATCCGACAGGAAATTCTGGGATGCCCACGCGATGCAGTTCAAAAGCTTCGCACTCAACGATACCGTTTGGGTCGAAATGGGACAGATTTACAGCAAGCTGCCGTTTATCAATCCCGACAACAGGGAACAGTATATTATTCCGGGCAAGTCGATCCAATATCCTGATTCCCTTGATATGTACCTGGTGAAAATAACAAACGTGCTCGACAGGAACAATGTCAGCCCATACGAATACGTAAAGCCGACGCTCCGCGAAGTGATAGTAAATCAGCGGCAACTCGAGCTGATAAAGAAATTTGAAAAAGAAATTACGGATGATGCCATTAAAGACAACAAATATGAAATTTATAAATAAGATTTTCCTCGCAGGCTTTGCCCTGTTTACTGCGGCTGGTTTTGCGCAGGAAGTCATTCCCGACTCAACCGCTGTCGCGGAAAATACGCAAACAACAATGCAGCGCCAAAAGATAGATGGCGTTGTCGCTACGGTTGGCGATTATATAATCCTCGATTCAGATATCGACAAAACATACCTCGAATTGTCAAGTCAGGGCAGTTCTATAAAAGACATCACGCGCTGCCAGCTTCTCGGCAAACTTATGGAAGACCGGCTGTATGCACACCAAGCCATCCAGGACAGTATTGTCATTACCGATGACCAGGTAAATTCAAAGCTTTCACAGCAGATGGATTATATGGTGGAACAACTTGGATCGGTTGATAAAGTCGTCAAGTATTTCAAGAAGAACACCCTTGAAGAGTTTCGCACCGACCTGGCCGACATCATAAAGATGAATATGCTGACCGACGAAATGCAACGCAAAATTGTAGACGAAGTTGAAATCACCCCGGAAGAGGTGAGGACATTCTTCAGGAAAATCCCTAAAGAGGAACTGCCTGTTTTCGGCGCAGAAATGGAAGTGGCGCAAATCCTCATCAAACCTAAAATCACCGACGAAGAAAAGCAAAAAGTCATCGACAGGCTCCGTGAATTCAAAAAAGAGGTTCAGGAAGGTTCCAGCTTTTACAGCAAAGCGGTTCTTTACAGCCAGGATCCGGGATCGCGTTCCAATGGGGGTTTCTACAAAATGAGCCGTAAAACGCCGTTCGTGAAGGAATTCAAAGAGGTTGCCTTCAGCCTTGCCGAAGGTGAAATTTCCGAACCTTTCGAAACTGAATTCGGCTTCCATATCATCCTTGTCGAAAAAATCCGCGGTCAGGAAATCGACCTCAGGCACATCCTGCTCACGCCAAAAGTTTCAGACGAATCAATGACGGAAGCACGCGATAGGGTAAACCGTATTCGGGAAAAAATCATCAATAAGGAAATCTCATTTGCAGATGCCGCAAGGGCCGAATCTGACGAAAAGGAAACCCGCACCAATGGCGGACTCCTGATCAACCCAAAGACACAGGACAGCCGCTTTGAGCTCACAAAAATGGACCCGTCGCTCTACAACCAGGTGTCGAACCTTAAGGAAGGCGAAGTTTCATTGCCGATTACCGAAGAAGATCCAAGCGGGAAAAAAGCATTCAAACTTATGATGGTTACCAACCGTTATGACGAGCATACGGCCGACTATTCGCGCGATTACACAAAAATCAAAGACCTCGCCCTTAAGGAAAAGCAAATCAAGAGGATCGGCGAGTGGAGCGACGAAAAAATCAAGGAAACATACGTAAAGATAAACGGTGAATACCGCGACTGCGCGTTCATGAACAACTGGCTGAAGAAGTAGTTTCAGGAGCAGGCATTCCTGCTTTTGCCAGCTTCCGTCCCGCTGTACGCTGCAATCTTTTAAGCCTTCGCCCGCTCAGGCTAAAAAGGATTTACACTGCCATCGGGGCTAATCAGGATGTTTCGTACTTTTATCATGTTTAACAACCCGCCACGGGATAATAACAGCACCAATCAATGTCTGACGTTGCAGCAATACAAAACCTGGTCGAAAAGCGGCTGGAACTTAAAAAGGAAATATCAAAAATAATCATCGGGCAGGAAGATGTCGTCGACCAGATTCTGCTAAGCATCTTCTCAGGCGGCCATGCGCTACTGGTAGGCGTTCCGGGACTGGCGAAAACCCTTATGGTGAACACCATCGCTCAGGCGCTCGGATTGGATTTCAAGCGGATCCAGTTCACGCCCGACCTGATGCCTTCGGATATTCTGGGAAGTGAGATCCTCGATGAGAACCGCCAGTTCCGATTTATAAAAGGGCCATTGTTTTCCAATATCATCCTCGCCGATGAGATCAACCGTACGCCGCCAAAAACCCAGGCTGCACTTCTCGAGGCCATGCAGGAAAGGGCTGTGACCATTGCCGGTCAAAATTACAAACTATCGCTTCCATACTTCGTCCTTGCGACGCAAAACCCGATCGAGCAGGAAGGAACCTATCCGCTTCCTGAAGCGCAGCTCGACCGTTTTATGTTTGCCATAAAATTGGATTATCCGTCTTTCGCCGAGGAAGTACAGGTAGTGAAAAGCACAACCACCGACATCACGAATACCATCAATCCATTATTTTCTGCTGAGGAAATCATATCCTTCCAGCAGTTGATCCGGAGGATTCCGGTAACCGATAATGTTATTGAATATGCGGTCACATTGGTAAGCAAAACACGTCCCGACAACCCGCTTTCAAACGAATACATAAAAAATTACCTTGATTGGGGCGCAGGCCCGCGCGCCTCGCAAAACCTTATTTTGGCAGCAAAAGCACATGCCGCGTTCAATGGCAAGTATTCACCCGATATTGAAGATGTAAAAGCGGTTGCGACAGGAATCCTGCGGCACCGTATCATCAAAAACTACAAAGCCGATGCGGAAGGAATTACCGAAGAGGCCATCATCGCAAAATTGATGTAATCACAATCCGGCCACTCCGCCGGATTTTTTATTGCCATTCAGGATCATGTCAAGTTCTTTATCATAAAAGAACAGGAACATGCTTCCCATCATATCCTGATCTGTCGCAGTTGTATTGTTCACCTCAAGCACGATCTCGTATTCATGGCCGGCATAGAGCCAAATGCCTTCTTCCGAACTGAACGGCTCAACATGACTTAGCCCGATCCTGTCTTTATGGTTGGTGATCCGGCTGGAGAAAACCGGCTTCTGCAGCGTCTTGTCAAACAATGCAATTTTTGTCGCAAAAGGATGCACATGTATCGCGGCTGCGTGGAGCCGGAGACTGTCGGTAATCTGAAGCTGACTGTTTACGCTGCTTCGGTAAAGGCTTTTGCCTTTCGGTACAACCCAATGTCCGGAAAGTTTGTTGCCCTTGCCATCGTCATAGCTGTGGTTTTTCGTTTCCACTGGAACACATTGGTCGGTTCCTGGATCTGTAGGTTCTTTATAGGGATCGTTTTTGTCGTAGGGAAGCATGATAAAGGCGGTCCGGCTCATCAGTGGCTTCATCGGAACTGAATTATCGGTGTAGGTAATCCCGACCTCGTGCTTGATTAACAGGTTGGCGTCTTTAATATTGTGGTTCAGCGACTGCGTCGTCACATATAGAAGATCGTTGCCTTTCATCGGTACGCCATAGCCTTTCGGAAATGTAAAATTCTCCATGCCGTGCGAGAGCGATGTCATCCGTGGATATTGTTTTCCAATCCGCTTTTCCAGATGAAATCCGCTGTAATACTTCACATCGTTAAAGTCTACATTAGTATGGCAGATAAAGTCATCAGAGATTTTTTCTTTCGACTTCGATTCGACTGCCTTTACCCTGAAGCCTGTGAGCCAAAGTGTTGTAGAATCCTGCGACAGTTGTACATAGTTTGAGGCTTTCGGCCCTTCCATGGATTTATAGATACCGTCAATAAGGAAAGCCGGGGAAATCATTTTATATTCATGCTGTGCATTGGCAATGTCCCAATCGTTGTCAATCAAGCCGGTCTTATGAAGAAAAGTGGTTTTTATGATGGCTTTATGCCTGTTGGGAAGCTGCAGATAAAACAACGCCCCGGCAAAAAATCCTATTAAAAGCAGCGCGCTTAGAATTTTATATATCTTTGATTTGGACATAGATACAAACATACATTTTTTTTGCCGCGTATGAGAGGCATCTTTAACAGTGATAAAAGGGTTTTTGGGCTTGACCTGATGCGCACCGTAGCGATAACGATGGTTTTGCTTGCACATTGTGTCTGGATTTTCCCGGAGAACGATGGGTGGCTTTCACAAATCATGGCGCTGTTCGGTTTTTTAGGTGTCGAAATTTTCTTTGTCCTGAGCGGTTTCCTTATCGGACGGATATTATACCGTCAGTTTACTTCAGCCGATTTCAATTTTTCCTCAATAAGATTATTTCTGAAGAGGCGATGGTTCCGCACACTGCCGAACTACTTCCTGATCCTGATGGTGAACCTGCTGATCGCGTGTTTTATAGGGTATCCTGTTGAAGGTGCATGGCGGTATTTCATATTTATGCAGAATTTTGCAACGCCGCTGCTGCCATTTTTCCCTGAATCGTGGAGCCTTTCTGTTGAAGAATTCGCTTATGTCATCCTGCCGTTGGTGCTGTTTGGGTTCGGGGCTTTTCCTGCCCGAAGTGAAAAAAGCAAAATCTTCCTCACGATTGTCATCATGTTGATTATCGCGGGATTTTTTGCTAAAGTCATCTACCACATTTCCGTACAGGACATGTCGCTGAAACACTGGAATATCGCACTGAAGTCGGTGGTGATTTACCGTGTCGATGCCATTTTTACCGGCGTTCTCTTTAGTTGGATTTACAGCAATTACCATGATTTTTGGAAGAGGATCCGAATAATAGCAGCGGTAGCGGGGTTTGTTATGATGGGGTTTTTTACGGCCGGAATCGGATATTTCCGCCTGCTTATTGAAACACACCCTTTTTTCTGGAATGTAATTTATCTTCCCGCGGCTTCTTTTTCCATAGCGCTGTTTCTTCCTATACTTACAGGATGGAGAACCGCAAACGGAATCCTGAAAAAGCCCGTTACTTTCATCAGCCTGATTTCTTACTCGATTTATCTTCTTCACTATAGCGTTATTCTTCAGTCGCTGAAACAGGTTGTGGATACCGAATCTTTGTCTGACGCCTCCCGTATTCTGTTCACCGCAGGTTATCTGTGTCTTACGATTTTTTCTTCTTTTCTTCTTTTCCGATATTTCGAAAAGCCGTTTACAGACCTCCGCGACCGATAATTTAACTTTCATTTGCAGCGGTTTTTCTTATGTTTTGAATCACTTCAGATGAAGTGGATTTTTATATTGCTAAAAATGTAAGCTGAAATTATCAATTTTTCTGAAAATTGCTCTTTTATTGAATATTTGACACTCGACCGGTTAGTTTTTAGTTTTTTGATAATAATAAATCGTATTCGATTGAAAAATGTGTAAATCCAGTCAAAGTCCTTAATTTTGCAACATCAAACAAACTTTTTACTTATGGCTTTCGATGTTGAAATGATCAGAAAAGCGTATGCGAATATGCCAGAACGTGTTGATAAGGCGCGTCAATTGGTTGGCAGGCCGCTTACACTAACCGAAAAAATATTATATGCGCACCTTTGGGATGGCAATCCGACGACTGTTTTCCAACGCGGAAAGGATTACGTTGATTTCGCCCCTGACCGTGTCGCATGCCAGGACGCAACAGCCCAGATGGCGCTGCTCCAGTTCATGCACGCCGGAAAAGATAAAGTTGCGGTTCCAACGACCGTTCACTGCGACCACCTGATCCAGGCTAAAGTTAATGCAGAAGTCGATCTTGCCCGTGCCAAGAGCCAAAGCAACGAGGTATTCGAATTTCTTTCATCGGTTTCGAATAAATATGGAATTGGTTTCTGGAAACCGGGAGCCGGAATTATCCACCAGGTTGTTCTTGAAAATTATGCATTTCCGGGAGGAATGATGATCGGAACGGATTCGCATACTGTAAATGCAGGCGGACTCGGAATGATCGCAATCGGTGTTGGTGGCGCTGACGCCGTCGACGTGATGTCGGGAATGGCTTGGGAACTGAAATTCCCCCGCCTGATCGGTGTAAAGCTTACCGGGAAACTTTCCGGGTGGACTGCGCCGAAAGATGTTATTTTGAAAGTTTCAGGAATTCTTACCGTAAAAGGCGGAACCGGAGCCGTAATCGAGTATTTCGGCGAAGGCGCTAAAGCGATGTCATGTACCGGAAAAGCCACTATTTGTAACATGGGTGCTGAAGTTGGTGCAACGACATCCACATTCGGATACGACGAATCAATGAGCCGTTACCTGCGTACCACCGGACGTGCCGAAGTGGCTGATGCAGCCGACAAAATAGCCGAATACCTTACTGCCGACGAAGAGGTTTACGCAAATCCCGAAGCTTATTTCGACCAGATCATCGAAATCAATCTTTCGGAACTTGAACCACACCTGAACGGACCTTTTACACCGGATCTCGCCACGCCGATTTCTAAAATGCGCGATGAAGCCATCAAAAACGGCTGGCCGCTGAAAATCGAATACGGGCTCATCGGTTCATGTACCAATTCATCTTATGAAGATGTTTCGCGCGCCGGTTCAATCGCACAGCAGGCTGCAGATAAAAAACTAAAACCAAGATCCAACATTACTATCAATCCGGGATCGGAACTTGTTCGCTATACAGTAGAACGCGATGGTTACATGGAAATTTTCGATAAAATCAATGCTACTATTTTCGCTAATGCCTGCGGCCCGTGTATCGGAATGTGGGATCGTGAAGGAGCAGAGAAAGAAGAACGCAATACAATCGTGCATTCCTTCAACCGGAATTTCTCAAAACGTGCCGATGGCAACCCAAATACACTTGCTTTCGTTGGTTCTCCGGAACTGGTAACCGCCATGGCCATCGCCGGCGATTTATCATTCAACCCGCTGACAGATACGTTGATCAATGAAGATGGCGTTGAAGTGAAACTCGACGAGCCAACAGGTTTTGAACTTCCGCCACGCGGATTCGAAGCTGAAGATCCGGGTTATCAGGCTCCGGCTTCAGATGGCTCGCATGTTCAGGTTCTGGTGGATCCAAAATCGGAAAGGCTGCAGCTTCTCGCACCATTCGAGCCTTGGAACGGAGAAAATATCACCGGCGCAAAGCTGCTGATCAAAGCATTCGGAAAATGTACTACCGATCATATTTCAATGGCCGGGCCGTGGCTTCGTTACCGCGGACACCTGGATAACATTTCAAACAATATGCTTATCGGAGCCGTGAACGCTTTCAATCAGAAAACAAATTCGGTTAAAAACGGGCTTACAGGAAGCTACGATACAGTTCCTGCCGTACAACGCGCTTATAAAGCTGCTGGAATTCCGAGTATTGTTGTAGGAGACCATAACTACGGCGAAGGTTCTTCCCGCGAACACGCTGCCATGGAACCACGTTTTCTCGGCGTAAAAGCGGTCATCGTGAAATCGTTTGCACGTATCCATGAAACTAATTTGAAAAAGCAGGGAATGCTCGGGCTAACATTTGCCAATGAAGCCGATTACGACGTGATTCGCGAAGATGATACTTTCAATTTCATCGACCTGAAAGATTTTGCACCGGGCAAGCCACTCACGATCGAAGTGGTCCACAACGACGGCTCAAAAGATACCATTCTTGCCAACCATTCATACAATGCAGGCCAGATCGGTTGGTTCAAAGCCGGTTCCGCACTCAACCTGATTGCCGCGGCCGGACACGCTTAAGATGTTCGTTATTAATTCATGAAAAAGCTTCCTTCGGGGAGCTTTTTTTTTGGCAGCATTTCCCGCTATCCGTTGCAATCTTTTTTTTTCAAAAAAGGATTTCCACTGCTATCGGGGCTGCAGAATACACCGTTGATGGTGTTTGTCAAAAATATTTATCTTTAGCCAACCAAAACAAAAACAATGGACAACCAACAGGAAGGTTTTAAAAGGGAACTCGGGCTGCTCGATGGAACGATGCTCGTCGTCGGGTCAATGATCGGGTCGGGAATATTCATCGTTAGCTCCGATATGGTGCGGCAGGTCGGCTCCGCAGGCTGGCTTATCGCAATTTGGGTAATCACCGGACTCGCAACAGTAATCGCCGCCGTAAGTTATGGCGAACTCAGCGCGATGTTCCCAAAAGCGGGCGGACAATATGTTTACCTTAAGGAAGCCTACAACAAACTGATCGCTTTCCTGTATGGCTGGAGTTTCTTTGCCGTAATACAAACCGGAACGATCGCCGCTGTCGGGGTGGCATTTTCAAAATTTGCCGCTTACCTTTTTGAGCCTTTCAGTGATGAGAATATTCTTTTCACTGTTGGTGCCTTTCAACTGAACGCCGCGCAGATCGTTTCAATTATTACGATCATATTCCTTACATACCTGAACAGCCGCGGGGTCAAAAACAGCAAGATCCTGCAGACCGTTTTAACGATCATTAAGATACTTTCGCTCGCCGGACTCATAGTTTTTGGGTTATTTCTCGGTGCGAAAGCCGAAATCTGGAACGCAAACTGGACCAATGGGTGGCTTTCACAATCTTATAATGCCGATACTTCATCCTGGCTTCCAATACATGGAACAGCACTAATAACCGGGATTTCTGCCGCGTTGGTAGGCTCGTTGTTTTCAAGCGATGCCTGGAATGGCGTAACCTTTATCGCCGGTGAGATCAAGAACCCCAAGCGAAATGTCGGATTGAGCCTTTTCCTGGGAACGTTGATCGTGAGCATTATTTATGTATTGGCCAATATCATGTACCTCGCGGTGGTTCCGATGCAGGAAATCGCTACTGCAAAATCAGATCGTGTGGCCGTGGTTGCTTCACAATATATCTTTGGTGATATTGGTACTTTGATCATTGCCCTGATGATCATGGTGTCGACGTTTGCCTGTAATAACGGACTCATCATGGCCGGGGCGCGCGTTTATTATACAATGGCAAAAGACGGATTGTTTTTTCGGCAGGCGGCGAAATTAAATCATGCGAGTGTTCCGGCGTGGGCGCTTTGGGCACAATGCATCTGGGCGTCGGCGTTATGCCTTACCGGAAAATATGGCGCGCTGCTCGACTTTGTAATTATCATTGTTTTGATATTCTATATCCTGACGATTTACGGAATCTTCAGGCTGCGCCGTAAAATGCCCGATGCTGACCGGCCTTACAAAGCTTTTGGATATCCTTTTCTCCCGGGATTGTATATTGCTTTTGCGGCTGCGCTTTCTGTCACGTTGCTGGTCACGAAACCTGATACCTGCGGTTGGGGCGTTCTCATCATGCTGATCGGGATTCCGGTTTACTACCTGACCAAACCGAAAGCCGATTCTTAGACAATTGCCTAGCCCTGATGGAAGCGGCAGCCTTTTGACGCGCCAGCGGCGAAAGCTATAGCGGACAGCAGGAAAATGCTTCAAATAAAAAAATCCGCCAATAAGAGCGGATTTTTCGTTGTTTGGTTTGTTTGGATTCTAGTAATATGTGTAACGTCTTACTTTCGAAATGTATTTGGCGAGCCTGATAACTTGGTGGCTGTAGCCGTACTCATTGTCGTACCAAACGTAAAGAACGATGTTTTTACCGTCGGCGGATACGATTGTCGCATTGCTGTCGTAAATGGCCGGAGCTGAAGTCCCGACGATGTCAGACGACACAAGCTCGTTGTTCAACGAATATTTGATCTGTTCTACCAATTCGCCTTCAAGAGCATATTTTTTCATAACTGCGTTGACTTCCTCAATTGTGGTTTTTCTTTCCACTTCAAGGTTCAAAACCACCAATGATCCGTTCGGTACCGGAACCCGGATGGCATTAGATGTCAGTTTCCCCGCCAGTGAAGGCAGTGCTTTGGCCACGGCGCTTCCGGCGCCGGTTTCGGTGATTACCATGTTTAAAGCTGCAGCGCGGCCACGACGGTATTTCTTGTGCATGTTATCGACAAGATTCTGGTCGTTTGTATAAGCGTGGATCGTTTCAAGGTGTCCTTTTACCACACCAAGCGTATCTTCGACAGCCTTTAGAATTGGTGTGATTGCGTTTGTGGTACAAGAAGCCGCGGAGAAAATATTCACTTCGTCGGGATTGTATTCGCGGTGGTTTACGCCATGTACGATATTGGGAACCCCTTTTCCGGGTGCGGTGAGCAACACTTTTTCGACTCCGCCCGATGTGAGATGCCTTGCCAGGGCTTCCTGGGTTGTAAATGCGCCGGTGTTGTCGATAACAAGCGCTTCATTGATGCCGAATTTAGTATAATTGATGTCTTCAGGGCCGTTTGCCGTAATCATGTGAACGGTTGTTCCGTTGATGATCAGGGCGTTGTTTTCAGGATCGGCTACGACGGAACCCCTGAAATCGCCATGGATTGAGTCATACCTTAAAAGCGACGCTCTTTTTTCAAGGCTTACCGCATCGTTTTTATCGCGGGTGACGATGGCGCGAAGGCGAAGCTGGCTTCCGCGGCCGGTTTTCGACATCAGTTCGCGGGCGAGCAGCCTTCCGATACGGCCAAAACCGTAAAGTACAACGTCTTTTGGTTTATTATTCTTGAAATCTTTTGCGTTGCCTAATTTGTCGATTACGAAAGCAGTCGCGTTGTTGTGCTTTTCATCATCTAGAAAATATTCGTAAGTCAGTTTTCCAATGTCGAGTTTGGAAGGTGGCAAATCCAGCGAATAAATCGCCCTTGCAATTTCTACAGAATCAAAAATTGAAATTGGCTTGCCTACGAATTCCCCGGCATATTCATGCAGGTTGATGATTTCGCTGACATTCCTGTCGATAAGCTGGTTGCGGAAAAGCACGATCTCGATGGCTTTGTCATACCAGAGATCGCTGATGATTTTGATGAATTCAACTCCCGCACGGCGGCGGTCAGCCTGGTAAGCGAGCTCTTTCTCGTAAGTCTGGTTCATGAAAAAATGTAATTAGTTAGTGTTGTTTCTTATTACGGTGGTGCAAAAGTATAGATTTCAAACGTTTTCGTAAAACGAATTGTGAATAAAATCAGCAGTTTCAGACAAAAAGCGATTATACCCGATGTATGGAAATCCTGTAAATATATTGCAACAAAAAAGCCGGCTTTAAAACCGGCTTTCTTTTCTAAGTGAACATATTTAGATAATGATCCGTACCCTTTGCCCTGACGAAGTGATCATGTCAAGTTGTACGCTTTGTGCGTCGTCAATACCTGAAAGCGCTTCCGAAACCGATTTTACATCCGTTGCAGGAACATTTCCAATGCGCAGGATGATTCCGCCTTCCAATTCTTCAGCGTACTGGCTCAGGCGTTCGTTGGTGATCGTCTTAATCCTGACGCCGTGGTCGATCTTGAATTTCCTCTTGTCGGAAGCATCGATATTCTCGAGTTCGATCCCTTTGAATTCGGTGCTGACAGCTTCTGTTTTGATCAACGTTACAGGAACCGACATTGTTTTTCCTTCGCGGATGAATGTTACCTGAACCTTATCGTTTGGACGTTTGGTGTTGATGATAGTCGCAAGATCGGAATATGACGAAATGGTGCGGTCGTCGATTTTCGTGATGATATCGCCTTTTTTCAATCCGGATTTTTCGGCACCCGAATTTTTGGTGACCTTATTAACGTAAAAACCGTCAGTAACATTAACGCCAAGTTCTTTTGATGCCGCAGGATTCAGTTCGCCGCCTTCGATTCCAAGGATTCCGCGTTGGACATTACCGAATTCCATGATGTCTTCAACGATTTTCCTTGTGATATTTGACGGTACCGCAAACGAATATCCGACATACGAACCTGTCATTGAAGAAATCATGGTATTGATTCCGATCAATTCACCGTTTGTATTGACAAGTGCGCCGCCACTGTTTCCGGGATTTACCGCCGCGTCAGTCTGAATGAACGACTGGATGCTGTTGCCGGTCAGGCTTCTGGCTTTAGCCGAAACAATACCTGCGGTTACGGTAGAATTTAAGTTGTAAGGGTTCCCGACGGCGAGTACCCAATCGCCAACTTTTATGTTATCTGAATCTGCGAAAGTCGTATATGGAAGTTTTTCATCTGCATCAATCTTCAGCAGCGCGAGATCCATCTTAGAATCTGTTCCGATCAGTTTGGCTTTGTATGTCTTTTTATTGTTGAGTGTGATCTCGAGATCTGAGGCATCCTTGACCACGTGGTTGTTTGTTACGATGTATCCGTCTTCTGAGATGATTACCCCCGAGCCGGTACCGATCTGCTCCTGTTGCTGCCCGCCTTTATATCCGTAAAAAAACTCCATCATCGGATTGGTGACCGTGCGATAGGAAACATTTTTAACGTGAACAACGTAGTGAACGGCTTTGTCGGCTGCTTCGGTAAAATCCAGAAGGTTTGAAGACAATCCCACAGGTCTTGCGTATGAAGCTTCAGGCGCTTCGGTGATAATGCTTTTTTTTCCGAAAACGGCATCATCATCAATGAAGAGTTTGTAGGCTCCAAGAGTCGTAGCACCGCTTAATAATGATACCAGGAACAAGCTTGAAAATCTTTTCATAATGTAAATAATTTAATTATTGAACGTAAAATTATATGTAATCTGTTTTTTTGAAATCGTGTTTAACGCACGATTAACAATCTGTAAAACCATTAAAATATTTGTAATTTTGCTGACTTACCATTGAAGATGAAAATCAACTTTTACAAATACCAGGGAACTGGGAATGACTTCGTTATGATTGATAATCGCGACGCCGCATTTCCCAAAAATGATACCAGTGCGATTATGTGGCTTTGTGACCGAAGATTTGGCATTGGTGCCGATGGCCTGATACTGCTCGAGAATGACAAAAATGCAGATTTCCGGATGGTTTATTACAATTCTGACGGTAATGAAAGCTCTATGTGTGGCAATGGCGGAAGGTGCATTGTTGCTTTTGCGAACCGACTTGGATTAATCGAGGATCGGGCTTCTTTTATTGCTACGGATGGCCCGCATTCGGCTGAAATTGCGCCAGATTCCGAGATTTCCCTGGGAATGAAAGATGTTACTTCTGTGGAACGGTATGACAGCTATTATTTTCTGAATACAGGTTCGCCACACCACGTGGAACCCGTTAAGGATATTAAGAACTTTCCTGTACAGGAAACCGGGGCGGCAATCCGCTACAGCGACCTATATGGAACGTCTGGCAGCAATGTCAATTTTGTCGAACAAGAAGAAACTGACATTTTTGCAGTCCGTACCTACGAACGCGGCGTTGAAGACGAAACATTATCATGCGGCACCGGAGTAACGGCTGTGGCAATCGCAATGCATGCGGCTGGAAAAGTATCTTCTGAAAGTGTGACACTTTTGACTCCGGGCGGAAAGCTTCAGGTGACTTTTAATGAAGATAGTGGAAAATACACCGATGTTATCTTAAAAGGTCCGGCCGAATTTGTCTTTGAAGGAACAATCGAACTCCCATGATAACTTTAAAAGGCGAAAATGTTTATCTGCGTGCCCTTGAGCCGGAAGACCTTGAGTTTGTTCATGCGGTAGAAAATGATGAGGAAATCTGGCCAGTAAGCAATACCCAGACACCTTATAGTAAATTCCTCGTGAGGCAATATCTGGAGAATGCGCAGCAGGATATTTACGAAGCAAAACAACTCAGGCTTGCGATCTGCAGAAACCAAAATGGTGAAACTGTTGGCCTGATCGATCTTTTCGATTTTGACCCGCCGAACCGCAGGGCAGGAGTAGGCATTATAATAAGGAGTGCGGGTCATCGGAATAGCGGTGTTGGCTCACAAGCGTTACAGTTGCTGACAGGCTTTGCCTTCTCGCGGCTAAACCTGCACCAACTCTATGCAAATATTGATTTAGGGAACGAAGCAAGTGTGGCTCTTTTTACTAAATTTGGCTTCCGCCAGTGCGGTGTAAAAAAAGAATGGAACCTGGTCAACGGATCTTATAATGACGAAGCTATGTTCCAGCTCATTAATCATCAACTATAATAAAATTGAACTTCAAGAAAATCCTCGCCATTGTTTCAGTAGTCGTTGTCCTGGTACTGATTGTTTACGGCTACATGCTTTACAGGGACATTTTTTCGGGCAATACGAACTTTCAGGAGAAGGAAGTTTTTGTCCACATCCCGACCAATTCATCCTTTGAAGATGTCACTAAAATCATGGTTCCCTATGTGAAAGATGTGGAGAAATTTACTTCTGTTGCAGGGAAGAAATCATATCCGCAGAACGTTAAGGCCGGTCGTTTTCTCCTTAAAAGAGGAATGAACAGCAACGATATTATCAATGCTTTGCGACAAAATGTTCCCGTGCAGCTCGCTTTCAATAATCAGGAACGCCTCGAAGATTTTGCCGGAAGAATAGGCTCACAGATTGAAGCCGACAGCCTGAGCCTGATGGAAAGCTTTACTGATAAACAATTTCTGGAAGAAAATGGCTTTACGGAAGCGAATGTGCTCAGCATGTTTATCCCGAACTCCTATGAGTTTTATTGGAATACTTCTGCGGAAAGCTTCCGGGAGCGTATGGCAAAAGAATATCGAAAATTCTGGACCGATGAGCGCGTGGAAAAGGCGAAGCAGCAAAACCTGACCCCGTTACAGGCTGCAGTACTGGCTTCTATTGTTCATAAAGAAACAGTCAAAACTGACGAAAGGCCTCGTGTTGCAGGGGTTTATCTGAACCGGTTAAAAACGGGAATGAAGCTCGAAGCAGATCCAACAGTGATTTATGCAGTGAAAAAGCAGGCAAACGATTTTAACCGGGTTATCAAAAGGGTTTTGTATCAGGATCTTGAAACGAATTCCCCATACAATACTTATATGTATGAAGGCCTGCCGCCGGGACCAATAGCAATGCCCGATATTACTGCGATCGAGGCAGTCCTGAATCCGGAGCAACACAATTATATTTATTTCTGCGCAAGTGTCGAACGGTTTGGCTACCATGAATTTGCAGTCACACCTGCACAGCATGAAGTGAACCGCCGCAAGTATGTCGCCTGGATCAACAGCCAGGGAATAAAACGATAATTGAAGTCTCGGAGTCTCATATTGATACTTTCCGGCTTGCTTTTGCTGGTTTCTGAAGTGCAGGCACAAAATGAACTGCATGGTTTTTTAAAACCTGCCGACAGCCTGAACATCAAAAGAAGGAACACCATCGTGATTTCGGAAGCTGCTTTTGGCGCTGTTGCCTATACGGGACTCAGCAGTATCTGGTATGACGATTATGCCAAATCCGACTTCCATTTCATTAATGATAATTCAGAATGGCTCCAGATGGACAAGGCAGGGCATGTTTTTACTTCTTATCATTTAAGCCGTTTCGGTTCGGAATTGTATGCATGGAGTGGACTTTCACAGCAAAAGAGCAGCATTTATGGCGCGGTCACAGGCTTCGTAGCGATATCGGCAGTCGAGGTTTTTGATGGATTTTCAGCCCAATGGGGCGCATCATGGGGCGATATTGCGGCGAATGCAGGTGGTTCGCTTGTATTTATTTCGCAGGAGCTGCTTTGGAATGAGCAACGCATCACCCCAAAATTTTCTTTTCATAAAACTGCTTATCCATCGGCGCGGCCCAAGGTTTTGGGCGAAACTGCAACAGAACAGGTTTTTAAGGATTACAATGGGCAGACTTACTGGTTATCGGCCAATGTGCATTCGTTTTTCAAGCAGTCGAAAATCCCAAAATGGCTGAGTATCGCGGCAGGTTATGGCGCGGAAGGAATGATCACAGCAAATGACCGTTTGGTGAATACCGTTTTTTTTCCCCAGAAGGAAAGAACGCGACAATATTACCTGAGTGTCGACGTTGATCTCACCCGGATCAATACGAAATCACATCTTCTAAAGACACTTTTTTCAATTTTTAACACCATTAAAGTTCCTGCTCCCGCACTGGAAATCAATGAGAAAGGAGTTACAAAGTTTCACTTTCTTTACTTTTAGAAAACTTTAACTTGTTGAAAATCAACCTTATTTTATTTATTGTATATTTGCATTGTAGAAATTTCCTTACGGTGACAGCGTTTGGAAGAAAACCATCCTATGATAAAGAAATGCGTATACTATACTTCAGTTATTATGATTGTGGCTTTTATAAGCCTTAGTTTTAAAACATTTCACAGCGACCAGGAATGGTTTCTGGTAGATTCAGATGAAGAGCTAGTGTATAATTTTCCTTCCCAGAATCAAAGCGATTACAAAAATTTGAACATTCCGTTCACCGGAAAGTTCTTCATCGGTTACAAAGAAGCGATCGGCTTCAAAGAATCCCAAGGCAAATACAACAAAGTAAATACGTTCGGTTATATGGGCAAGTACCAATTTGGTATGCAAACGCTCCGTAGCATCGGTGTACGTGACAGTCTCGCTTTCTTGCGTAGCCCAAGGTTGCAGGAAAAAGCATTTATCGCCCTGCTTGCAAAGAACAAATGGGAACTGAAGAATGAAATCGAAAAATACTGCGGAAAAGTAATCGGCGGTGTCCATATCACTGAATCCGGAATTCTTGCTGCAGCGCATCTTGGCGGAGTAGGATCGGTAAAAAAATTCTTCAGGAGTAAGGGTAAAAGACAGTTGAAAGACAAATACGGCACTTCTTTAAAGACGTTCATGAGCCGCTTTGCCGGATATGAAACTTCTGCCATCGCGGCCGACAGCAACGCGACAGTCTACAAGTATTAAACAGCAGTTACAGTTTGTGAATTATAAAGATAGCCGGCCTGTTATGCAGGTCGGTTTTTATTTTCTTCCAATCAGACACTGTTTTGGTTTGGATGAATTCGGTCGGTAAAGTGATGTCCGCAGCAATGCAAAGATGCGTTCCCGGCTGTAAGGCCTGAAGGATGTCTTCAACCATTTTATTGTTCCGGTAGGGCGTTTCAATAAATATCTGCGACTGGTTCTTCTCATGTGACAGCTTCTCAAGATTTTTCAAAGCTGTCTTTTTTTCCGACTTGTCTATAGGAAGATAACCGTTAAAGGCAAAATTTTGCCCGTTCATTCCCGAACCCATCATTGCCAGTAATATTGATGAAGGCCCGACAAGCGGAACAATCTGAATTCCTTTTTCATGCGCCATCTTTACGATTACGGCGCCTGGATCGGCAACGCCCGGACAGCCGGCTTCCGACATGAGTCCGACGTTCTTTCCTTCAAGGCACGGCTTTATCATTTCAGACAATTCCGATGCTTCGGTGTGTTTATTCAAGATAGTGATGCGAAGCGACGCCTGAACTTTTTCGGGATTGACCGACTTGATAAATTTCCTTGCTGTTTTCTCATTCTCAACAATATAGTCATGAATGAAATTTACTGCACGTTTTACCGTCTGCGGCAGCACATCCTCAGGATCAACATCGCCTAAAGTCGTCGGGATTAAATAGAGCTTGCCAAGCAAAGTATAAGGCTTCATTAGTCGGGATGCTTTTCAAGCATTTTTTTAGCGATGATCTCACAGGTTTGGTCCAACATGCGATAAACGGTTTCAAAGCCGTTCTGGAGTCCGAAGTAGGGATCCGGAACGTCAACCTTTTCGCCGGGAAAGAGTTCATCTAGAATCAGGCGGACTTTATTGCGCTGCTCATCATTTTTGGCGAGCCGCATGATGTCGTCATAGTTGCTGCTGTCCATCACATAAATGTAATCGAACTTGTCAAAATCAGACACATCGAACAACCGGCCTTTTTGTGATGAAATGTCAAGCCCGTTTTTTTGTGCGATGGCAATCGATCGCTGGTCAGGCTGTTTTCCAACATGCCAATGACCCGTACCGGCAGAATCTACAATAAATCTGCCAGCAGGAAGTTTGGACGCAAGAAGCCCTTCCGCCAAAGGGGAGCGGCAGATGTTTCCGAGACAAACCATGAGAATTTTAACAGGCATGATAGTAATGTTAGCCTATAGCGAAAGTTTTTTATGGATATCGTCTACAAATTTCTTGAACTGCTTGTCTGTCGATACAAGATTGTCAACCGTCTTGCAGGCGTGTAATACCGTAGCGTGGTCGCGGTCTCCGATTTGTGATCCGATGTTTGCAAGAGAAGCTTTGGTGAATTTCTTCGCAAAGAACATGGCAAGCTGCCGTGCCTGTACCACATGGCGTTTCCGTGTCTTGGACTGAAGCGTGTCCAGGTCAAGCTGGAAATAATCCGAAACCACTTTCTGGATATAGTCTATCGAAATCTCGCGTTTGATGTTTTTGACAAATTTCTCGACAACGTGTTTCGCAAGATCGATCGTAACTTCTTTTTTATTGAAAGATGATTGGGCAATGAGTGAAATTATCGCCCCTTCAAGCTCGCGTACATTCGACTTGATGTTGCGCGCTACATATTCAATGATTTCATCAGGAATGTCAACACCATCGCGGTAGAGTATGTTTTTCAGGATTGAAATCCTTGTTTCATAGTCTGGCTGGTGAAGCTCGGCCGACAATCCCCATTTGAAGCGGGAAAGAAGCCTCTGTTCAATATCCTGCATGTCAACAGGCGCTTTATCCGATGTCAGGATAACCTGTTTCCCATTCTGGTGAAGGTAATTGAAGATGTGGAAAAACACATCCTGAGTACCTGATTTTCCGGAAAGGAACTGCACGTCATCGATAATGAGAACATCGATCAGTTGATAAAAATGTATGAAATCGTTCCGGTTGTTTTTCTTTACCGAATCAATGTATTGCTGTGTAAATATTTCAGCCGAGATATATAGAACTGTTTTTTCGGGATATTTATCTTTTATCTCAACACCAATCGCATGGGCAAGGTGCGTTTTTCCCAAACCGACACCACCAAAAATCAAAAGCGGATTAAAAGATGTTCCTCCGGGCTTATTGGCTACGGCCATACCCGCAGAACGCGCCAAACGGTTTGAATCTCCTTCAAGGAAATTATCGAAACTATAATTGGCATTTAGCTGGGATTCGATCTTAAGGTTCCGGATTCCGGGAATGACAAAAGGATTCTTCAGCTCGGGACTGAGGTTCTTAAAAGGGGCATCAACTTCCTGCGCTTTCATCGGACTGCGGTGTGCACTCGGAAGCTGTTCGGTGAACGGCTGTTTGTTGCCGTACGTGTTCTCCATTTTGATTTTATAGAGTAACTTTGCGTTCTTTCCGAGTTCCTTGGTTAGTGCTACTTTGAGAAGCTTTACATAATGTTCCTCGAGCCATTCGTAAAAGAACTTGCTCGGTACCTGAATGTATAATGCGTTGTCGGTGAGTTCAACTGACTTAATCGGTTCGAACCAGGTTTTATAAGCCTGCTCCTGGATATTGTCCTTTATAAACAACAGACAATTTTCCCATACTGATTGCGCAGTTTTATTCATAAACAGATGTAAATTAGTATATTTATTAAAGGTTGTCCTACAAAAAAATGAGGGTGTATTTTGTATGACTTAGGGAGAACAAATATGTGAACAAAAATCGTTAAAAAAAAATTATTCGTTCGTTGATTTTTCAGAATTATTGTCGTAAGACCCATGAAAACCCTACAAAATAAATCTTAATTTAAACATGAAAGAACATACTATACAAGTGCGCGTAAGGTATTCAGAGACCGATCAGATGGGTGTGGTATACCATGGAAATTATCTGCCTTATTTCGAAATTGGCCGGGTGGAATGGCTTAGAAATAAGGGGATTTCCTATAAAAGCATGGAAGAAGGAGGAATTGCGCTGCCGATTGTTTCCCTAACATTGAACTACAAAAAACCGGCTCGTTACGACGACCTGCTGATTGTTAAAACTATCTTTAAGAGCCAGTCTTCCGTTAAGCTCGAGTTCGACTGTGAGATCAGAAATGAGCAGGACGAATTATTAACAACAGGTTACTTCCTTTTGGTCTTCGTAGACATTAAAACAGGCAAACCGGTTCCGCCTCCTGAGAACATAAATACGCTACTTCGTGAAATTGAGGCGCTTAATTCCTGAGATCATTAAACGGCCTTTTTTAAATGCTTTTCGTGAGGTGAAAACAGTGTTAGTCGTGAGAGAAATACTATGAACCTCTCATTATAATTTTCACGCCTTGCACCGATGAAAAAGCTTCGAGTGCGACATCGGCATCCCTTTTTCTTGCAGAAACTGTAATCTCACAATGGATTTTCAGCTCCTGCGACACAATCCGTAGCTTCTTTTCCTTGATGATGCGCATCACTTTGTTCATGTCCTTGTAGCCGAACGACAGGATAAAGTCGATATCAATTGTTTTTTCTATTATTTCCGATGCTTCCAAAGCCATCTTTGCCGCCGTTCTATAAGCCGAAATCAATCCGCCGACACCAAGTTTGACACCGCCAAAAAAACGCACCACAACAACCATTACATTGGTAATCCTGAAAGACTGGATCTGTCCGTAAATCGGCATGCCAGCAGTATTTGAAGGTTCGCCATCGTCGTTCGCGCGATACCTGATCGTTTCCGCGCCGGTTTGCCACGCATAGCAAAAATGCACAGCGCCAACATGTTTCTTCCGGAGCTGTTCGATGAGCGGCTTGACTTCATCTTCTGAACAAACCGGATAAACATAACCAAAAAACCGGCTGTTCTTCTCCTTATAAAGAATTTCATCCGATGGCGCCGATATGGTTTTGTACGTGTCCAATTAGCGGATAAAAATTTCCAGGTTCAGCATTTCCGAAACATCTT
The DNA here is from genome assembly GCA_036399795.1 of Flavobacterium sp. Taxonomy (GTDB): domain Bacteria; phylum Bacteroidota; class Bacteroidia; order Flavobacteriales; family Flavobacteriaceae; genus Flavobacterium. Next base: position 25,578 of record DASWML010000007.1, read on the forward strand.
CTTTTCCAACCTGAAGATGCCAGATTTTCAATCCAACAGAAGCAGCTCCTTCGCAATTGTCAGGCCTGTCATCTACAAAAAGCGTTTTCGCAGGATCAAGCTGTTGCTCCCTTACAATATATAGGTAAGCCTCTGGATCGGGCTTTCGCAGACCAAATTCATACGAATAATAGACTTTGTCGAAACTGTTGAAGAATTCTTCGGCTGCTTCTCCTTCCCGTTGGCGGAAATGGGCAATGTGAATGCAATCGGTATTGGTGAGCAGGAACAGTTTATATTTTCCGCGAAGTGATTTTAAAAATTCCAGCCGGTGCTGTGGAAACTCACCAATAATGGTATTCCACGCATTCTTAATTTCTGCAGGATTTGAATCGGGAGCAAGCGCATTGATACCGTTGAGGAAATCTTCTTCGGTAAGTTGGCCAACTTCCATTTGGTGATTCAGCGCTGAGAACGCTTCACTCAGCGCCTCAAACCCGATCTTTCGGAAGGCATTGTAGCATTCTTCCTTCTTAAGGTTGATGAAAATATCCCCAAAATCAAATATAATAGCTTCAACCATTGTTCCTGATGTATAAAAGTTCATTATCACCAACCTGGTGTTTTGCCGTAATTAACGCATTATGTTGTGGCGCTGGTATTCCTTTTCCAATGACTACATCGCTCTTAAAAATCCGCATCTCATCCCAAAGGTTTGCATCAATAAACGACTGTAACGTAAAGCTTCCGCCTTCAACAATGACTGACAGAATATTGTGATGAAACAAAATTTCCCCAATCTGTCGGGGCAATTCCGCCGAGAAGTCGGCATTTTCAAAGAATATATTCTCACCCGCTTCACCCGAAGTTTCAGAAACAACGATCGTCTTCGCCGCACCATTGAAAACATTACTCTCTACAGGAATCCTGCAGTTCTTATCCAGCACAACACGCACCGGGTTATTGCCGCTCCAGTGTCGCACGTCCAAAGTGGGATCGTCATCAATCACTGTACGCGTCCCAATAAGAATTGCCTGTTCTTCGCTGCGCCATTTGTGTACAAGCTGACGCGAATAGGAGTTTGAAATCCATACCGGCTGCCGGTCGGTACGTGTTGCCGGTGCGATAAACCCATCGGCACTTTCAGCCCATTTTAATATAATGTATGGCCGCTTATGCTGATGGAAAGTAAAAAACCGGCGGTTCAGTTCAAGGCATTCTTCCGGCAAAATTCCTACAGTCACTTTTATTCCGGCTTCGCGGAGTTTTTTGATCCCATTTCCGGCGACAATTGCGTTCGGGTCGGTAGTTCCGATTACAACTTCCGGAATTCCCGCAGCAATGACCATATCGGCACACGGAGGCGTTTTCCCAAAATGGCTGCAGGGTTCGAGGTTGACATACAGCGTGGATTCGCGCAGCAGCGACTTGTTCTTTACTGCGTTAACGGCATTCACTTCCGCATGCGGCAAACCTGCTTTTTTATGCCAGCCTTCACCGATTATCGTATCTTTGTAAACAATTACACTGCCTACCAACGGGTTCGGATATGTTGTTCCATGCCCGTTTTTGGCCAATTGAATGCAGCGCGCGATGTAGGTTTCGTGATTCACACTGCAAAAATACATTAAATAGCTTTGCTGCAGATTTTCAGGAGCCAATCCGGCTGTACGCTGTATCTTTTGCTGCTCAAGAACGCAGCAAAAGGATGCCGCTGCCATCCGGGCTAAACTGTCGTAACATGAACAATATCATCATCAGGGAAATACAGCAACAGGACGATCACGCCGTTGCAAAAGTCATCCGCGACGTCCTCATCGAACACAATGTGCCAAAAGTCGGCACAGCCTACGCCGATCCGCAACTTGATTATATGTTTGAGGCCTACAATATTCCGCGCGCGGTCTATTTTGTTGTTGAACAAGATGGCAACATCATCGGAGGCGCGGGGATTGCACCACTCGCCAATGAAAATGAAAGCATCTGTGAGTTGCAAAAAATGTATTTTCTTTCCGAAGCGCGCGGCCTTGGCCTTGGCAGGCTCATGATGGATAAATGCCTCACGGCTGCAAAAGATTTCGGCTATGAAAACTGTTATCTCGAAACCATGCCTTATATGGAAGATGCGCAGCGGCTCTATAAAAAGAGCGGCCTCGGGTACTTAGATGCGCCAATGGGCAACACCGGCCATTGCGCCTGTCCGGTCTGGATGCTGAAAAAATTATGAAGATCACCACGTATAGAAATATTTTCCGGGAAGCGCTTTTTCCGTTATACGATGAGAAGGAAATCGACAGTTTCTTCTATCTCATCCTTGAGGAAAACCATGAGCTGAAAAGAATCGATCTTGCGCTCGATCCGCATAAGGAACTTTCACATTCGGAATTGGCGCAATGGGATACGATCCTTGCCAGTTTAAAAAAGGAAATCCCGATACAATATATATTAGGCAGCACTTTTTTTTACGGACTCAGATTTAATGTCAGCCCGCACGTATTGATTCCGCGGCCCGAAACTGAAGAGCTTGTTGAATGGATCATTTCCAATTATAAAGAAAGACAAAATCTAAAAATTCTCGACATCGGTACCGGGAGCGGCTGCATCGCCGTTTCACTCGCAAAAAATCTCGAAAGCTCAGAAGTTTCTGCCATTGATGTTTCTGCAGAAGCGCTTGAAATTGCTTCTGGAAATGCTTCTGCCAATGCTGTAAATGTCAATTTTATCAAAACCGATATTCTTTCGGCAGAAGATTTACCGCAGCAATATGATATTATCGTTTCCAATCCGCCATACGTCAGAAATCTTGAAAAACACGAAATACAAAACAACGTGCTTCTGCATGAGCCGCACCTTGCATTATTTGTTGAAGATGATGATGCACTTCTTTTTTACCGGAACATTGCGCAACTCGCCAGGACGAATTTGAAAAAGGGAGGAAGCCTGTATTTTGAAATCAATCAATATTTAGGGAAAGAAACCAAAAGTTTACTTGTCCAGGAAGGTTTTTCAGAAGTCACTTTAGGGAAAGACATCTATGGAAACGACCGGATGTTAAAAGCTACTCATACCTGAGCGCTTCAATAGGATCGAGGCGCGATGCCTTGATCGCAGGATAAAGTCCGGATGCAATGGCGACAATAAAGGTTGTCACAAACGCAGAAAGTATGGCGTTCCACGGAATCACAAAACTGAAACCCATTGCTGCCGCAATGCCGAATCCTGCAAGGATCCCAAGAAAAATTCCAAGCAATCCGCCCAATTGTCCCACAACAAGTGTCTCAATAAAAAATTGTATTGCGATGGTGCTGCGTTTGGCGCCAAGGGCTTTTCGCACCCCGATTTCCCGCGTGCGCTCCGTCACCGAAACCAGCATGATATTCATCAGCGCGATCGAAGATCCGAAAATAGTGATCACACCGATAACCCAGGCAGAAATCCCGAGGTACTGCGTGATCGAAAGGATTCGGTTGATCAGGTCGTCGCTGCGTGAAATCCCGAAATTGTTGTCTTCCACCGGATTCAGTTTCCTGATGCGGCGCATTGTCAGGGTTGCATCGTCTACCGCCTGATCGAGGAGTTCTTTTTTATCGACCATGATGCTCACCGAGTAATTGATGTTTGGTGCCGTGAAAAGCGAGCGTGCAACCTGTATCGGAAGCAATACGCGCAAATCCTGGCTGTTGCCGAAAGTCGAGCCTTTCTCTTTCAATATGCCGATAACGCGGAATTTCGCTCCGCGGATCGAAATAATTTTATCGATCGGGTTCACATCTTTTAGCAGTCCTTTGGCAAAATCGGAGCCGACGATACAAACGTAGGCATTGTTCTTTATGTCGAAATTGGTGAAATTCCGTCCTTCAGTGGTTTCCATTCCGGAATTGACCAGAAAATATTCATCCACGCCCAGTACCTGGATCTCAGGATCGGTTTCCTTTGATTCGAACCTGACTTCAGCGGTTGAGGTTGCCGTAAATGAGAGCGATGTATGTGTAAAGGGAAAGGCGAATTTATCGGCAAAATTTTTAGCATCGGGATAGGTGATGATCGGGTTTGCCTTGGCTTCGTCGTCATCTCCATCGAGCTGATCTGTTATACTGTATTGTGTAATATTGAAAGTGTTCGATCCCATGGAAGCAAAATCGGAGGAAAGCGTATTTTCAAGTGCCGAAACCACCGTCAGGATACATACCAGTGCGGTAATCCCAATCGCAATAATCAATATCGTTAAAATTGTCCGCAGCAACTGGGCACGGATTGAACCCATTGCGATGCGTATATTTTCCCTGAGCAGCTTGAACATACTTTTTTTTGTGCGACTAAAATACAACTTAAAAGCAATTGCTCTTTATTTTTTTCAGAGAGTTCAAATGGTAAATGCGGCGGCAGTAGTCGGGCCTACGGGAATAATTTAATTATACTTTTAATAAAGGATTAGCGATATTTGCACCTCTACAAGAAGCTCGGACATGGCACAAAAACCCGGAATACCTAAAGGAACCCGCGATTTTTCACCCGCAGAGGTGGCAAAACGGCAGTACATCATCAATATCATCAAAAACAATTTCGAAAAATCGGGTTACCAGCCTATTGAAACGCCTTCGTTTGAAAATTCTGAAACGCTGATGGGAAAATACGGCGAGGAAGGAGACAGGCTGATTTTTAAGATATTGAATTCCGGGGATTACCTGGCCAAGGCAGATGACAGGTTCCTGACCGAAAAAAACAGTTTGAAACTTACTTCATATATTTCGGAAAAAGCGCTTCGTTACGACCTTACGGTACCGTTTGCACGATATGTCGTTCAGCACCAGAATGATATCGAATTCCCTTTCAAACGATACCAGATACAGCCGGTTTGGCGTGCCGATCGTCCGCAGAAGGGCCGTTTTCGTGAATTTTATCAGTGCGATGCTGATGTTGTGGGTTCGAAATCATTGTGGCAGGAAGTCGAGCTTGTACAACTTTACGATGCCGTTTTCAGCGAACTTGGAATGGAAGGCACAACGATCAAGATCAACAACAGAAAAATACTTTCAGGCATTGCTGATGTTATCGGGGCAAAAGATAAACTGATCGATTTTACTGTTGCGCTTGACAAACTCGATAAAATTGGAGCGGAAGGCGTAAAAACTGAAATGCTGGAAAAAGGCATTTCCGCGGAAGCGATAGACAAAGTGCAGCCGCTTTTTTCCTTCACCGGAAACACATCGGAAAAACTGGAAAGACTGGCAGTGCTTTTATCATCTTCTGAAGAAGGCACGAAAGGAGTAGAGGAAGTGAAATTCATCTGTGACAATATCGAAAAACTCGGACTCCAGAAATCGGTGCTTGATGTTGATGTGACACTGGCGCGCGGGCTGAACTATTATACCGGCGCTATTTTCGAAGTTTCACCTCCGGAATCTGTTTCCATGGGATCGATCGGCGGCGGCGGAAGGTATGACGACCTTACCGGGATTTTTGGGTTGAAGGACATGAGCGGCGTCGGGATTTCGTTCGGGCTTGACCGCATCTATCTTGTTGCGGAAGAACTTGACTTGTTTCCGGAAACCGTCACCTCAGCATCAAAAGCACTTTTTATTAATTATGGTGACGAAGAAGCGCTGTATGCGATGACGGCAATTAAGCACCTGCGACAGGCCGGAGTAAAATGCGAACTTTATCCTGATAACGCTAAAGCCGGAAAACAATTCCAGCATGCAGATCGAAGGAATATCCCTTTTGCCGTTATTGCCGGTAAGGATGAGATGCTTCAAAGTAAATATTCATTGAAAGACTTAAATTCGGGTGAGCAATTGCTTGTTGATCTCGAAACACTACAGCAAAAACTTACCTATTAAAATGTAAAAAAGCTTCCCGGTTAGAGGAAGCTTTTTGAGGGTTCTTTTTGTGGGGCAAAAAGAGGGAAATTTATTTAACGGCAATCTTTTTAGTGATATCGCCGCTGTTCGAGTGGATTTTTACAATGTAAGTTCCGGTGCTTAGGTTTTTCACGGGAAGCTGGATATTTTGCTGGTTGCTGTTTTCTACTTTCCAGGAAGCCATTTCCTGTCCGAGCATATTGATAACAGAAACCTTTTCTACAACTGTTCCAGTTAGTTCATTGTTGATCGTCAGCATGCTGTCATTCGATGTGTATGCTATATTAATTCCGTTTTCAAGGCTGTTTTGATGCGTGCCGAGTGCTGTTCCTGTATCGAATGTCAGCTCAAACCTGTTTTCTATGGTCCCTGCCGGAAGTTCAATTGCGAATGGTTCAGATTTGATGTTATGATACTGTCCTGTGACTTTGTCATGGATGTAAACTTTTTGGTCCTGATGGAAGTTTTCCATTCCGTCAAGTACGAATTTTACGATTCCGACCGTACTTGTCTTCACACCCAAAGGATATACTTTATTGGTACTGAAGAAACCGTCGCCTTGAATAATAAGCTTTTGAACACCGTGCATGAAGTACATATCATTTGGCTGGTTGTCGATGTGTATGGCATCATAGCCAGGATCGATAGCCGGTGAAGCATGTTCACTCATGAATCCAAGCAGTGCCTGACGGTGATAATTGTTGGACGAATTGAAGCCCAGCCTTACTCTTGGATATGTATCGGGTTCATAGTAATCTTCGTTGTTGTTGAATTGTGAAGAAGGCGTTTGTTCTGTCACTTTAAACATGTTATTGGATTGCGAATTGTTTTCCTTGATGAAAGCACGTTGGTCGTTATTGAAAGTAACGGTTCCGCCCGTTCCGCTTCCGGTAATGAAGAATCCTTGTCCGACAGGGATAAACCTTCCCGGGATGCGGTTACTGGATCCTAATTCGCTTACTTCCGTTGGAGCAACAGGAGGTGTTCCTCCTACCAGCGTGCGTGCTGCGTAACCACCTTGATAATCCATCAGGTTGTGCGTATTATTGGTGGTAAAGTGTTCCCAGAAATATAAGGTTCCTGTGATCGAAGAGGCGTTTGCTGTTATAAACGCATCTGCATCAAGCGCTGAAGCATAAGGATTTCCGCAAAGGTTGAGGTTATTGGCCGCTACCGTAGTGGTAATAGTACCATTGTGAGGCTTACCAATAAATACATAGTTCTGATTTGGCGTTGCGGCGCTGCTGCCTTTCAGGGTAAAGCCCTGACCAGCTAGCAAAGTCCCGTTTGGCCCTACCGATGACCAGTTTGCATAATTGTTTGCTACATTTTGAAATTTGAATATCCAATAGCTGCTTAGTGTAATCGGACTTGTTGCAGAACCGTTAAGTCCGGTGGTCCAATTGAGATTTTGAGGGCTTGCAGGGTTGGTTCCGTCTTTAAATACACCTGCTACTGTATAAGTATTGTTGTTGGTTGTTGCGTTAATCGCTCCAACAGGGGATGACCAATAATTGTAATTGAATTTATTTGATTGTCCGTGCTGATCACGTTCTATATGTCCGCTGCTCGCAGGATCAAGATCGCTGGTTGCTGTTTGTACAAGCTGTGATCTTCCCTGCAGGTCCAGCTTTCCATTGAGTTTTAGGTACCAGGTATTCCTTAATTGGTTGTCATTGTCGAAATTAACTGTTGCACCCGAATCGATGATCATTCCAAGATTAATATAATTTGAACTGAAATTGATGTTGTGTTTTACATTAAGGATAGACCATTTATAGGTCAGTACATCAGCCCCGTTAACAAAATTATTCTGGCTTACGGCTGTGTCGATTGAAGCTGACATTGTCGTAACGAACGGCATTGGGGCCAATTGGTTCTTTAAGTTCTTTACGTTATAGATGCGCGCCAGCGATGCACTGCTTCCGGCATCAATTGCCGCCGTGGTATAATTGTCTATGACATCATCTTTATAAGCATCCATTCTGTAATATCCGATTAATGAAGCCCACGTTGATGATTCGATGTTTTTCGGGATTATTTCGCCACGGATTGCCGTACCGTTGGCTTTAATTTCCTGATAAACCATTTTTTGAAGCTGGTCCTCGGTAAGAGCAGTGTTGAATACCCTTACTTCATCAATCGATCCATTAAAATGATGTGCAGATGAAGCCGGGTTTTTACCAATCGTATATTTAGCCGTACTTGTGTTAAGCGTTCCTGCAAGTGATGCGTTGTTGGTGGTATGCACAAGTTCCCCGTTAAGATATAAATTCAATTTTTCTGTTGCACTGCCGCCATCATAAACCGCAGCTACATGATACCATCTGTCAGGTACCAGGCTTGCAGCGTCTATTGCTATACCGTTGGCAGTAGCAAGTAACCTGTTGCCCAACCCGTAATCGACTTTGAGATTGAAGTTATCCTGCCCCATGATATAACCGGTCGCATTAAACGAAGGGGATAATTTTATCCAACCCATTATGGTCGACTTTTGTAGTCCGCTCAGCATTTGTGTGCTTTCTGCGTAGTCATTCCGCCCGTCAAGATCCAGGAAGAGTTTGTTATTGATGTTCCGTGGCGATCCAAGGGCAGCAACGTCTGTATCGAATGTGTCTACAATCCCGTCTTTGTCGGTATCGCCTGTTCCATCAATGATTCCGTCATTGTTCAGATCGTATCCACTGTATAGCGTATGAATGATATCCTTGCTTCCGTTGCTGTCGGAATCCAACTGCATGTAATCAGGTGTTCCGTTGAGATCTGTATCCTTGGCAAAAGGCCTTACAAGAGTTCCGTAACCCGTAGAAGTGTCGTGGTTGTCCAGGATTCCGTCAAGGTCAGTGTCTGTTCCGTCACCCAAAGCATCACAATCAACATCAACGTCACCATTCAGTAAACCAGCTTCATCAATATCAAATACACTATCATTATCACTGTCAAGGTCAACAAGATTCGGCGTGCCGTCAGCATCAGTATCAGGTACATTATAAGTGTTTGAAGAAATCATTGCGTCGAGGGTGTCATGGAGGCCGTTTGCATTGGCATCTGCCCATACACCGCCTGACAATTCCATTATCGCTCTTCCAGTTGAAAGGCTTTTCAGGCCAGCTTCTTCAATATCTGGAATACCATCATTATCTGAATCCAAATCATATAGATTAGCAATACCATCAGCGTCGCGGTCACAATATTCCTGTTTAATTTCAATGTCATCAAGGGCAAGGTCGTTACCGCTGCCTCCGTTGGCGTTGTTTCTGAAAGTAATGATAAATTCTGTAACATTTCCAAGATTAACGCTGGTAGTGTATTGTTTCCACTGTGAAAGCGTACAGGAATTGTCGTTTGCGGTACAGCGTGTTATATTTCCGGTGTTGTAGGTTGACAGCAGGTTGTTTGACATATCCCTGAACTCCACGGTTATGTTTGGTAAGATAGTACCAGGGTAATGTGCCATGCTCATAATGTTGAGCGCCCAAAAGCTGTAAGTTATGGGAGCGTTTGGAATAACACCTGAAATAGTTGTCTGGTAAAATACCTGTGGGGTTTGGGAAGCGTTAAAAATAGCCATCCTTCCATTCACATCACTAGGCGTGTGATCGTCTGTACGTGACCAGTTTGTAGATGACCAGGTTGCAGTATTTGCAGGATCTCCTGACGGGGCGCTGATTTTATAGCTCACAGTGTACTCACCGTCGTTCACGCTCCAGTCAGTTTGATCCGGACAGGCAGTGGTATTTGTTCCTACAATTCCGTCTTCGTAACAATAAGTACAAGATGCGTTGGGGATGTTAACATTTATAAGTCCGCGTGTTGTTCCCGTACCGAAGGTTTCATTCAGGAAAATATATTCTATTGATTCCGCAAAAGGCGACTGCGAGCATAGTGATTGCTCGAGGGTATCAAGAACACCATCGTTATCATCATCAATGTCAACGTTATCGGTAACGCCGTCACCATCTGTATCGATAAATACCTGTACACCCAAACCTGTTATACTGAAAGTGTACGGATTCTCATTTGAATCATCATTTACAATAGATATTGTTGCAGATTTTACTCCTGTTGATGCCGGCGCAAAACTTACCTGAAATGTAGTGCTTGCTCCGGCAGCCACTGTAGCAGCGGGAGTACTCATGATTGTGAATTGGGAAGCATCGACTCCTGTGATGGTCACAGCGCCGATACTCATTGTTCCGACACCGGTATTTTGTATCGTATAGGTTACCAGTGTGCTTCCGTTAGCTATGGATACAGATCCATAATCCGTATTATCTGTTACTGAAGGCGTAGTATCTCCATTGATAATAGAAACGGCGTTTCCTAGAACATTTATCTCTGGGTCGCTTCCGATTCCTGTAACAGCAAAGTCGTAAGGGCTTTCGTTGCTATCGTTGTTGGCTATGGAAATTGTTGCATTGCGCGTACCGCTGGCAGAAGGGTTAAATGTTATTTGGAAAGAAGTACTTCCGTTGATTGCTACAGGAGAAGAAGGGAAGGCAGTCACCGTGAAATCCCCTGCATTCGCACCCGAAATTGTAATCGCGCCAATTGTCAGGGTCGTTGAACCTGATCCTTGGTTATTGATCGTGAAAGTATGCACTACAGTACCGCCCGCCACAAGGGTTGCGCCAAAATTTGTCCCGTCGCCGGTCGCCGGTGTGATGTCATTATCGTTGATTCCGAGGCCGTTTCCAAAGAGGCTCATTTCAGGATCAACTCCACTTCCCCGGATTGCAAAGTTATAAGCACTCTCGGTGCTGTCGTTGTTGGCAATATTGACAGTTGCAGTACGTGTTCCGGTTGCTGAAGGGTTAAAAGTCACCTGGAAAGTTGTGCTTGCTCCCGGTGCCAATGTTGTGCTTCCCGGCGCGGTAAAAGTGAAATCACCCGCATTGGTTCCCGTGATGGTGATGCTTCCGATGGTAAGATCCATCGTCCCGACACCAAGGTTTAATATTGTGTATGTCTTTGTAACTGTTCCCGCAAGTATGTCGGTTGCGCCAAAATCAGTAGCGTCTGAAGTTGAAGGTGTAATATCCCCGCTTACGATACTTACTGTATTTCCCTGTACATCAATTTCAGGATCTGTTCCTGTACCGCTTATTGCAAATGTATATGGATTTTCATCGCTGTCATTTGATGTAATTGTTACGGTCGCGTTTCTTATTCCTGTTGCGCTTGGATTGAAGGTAATAACGAATGTGGTGCTGTTTCCAACTCCCACGCTCGATGCCGCTGCTGTAGTTACGGTAAAATCAGAGGCGTTTGTGCCACTTATCGTCACGGCAGAAATCGTTAGTGCAGAGCTTGCCGGATTAATGTTTTGTATGGTAAATGTGTTTGGATTTGTTGCCGAGAGCACTGCGACGGAACCGAAATCGGTATCAGTGGTGGCTGATGTCGTGGTTGTTCCGTCGGCAATGTTATTGTTATTGCCCCGTACATTAATTTCGGGATCTGTACCTGTTCCGCGCAGTGAAAAATTATACGGATTTTCACTGCTGTCATTATTGACAATTGAAATCGTGGCATTTCTCGTACCGGTGCCGCTCGGGTTGAACGTAACAGAAACCGAAGTGCTTCCGGATGCCGCGACCGATGTTGCCGGTGCCGTCGTGACTGTGAAGTCTGATGCCTGAGCGCCGGTAATGGTTACCGCCCCGATAGAAAGGGAGGAAGATCCAAGATTTTGAATCGTGAACGTTCTGGTAATGGTTGCTCCGGCTACATCTGCGGATCCCATTAAAGTCCAGTCTGTTGCGTTCGGAGTGGTGTCTCCGTCAGAAATGTTATTTCCATTGCCCCTGATGTTGATTTCGGGCTGACTGAAGGCTAAAGTTGCCATCAGCAAAAAGAAAACTACTGGTAATAATCTTTTTTTGGTAAATGTAATGTTTTCCATAATCTAAATTATTTTCTACTACATTATGATGAGTATTGGCTCATCTGAATTTTTGTTTGGTGTTTTGACAGACCAAAAGTAGATTTATAATTTAAAAAAAAAAATTTTTTTGACGATAAAGTGCATAAATCATCGATGAAGTGCAATTATTGTGCTATATTGTAGGAAAAAGTTTATGAGTATTTCCTAAAACCGGTTTTTAGATATTACCATTCAATCGATTGATAATCAGAAATAATTGCCGAAACATCGCGTAAAGATGATCTTGACGTAATGTTTTTTCGAAATAAAATGCTAATCTGCTGATAGTAAAGCTATAGGGATAGGTTGTAGAGAACTTCCCAAGCTTCAAGTTTTTGCGCAAAATTTTTTCCAGCGTTGGCACCACTGGGAGATGGAAGAACCGCATATTTCACATTTTCCTGATGCTTTGCATATTTATCATAATACGCGGCAGCGGCTTTACTCGAAAAATATACATGGGTAAGTTGCGGATGCTGTTTAAAGAAGCCATCAAAATCGTTTGCCTGCTCATTCCTTATCTTGCTGTCGAGGCTGCCTTCCCTTTCACAATAAGCCAATACATCCCAGAGCGCAATCCGGTGACGCCGCAGTAGCATTTTCCTTTCCTTATAATCAGTGGAGAAGGGTTCGCGAAAAACAGTAAACATCAATTTCCAGAAATGATTGCCTTTGTTGGCGTAATACTGCTTTTCACCCAGCGACTTTTCTCCCGGCATAGAACCGAGGATAAGTATTCTGCTATCTGGATATATTAAAGGAGGAAGGGCTTCTTTCATATTGCAAAATTATAAGCTTCTTTTACCAAAATCACTTGATATGAGAACTATATAATATTTCTGATTAATTCTATAAACGATACCAAAGGTCAATACATGAAATTTGTAAAAGCAGATCAAACTATAACAACCACTAAAAAACATTATATGAAAACTACAACCACAGCAACAAAAAAAACATCGGCTTCTAAAACAACAGCCGGCAAAGGAAGAATGGTAAAGGCAAAAGCTTCTGCTGCCGACGGTTTGAGAAAATTATTTGAAGACCAACTGAAAGATATTTACTGGGCAGAAAAAGCGTTAACTAAAGCTTTGCCCAAAATGGCTAAAAATGCAACATCGGAAAACCTTGTAAAAGCGATGGAAGATCATTTGGCAGTTACTGAGGAACAAATAGCACGCGTGGAAAAAGTGTTCGAAATGATCGGAAAGAAAGCGGTGGCCAAAAAATGCGAAGCTATGGAAGGCCTGATTAAAGAAGGCGAAGGCATTATGGAGGAGACAGAACCGGGACCGGTTAGGGATGCAGGAATCATTGCAGCATCACAAAAAATCGAGCATTATGAAATTGCATCATACGGTACTTTATGTGCACATGCAAAAACCCTTGGCGAAAATGAAATTGCCGACATGCTTGAGAAAACACTCAATGAGGAAAAAGAAGCTGATATGACCCTGACTGAAGCTGCTTACAATTCGATCAACTTTGAAGCAGCAGAGGAAGATATGTCAGGAGAAGAGTAAATAATGGGTGCTTTATATACTAACATCGCAACTGATATGCACCTATGGGGCTATACTGATATTCTGGAAACCGATCTTGAAAAAATGGAATTCGAAAGTAATTTTCCTCAGGCTGCAGACTACATGTCGATTATCGATGAAGACAAAAACATTTTAAATTATGATAGCTTATAACGAAGATATGACGGAAGACATGTACTGGGATACTTCAAATAATGAAGAAGAAGTACAGGATGACGATCCGTTCAAAGATCGTGATTCTTATCAAGATGCAGATATGGACAACGTCTATTATCTGATATAGAATAATTGTTAATTCGGGAAAATGGGGCTTCACAGCTCCATTTTTTTTGCCCGATCTAATCCGAAAAGTGCCAGCAATGGAAATGGTATAAGTTTATATGGAGATTTTGTAAGGCATTTTCTTTCATTTATAGGCAACTTTGAAATACACGTTTCTGGATACGCAAACAACATAATACACATCAATAATGGAAAATAACGATCAAGATATGGGAAGCCAAAGCGGTAACCAGGAGCATAATCAAAACGGCTCCAATCAAGACTCTGCAAAGTTTAGTCAGGATAATGATGACTTTTCCCGTGAACAGGACAATATGGACAACGAAAATAACCTGACCACTGGCGGTTTCACCGGGTCCGATACCTCGTCAACCCTGTATACAGGATCTTCGGGGTCAGGAAGCAGTGATTCCTGGGATAATTCCGGCATCGACACCAATTCCATGAGCACTTCCAACTTAGGGCAGGAATACATGGGTGATTCTGACATGGACATGGATATGGATGATGACATGAACACGTCTAGCGGTTCAGGAAGCCAGGATCATTATTCAGACGGTTCCGATATGGATATGGACGAATCGCGAAATGCTTCAGGAATGGATCAGGGAATGAATGGTTCAAGCCGCTCCATCAACAACGACGATGATATGGACGATTCGTGGGACCAGAATGACAGATAATTAATACTAATAACTAAACCAACATAAATAGATATGAAGAACAGGAATTTACTTTTAGGAATAGCGGCGGGAGCTGCGCTTCTTTCTGTGGCCCTTTATTTAAAAAGAAGCGGTCGATTAGATTCATTGACCAATTCTGCAGGTGATATGCTTGACGGAATAAGAAATAAAATCTCTGGCGGACAAGGTCAGGAAAACCAAAATGACACTACTGGTCACGGCGGTCGTCAACTCGCCCAAAAAGCACGTCATAAAGCAGAACAGATGGTTGCAATGCATAAAAATGGGCAACATTCGTAAAGCGCATTAAGTACATGGGAGAAATTGCTATGAAAAACATTCTTAATAAAGTACTTAATAAATACGTTTAACAATTATTAATTTTAAAATCAATCATTATGGAAACAGGGAAAGTAGTTTTAGGAACACTGGCAGGAATTGCAATCGGTGCAGCCTTAGGCGTATTGTTGGCTCCTGACAAAGGATCTGAAACACGCAGAAAAATTACACAAAGAGGTACAGGCTATGCCGGCGACCTAAAAAATAAGTATGATGGGCTGAAAGACAAGTATAATGATCTTGTTGACGGTGTGACCAGCAAACTTGAATCTATGACCGGCGGTGGCGATAATGGATCGCAGGAAGGTAGCGGAAATACAGCTGGAAAAACTGCAGGAGCAGGAGCAGGTGCCGGAACCGGAGCAGGTGGCGGAGCTAATGCAGGCAGATAACTAAACCAACCAACCAATCAGATCAAAATGGAAGAGGAGGAGAAATCTTTTACCGACAGGCTTCACGAAAAAGTGGAGCAATACGCCAAAACAACCATCGAACTGTATAAGCTCAAGGCAACAAATACACTTGCGGGTGTTTTTGCGGCTGTAGCTACAGGACTTGTATTATGGATATTATTTCTCCTCATCCTCCTTTTTTTAAGCATCGGACTCGCCTTTTACCTCGGGCATCTTCTGGGTGAATACCATCATGGATTTTTTATAGTCGGCGGTTTTTATATCCTGATTATGGTGGTGATCTATATTTACCGTGTGAAATGCTTTACAGAAAGCTTGACGAATTTTGTCATCAAGCAGATTTATAAAGAAAAAGATAAAAATAATTGATATGGCGGCAATTACCGATATATCTTCACTAGAAAGAAGGATTTCTGAGCTTGAGCAACAAAGGGACGCGGAAAAAACAGCGATAAAGGCTGAAGTGTCCGATTTTCTAGAAAGCCTCAAACCTGCAAATCTGGCAACCGCTTTCCTTCATTCAGTAAGAACTTCACCCGAACTAAGATCCGATATCCTTCACGGAGCCGTCGGACTCGGCACAGGATTTCTTACCAACAAACTCCTCCTGAACAAATTCCATGGCCCGTTCAAAAGCGTGGTGGCGACATTGGTGCAGGCAGGGATTACGAATGCGGCAATCAAATATCCTGAAGAAATAAAATCTAAAATCGTCAATGTGGCGACAAAGATCCTTCAGGCAATGAAATTTAAAACTGAACCTGAAATCAATCATGAGCATACAGCCGGCGGCGGTGTCCTTTGAGATGATTAGATAATAGTCAGACTTCGTCCAGCGAACAGTCTGACCCTAAAAGAATAGCACGTTTAATTGCTGAATCAACCAACCAGCGAAAAAAAAATACTATGCTAGCAATGAACTATCGCGGTCCGTTTCGCGTAAGGGCCGACAAAAACAGGCCGATGCCGGAGATTTTACATCCATCTGATGCCATTGTACGGGTAACACGTTCCTGCATCTGCGGATCTGATCTCCACCTTTATCACGGACTTGTTCCTGATACGCGTGTCGGAATGACATTCGGACATGAATTCACAGGAGTTGTGGAAGAAATTGGGGCTGATGTACAAAATCTTAAAATAGGAGACCACGTAATGGTCCCATTCAATATTGCATGTGGAAAGTGTTCTTTCTGTAAGCAGGAATTATACGGAAACTGCCACGAATCTAACACCATGGCAACGGCTGTGGGAGGGATTTTTGGTTACTCACATACAGCCGGAGGCTATGAAGGCGGCCAGGCAGAGTATGTCCGTGTACCTTATGCCGATGTGGGCCCGACAGTCATTCCTGAAGGGATGGATCTCGACGATGCCGTGCTACTCACAGACGTTGTCCCGACAGGTTACCAGGCCGCAGAAATGGGCGGAATCCAAAAAGGTGATACTGTGGTTGTTTTCGGTGCAGGCCCAATCGGGATCATGGCCGCAAAATGTTCCTGGCTGTTTGGCGCAGGACGTGTGATCGTTATCGACCATCTTGATTACCGACTTGAATTTGTGAAAAATTATGCGAAGTGTGAAGCATATAATTTTAAAGAAATAGGCGATCCCGTCGTGTTCCTTAAAAAAGCGACTGACTGGTATGGAGCAGATGTTTGTATCGATGCAGTGGGTTGTGAAGCCGCAGGCGATGCTGTCCAAACCCTTGTAGGAAGAAAAATCCCATTAACCGGCGGTTCAGCCACCGCGTTACATTGGGCCATCAATGCCGTTAAAAAAGGCGGTATTGTTTCTGTCGTCGGTGTTTATGGTCCGCTCGATACGCTTGTTCCAATTGGTAATTTCCTGAATAAAGGATTGACAATGAGAGGAAACCAGGCTTCTGTAAAACGCCTTATGCCAACCCTCATAGATCACGTAATGTCGGGCAGGCTGAATCCTAAAGAAATGATTACGCACCGCGTGCCATTGGATGAAGTTGCCGAAGCATATCACATTTTTTCTTCAAAACTTGACAATTGCATTAAACCTGTGTTGATTCCTGCAGGGGCAGCATAAAAAATATCCACCATGGAAAATAATGATAATAATGTCTCAGACAGGGCAATAGCCGAGCGCTATAAAGATATACCAGGTTGGGGAATAGATGCGGATCCGAAAAATAATCCCACCTATCCGATGAAAAAATATACGGGTGCAGATCATGACCGGCTTAATTATGAAAAACCACCCCAGCAAACTATAAATATTGAGCTCCTGAAGTCGATCGAGCGTCCGCAGCCCAGCCATGTGTTCGGGACTTCGACTCCGCCATCAGGATTAAGCGGCGTAATCCGGAGATTTGCATTCAAATACAGTGAATCAACATACGCCCATTGGGTTCCGCTTGTACTTGCTGACCGCATTAACGTGATTGAAGGGATTCTGGACGATCTTAAGCATGGCATCATCCCGAATATTTTTGCCGAAAAAGGGATGAAAGCCGACTGGAAGCACAACAGGCCCGCAATGGTTCGCAATGTGGTAATCGGAGTAATTGCCATTACAGCACTCACTTATTTCCTCACCCGCAAAAACCGACGGGAGGAGAATTGGGAGGCATGGCCTGAAGGAATGATGGAATAATTCCCGTAAAGATTTTATTATTTTAAATAATAATTTTTGTTTTGTTCTTAGGTTGAAAAACGGCTTTAGCAATAAAGCCGTTTTTTATGTTTAGCGTCAGCACTTTGCCAGAAGCAGCACGGCTTTACTAAAAAGATTCCCAAAAAATACTTTCCCTCTTATGCAGATATGTATTTTTATACTATATTTAGATTCTCAAAACGGATAAGGATCAAGAATGAAATTTTACATTAAATTTGATGGAATCGCGGCCTGTAAGGTTATCGTAAGGGAACATCTGGACGCGCTGGGAATCAAATATGAAATGCTGAGCTTGGGTGAGATCATCATCAACAATAAGATTTCCGAAGAGGATTTTGAAAAACTCCAGAAGGATTTGTCGCGCTACAGTATAGAAATTGTAAGCAACCCGAAAAACCAGCTCATTCAGAGGATCAAAGACACCATTGTTGAACTCGTTCATGAACCGGATATGCCGCTCACGACAATTTCAGTCTATCTTGCTGAAAAGCTGAACCTGAGCTACGGTTATATATCCAATGTTTTTTCGGAATATACTTACAGTTCAATTGAAAATTATTTTATCATTCAGAAAATAGAACGCGCCAAAAAACTGATTATTGAAGAAGAACTTACGCTGACAGAGATATCATATAAATTAAATTACAGCAGCGTCGCGCACTTGTCGGGACAATTCAAGAAAACAACCGGGCTCACCCCTTCGATGTTTAAGAGAATTATTGAAAGACGCCGACTTGCCGCAAAAACTAATTAACCTACTATCTTTATGATGAATGACACACCATTCCAGATTTTAATGGCCGATGACGATCCGGATGATCGCCAGTTTTTCCATGAAGCAATCAGTGAACTCCGAATGGAGAATAAACTGACCATGTTCAGGGACGGACGTGAATTAATGGATTTTCTCGAACAACCTGAAACGGAAGTTCCCCATATTTTATTTCTGGATCTTAACATGCCTTCAATGACCGGACTTGACTGTCTCAAGCAAATCCGCAGCAATCCAAAATACAACGACCTATCCATAGCAATTTATTCTACTTCATCTTCAGAGAAAGATATTGAGGAATCATTTATAGGCGGCGCAAATATCTACATCAAGAAGCCAAACGATTTCAGCCAGCTTAAGAAAACAATTAAAGATGTTGTAAACATTAACTGGCAGTATCATACTTCCGGACTTAACATGGAGACGTTTCTGTTCAGTATATAATCCGCCATGAGGAGCGCTTACCTGTATAAGTCGTCCTTAATCATCAAGATTGCATTAGGGACATCAATTCTCCTCATAGTCTACATTTCCAGTATATTTTTTACCCAAATGCAGAATTTGGGATCTTCCGTCGATTCAATTTCAGCGTCCAATACCCGGATGCTGGAACTTGAAAAGATTCTCAGTACTATTTCCATAAACGAGTCCAGCGTCAGGAGTTTTATTATTTCCGGCGACAGCTCTTACCTCCAAAAAAGGTTTTATCCGAAGTCATCACTCAAACCGCAGTTCGACAAGCTTAGAAACCTTTCGAAATCTGTCAGGAATGACAAGTTTACCTGTGACAGCCTTCAAAAACTTATCGACAAACGATATGTACTTTTTGATACGGCACTCAATGTTGCAGGCACCGCTGTAAAGAATCACGAACTTAATCTGGTGTTGGCGAAGAGTGACAGTCTTACCGATCAAATCCGCGATTATATTTCAAAATCAATGGGGCATGAAGTTGCCAATCTCGATATTTACCGGATTAACCACAAATACGAAATTGAAACTTCCATCATCACGTCGTTCCTGCTCGTCACACTCGCGCTTTTCATCATCCTGATATCGCTAAACAGGATCAATTACGACCTGAAGAACCTGAAAAATGTAAATGATGAATTACGATTCCTGAATTTCACATTTAATAATGCGGAAAAAATTGCCGGTATCAGTCATTGGAAATATAATCTCACAACTAAAAAATATACTTTTTCCGACAATTTTTATAACTTGATCGGATTGAATCCCGAAGATGCAGAGCCGAACCTGGACAATATCCTGGTGCATCTCCATCCTAACGACAGAAATGATGTTTATGAAGCCTACACTGCTTCATTGCAGAACAAAACACCAACTTCGCTCATCTACCGGCTGTACAGGAATAACGGCGAAATGCGGTATATAAAATCAATAGGAAGTTTTGCCGAAAACTCACACGGTGAACTGGTGAAGATTGGAGTGAATTACGATATCACCGATCAATATAAAAATACCAAAAGCCTAGAAGAGAGTAATGAACACCTCAAGGCAGTCAATGCTGAATTGGAGGCGTTCAACAATATCGTGAGCCACGACCTGCAGGAGCCATTAAGAAAAATACAGCTTTTTATTTCCAGGATCGCGGAGACAGAAGCCGTGGTATTGTCGGAGGCGGGAAAGGATTATTTTAAAAAAATCGCCTCATCTGCCAATCGTATGCAAAATCTGTTGATCGACCTTGTGAACTATTCACGGACGATGAAAGGCGACAAGGAGTTTGAGCAGTGCAGCCTCAGGGAAATTGTAGAAGATGTTCTTAATGAATTGGCTGTAAATATTCAGGATCGGAATGCGAAAATCCATTTTAAGGAATTGCCGGTAATTAATGGAATTCCTTTTCAGTTGCATCAGCTCTTCGTGAACCTGTTTACAAATGCCTTAAAATTCTCACGGGAAGGCATTCCTCCGGAAATAACTATAGAAGCGCAGGAGATCCTCGAAAGTGAAGTGTATGCTTCCCGGGCTTTCCACACAAGTAAATATCACAAAATCATTGTTTCTGATAACGGTATCGGGTTCAAACAGGAATTTGCAGATAAAATTTTCCAGATGTTCCGAAGATTGGAACAGGATACATTCCAGGGAACCGGCATTGGTTTGGCCATTTGCAAAAAAATCATCGAAAACCACAATGGGTTTATCTTCGCTGAAGGCATTCCTGATAAAGGTGCTAAATTTATAATATACCTCCCAAAATAAAAAACGGATCCCGTTTAAGAATCCGTTTAAGGTAAATTTTGTAGCGAGGACGGGAGTTGAACCCGTGACCTCAGGGTTATGAATCCTGCGCTCTAACCGACTGAGCTACCTCGCCATTTGCCAACGATTTCGGCCTTGAATGCGGGTGCAAATATAAGATATAAATTAAAGGCTGCAAACTAAACTTTCGGAAAATTTTATTTTGGAAAAAGCTTTTAAGTTGCCCCAATATTATATATATTTCACAAAATTTAATGCTATGGATGTAAAAGTACGATATGAAATAGAATTCCCGATGAACTCGTCACCACAACTGCTGTATCAATACATTTCAACTCCTTCAGGCTTATCTGAATGGTTCGCTGACAACGTTAATTCCCGCGGCGAATTTTTTACTTTTATATGGAATGATTCAGAAGAGAAAGCACGTCTTTCTTCAAAGAAAACAGGAGAGAAGGTAAAGTTTCGGTGGGTTGATGAAAATGATAAGGATACAGATTTCTATTTCGAATTGCGTATACTCGAAGATGAGATTACTAAAGACGTCTCGCTAATGGTTGTTGATTATGCCGACGAAGAAGAGCTGGATGAGGCAAAACTGCTTTGGGAAAATCAGGTTTCAGATTTAAAGCATGTCATTGGATCTGTATAACTTTCCAATTTTAAACTTATCTTCGCCCCGTTAATTCCGGGGCTTTTTTATGATTAATTATAATGGGAACATCACCTCAGGTAAAAATGTACTTTCTGTAGAAAACAGAGGCTTTCTATACGGTGACGGTGTTTTTGAAACGGTTAAAATCGCCGAGGGACGAATCCTTTTTTTGGAAGATCATTATTTTAGGCTTATGTCTTCAATGCGGATTCTACGGATGGAAATTCCTATGGATTTTACCATGGAATTCTTTGCGCTCCAAATCATTTCCCTAGCTGAAGCTGAAGGATGCGCAGCCTCTGCACGGGCAAGAATCACAGTGTATCGCAGGGATGGCGGTAGATATTTACCAACAAGCAGGAATATATCCTTCCTTGTTACGGCAAAACCTCTGGAATTTGATACATATCAATTCCTTAACAGTGAATATGAGGTCGATTTATATAAGGATTTTTTCGTTCCGGCGCAGCTCTTGTCGACATTGAAAACAACCAACAGGATCATCAATATCACGGGAAGCATTTACGCAGGTGAAAACAATTTAGACAATTGCCTGCTGCTGAATCAGGATAAAAATGTCATCGAAGCCCTGAATGGAAATATCTTCATGCTCACTGCAAACACCTTGATTACGCCACCAATGTCAGACGGATGCCTCAACGGGATAATGAGGAAACAGGTGCTGGCAATAGCACGAAAAATTCCTGATTTAGAAGTCGTTGAGCAAAGTATATCAACTTTTGACCTGCAGAAAGGGGATGAGCTTTTTATTACAAATGTAATTTCCGGCATCAGGCCGGTCACGAAGTACAGGAAAAAAACTTATGGATATAAATTTTCTGAAGAATTAACTTCGCGGTTAAATGAAATGACACGAATTAGTTGAGAAGCGGGTTTTCAGGTGCATTTGACCAGATTGGATAGTCTCCGCCCTGTTCAAGGATTTTTTCTTTCCAGAAGTCGGTGGCCGACTTCCCGATGATCTTATTCTCATACATATTTTCAGAAATGATCCAGGCATTGGACTGCATTTCATTCTCAAGCTGTTGCGCATCCCATCCCGTATATCCTAAAAAGAAACGGATGTTGTCGCGCTTGATCCGGCCTTCGTTGATGAGGTTCTTCGTAAGCTCAAAATCGCCTCCCCAAAAAATACCGCTCGAAATTTCGATGCTCTCGGGAATCAATTCAGGAATATTATGTATGAAGTAGAGGTTATCCTGTTCTACAGGTCCACCGTTATAGATTTTAAATGTCGCTTCTATATCAGGAACGAGATCGTTTATTGTATAACGAAGTGGTTTGTTGATGATAAACCCGACAGAACCTTCACTCGTATGATCTGCTAATAAAATCACAGATCGGTTGAATGATAAATCCCCGATGATGGAGGGTTCTGCAATTAGCAGCTGCCCTTTTTTTAGTCTTTCAGAAATCATTTTGCTGCAATTTTTTAATAAATTTACCAAAAAATCTCTTTAGAAACCAAATAAAATATGATAAAATAAACAAAAAAAGCCCTCTCACAGAGAAGGCTGATTTATATATTGTTGGGTTTATTTTGAATTAACTGAACTTTCTAATTCTGCACCACCTTTAAATTTAACCACGTTTTTAGCAGCAATCTGAATAGATTTTCCGGTTTGTGGGTTTCTTCCGTCCCTTGCAGCTCTTGAAGATACTGACCAGGAACCAAATCCAACCAGAGATACTCTTCCTCCTTTTTTCAAAGTTCCGCTAACATTGTTTAGAAAGGACTCTAGAGCCAGTTTTGCAGCGCCTCTGCTGATTCCGGCGTCAGCTGCCATAGCATCGATTAATTCTGATTTGTTCATGATTAAAAGTTATTAATTGTTGGTTAAACATTATGTTAATGAAACAAATTTAAAAGGAAATCCTTACCGTGCAAGGCTTTGTGCTACTTTTTGAATATTTTGTTGATAAATCAGATCATTTGTTGATAAAGACATGGCGGTTATTGGGTTTCAGAGGGCAATTGCAGCATCAGCAAGCGTTAAGCCATTTAAAAGCTCTCCAACCGTCATCTTTTTCTTGCCGGGGAATTGGAGTTCCCTAAGATTTATGAAGCCGTCCGCACAGGCTACCCTGATTCGACGTTTATCGCAAAGGATTTTTCCGGGGTTCCATTCATGATCTTCCATGTGTATTTCAGCATCATAAATTTTGATGTTTAGTTCTGCATCGCCATCCCGAATAATAGTCCAAGCCGCCGGATAAGGGGAAAGTCCCCGGATCTGGTTGAATATTTCCACTGCAGGCGCATTCCAGTTGATCCGGCAGTTGTCTTTTGTGAGTTTTGGCGCCGGGCGTATTCCCGGAATGTCTTTCTGTATTTCGGTTTTCACCGCATCTGATTCAATTAATTTTAATGTATCAACCACGGCTGTACTTCCGAGTTCCATCAGGCGGTCATGCAGGCTTCCCGCATTTTCGTTCTCGTCTATATTGATCTCACGGCGCAGGATCATTTCGCCGGTATCAATTTTATCATCTATAAAGAACGTCGTCACCCCAGTCTTTTTGTCACCGTTGATGATCGCCCAATTAATCGGCGCTGCACCTCGATAATCAGGCAAAAGGGACGCATGCAGATTAAAAGTTCCCAGCGACGGCATCCGCCAAACGGCTTCAGGCAGCATCCTGAAAGCTACCACGACCTGAAGGTTCGCATTAAGGGATTTTAGTTCCGAAAGAAAATCAGGATCTTTAAGGCTCGTAGGCTGAAGGATTTTAAGGTCGTGCGCCAGCGCATATTCTTTTACGGCTGAATATTTCAATTTTTGTCCGCGCCCAGCAGGTTTGTCTGCTGCAGTTATCACACCCACGACGTTAAAATGATGTTTTATGATGGTATCAAGAATCCCGGCTGCAAATTCCGGTGTTCCCATAAATACAATGCGGAGTTTATTCATTCTGTAGATAATATCGGTTATCGCCCGCAATGGAAAGTACTTCGTCTTCCATCAGGTTGCGGAGTGCAAATATAACATCGGTTTCGTGGCTTTGGGTCTTTTCCTGTATTTCCCTTGAGGTAAGATTTTCGGCTTGCAGCAGTGCAATGATCTTTTCAGGGAGCGCTTTGTCCTGGAGAGGCTGGCGTTTCTGAAGGCAATTGGAGCAAATTCTGCAATTTTCAACTGTGTGGTCGCCGAAATATTCAGAGATCTGCCTGCTTCGGCAAAGCGCCTTTTCCGCAACATAATCCAAAACCGACTGAAGCTGCTGTTTTTTTCGTGAATTTTGTTCTTCAAGATATTTTGAAATCCGGTTGATGGTGTGATCGTCTTCGCGGACTTCATTAAAAATGATTTCCGAGTCGTTGTTTTTGGC
This sequence comes from Flavobacterium sp., assembly GCA_036399795.1. GTDB lineage: Bacteria > Bacteroidota > Bacteroidia > Flavobacteriales > Flavobacteriaceae > Flavobacterium. The sequence continues at coordinate 50,261 of DASWML010000007.1, forward strand.
AGTGTAATCTATCACCGATAATTTTTTAAGCCGTTCCAGCAAATTCAATACTTTTTCCGGTTCTGCGCCCGATTTTTTGGCAATCAGAAGATGATTAAGCGCAAGCCTTTGATCGTAAATTCCGGGATATGTCCGAAGGATTGTCAGAATAATTTGTTCATCTGCAGGATTCAGGCTCATAAACCTGATGACTTCCCGTGACGGGATGATGAACTGCACAACCATCTTTTGAGAGAATTCCTGTGATAAACTGATTACGCCCTGCCTGTCAAGAAACTGCAAAGCATTGTAAGTCCTTGCCGCCGGAAATCCATATTGCAGGCAAAAGTGGCTGAGGTTGAACCCGATCGCTTCTTCAGGCGCTTCCCCATAAGCAATCTGGAAGTAATTACAGAGTTTGATGTAAACACTTTTTAAAAATGCTTTATCGGGCAGGATGTTTATGAATTGATTTTCGGCCGTGATGCCGTCTGACGGACTAACAACAAGCACCGCAAACGCTTTTTTACCATTTCGACCCGCGCGCCCGGCTTCCTGATAATAGTTTTCAATATTTTCCGGAAGCTGGACATGGATTACGGTTTTCACATTTGATTTGTCGATTCCCATTCCGAAAGCATTTGTCGCTACCATGACCCGCGCATCCTCTTTCATCCAGCGTTCCATGTTCCTGTCTTTCTCCGCAGATGCGAGGCCGCCATGATAATACGTCGATGTAAATCCAAGTGACTGCAACTGGGCCGACAGCTCGATGCAGGATTTCCGGTTGCGGACGTAAATGATGGAAGGCTCCGGGTTTTTATTTAATATCTGCCCGATCTTAAACAATTTGTCTTCGGCTTCAATGACGATGTAACCCAGGTTCGGGCGCGCAAATGAAGAAGTGAAAACCTGCGGATTTATAAGTTCAAGTTGTTCAACGATGTCTTTTTTCACGCGCTGTGTTGCCGATGCGGTAAGGGCAAGGAATGGCACGTTCTTCAACTGCTCTTTGAGTGTGGAAATTTTGAGATAAGCCGGACGGAAGTCATGTCCCCATTGGGAAACACAATGCGCCTCATCAACGGCAACCAGGTTTATCGGAAGTTCTTTCAGGCGGTCAACAATCCATGCCGATTGTAACCTTTCGGGCGAAAGATACAGGAATTTATAATTTCCGAACGCGCAGTTGTCGAGCATGTCGCTGATGTGGTCAACAGACATGCCGCCGGTAAGGGAAAGCGCCTTGATATTGCGCTGCTGCAGATTTGTGACCTGATCCTTCATGAGCGCCACCAAAGGAGAAATGACAAGGCAGATGCCATCTTTCATCATGGCCGGAACCTGGAAGCATATCGATTTTCCGCCACCTGTAGGCATCAATGCAAACGTATCGCGACCGGCAAGGACAGAAGCAATAATTTTCTCCTGAGGCTCGCGAAAAGTGTCGTGACCCCAATATTGTTTCAGTATGTCGGAAGGTTGCCCCATGGCGTAAAGATATAGCCGGAAAATTAATCAAATAATCTTCAATGACGAGCAGAAAAAGAACTAGTTTCCGATCGAATCAAGGATAAAATTTACGCGGGAATGCGGATCGCCTTTCGGAACTTCGATCAAATCATAGCCATAACTGCGGTAGGTTTCGCTGAGATGGTTGTAGATGAGCTTCGCCTGTTCAAAATTCTCATAACGCGCATCATCGCTTACATAAATTTCCTCCCATGGCGGCAGGATAAAAACCTGTGAATAGACGTGTTCCCGGCACGCGTGGTCAAAAAATGAAGGATAGCTGTCGCCGATATAATGCATATAGGCCAATACATCGGGAATGCCGCGGTCGAGGAAAATAATTTCGTGTGGCTCTTCCAGCGCTTTTCGGAATTGTTTTTTGCGCCCTTCGAGCAGCAGCTCGCTGAACAGCAGCGGATTTTCAAGGAAAAGCTGTTCAATGCCTTGTTTTCGAGCCTCCAAAGTCACTTCGCGGGAGATTTCCGGATAGCAGCAGTAGCCGCGCCTTTCCATCTCCTGGATAATGGTGGTTTTACCCGTGCCCGGGCCGCCGATAATGACAATGATTTCCTTTTTCACTTTTGGAAAATAAGCCGCAAACTTAGTCAAAGTTATCTGCAATGGAAAATTTAAATGTGCCTTGGATGCCTTAGCCCTGATGGCAGCGGAAATCCTTTTTATTGCTGCTTGAATATCAATCTTTGTGAATTATTTCTGCAATAAAAAGATTGGAGCGTACAGCAGGAAACAGCTTCAAAAAATAACAAAACGCAAAACCCTGATTTGAAATCAATCCGTATATTTGCTTCTTATTTTTTAAAGAAGAATGGATAAGAAGACTGAGGAATTTTATGAGAGGCTGAAAGTTGAACTCAACAACACTACTGAATGGCCGACGGAATATCTGTTTAAATTTATTGTCCCGACCCAATCGCACAAGATCGATGCTGTAGAAACTGCATTTGACAGCCTCGGCGCGGTGATTACGACAAAGAAATCGAAAAACGAGAATTATACAAGCATTTCTATCAACGTCCAGATGGAAAACGCACAGAATATTGTTGACAAATACATTGAAGTATCGGTCATTGAAGGAATCATTTCCCTGTAATTTATGAACAAATACCAGAAAGAAAATGCCGCGGATGTTGTCCACCACCTGGAGTACAACGCCGAGCGACTGCACCTGATTATCCCGGAATATGGCCGACACCTGCAAAAGCTGATCGATCAGGCGACAGCCATTGAAGACCGGGATGAACGCAACAGGCTTGCTAAATATATTATACAGGTTATGGGAAGCCTGAACCCGCATTTGCGTGATGTTCCGGATTTTCACCACAAGCTTTGGGACCAGATTTTTATAATGTCTGACTTTAGGCTCGATGTGGATTCGCCCTATCCGATCCCATCGCGTGAAGTGCTGCAGTTGCGGCCTGATGCACTGAACTATCCGCAGAATTTTCCAAAATACCGTTTCTACGGAAACAACATCAAATACATGATCGATGTTGCCAACGGCTGGGAAGACGGAGAGATGAAAAGCGCACTGATCAAGGTGATCGCAAACCACATGAAGAAATCGTACCTGAGCTGGAATAAGGACACGGTAAAAGATGATGTGATATTTGAGCATCTTTACGAACTTTCGGACGGAAGGATCAACCTGATGCAGAGTTCCGAAGAATTATTGAATTCGACCGACCTGATGCGGACCAACAAACGCATTTCCAATAAAATTATCCCGTCAGTGCCGCAAAAGCCAAAACTGCAGAAAAACGGAAAGCAAAATAATCCGGCACATAAGAACAATAACAGAAATCATCAGTAGGAATGGCAGTATTTAAAATAGAAGGCGGGATTCGCCTTAAAGGAGAAGTTACGCCTCAGGGTGCAAAAAACGAGGCATTGCAGATTTTATGTGCCGTTTTGCTCACTCCTGAAAAAATCACTATTAACAATATTCCCGACATTATTGATGTCAATAAACTCATCACGCTTTTGGGCAACCTTGGCGTAAAGATCACAAGGAATGGGAAAGGTTCTATTACTTTCCAGTCGGATGAAGTAAATGTAGGTTATCTTGAAACAGAAGCCTTTAAAAAAGAAGGCGGATCGTTGCGTGGCTCCATCATGATCGTCGGGCCGCTTTTGGCGCGCTACGGCAAAGGTTATATCCCAAAGCCGGGCGGCGACAAGATCGGGCGGAGAAGGCTCGATACGCACTTTGAGGGTTTTATCAACCTTGGCGCAAAATTCCGCTACAACCGGGAAGACCATTTTTACGGCGTGGAAACTACAGAAGGTTTAACCGGAACTTCGATGCTTCTTGATGAGGCTTCGGTTACCGGAACTGCCAATATCGTTATGGCAGCCGTACTTGCAAAAGGAACTACACAAATTTACAACGCTGCATGCGAGCCATATCTTCAGCAGTTGTGCAAGATGCTGAATTCGATGGGTGCGAGGATTACAGGAGTAGGTTCGAACCTGCTGACTATTGAAGGTGTTGAAAAACTCGGGGGCTGCGAACACAGGATTCTTCCCGACATGATCGAAATCGGTTCATGGATCGGACTTGCGGCGATGACGCGAAGCGAGATTACGATTAAAGACGTAAGCTGGGAGAATCTCGGGGTGATTCCGAATGTTTTCAGGAAATTAGGCATTACACTTGAAAAAAGAGGTGATGATATTTATATTCCGACACACGAGAATTATCAGGTGAAAACCGATATCGACGGATCGATCTTAACGGTTGCCGATGCGCCATGGCCAGGTTTTACACCGGATCTTTTGAGTATTGTCCTAGTTGTGGCAACGCAGGCAAAAGGTGACGTTTTGATTCACCAGAAGATGTTTGAAAGCCGCCTTTTCTTTGTAGATAAACTTATCGATATGGGCGCGAAAATCATTCTATGTGATCCGCACCGTGCAGTTGTCATCGGGCATGATTTTAAATCGCAGTTGAAGGCCACCGTAATGTCGTCTCCCGATATCCGGGCTGGAATTTCGCTTCTGATCGCTGCGCTTTCTGCAAAAGGAACCAGTACGATCCAGAATATTGAGCAAATCGACCGGGGATATGAAAGGATTGACGAAAGGCTGAGGGCTTTGGGAGCGAAAATTGTCCGGGAATAGATTCACTTTGAAAACATAAAAAAAACCGCCATGAGCGGTTTTTTTATTTTAATCAAGAATGTTTAGGAACTTCAGTCCGAACACCACTCCGTCACCGCGGTAGCCGCTTTGGTAAGACCTGACATAATCAAACCTGAAGAACCTGAATTTCCCAAATCCGAGGTTGTCGAGGCCGATCGACACTTCTGAATAAGGTTTCATTTCAGGCGTAGCCAGATGATGATAACCTAAGACCAGGCTGGCGCGAAGCTTATTCAGCAGCGGGATCTTGTTCATGATGTACCCGTTGTCGTCATGTTCCGCATGCGCTTCAAAATACTGATCGTTTGTGCTGGCCACATAATAGGGAAGAAGGTTAAAAACATTCAAATACCTGTCGGTTTGCCCGATATGCGTCTGGTTTCCGTTAAAGTGGCGGTAATCAACAAAAGAAATCCCTTCGGCATTGAAAAATTTTCCTGCGCGGATATTCATTCCTAAAAGTCCTTTATTTCCCAGATTCAGATCGTGTGCAACGCGTGCCTGGATATGATCGAAGTTGTATCTTTTGGCGCTTCCTGCGAAACCTTTTTCATAGGTCAGGAAAAGTGTGGGATAATTTTCATTTCGGATATTGAATTTCCCGTCGGGCCGCATCCAATATTGCTGTCCGAAATTAATTCTTCCGGTGACTGAACCTTTTGCCAATGTATGCGTTTCAAAAAAAGGTGTGTAAAAATCAAATGGCGAGAGCGGGTTGTTGGATGTATACCCTTTGTCGTTCCTCACAATAGATTCGTCAGTATTGTTAAAAAGCTGTTTTCGGCGCGCATACTCAAGGTTTGCTGTAAGATGTAGTCCGTTTACAACTTCTTCCTGGTAGTTTATGCCTATAAACGTCCGGTCATAGATTTTCATGAAGTTGTTCTTGAAAAACGTTGTCGCGATGCTGTTTACAATACGGCTGATCGGATTCTCGGGGTTGAACTGCTGGACACTGCTTCCGCCTGAAAGCGACATCTGCAAGCCGGTAATATTATTGAATTTCCGGGTTATAAATCCGGTTGCCCTGAATCGGTCTTCTGAAATTCCGTAATTGAAAATTGTTCCGAAAGAAAAGAAAGTACGTTTCTCCAGATTTCTTTTGGTGTATGACAATCCGCTCGTAAAATTGTATCCCTGAACGGTATTGAAACCGGTGCTGGTGATGATGCCGTCGTAGGTATAAGATTCGTTGTGATAGGATTTATTATAGGTGTAGCCGGTCAGGATATCCAACACATTGAACCTGTTCTTTTTCCTGTCGACCGAATCAAGGTATTGCTTGGATTTCTTCTTTTCCTGAAGCGCACTTTTTTTCTCATAGTCAGTGGATTCCTCATCGGTCAACGGCACAGGACGAATCGTATTCCAGAATTCATCTGTTTTTTTATTGGCATCTTTTTCAAACGAAAGCACTTCGCTGGTAAAGGTTTTTTTGTCAAATTTCTCTTCAAACTCGAAATTGCTGTATACATAAGTAAACCTTCCTGAAAAATTCACGCCAAGCAGTCCGGCTTCAAAATCCAAAACCTGGGTATTTTTAACCCAGAGTTTGTTGTTATTGTTGTAACTGTAGTTCTGCCTGAGTGCGAGGCGGTTTATTGCAGGCATTTGTATCTGGTTCCCGCTGATGCTGAGGTCGGCCGCATAAATGGCCCATGAATCTTCTACAATATATATGTATCCGTCAACCGCGGGCTCAAGTGCGCGCCTCGGGATAATCTTGATCTTATTGATCTGGTTGCCGTCGTCGTCAAAAAAGCTTCCCTCGAATTTATATTTGTAGTAATTAAAGGCATTTGACGCGACCGGCGAAATGATGTTGACGCGGAACGGGAGATAATTTTCATACAAGTCAAAATCTACAGACGCTGCATTATTGAAGCTGAAGCCGTTATCGTCGCCGCTGACTTTAGAAGCTACGATGGTTTCTTTCATCTTATCGGGTTTCTGGTAAACAATTTTTGAAACTGTCTCAGAAAGGTACAGGATGCCGCTTCGTGTTGAATCAAGTATTTCATCAAACATGTCGAGCTTTTGTCCGAGTACGCGTTTCGGCGCATCCTTGATCCTGAAAATGCCACGCGAATAGAAATCGGCTTTATAGCGGGCGGTTTTTTCAGAGTTTGCTTTCCGAGAAGCGATGGCATTTCGCATGATCTTATCGGCAGGATTAATCTTAGGATCGATAATTACCTCATTGATGGTAAGGTTTTCTTCCAACAGCGCGATGTCGATCGTATGAGGAAACTTCGCAATATCAGCAGTGATTTTCTTTGTCCGGAAACCAAGCGACTGAAAAACAATCGTATATTTTCCAGGTTCCTTTATATTCAGATCATATTTTCCCAACTCATTGGAAGTTGTTCCACGATATGAGTTCTCCAGGTAAATGCTCACGAACGGCAGTGGGTTGCCAGTTTCGGCCTCTGTGACGGTTCCGGTGATTTGCGCGGATGCGGCAGCACTTACGAGAAGCAACACCAATAATAGTCGGTTTATTTTCATTCAGATTGTGTTTTGGATAGAAGTAAAGATTGCAGGGCAAGTTCGTAGCCGTCAAGCCCAAACCCGATGATGATGCCTTTTGCACCGGGCGAAATGAATGACTGGTGGCGGAATGGCTCCCGGGAAAACGTATTTGAAATGTGTACTTCTATCACCGGGGCGGGAATGGCCTTCACGGCATCGCCAATGGCAACGGAAGTATGCGTGTATGCTGCAGCATTGAGGATAATTCCGTCGTATGCAAATCCTGCTTCCTGAAGTTTATCAACTATTTCGCCTTCTATATTGCTCTGGAAGTAGTCGACAGAAGCGTTTGGGTATTTCTTCTGCAGTTCTTCAAGATATTTATCAAAGCTTTCAACGCCATAGATATGCGGCTCGCGCAGGCCCAAAAGGTTAAGGTTCGGGCCATTGATAATCATTATTTTCATGCAGGGATTTTCAGTAAAAGTAATAAATGTTTTGTAGGCATAAAAAAACCATCCGTTTGGATGGCTTTACTTTTGTGTCGTCAGAAGAACATGTATCCAACCGAGACCTGAAACACGGTATTGGTCACTTCGGCCTCCTTAGAAGCTTCTGTAAGACCAAATGTATACCGCGCCTGGGCAAAAATACTTTTGGTAATATTCAAAGTTACACCGCCGGCGACTGCAAAATCGAACTTTTCATTCTCCAGCGCTTCTTCCGCCTCGTCTATCAGAAATGAAAATTGCGGTCCTACATCAATACTGAACTTATTCGGCAGGATATAAATCTTGGCAAGCACAGGGACTGCAACATAATCAAGATTAAAGTCGCCCGCGCCGTCAACATCGGCTCCCTGAGAGGAATACAGCAATTCCGGCTGAAGTGAAAATTTTGAGGTGAGTCCCAATTCAGCTACTGCGCCTGCATGGATACTGGTGCGTGAACTGTAATCGATTCCTTCACCTCCGCTGAAACTTGAAAAGTTCGGCCCCGCTTTGATCCCAAGTTTAAACACTTGCGCATTGGTATTAATAATCCCGCAGGTAATCATCAATACCAACAAAACTGATTTTTTCATGATAATGGTTTTGGTTACTAATGTTTATAAAATTAGAACTAAAAGCATTATAAACGTTACATAATTACAATGTCGCACAAGGGTTTGGGTTGATAAAATTGTTGATAAGTAAATATTTTAACAAAAAGCGACCGTTTGGTAAAAATTTAATTTTGGCCTATAACTTAAAATCAAAAAACATGAAAAAAATCATTTTTGGAATGGCTGCATTTCTCGCTTGTGGGATTGCAAGTGCGCAAGGGTCTGACACCATGAAGTTTGGGGTTAAAGCCGGTGTGCAGTTTACAAACATCGTCTATAGTGTGGATGGTGAAGATGACATTGAGGAGGCCGACGGTGCAATAGGTTTCTTTGTAGCCGGACTGGTTGATTTGCCTATATCAGGAAACTTCCATGTTCAGCCTGAACTGATGTTGTCAATGGAAGGCGCTGAGGATTCACGTATCAGCTATGTCAGGGTTCCCGTGATGGCAAAGTATTACCTCATGCAGGGCTTAAGTGTACAAGCCGGACCTGAAGTTGCGTTTAAAGTTGCAGCAGATGATGAAATTGACGAGAGTACAAAGTCGTTTGATTTCGGAATCGGAGCCGGAGCCGGATACGAATTGCCAATGGGACTTATGTTTGACATCCGCTACAATTTAGGGTTAAATGATATCAGCGATGTTGATCAGATTACTGCCATTAACACAGGTCTGCAAATAGGTGTCGGATATCGTTTTTAAACGTAAAGAACTTTCAGCTTATTAAAATCCCTTTTATTGAGGGATTTTTTATTATAATCCTGTAAGAAAAAACTTGAAACGTGTAAATTTTCGTACTGCTACACTCTTAATTTTGACTACCTAACTAAAACTGATTAACAATGAAAAGATTCATTTTATCTGCGGCTGCTGTATTTATTTGCACTTTCGCAACTGCGCAGTCAGAAGGAACAAAGTTTGGCGTCAAAGCGGGTGTACAATCCACTTCTTTTAGCGGTGACGGGGAATGGGCCGGAACAACCGGTTTCTTTGTAGGTGGTCTTGTGGATATTGCCATTTCAGGAAATTTTCACGTCCAGCCTGAATTGCTTTATTCAATGGAAGGGGCTGAGGCAGATGACGATTTTACTGATGAAGATTACGGAGTAAGTTATATTCGTATTCCAATCATGGCAAAGTATTATGTAATGCAGGGACTTAGCCTTCAGGCAGGACCGGAAGTGGCTTTTAAAATCGGTACTGATAACGAAGATGTAGATGCAGTGATTGCTTCCACTGATTTCGGAATCGGCGCTGGTGTTGGATATGAACTGGGAATGGGGCTTATGTTTGACCTTAGGTACAATCTCGGCTTAAGCGATATCTATGAAGGCCCGGATGAATCACTTGAACTGAAGAACACCGGGATCCAGCTTGGAATCGGATATAGGTTCTAAAAAATAATTTTTAAATCCCCTTCATTTGAAGGGGATTTTTTTTGACTGTGATTGACTAAATAATTCTAATCCAATGTTTAAAGCTACCATAAATCTGCAAATTTTACTTTTTTTATTAGTAGGTGCTTTCGTGTTATTTTTTTTATACATTTGCGCCGTAATCTAAAAACAAAACAAAATGAAAAAATTAATTTTATCTGCTGCAGCATTATTCGCTTTCGGATTTGCTAATGCTCAGGATGCTGCCACTACAACTACAGGTGGTAAAGGTTTTTCAAGCGGAGATATTTTTATGTCTGGTGCTGTAGGCTTTACATCAACTTCAGAGCCTTTCGGAACAGAAGAATTGAAAACTACATCTTTCAGAATTGAGCCGAGAGTTGGTTTTTTTGTCGCTGACAATATCGCTGTTGGTGCTATGGTTGGTTATCAAAGTTCTAAAACTGATGACAAT